>CAVSHK010000031.1:0-117938 GCA_963727705.1 uncultured Bacteroidota bacterium
AGAAACAAAAAAAGTAATTCTTTTTTGTAGAAATCAAGCAAAAGCCGAGGTAGCAAAAAAAGACCTTGAGGAGAAAACGGGGAAAAATATTTTTGAAATTATTATTGGAGATGTTTCGGATGCAAATTCTGTAAGAAAAGCAGTAGAAAAAATAAAGGAACCTATTGATGCGGTAATTTTAAATGCAGGTGGAATGGTTGGGAAAACGGCTGCGAAAATTACTCCTTCCGGTATGAATGAATTAGCTGCTACCAATATTTTAGGTCATGTAATTTTAGTAGAAGAATTAATAAAACATGATAAGTTAAAAAAAGTAGTACTATCAGTAAGTGCGGAAGCTGTACCAGGAGTAAAGACGCTCGGAATGAAACCGGTGGCAATGAAGACTTCTTCTGTAGACGAATTTGCTGCTATTCTTGATGGATCATATTTTGGTAATAAATTTGATGTAACTCAAGCATACGGATATGTCAAATATACAGCAACCATGTGGACCTTGTCAATGGCAAGAAAATATCCTGACATCAAATTTGTTGTTATGAGTCCCGGGAACACAAAGGGAACTCTGGCACCAAATAATCTTCCCCCGGCAATGAAATTTATGTTGAAGTATTTGATGATGCCTGTTGTATTCCCATTGATAGGGGGAATGGTGCATAAGCTAGAAGTAGGTGCAAAACGCTTTGTAGATGGCATTTCGGATGAGCGATATAAAAGTGGCATTTTTTATGCAAGTAAAGAGGGTAAGTTATCAGGGGACGTGGTTGACCAGAGCACTTTTTACACTGATCTGAAAAATACTACATTTCAAGATAACGCTGATAAAGCAATTCACCGTTTTATAAAAAAGGCTTGAAAATGCCTATGTGATTCGACTACTAATTATAAGTATTAAGCATTATATTTTGCCACATTAATTGAAAGTGTTGCCTTCAGTCGCTTTCTTTTAGAAGATGATCGTATAAGTCCCAAATCCGAGCTAAGTCCCTTGTATCTTTAGAAAAAATGAACGAAAGTATTTTAATAACGGAAGCAAATAATGGGCTCGGGAAAGAGGCTGACCGACAGTTAGCCTTGAAAAAAAGAAACAAAAAGGCTAATTCTTTTTTGCAGTGAAAGCCTTAAACAACTACTTGTCAGAAGTCGTTACCTGCTTTATAAAAGTCAAGACAACTGGACAATAGAACAATCTCACAGCGCTTCTATCCTTTTTGAAATATATCCAACCCTATCCAACGCCTATAATTTAACGCAACAATTAAGATGGATTTTTAATACTACAAAAGATAAAATGTATGCTTTTGCAAGGCTGGCTAAATGGAATGAAAAGGTAGAGCAGTCAGGGATAAAGGCGTTTAATACCTTATCTAGAACTATTATTAATCACCACAAAATATACTTAACTATTTTGATAACAGAAGCACTAACGCATCGGCGGAATCTTTCAATGCTAAAATCAAAGCCTTCAGAGCACAATATAGAGGGGTAGGGAATATTAACTTTTTCCTATTTAGGCTTGCTAAATTATTTGCTTAACCCCACAACTTTTGAACCTGATCCCAACTTTTGAACCTGATCCCGTATTGCACCCTCTACTGTCCCCAAAAACAAAAACACCTTGCAAATGCTTGATTTACAAGGTGTTTTCATTTTTAAAAGCGGGCTGGACGGGACTCGAACCCGCGACCTCTGCCGTGACAGGGCAGCATTCTAACCAGCTGAACTACCAGCCCTCACTTCCCTTAATCTGGGACTGCAAAAGTAGTTTTATTTTTTGTTTCTGCAAACTTTATTTCGAAACAATTAAAAATTCTGTTCTTCTGTTCTTTCTTTTTCCTTCTTCGGTAGCATTGTCGGCAACAGGTTTTGAAGCTCCAAATCCTTTGTAAGCAACTATTTTAGATGCATCAACACCTTTTTTTATCAACAAATCGCGCACGGTTAAAGCACGGTTAGTGGATAGTGCCAAATTATCTTTTTCATTACCTACATTATCGGTATGACCATGAATTTCAATTTTTATTTTAGGATTTGCTTTTAAATACTCTGCAAATTCATCAATTACAATAACCGAACGCGGATCTAGTTCGGCCGAATTGGTATTGTAATATATATTATTGATGGTATAAGCTCTACCAACTTTCAGCGTATCCAGCTTCATATCCGCACTTATTGGCTTTAAAACAGTGTTTTGTTTTGGCGCCGCTTTATTAGTTAAAGGTTTGATATCTGTTTTTTGCGGATTGGTTGTTTTGGCCAAAGTTGGAGTAACAGTAGAATCCTTTTTAGTGGACGATTTGATAACGTCTTCTTTGGCAATTAACTGAGAACTAAAAGCGGCTCCTCCTTTTTTTACAGTTACAATTAAATCGTTTTTATTCTTCACATTCACAATAGCCGTGTATTCACCTGTTAATGTATCCACTACTGCATCGGTCTTTTTTTGCGTAACGGCATCTTTTATATCAACTGTAAAATTTTTACTTCCTTTTGCAGCATTGTCTTCTACTTTTCCTTTTATAAAAACTACGTCATCGGGTCGTACTTCTTTATACAATTCAAAATAATAAATATCAAATTTCCCGACACTTCTGCCTTTAGCCCGCGAAGGTTGGTTAGAAGCAAAGTAGGCAAAACGTCCGTCGGTACTCACAAAAAAACCAATGTCATCACCTTTGGTATTGATAGGAATACCAAGGTTTTTAGGTTCTGACCATTTTCCATCCTCGCCCATGTGAGTAAAATAGATATCCTGCCCACCAACACTTGGATGACCATCGGAAGAAAAATACAAACTTTGAAAGTCGGAATGTAAAAAAGGAGCAAACTCATCACCATTGGTATTTATAGGTCGCCCTGCATTTACGGGTGTACTCCAGCGTCCTGTTTTTGCGTCTTTAACGGTTTTGTAAATATCGACACCACCATATCCACCTTTACGGTCGCTGCAAAAATACAGTGTTTTACCATCGGCAGCCAAGGTAGGTTGTGAATCCCAAAAAACAGAATCGTTAATACCAGGCACCTTTGCAGGTTTTGTCCATTCTCCGTTAATAAAATCAGAAAAATACACATCGCAGTTGGCCTGTTCACCGCCTTCGTTTTTACAAACGGTGAAGTATAAATGTTTGTTATCAACAGAAACGGTTGCTCCTCCTTCGTTACTGCTATTATTGAAAGGGTATGGCATTGGGCGACCTCGATCAAATTCTCCCGTTTCAGGATTTCGTTTGCTGAAACAAAAAAATTCATCTTCTTTATCTTGTTGAGTCAGCTCTCCAAGTCGTTTTACGTGAGGTTGTTTACGGGTAAAAAATATCATTTGGTCGTCCGGGGAAATAATGGGTAAATATTCATCCAGCTCTGTTGAAACGCCGTTCACTGCGTAAGGATCAAACGGCACAGGGTTTTTATTGATATCGGCATAAAACTTTGCCCAATACAGCATTTTTTTTGCTTTCTCCAATTGGTCTTCATAATTTTTATTGAACTTTTTATCATCATCCGATTTGAACTTTAAAAAGTCTTTGAGGTACTTCACCGCATCTTCCCATTTGTCCTGCTCATAATAGCTCCAACCTACATAAAAATAAGGATCAGCATGGTACTTAGGACAAAATTCAATGACCTTTAAAAAATAAGGTTCTACAACTTTATACGCTGCATTTTCAATGGATAATGTTTTGATACGTTCGGAGGCATAGGCAAAATTAGCTTCCACGTAATCGGGTTCCAACTCCAGGGCTTTTTTTAAAAACTCCAATCGTTCTTCCTTTTTATTACTTCTGTTAATTCCTTCCTTATAAGCATTTACAGCTTTTTTGTTGGTTATTTCCTGACAAGGTTTTTCATCGTCCTGAGCAGAAACAGCCATTGTAATGGATGCAAAAAGAAGTAAGAGAGTGTTTTTTAATTTCATATTCCTGTAATTGAACTCACCTTTTCACCTTTGAAAGTGTAAGGTGTTTAAGAGTTATTTATCATTAATTTATTTTACTTGTAGTATGTTAAACATAAAATGTACACCGTCATGCTGAACTTGATTTAGCATCTGAAAGATTCCGAAACATACTTCTACAAGCTCAGTACAGGCCCTCGGAATGAACTTTAGATGCGATACATAACACTTGTATGAAAGAATTATTACTGCAATTTTTTATCTGATTGTGCTTTTGCATTTGTTAAAACACCATCTGCTTTTGCATTTGCTTCGTCCAATATTTTCTGCACTTTTTTGTCCACTTCTCTCTTCGCTGCAGGAGTCGCCAATTCAGCCGCCTTTTTAGCAAACGGATTGCTTGCTTCACTTACCGTTTTATCAATAGCAGCATAACCTTCTGCACGGGTTTTATCAGCTAAAGCTTGTGCATCCGATTTTATTTTATCGGCTTGTGCCTGTGCATCTTTCATTATTCTATCGGCTTCGGCGCGAGCCTGTGCTTTTGCATCATCAATTTTTTCAGTTACTATTTGTTTTACCTGCTCTTTTACTTGTTCCTTCAGTGGACCTTTATCTTTTGAAGCTAACAAATCTGTTTTAATAGTAGGTTTGGTTATTGTTCCGCCAAACAACACTCCTACTTTTACATTATCGCTTAATTTAATACCTGTTCCGGCTTGTTTGTTTATTTGGTCTATCAAACTGCCGGCAACGGCATTGGCTTGTGCACCAAATTCCGAACGAGGTATTTCCATGTTCCATGTATAATCAATGGTTTGATCAAAACCGGTTGAGCCTTTTACCTTAGCCGTTGAATTGCCAATTTTTATTGGGGTTTCCTTTACTTCTACCCTTCCGTCTTTAAATTCAAAACTCACATTCACATCCTGCAAAGTCAATTTTTTATATTTCTCCTGCTTTAAAACATCGGCTAGTTTATTAATCGGTTCAAACCCTTCTATCAGTACCGTGCTGGTAACAAGTTTACCACCACCTGTAAGGGTTTTTAAATCAGGTTGCATTTTAGAATCAAGCACTGTGGTGAATTTTAAAGAGCTTCCGAATTTACCTTTAGCGTATTTGCCAATAGGGGCAAGTTTTTGAACGGTATTAAACATTTTAAATGTTTTGGCAATGTCAAAATTGGCAATATCCAAGTCCAGATCAACAACAGGTTTCTTTTTATTTTGAGTGTTGTAAACACCGGTCATTGCAACTTTTCCTTCCAAATCATTCATGTCCAGTTTTAATTTGTCCATTATCATTTTGCTGTCTTTTATTTTAACGGCACCTGATACATTGGTAATATCAAATTTATCGTACACTAATTTTTTAATGCTGGCATTCAGCACCACATCCAGATTGGCAGGCACTTCAACAACGGTCATCGGCGCAGAAGCGGTATCTGTTTTAGCAACAGGTTTTCCCGCTGTGGTAGTATCTTCGGCCATTAATTCATTTACATCAAGCAATGACGATTTTAAATTGAAAACGCCTTGCAACAGCGAATCTTTAAGTGCGTATTGTAAAAAGTTTTCGATTTTACCATCCAGTTGTATATCGCTTTTACCTACCAAAGCATTGAACTCTGTTAACTCCACATATTTAGGAGTAAAATTAAGCATCAAGCTGTGTATTAATGTTGGATACCCAAGCGATTTGGAACTGTATTTCATTTCCTTTACAATCACACTTCCATGTGCATCAAAGTTTTCGTATTGTTTTTTTTCAATGGATGACATACGTCCTGACAGCTTCACATCGGCGTTAATTAAACCGTTTAGTTCATCTCCTTTTGGCAGAGGAATAACATCTTTTAATGTTGCAAGATTTAATTTAACAATTACTTCGCCTAAAATAGCTGCATCCGAAACGGGTGTTGATACATGTAATTTAGCATCAACAGGATTTCCGGCCATCTCCACATGAAATTTATTTAAGTCGATAATGGTTGCATCAGGTTTTCCTGTTTTGTTGTCCACCACCAAATCAACCTGTATGTTGGTTGCCGCTTTAGGTAATGAAGGGTATTGAAACATGGCGTCCTTAATGTTCAGCTTTAAACCAAAGGCTGGCATTTGTTTAGTATTATAAATGCCTTTTGCAAAACCGTTTAATGCCAGCAAGCCCGATGTTTTTACACCTGCAAAATCAGTTGTATAAACGCCCGGTACAAGAGATAAAATATTTTTAAATTCGGTTTGATTGGCTTTGAATTTCAAATCCATATCCATGTCTTCCTTAGGCATTGCAAAATATCCATCCAAACCAAGGGTAAGTTCATTTAATGAAAACTCATTTTCTTTAAAGGTAAATTTAAAGTTAGGCATGTCGGCGTCAATATCAGCTTTCACCTTTGTTTTTACATTACTCATGTATTTAACACCACCATACACCACACTGAACTTTTCAATTTCGGTAAGCGTTTCCAGCACAAAATTATCCTGCGTAAAATCACCTTTTAAGGTATGATTCATATTTACCAGTTCGGTTTTAACACCCATTGATGCATCATCATAAAGGATGTATCCATTTTTTATTTCAAATTTTTTAAGCATCATTTTAAAAGGAGTGGGTGCCGAAGGTGCAGCTTTGATAGTATCTGCCGAAGGTTTGGTAATGTCCCAGTTCGCTTTTCCGTTTTTCAGTACCCGCGCCTGAATACGAGGTTTATCCAAACTGATGGTGTTTATTTTATATTCTGCCCCTTTTATTACACTCATTAAATCCAGCCCCAAGGTAAGGTTGGCGACAGATAATAATGTATCACCTTCAAACTCTCCCACATTGGCAACGCTAACATTGTTTACCGAAAGTGAAAAATTCGGGAAGGTACTTATCAATGTCAAATCAAATTCTCCAAAATCAACTTTCGCGTTGACTTGTTCATTTACCGTATCCTTCACCAATTGAACAATTTGTTTTTTGAACATGAAAGGTGCTGCAATAATTAAAACGAGTAGAATTAACACCGAAATACCTGTCCATTTAAGAATTTTTTTCATGATTGTGTTGGTTGGAATATTAAAAATATGAAGGTTAAATTAAAATTATACACCTGTAATTGTGTCTTCAACAAGCTCCGCCACCGAAACCGAAAAACTGTTAATTTACAACTGAACGGTTCTCGCTCTTAACAAATGATCGGCTACAACCAATGCTGCCATTGCTTCCACAATAGGTACAGCACGTGGTAATACACAAGGGTCGTGTCGTCCTTTACCCATCATTTCTACCGCCTCGCCTTTTGAGTTAACGGTTTGTTGCTGTTGCATGATGGTTGCAACCGGTTTAAACGCAACTCTGAAATAAATATCTTCTCCATTGCTTATTCCACCTTGTATTCCGCCTGAGTGATTTGTTTTTGTGTGAATCGTAGCGCCGGCGTTATCAGTATAAAAGGCATCATTGTGCCCACTTCCGTGCAACTTTGTTCCTTCAAACCCGCTTCCGTATTCAAACCCTTTTACGGCATTAATGCTTAGCATTGCTTTTCCTATATCAGCATGCAGTTTGTCAAACACAGGTTCTCCAAGCCCTACCGGTGTTCCTGTAACAACGCAGGAAATAACGCCGCCAATAGTATCGCCGGCTTTGCGCACCTGCTCTATTTTTTGTATCATGGTATCAGCAATTAATGCATCGGGGCAACGCACAATGTTCGAATCGGTTTTGGTTAAATCCAAATCATGATAAGATTTGAGTAATTTAATGTCGCCCACTTGAGATGTGTAAGCGTTAACAGCAATGCCATACTGCTTCAATAACAATTTGGCAATAGCGCCTGCCACTACCCTGCAAGAAGTTTCGCGTGCTGATGAACGCCCGCCTCCACGGTGGTCTCTTCTACCGTATTTTGCATCATAGGTATAATCGGCATGTGATGGACGATACACATCTATATTATGTTCATAATCCTTCGACTTTTGATTTTCATTTCTGATAATAAAACCGATGGAAGTACCGGTAGTTTTTTCTTCAAAAATTCCTGAAAGAAATTCTACCGTATCCGACTCTTTGCGTTGCGTAACAATGTGCGATTGACCGGGGCGTCGTCTGTCAAGTTCCGATTGAATAAATTCCAAATCAATTGTTAATCCGGCAGGACATCCATCAATAACCCCACCCAACGCCACACCATGCGATTCGCCAAAAGTTGTAAGTGTAAATATTTTTCCAAAAGTATTACCAGCCATGAGTGTTTTTTTTAACGGAACGCAAATTTAATGAATTAATATGTGTTTTAATTTTTTGTGAAAAATTAATGCTCAAATTATCTTACAAAATGAAACAATGTGCAGACAAAATAACACCGCTTAAAAACAAAATAAATAACAGTTTAACAAGTAATTATAATTATTTTCACAATATTACAAGCAATTAATAGATAACAGCTAAATACTGAAGCTAAATGAGCAGGGGCATTAACAAACAAAACAAATATTACAATCATTGTTAAAATATAATGTCAGTTACTCAAAGCCGACACATTTCTGATGGTTTTATGCAGTTTCGTTACACATATAAGTAAGTTAGCAATAATTGCGACGCACAGTATAAAAGATAGGAAATATTTTGTAAATTCGTGCAACTAGAAATAGAAAACATGAGAGCAATTCAATTAAAAAAATTATTAGTGCATAGAATATCCGAAATTAACGACGTGTCGTTTCTTAAGGCTATTAAGACTATTCTTGACTCTAAAACAGACGTCGAAGCGTTAATGTTGACCGAAGACCAAAGGCATGAAATTATGCAATCAAAGAAAGAAATACAGAAGGGTTTATTTATAGACCATGAAACGCTAGACAAGAAAGTTGCAAAATGGGCAGGCGCAAAATAATTTGGTCTAGAAATGTAACAAATAAACTCCTTGACATTATGGAGTTCTATGCTCAAAGAAATAAAAGCAAGACCTACTCTCTTAAGTTATACAAAAGACTAAATGAGGAAATTTTAATTCTGAAAAAAACAACCTGAAATTGGAATTAAAACAGACATAGAATCTGTTCGTGGCTTAATCATTGAAAACTTCATATTATTCTATGAGTTTAACCAAGAACAAATTATAATCCATACCCTTTGGGACAGCAGACAAAATCCAGACAATTTGAAAATAAAATAGCAACTATTACTAACACGGGTTCCTTTGCGCTATGCGGGTGAAGGAAGTTCGTGCACCGAACTTTCAGCGGTAAATAGTGTTTGGTGCGCTCAGGTTCTGTAGTAATTATTTAATAAGTTTGTGCGGGCAGACCATGAAGTGGTTTCTATACCGCAAAGCTGCCAAGCCCCAAACATTTTTACAAATGCCAAGTATACAACAAGCTACCATTGCAGACATTCCAGCCTTAGTTGATTTACTGAGCATACTTTTTACACAAGAAGAAGATTTTATACCCGATGCAGCACTTCAAAAAAGCGGGCTTCAAAAAATTATTGAACACCCTGAAACAGGAAGCATACTCACATTAAAACAAGACGATGAAATTGTTGGCATGGTAAATTTGCTTTATACCATTAGTACTGCATTGGGTGGAAGAGTCGCCATTTTAGAAGACATGGTCATTCACCCCAAGCATCGCAATAAAGGCTATGGTTCACTTTTACTAAAAGCAGCCGTAGCCCTTGCTAAACAAAACAAGTGCCTGCGAATAACCTTGTTAACCGATTTAAAAAACCAGTGTGCTATAAAGTTTTACCAGCAACAAGGTTTTGTTCAATCGGCAATGACACCCATGCGTTTGATGCTTTAACGCTTTAGTTAAAGCGATTAATTAGCTCATTTTTTTTTAATCAAATCCATTTTTTCACCAAAGTGCTGTGCAAAGCCGCGCATTTCTCTTGAAACATCCACTTCTCCGGTAGCTCTTTCAAAAGTATCAGCCATTGACAATAAACACTGATGATAAAATATTTTCATTTCGTCCACCATCATATCCTTCGTCCATAAGTCAATGCGCAAGGTGTTATTTTCTTTTGCATCCCACAAGGCAATCATTACCGCTTTACTTGTACTTTTTTCATTCGCGTCTGTTGCCTGCCAGTCAATGTTCACCGGTAAATTATTTTCGTCAAGCGTAACCGTAAAATTAATTTCAGATTGTTTCATTGTATAGATTTGATTTGTTGAATGGTTAATTTAAAAAATTGTTGAGTTATTGAGTTACCAATGCTTCATTATTTTTTGGGTTTATATTTTGATTTTGCCAATAGTGTTTGTGCATCCGTTTCGTTCATCAATTGTTCTAACGTAATGTCAGGATTGTTTTTCATGAATTGTCTTACAATTTGTAATCCCACCCAATAACCAATACGCGGGGGAGCTTCTTTGCTGAGTGCTGTTGTAAAAGGCCCTTCGCCTGTAAATTTCATAATCTCGGCATGGTCGGTAGTGAATAATAATTTTTGTGCAATAAAATAAGTCCAGATATTAAACTCGTTTTGCGTGCAATAATCCAATTGCTTTTGGGTGTATTGCATTTTAATAGTATCGTTTACTTCGGGCAGCATTGCATCATTGAGGTAAATTATTTTTCCCAGATAAACAATATCACTTAAAAAATCGTTTTTATTCATGTTGTATTTAAACTCTTCAAACATCCATGTCCTAAGCGCGTCCGATGCTATATTTTCCTTATTCATAAACATTGTTTTGTAATAAGGTAAGCCAAGCATCTGATAAAATTTGCTTTTGCTTCCCAAATACATTTCCAAACCAATGGCAAGTGTGCTATCTACAATAATGGATGAATAATTAAATCCCGACATCATAGTAATTACTTTGGGGGTGCGTTTCTTCGGAAAATAATAATTGTAATGTTTGAAGATACTCGTCATTTCTTGCTCCAAAAACTGAACATCCGGATACATCTTCTGACAATCATTATATGCTTCACGCATATCTTTGTCTGTTATAAACCTTTTGAGCTGACGGGCATAAGAAGAGTCCTTTGTTCCCCCATTATTAAGTATTCCTTTGTTGTAAGTAATGTAAAATGTTCCGTATTTTTTCTGTAAACGTTCCGACGAAGCTATTATATCAGTGGTGTCCATTTTAAACACATCCTGTTCCAACCTGTTAATTTTTAGTTCGGCAAGTTCAATATGAGAAACGTCAACATCTGTTCTTTTGTTTTCGCATGAAAACAAAAATAGTACTAATACAAAACAGAGAAGATGAAGGCAAGTGTTTTTCATAATAGAATTCTTGGTAAAAGAAAAATAATACTTAATATTGTGAAAGAAAAACCCAAAAATAGAAAAATAACATGAGAAAACTTTTTACAATCGGATTGTTCACATTAACTACCAGTTTTATTTTTTCGCAAGGAGATGTCAGAAATTTCAGATTCGGACTAAAAGTATCTCCCACTGTAAACTGGTTTAAACCTGACGGCAACATCATTGCCAATAACGGAGCAAGTATGAAATATGGCGGAGGATTAATTTTAGAATATCTTATGGGGAAAATCATCTCTATACAATCGGGAGTACAGATTGATGTAAACGGTGGCAAAGTGAAGTATAATAACGGCGCAACACTTACAACACCAAACTCTAATTCAGTAAGTTATTTTTACAATACGCTTAACTCAGCAATCGTTAATTATGATCCAACTCTTTCTCCGGCATCTAACACTCATTATCAATTGAATGACCGCAGTTACAATATTTCATATGTTACAATTCCTTTAACACTTAAAATGAAAACTAAAGAGATTGGAAATTTAACTTACTACGGACAGTTTGGAATTAATAATTCTTTTAGATGGAAAGCGACAGCAACGGATGATGTACAACAAATAACAGCAGCGGGTTTGGGTACAAGTCAAAGCATTTCAAAAATTGATGTAACAAAAGATGTGAGCATATATACGGCGGCATTAAACATGGGATTAGGTGCCGAAATGAATCTTTCAGGAAGTACATCGCTTACTTTTGGCTTGAATTATTTACTAGGCTTTACCAATATTGTTCAAAACAATTCCTCCTATTTAGAAAGACAATCTGTTGACGGATATGGCAATACACTTTACTCAAAAATGCCTCAACAACTAAAATCCGGCGTAGTAGCTTTACTGGTTGGAGTTTTGTTTTAAGCGTATAAATTGATTACATTTAATCCCGATTTCAGGTACCTGAAATCGGGATTTTTTTCATACAATAAGACAGCCGTAAATCATACACACAATAAAATTTAGCGGCACATTGCATAATACCGGTTTTAACTAAAAACTATTTGCAACATGAAAAATAAAGAAGTGATACAATTTATTGTAGATTGGTTGAATGAATACAGCAACCAAAGTAAAACAAATGGCTTTGTAATAGGCATATCTGGCGGCATTGATTCTGCACTTACTTCTACACTTTGTGCAAAAACAGGAAAACCGGTTGTTTGTTTGAATATGCCCATTCATCAAATAAAAGCAGAATACGACAGAGGAAACGCTCATATCAATTGGCTGAAAGAAAATTTCAGTAACGTAACTTCTTGCGAAGTAGATTTAACAGAAACCTTCAAAAGCATGAGCCACGTATTACCTGTTGACATTCAGGATTGGCTTACAATGGCAAATACACGCTCACGCATTCGCATGACAACACTTTATGCTTTTGCCTGTAACAAAAAAATGCTGGTTGCGGGAACTGGTAATAAAGTAGAAGATTTTGGCATTGGTTTTTTTACCAAGTATGGCGACGGAGGCGTTGATGTAAGTCCTATTGCCGACCTGATGAAATCGGAAGTATATGCGCTCGCAAAAGAACTTGGTGTGATAGAAGCAATACAAAAAGCAAAACCTACCGATGGGTTATTTGCCGATGGAAGAAGTGATGAAGATCAAATTGGTGCTTCCTATGATGAATTGGAGTGGGTCATGCATTTCATTGAAAGCAAAGCAGAAGCCTCGTCCTTAACAGAACGTCAACAGCAGGTTTTAAAAATATATACTGCTATGAATAAAGCCAATCAACATAAAATGAATCCTATTCCGGTTTGTACTATTCCCAAACAGTTAATGGATTAACACACTCTTTCATTTATATTATGATAGCTCTGTTTCCGAACTATACCAAACCAACATAGGTTTTGGAAAACCTTTATTTCCCTTCTCCGTTCCCTGAGCCTGTCGAAGGGTGGAGAAGAGTTAGGGATGAGGCTTTAAAAAATAAATTCCAAAATCCATGTTGGTTTTGTATGCAAACACGAATAAGATAATGAGGCTTACCTTAAGCCATAAAAAACAAATCATCTACAGATGAAACAACTGTATTCTATTTTCAAACAACATCCTGTAATTTGCACAGATACGCGCAACATTATTCCCAACTCCATTTTTTTTGCACTTAAAGGTGGCAATTTTAACGCGAATGAATTTGCCGAACAAGCAATAAATTCAGGTTGTTCAGTAGCTGTAATTGATGAAGAGAACTATAAAAAAGATGATCGGTATATCGTGGTGAATGATGTTTTAAAAACATTGCAAAATCTGGCAAACTACCATCGCCAACAATTAAATATTCCCATCATTGCCATTACGGGGACAAATGGAAAAACTACTTCTAAAGAACTTGTAAATGCTGTATTGAGCCAAAAGTTTAATGTACAAGCTACTAAAGGTAATTTGAATAACCATATTGGTGTTCCGCTCACATTGCTGAGCATTACCACTAAACATGAAATTGCAATTGTTGAAATGGGTGCGAATCATCAGGGTGAAATTGCAGAACTTTGTTCTATTGCACAACCCGATTATGGAATGATTACCAATATAGGAAAAGCTCATTTAGAAGGTTTTGGCAGCTATGAAGGGGTAATAAAAGCAAAAAGTGAAATGTACACTCACATCAAAACAACCGGAGGAAAACTTTTTGTTAATGCTGACAATGCTTTGCTTAACAAATTATCATCAGGTATCAATCAAATTACATTTGGAACCTCCGAAAATGTTGATTTTAAAGGAAAATTTATAGAGAGTAATCCTTTTGTAAAATTAAAATGCAAATCAAAAGCAGATCATACCTCTATTGACCAAAAACCAATCATTCAAACGCAGTTAGTAGGTAGTTATAATTTTGAAAACATATTGGCTGCGGCCTGTATAGGAGATTATTTCAAGCTTTCGGAAGAACAGATTAAAAAAGGAATTGAAAATTATATTCCATCCAACAATCGCTCGCAAGTGATACAAACCGAACATAATTTGTTGCTTTTGGATGCCTACAATGCTAATCCATCAAGCATGAATGCTGCCATAGAAAATTTTGCACAAATGGATAAGCCCAATAAAATGGTGATACTTGGCGACATGCTTGAACTTGGCGCAGACAGCAAAAAAGAACACGATGTGATTGTTGCACTGCTAAAACAAAAAAACATTTCGAATGCGCTGTTGGTTGGTGCATTATTTAAAGAGTCCGCTAAATTATTTGATGCCGCACTTACTTTTGAAAACAGTGATGAGCTTGCCGGTTATTTAAAACACAACCCAAAGCAAAACTCCACTATATTAATAAAAGGTTCGAGAGGAATGCGACTGGAAAAAATAACTCCATTATTGTAAACCCCTTTTATTACAACATTTTTTTACTTAGGCTGCTGCGCGCCCTGAAGTTTTTCCTGTCTGGTTCTGATATATCTGTATTTATCAAGAGGCTGGAAATCCTGAGATAACATACGGAAAGTCGTTCTTCTGTTTTTTTGATGTTCTTCTTCTGTTTTAGCATCAATTACTAAAGGCATCGTTTCGCCATATCCTTTAGGCACCAAACGTTCTTTCTCAATCCCGTTTTGAATAAGATAATCAACTACTGATTTGGCACGCGCTTCAGAAAGTCGCATGTTGTACATATCATTTCCCCTTACATCTGTATGCGAGTTAATTTCCACAACAAGGTTATTATTTAAATCAAGGAATTCCACCAAACTATCCAAGCGCACTTTAGAACCCGGACGCAAATTTGCCGAGTTCAAATCATACTCAATACCGGGAATATTAATCTCACCCGGAGGAATTGTTTTCAAAGAAAAATTCCAATCCTGAATCAAATCGGTAGATTTATTAATACCCATAGTAGTTAAACTTGCCGCATCTTTAAAGAAACCTTTCTTTTGAGCAGTAGCAAAATAATCTACATCTTTGTTTAATTTGGTTTTATAATCGCCTTTTTCATCTGTAAAAACATAAATAGGATCATAGTTTTCTTTAACATCAATAAATGCAATCATTGAGTTGGCAATTGGCTCTTTAGTATCAATATTATAAACCTTTCCACTAATTGTTATAAGAATAGGTTTGTCCTCAAAATAATAAATTTGATAACAACTGCCTTCTTTACAAGAAGCACAAATTACCCTGTCGGAACTAATAAAACCAACTTGCCCTGCCTCATCAGAAACGTAATAGGCATCATCACGATTGGAATTGATAGGACTCCCCATATTTTTTGGGGCTGAGGTAAATCCATTTTCTGTAGATATTTTATAAATGTCTAAGCCTCCTAATCCCGGTAATCCATCGGAACTGAAATATAAAAATCCATTATAATGTAAATAGGGAGTGGCTTCGTTTTCGGGTGTATTTACAAACGCCCCCGGATTTTTCACTTCGCTGGTGTTATCAGATGCATCAAGCGTGCAATACCATATATCCAACTTGCCCAGTCCTCCCGGACGATCAGAAGAAAAATACAATGTGCTGCCATCAGGAGATAAAGCCGGATGCATCGTTTTGTATCCGGGCATATTAATATTATCCTTTAGTTTACGAGGAGTGAGCCACTGTCCGTTTAAAAATTTACTAACGTAAATTGCACACTCGGGATTTTTAAGATCATGATTCCATCTTGTAAAATACAGTTTGGTTTTGTCGGCAGACAATACAGCAGCGCCTTCATTGTCTTCGGAATTTACAAATTGGGAAATGCTTTGAATTCCGTCGGTAGCTGTAGCATTATCATCTAAGGTTACTTTATAAATATTGCTGTTTATTGGTGTCATTTCATCCTTTTGATTGCCATTAGCAGAATGCGACGACGAAAAAATTATCGCGTTTTCTTCCGCAAAGTTTGCTGCAAAAGCACCTCCATTACTATTAATTGTGCTATCTAATGATTTTATTACAATTATTTTACTTTTGTTTTCTATCGTCTTAATAGCAAACGAACAATTTTTAACAAAGTCTCTTGATTTGTCAAAAGCTGCTGTTCCAACCTCCTGATTTAACATTAATTCATTTACTATTTCAACAGCCTCTTTATACTTTCCGTTTGTCATTAATGCTTTTGCGTAATCAATTGTATAATCTTTCGGTTGTAGCTCATATAATTTTTTATACCACAGCTCAGCTTTGTCATAGCTGCGTAATAATTTGTAGCTAAGTGCAAGCCTGTCCATTGCGTAAAGTTTTTGATTACCTGTTGGAGAAGCCGTTTGAGTATTCAACGTTTCAACCTCTTCCTTAGTTGTTGATAATGAATCAGTAGTGCTATCTTTTTTAATGGAATTATTCGTTGCTTTCTTTTTGTTTCTTTTAGGCGGTTCATTATACGGACTAATTTCATAAGCATAAACCGCATCTATTTTGCCACTGTCGATATTTACCAATATTTGTTTATAAAAGTGAGCTGATGCTAAATAGTTTTGTGCATTAAATGACGCATCCGCCAAGCGAAACAATTCCGAATTGGTTTGAGAAAAAGTTGTCAAACTTAAAATAAACACGCAAGTCAATAAAAAATATTTTCTCATAATCATTAATTGCTAATCACTAAATTCTAGGACACACTATTGATGGAACTTTTATAGGTTTGTTGTGTATGTATATCAATGATACTTCAAACCCACCTCTTCCATTTGAATACGATTGTAATTGTGAAATATTAATGTCATAACTCACACGACATGTGTAATTTTTATACTTCATTCCAAATTGTATTACATCGGCATCCTGATTAGTTACTTTTCTATAACCAAAGCCATATATGAAGCAAACATCATCTCTGCCTCTAAGAAATGACGATGCAAGAATATTTACATCCAATTCATTTACATTGTCCTGTTTCATATATAAACAATACAGATTTACCTGATGTTGTCTTGTTATATTTATTTTGGTTCCTCCGTTAATATTGAACCGTGAAGGTAAATTATTGATGGAGTTAAAAAACTCCTCCTTAGGTTGGTTGATATGAAAAACAGAAAATCCTATAAACGGATTAAAGCGACTTTGCACTTTTGAATAATAATACATAATACCTGCATTTAAATCGGGTAAGGTGGTACTAATGCTATTAAATACATCACTGGTGTTACCGGTAAATCCTCCACCATTTTGGTTACTATACTGATCACCAAAATACAAATCGTTTTTGCTTACGCTTTTGTTGATAGCGCCCAACTGCAAACCTGTAGCAAAACGATGGTTTTTTTTTATTGCTATGTCATAGGCTCCCGATAACGCGAAATTAAACACATTGTATTTACTGGCACCTGCACTTTCATTGAGTATATAGGCGCCCCATTTAAAATTTTTCAATTTTGGGAGCTTCGCTATCCCTAAACTGGGCATATCAAAACCAACACCCACCGTTTGATAAGGATTAGCAATAACACTTGCCCATTGGCTTCTGATCTGAACATTGGCTCTAAAATCACCTTTGAACATGCCTGTCATTGCAGGATTCAAATACTGTGCAAAGGCATCAAATTGTGAAAGGTGGAAATCCTGAGAAAGAGATCTTTGAATAAAAATCAAATTGCCACAGCACATCAACAGTATTGCAACTCTGATACTACCTATTTTTTTCTTCACTTTTTGTTCTGTTTCTTTTAATATTTACTTTTTGTCATTTGCAATTCGAGAAGTTATCTCATCAATGTTACATCTCCATATAATGTATGTTGTTGACCATCTTCGGTAGTTGCTGTTAATGTGAACACATAAACACCTATAGGCTGTCTTACACCATTTTTGGTTCCATCCCAACCCAGTGATTGACTGGTAGAAGAAAAAATAAATTCTCCCCAATTATTTAAAATTCTGAATTCCATTTTACTGTATGGTCCTCCCAGTACATATAAAACATCATTACTACCGTCCCCATTAGGAGTAAACACGTTTGGAACTTTAGGTGGTAATTTTACAATGATAGGTTTGGTGGTTGAGTCGGAACAGTTGAAGTTATTTGTAACTACCAGTTTTGTTGTAAATGTTCCCGATTTAACATTATATAAGTATGAAGGACTGTTTGCTGTTGAAGTAGCGCTGGTAGTATCTCCAAAACTCCATTTGGATGATAAATCTGTTGCACCTTGTCCTGTTGTTGAGTTATTTGTAAACTGAACAGACTTATGAAGTTCTATAATGTCTTTATCCACTGAAAATGCAGCTGTAGGAGAAGGATTGATTGTTACATTTTTAGAATATGATGCTTCACAACTATACTCAGATTTAGCCGTTAAAATCACACCAAATGTCCCTAAAATTGGATATTTATGAGCCACTTTAGCTCCGGAGCCACTTGTTCCATCTCCAAAATCCCACGAAATTGTTTTTATAGTTCCTGTACTAATTGTAGAAGTATTTAAAAAATGAGTGCTGTCTGCCACACAGAAAACAGATGGTGCAAAACTAACCTGTGGTAACGGATGAACCATCACCGTATCAATTATAGTATCAGAGCAACCATTTACCGTTGACTGCACAATCAATGTAGCAGGATAAGACCCTGAAGAAGGATATTTGTGAGTAATGGTTAAATCATTAACTGATGGTGTGTTATCTCCATAATTTAAAGTATAAGTTAACGGAGCTAACGTTGGTAACACAGGAGATGACAAATCGGTGAAATGAGTTGACTGATTCAAACAAACTGAATCGGTAGTAAATTTAGCGATAGGAGCTGGTGTTACATTTAACGTATATGATTTAAGAGCTGATGAACAATTATGGTTTGATTTAACAAGCAATGTTGCTATACTCGTATATACATTTGCAGAGGGAAAAACATGTGATGGATTTTGCGCCGTGCTTGTACCCCCATCGCCAAAAGTCCAGTTCCATGAGGTAATGCTATTACTTGTAACCAACGTATTTACAGTTGATTTATCTGTAAAATAAACCGCATTTCTAAAACAATTAGCATTGTTGGTAAAATCTGCTACAGGCAATGGATAAACATCAACTGATTTAGATATCGAATCAACGCAATTATTATTATCTGTAACAATCATTTTAGCTATATAAATACCATCCGTTGTATATGTGTGCAAAGGCACAGAACTAATAACACCATCTCCAAACTTCCAAACAACAGATGATGCAGGAGGGGCAGGAACAATTGATTTATCATAAAAAGTAGTTGCCAAACCTTTACAAACAGAAGAATCTACGAAATCAGGACGGGGAGCCTTCTTAAGATTAAGCAAAAATAATTTACTAACAGAGTTACAAGCACCATTGCCTGTTGAGGTTAAAGTAAATGAAACAGATGATTTTGCGGTATCCGAATTGGTTAAGGTATATACAGCATTACCCGTGGTTGTGCCAGGAGAAAAAGCACCGGTACCGTTTGTTGTCCATACCACACCTGTTGCTCCTAATACAGATCCACTTAATTGCACATTCGGATTGTTTGTACAAACAGGTACTACGCTGGATGTTCCTACCGAAACGGATGGCGGAGGGCTGGTTCTGATAGTTAAAGTTTTATGAGCAGTGTAGTTACTGCAGCCCCCATACCCCCTTGCATTTATTGTTAAATGAACCAATCTGGCAGAAGTATCTGCAATGCTGAGTGAATAGGTTGTAGCTGTAAGTCTACTATATATTGTATCATTTGGCAAAAACCAACCCGAACCATCTGTTGTCCATTTACCGGTTGCATTGGCTACTTTTGCAAGTATTGGTACCATAAATTTATTAGCACAAATACTTGTATCATTGGTGGTCATCAATAATGATGCAATTGGTTCAGGGGTAACCAATATATTCAAATGAGCTGTATCGGTATATGAACTACAAGAGCCTGTACCCTTTGCAGATAATATCAATAATACATTTCTTGCTGCTGTATCAGCATCACTCAACACGTAGTTGTTGGCGGCAACAGTGGTATCCGGACTAAATGTACCCGTACCTTTGGTTGACCATAATCCTGTTGCATTTATAGCACTGCCGGAGATATTTACTGTACGCGTATTTGCACAAATAAGTTGAACCGGACTTACATTCAGTTTTGCAATTGGTGCCGGTGGTACTGTTATCACTGTAGAATCCACAGCCGTTAATGTACCGCAAGCAACAACACCTGTTACTCTTAAATAGAGTTTTATTTGATGCGCGGCGGTATCCGCTGCCGAAAGAATATACTCTGTTGCTGTATATCTATCAGGTTTAAATTGACCAGAACCAGTTGAAGACCATACCGCAGTTCCATTTGCTATTCTTCTGGAAGTTAAGTGTATTGCACTATCATTGGCGCATATTGTTTTAGTAGCACCAAAACCTGTTTGTGCAATAGGTTCAGGAGTAATTAAGATTAAAGTAGAATCTACTGCTTGCACTGTTCCGCATAAGCCTGCACCGGTTACCGTTAAATACAATGTTACCCGATGGGCTGCTGTGTCGGCTTTGCTCAACGTATAGGTACTTGCTGTTCCATTGGCAGAAGGTGAGAATTTTCCACTATTGCGCGAGGATGTCCATGCACCTGTTCCATTGGCGATTACTCTTCTGTCAAAGTAATTACACTATCGTGCGCACACACTTTTAAGGTTCTCCCATAACCCGTAAGAGCGATAGGTTCGGGCGTTACTACTATCAATGTGGAATCTACCGCTTGTACCGTTCCGCAAACTCCTGTGCCTGTTACTCGTAAATACAATGTTACATGATGCGCTGCTGTATCGGCATTGCTTAATACATAAGCTGTTGCTGTGCTATCGGCTGCCGGAGTAAAAACGCCGCTTCCACTTGATGATGTCCATACCGCATGTCCATTTGCGATTATCCGTTGGCTCAACGATACTGTTTTATTATGAGCACAAATGTTCATTATGTTTCCATTACCTGTCAATGCTCTCGGTTCAGGACTTATTAATATTACGGTGGAATCTACTGCTTGCACTGTTCCGCATAAGCCTGCACCGGTTACCGTTAAATACAATGTTACGCGATGGGCTGCTGTGTCGGCTTTGCTCAACGTATAGGTACTTGCTGTTCCATTGGCAGAAGGTGAGAATTTTCCACTATTACGCGAGGACGTCCATGCACCTGTTCCATTGGCGATTACTCTGCTGCTTAAATGTATTACACTATCATTCGCACACACTTTTAAGGTACTGCCAAGACCCGTAAGAGCAATAGGTTCGGGCGTTACTACTATCAATGTGGAATCTACTGCTTGAACCGTTCCGCAAACTCCTGTGCCTGTTACTCGTAAATACAATGTTACATGATGTGCTGCTGTATCGGCATTGCTTAATACATAAGCTGTTGCTGTGCTATCGGCTGCCGGAGTAAAAACGCCGCTTCCACTTGATGATGCCCATACCGCATGTCCATTTGCGATTACCCGTTGGCTCAATGATACTGTTTTATTATGAGCACAAATTTTTAAGGTATCCCCATAACCTGTCAATGCTCTCGGTTCAGGACTTATTAATATTAAGGTGGAATCTACTGCTTGCACTGTTCCGCATAAGCCTGCACCGGTTACCGTTAAATACAATGTTACGCGATGGGCTGCTGTGTCGGCTTTGCTCAACGTATAGGTACTTGCTGTTCCATTGTCTGAAGGTGAGAATTTTCCACTATTGCGCGAGGATGTCCATGCACCTGTTCCATTGGCGATTACTTTGCTGCTTAAATGTATTACACTATCATTCGCACACACTTTTAAGGTACTGCCAAGACCTGTAAGGGCTATTGGCAACGGAGTTATTGTTACATTTAATACATCCTGCACCTTCGTTGCCCCACAAGTTCCACTTCCCGTTACAGTTAAGGTTAAAGTCGCTACTCCTGTTGTTTTATCCGTAGAACTCAACGAATACGATGTTGCATTTTGTGGCGCCGCCGGACTAAATATTCCACCGCCACTTGATGTCCATACACCTGTTCCATTTGTAACGCGTGAGCCTGTTAAATCAACAAGTTGATTTGCACATACCGTTGTAGATTTTACAGCACCTACAGTAGCCTTAGGTCCTGGCGTTATAAATATCACCATTGTATCTGTAACTGCATTACAAGAACCATTGCCTGTTGTGGTTAAAACAAGCTTTACACTGTGCAATGCCGTATCAGCATCACTAACAACATAAGTTCCTGTTGGTGCATTTGGGCTGAATGTTCCGGTACCATTGGGAGTACTCCAAATTCCTCCGCTGGCGATCGTTATTTTTCCTTTTAAGGTAACATTTCTGTTACTCGCACACACTGTTGTATCATTACCTGCATTAACTGTTGGAGCTGGAGTTATAAATACGGTTAAAGTGCTTGTAGCGGCAGAACAAGATGCATTGTTACCCGTTGATGTTAAAGTAAATGTTACTTTTCCGGTCGCAATATCACCAGCACTGGGTGTATATACCACATTGCTAAGTGTTGTTGCATTTGGTGAAAATGTTCCTGTTCCACTATTGCTTGTCCAGATACCGCCAGTTGCATTTGTAACAGAAGCACTAAGCGTAATACTTGCATTGTTAGCACATACCGTTTGGCTGCTCACTGCTGTAATGGTAGACGTAGGTTTTGGAACAACCGTTATCGTTACCTGACCCGTTCCCGGACATCCATTATTATTGATATATACAAAATAGGTAGTAGTTACACTAGGAGTTGCAACAGGATTAGGGGAGTTGCAATTATTTAAACTACCGTCACAAGGAGTCCAGGTATAAATAGCACCAGCAGGACCAGCAGGGTTACCACCTAAACTTAACTGATAGCTTTGTCCCACACAAATAGTAGTAGGAGGGTTCATATTTGCTTGAAAAGCTGTTGGCCTCTTTGCCGGAATAAGCGTTGCATTTAAATACATTCGTGAGCCATTTATGTCACCTATTGAAGTTGTAGCGTATGAATGCCCTCCCAAATAAAATACATTTGAACCTATAGAATCGGGATCGGCAAGGTGAGCACCAGTCGCTACCACTGTATTAGTTGGCAGGGGTGCACTTACACCTACAAACATTTCCGGTTTATATTTAGACTGTGGTGTAGTGGAAGGATTAGGCCAAAATTTCGCTATTGTACTGTTTGGTAAGGGACCTATTGTTCCCTGAAACTGATCGAATGCCATATCAGCATTTGAAAAGGTATTTGTAACATTCCCATTTGCAAAACCAATCCCATCTGTAGTATGAAAATGCCCTCCATCCGGCTGATGATTTTCATATAGGTCAATTCCAGCGCATTGGGCTAAAAAATTCCCCCCCTCATTCACAAAAGCAACAACATTCTTAACAGGATCTAAATTGCCTTTTATCGGATTTCCTGGTGTATAATCCCAATGTGCTTCAGAACAAAATGTATAACAAGATGCCAATCCCTGAAAGTCTCCAGCATTCTGAACAATATAATTTGTAATCCTTGCAGTGTCTAACATTGCTTTGTGAATAGCTTGATTACCTCCATTACTAAAAATTGCAATTTTTGGGCGAGCAGTCAATGTATATCTTACATCCACTATGACATCGGCAGTCAATTTATATACAGCGACCATTGGTGCCGGGTTACCTCCATTAAATGCAGTTATCACCTGAGTAGCGGTTTTTCCTCCTGGATAAAACGAACGGTTTACATACTGACTATCAATAATAAATTCACTTGCAACAAACGTTTGCGTTGCAGCGGCAACAGCACTGGGATAAACCCTAGAAGCACTTGCAATAAAATCTGGGGCATCTTTTGCTTTACCCGATTTTATTACCCATTTAAGAGGGATGTCATTCATTAATAGCATATGAACCAAACCGTACGCTCTTAAATTAAAGGATAAGCCTCCGTATAAATTTTGGTGGGCATTGTCCATAGGAATAACCAAAGAACCAGCAGTTGCAGTTTGATTATTGGCTGGAGGATTTGCTACATCAGGCGTAGGAGAACATGTGCCGGTTGAAATTGTTCTGGCACCAGTAGGATTAGGTGTTGACATATCTGTTTGGGTCACACCAGCTATAACAAAGGACGTCATGCTTGCATCTAACTTATCCCCCAAAGTGGCAGTAGAAGGAACATCATATACTAAATAAAAATAATAAGTACCAGCACCAAGCGTTAAATCCTGAGAGCCTGTAATAGAAAATGCACCATTAGGATTTGGAGTTAAACCAAACCAACTGCCATAATTCAACCCTCGTGTTTGTCCCGTATAATAAATCTCTGCTTCTGTAATATCCGTTGTAGGATTCGTAGAACCGGCCGTGTTAAAATCAAATCTGGAAACATTAATTGGTTCGCAAGGATTGGTCACATTTACCTGAATTTCTAAAATCCCATTAGTGGAATTGGTACAGTTTTTTTTAATGTCAGTTGTATCGTACTGCACCACAGCACTGGATTGATAAGCCATAGGCGCTCCAGCGGACATATGTCCGAAAGATTGAGAAGATGTTGGGTTGCCGGCACTGCCCTTAATGGAAAACGTTCCTCCTGTTCTTAATAAATCACCGCTACCAGGTCCTGTCGGATAAATTTTGAAATTATGAAAATCGATACTATCAAGGGTCGCCGCAGCCCCGTTAGTTGAAACGGTAACAGTAAATGATGTTGCACCAGCAACAGGTGCGTTTAATGTAATTGCACTAATATTCCCTCTGCTTGGATTAACTGTTCCGCCGGCATCAAAAGCAAAGCCTGGAGGTAAAGAAAATACAATTGTTTTATTTGTTTGACTTGCATCAAACTCATTACCTAAACTACTTTCTATTAAACTGAAATTTACTGTTCGGTCAGCTGCCGTTGTATAAGTTGAACCACAAAAATACAAATCCGGAAACTTAGTAATGGAATAGGAACATGTGCTGCCATTTACAATAGTTCTGTTACCAGCAGGATCTGGAGTGCTCATATCTGTAATGGTAGTTCCATTCATTACAAATGAGGTAAGGCTGGCATCTACCACATCCCCCGTAGTAGCAGTAGAAGGGATTTCGTATTCCAAATAAAAATAATAGGTTCCTGCCCCAAAAGACAATTGTTGCGTACCATTTACGGTAAAATTTCCTGTCGGTGCAAAAACATCCCCTCCAAATTGCTGAGAAGTAGTAAAACCCTGTGTCTGTCCGGTGTAATATACCTTTGCTTTGGTAATATCAACAGCAGAATTTGTAGATGAAGCAGTATTAAAATTAAATTGTGTGATTGTTTGTGGAGAGCAACTTCCGGTTACATTTATTTTTATCTCCAGAATGGCATTTGGCAGTGAACAGTTTTGACTGATAGAACCTGTAATTTGATTGACAGCGCTAACACTATAAGTCATTGGTGTGCTAATGGTGATATTTCCATTACTATTGGTAGTGCCTATTACAGAAGGATTTGAACCTACCACTCTTATTAAATAACCAAAACCGTCGGTCGTACCAACAGGGATGGCAGCAGGAATAGTACCAGAAGTAGTACCTGATAATGTACCTATATTAACAGGAGAAGCGAAAGAACCTGAGGCATCTGACAATTGAGCTGTAAATGTATTTCCAGCATTAAAAAGACAAGTGCCAACCGTAAATGGAACATTCACACTTGCACCTTTACAGAGTGGGGTTGAAACTGGATTTGTAGTTATTGTAAGCGGAATTATTGTATAGCTAGAACCACTAAAAGTACTTGTGTTAGGAGCAGCACCGGCGTTTGGAACTGTCATTGTAAGATTATTGTATGTAGCTGCCGCCGGATTTGTTATATTATTAAGTATTACATTAAGCGCTACATTTCTAGGAATAGCGATAGGTGCAGGAAAGGAGATAGATGTTGCTGTAATAGTGGTGGTGCCAATTGGTATTGCAGTTCCATTATAAAATGTTCCACCAGTATAGCTAGTAGCATCTGTTCCTGCAGGAAAAGTAATAGTTACTATACCATTTACCGGAATATTGTCGTTAGCGTTATTTGTATTTGTAGCAATTAACGTATAGCTAGAAGTTGTCGCAGGGCAATAGTTAGATAGTGCAATGCTCGTCCAAGTTATAGTACGATTTGTTGCAAAAGTATCTGTAAAAAAAAGCGTAAAAAACGCTAAAATAATAAATCGACAAAATGATTTCATTTTATAACTATTTAGCATTATCTAAAATTATCTATTTTTTGGGAATGAACACCAAAAACTTCTGTAAGATCAAAATCAAGTTTAGTAAACATTAAATTCTTTCGTGGTAACTTTGGGTTCAATTATGCTCTCCAAACCGCTAGTATCCCCAAAAACAATTGAAATTAATTCTGCTTTCCTACATATAGACAAATATATGTTGACAAAGGTTGCAAAAAATAGAATACAATCAATCAAAAACAGAAACTAATCGACAAAGATTCAGCCTAATCTAAAGGTTATTAATGGATATTAAACAAAATTATTAACCTTCCATTGTTTATTTCAATTTTCGGAGTAGACGTTTAGTGTTTTAATAATACCTAATTTTGATTGTTGCCTTCTCGTTATTTTTATTGCAATCTTATAAACGCAATTAAAAATGTAATAGGGGGGACTCTAAAAACAAAATTTATGGCAGATAAATATTCTAAACGCAAACTGATAGGCTCAGCAATCACAACTATTATAAGTCTTTCGCTCGTGCTGTTTATGATCGGTTTATTGGGCATCATTATTTTAAATGCCCACAAACTATCTAACGACGTTAAAGAGAATATAGGAATTCAAATTGTTTTGAATGACAACGCAAAAGAAGTAAATATTCAGTGGTTATTAAAAACACTGGATGCTACCGAGTATGTAAAATCGACCGAGTTCATAACAAAAGAAGAAGCTGCGGCACGCTTACAAAATGACTTAGGGGAGGATTTTATTGACTTTTTAGGATATAATCCTTTACTAGCATCTATCAATGCTCATTTAAAAGCTGAATACGCCAATAACGACAGCCTTATGTGGATTGAAAAAGAACTCCTCAGCTACAAACCTGTAAAGGAAGTAATTTATCAAAAATCACTGATCACCAGTATCAACGAAAATTTAAAAAAAATAGGGTTCGTTATCATTATATTCAGCAGCTTATTAATGATTATTGCGCTGGCATTAATCAACAATACTATTCGACTCTCCATTTACAGTAAACGTTTCATCATAAAAACCATGTTGCTCGTAGGAGCCACACAGGGCTTTATAAGCAAACCTTTTGTAATTAAAGGAATTAAACATGGAATTTATGCTTCTTTTATTTCTATTATTATGTTACTTGGAGTTCTTTATATTGCGCAAAGCCAGCTGCCTGAACTAAAAGAACTGCAAGACGAAAAAATGTTGTCCACACTATTTGGTCTGGTAACAGTTGTTGGTATCATTATATCATGGGTTAGCACATCAATGGCTGTAAGAAGGTATCTCAATTTAAAATCAGAAAATTTATATTATTAATTCCTTTTATTTCGTCAATTATTAAAACGCCCGATTAAATATATGATGAAGGATATTCAGCCACCAATAGTTGAAAACATTGCAGTAGCGATTGTAAGGGAATTAAATAGTGAAAATGAAACGGAATGGAATGTATATGTAATCAACTTACGTGACGAAGCGATAGAAGGGGTCTTGGTGTCGTCAAACGGTTACGGAACTTATAATGAAGAAGAAGTAAAAACTTCTACGCTGCGCCACTTTTTGGATCGTGTACCCGCCAATAGTTTTAAAAAAATTGAACCTATTGTAGAAAGCTTATTCGGAATAAATAATGAATATTGGGTGAGCTTTTTTATCAATAATAAGATGTACGACAAAAAATTTATTTTTTTAGCTGAGACTATAAAAGATGAATATTTTACCACGGTGCCTATTATCAACAAAAAAGGTGTACTGATTAAATAACCCAGGCGTAAGTTTTCTTAAAATTTATTACATCGGCCAAAATGATTTTTTACTTTCGTACAGTTTAAAATCACTCTCTTAAAAACTATGCTTGAAGAAATAAAGCTCGAAAACATTTTGTTTCTTGATGTTGAAACAGCTCCTTTAGTTTATCAATATTCCGATTTGGATGAAACAATGCGCCACTTCTGGGACAATAAATTCAGATATCAACCATCTGAAAGTTCTGAAATACACTACAAAAAAGCCGGCGTATATGCCGAATTTGCCAAAGTAATATGTATCTCTGTAGGTTTCTTTAATGATGAAACATTCAGAATAAAATCATATTTCAACAATTCGGAGAAAGAATTGCTTACTGAATTTGCAATGCTTTTAAACACTCATTACAATAAAAAAACACATTTGTTATGTGCACACAATGGAAAAGAATTTGATTTTCCGTTCTTATGCCGGAGGATGTTAATCAATGATGTAAAACTTCCTAAAACATTAAATATATCCGGCAAAAAACCATGGGAAATCAATCACATCGACACGATGGAGCTATGGAAATTCGGCGATTACAAAAACTATACATCATTGAATTTACTGGCAACTGTTTTTAATATACCAACGCCAAAAGATGATATTGACGGTAGTGATGTTGCACGTGTTTACTGGGAAGATCAAGACATCAAACGCATTGTCAATTATTGTCAAAAAGATGTGATTACGGTGGCACAATTACTCTTGAAATTTAAAGGATTACCTTCCATCGAAAATAAAAATATTGTATTCACTTAAAACTATCATTGTTTATAATACCTTTGTTAAAACAAACTAATCAGATATGTTACGCACTTGCAACACCCCCAAAACAATCGCATTTTTCATTCTGATATTTTTTGTTATTTCTTCATGTAAACAAGATAAATCTCCATTAGCAAAATACGGTTCTGTTTTTGAAAATGTAGTACGTTTTGACCAAGGTGTTTTCAGAGGATTTAATTTAGGAGACAGTGTTACAACGATTGCGGCAAAAGAGTTGAATAAACCTATTGAAGAAGATATAAATTATTTGTACTACGAATACAAAATAGATTCAACAACTACTTTTGATGTGCGATACACTTTTGATGAAAGAGGTTTAAACGAAATTGAATCAGATATTTTTATAAATAATAATCTAAATCTGGCAGAAGAAACATTCACTAATTTTAAAAAATATTTCGATGAACATTATGGAAAAAGCGAAACTGAAGGAGGTTATAACGTTTGGTCTGTAAAGTCTGAAAAATATGGAGATATTATGATTGATTTGAGCAGCGAATTCCCTGCATTTAATGCTAAAAACAATGTTGAAAAAATTTCACTTTGGATATATGTAGATAAGCATTAGCATTCCTTCAAAACCCATTCTTGATTAAAGTTCAATATCTCTTATACAAACAAATCAGGTTGTTTTTCAATTCGGTTTTCATCATTAATTCATCCGACGCATTTTCACAAAAAGATTCGTGTTTTTCAGATTGAAAAATTTCTATCTTTGTGGGAATATAAAAATATATGCCGCAAAATAAAAAAATACAAAATGCACTCATATCAGTGTATTACAAAGACCATCTAGAACCCATTATTCATCAATTAAACAAGCTGGGTGTAAAAATATACAGCACAGGAGGCACTCAGGAATTTATTGAAAAGCTTGGTGTTTCAGTCACTCCGGTTGAATCACTTACCTCCTATCCTTCTATTTTAGGAGGAAGAGTAAAAACATTGCATCCAAAAATTTTCGGTGGAATATTGAGCAGAAGAGCCTTGCAAAGCGATGTTGATCAATTGGAGGAATTTGATATTCCTGAAATTGATTTAGTGATTGTTGATCTGTATCCTTTTGAACAAACGGTAGCTTCCGGAGCAAAGGAAGAAGAAATTATCGAGAAAATAGACATTGGTGGAATTTCATTGATAAGAGCAGCGGCCAAGAATTTTAAAGATGTTATAATTGTTCCTTCAAAAAATGAATACAAACAATTGCTTTCTATTTTAACAGAAGGGAATGGTTCCTCCACAATAGAACAAAGAAGGGAATTAGCAGGCAAAGCTTTCAATGTTTCTTCACACTACGATACCGCTATTTTCAACTACTTTAACAATGAAAGCGAAACGGTTTTCAAACAAAGCATTTTGCCTTCAAAAGAATTACGATACGGCGAAAATCCTCATCAAAAGGGCATTTTCTACGGCAATATGGAAGAGTTGTTTGATCAACTTGCCGGAAAAGAATTATCCTATAATAATCTATTAGACGTTGATGCCGGTGTTAATTTGATAGCGGAGTTTAAAGATACAACGTTTGCCATTTTAAAACATAACAATGCATGTGGGTTGGCATCTCGTCCGGTATTGCTGGATGCATGGAAAGACGCATTGGCAGGTGACCCGACAAGCGCTTTTGGCGGGATATTAATTACCAACGCTACTGTTGATTTAGCTACCGCACAAGAAATAAATAAATTATTTTTTGAAGTAATTATTGCACCTGCATACGATGACAAAGCACTTGAGCTTTTGAAAACAAAACCTAAACGGGTAATCTTAAAACAAAAAGAAACCAAACTTCCAGTAAAATTATTTCGCACTTTGTTGAATGGCGTAATTGAACAAGATAAAGATTTAAAAACAGAAACGATTGCCGACATGCAAACGGTAACTAAAATCACTCCTTCTGATCAGGAAAAAATCGATTTGGAATTTGCATGTAAATTGGCAAAACACACTAAATCAAACACTATTGTACTTGCCAAAAACAAACAACTATTAGCAAGCGGTGTAGGACAAACGTCCCGTGTAGACGCTTTGAAACAAGCCATTTTAAAAGCTCAAAATTTCGGATTTGATTTAAAAGGCGCAGTAATGGCTTCGGATGCGTTTTTTCCCTTTGCTGATTGTGTTGAAATTGCACATAACGCAGGAATATCGGCAGTAATACATCCGGGAGGATCTATAAAAGATAAAGATTCCGTTAATTATTGTGATGCTAGCGGTATGTCAATGGTGATGACAGGTGTACGACATTTTAAACACTAAATAATTTGAAAAGTAAGGTTGTATACCAAAATTGAATAGATTGATAAGAGACAAAATGGTTTGAAAATTGTTTAATAAAAAGCATTAACTTTTTCAGATTACAAAATTATAAAATTGATAAACTATGGGGTTATTTTCTTTTTTGACACAAGAAATTGCAATCGACCTTGGGACGGCCAATACGTTAATTATCCATAACGATAAGGTAGTGGTTGATGAGCCGTCTATTGTTGCTATCGACCGCTTAACAGGTCAAGTGATTGCTGTTGGAAAACGTGCCATGCAAATGCACGGCAAAACCCATGAAAATATCAAAACAATTCGCCCATTAAGGGATGGTGTAATTGCCGATTTCCATGCTGCGGAGCATATGATTCGCGGGATGATTAAAATGATTCACCCCGGAAGCCGTTTGTTTACTCCTTCGCTTAAAATGGTAATTGCCATTCCTTCGGGGATTACAGAGGTAGAAAAACGTGCAGTACGCGATAGCGCGGAACATGCCGGAGGTAAAGAAGTTTATTTAATTCATGAACCGATGGCTGCTGCTATAGGTATTGGTATTGATGTGGAAGAACCCAAAGGAAATATGATTATTGACATTGGCGGCGGCACCAGTGAAATTGCGGTTATTGCTTTAGGAGGAATTGTTTGTGATAAATCAATACGTATAGCCGGAGATGAATTTACTTCAGACATTGAAGAATATATGCGCAGACAGCACAATATTTTAATTGGAGAACGTTCGGCAGAAAGAGTAAAAATTGAAGTAGGTTCGGCCATGACAGAGCTTGACAATCCTCCGCCTGACTATGCCGTTCACGGACGCGATTTAATGACCGGTATTCCAAAAGAAATTAATGTTTCGTTTGTGGAAATAGCACACGCATTGGACAAATCAGTTTCCAAAATTGAAGAAGCTATAATGAACGCTTTAGAAATGACACCTCCTGAACTTTCCGCCGATATTTATCGTACAGGAATTTATTTAGCCGGTGGAGGGTCCATGTTGCGCGGGTTAGACAAACGTATTTCATCAAAAACAAAATTACCTGTTCATATTGCTGAAGACCCACTAAGAGCGGTTGCAAGGGGAACAGGAATTGCACTTAAGAATATAGAAAAATTCCCATTCTTGATGAAATAAGCAAAGTACTTTTTCTGTTCAATCTCTTATGGTTTTGTTGGTTACAATTAGCAATCGTTGATTAATGAGGAATCTGATTTTATTTATCTGGAAGTATTCTTTTTTCTTTACATTTTTCATTCTCGAAATTTTCTGCTTCTATTTAATAATCAACAATAACTATTATCAGCGTGCAAGCTTTATCAATTCATCCAATACGGTTACAGCGAATATTCTAAGAACTTCTAAAAACATAAAAGATTATTTTTATCTGAAAGAACAAAATGAAATTTTAGCAAAAGAGAATGCACAACTTCGTACACATTCATTCATTTCTTTTTCGAAAACGGTTAATGATCTTTTTGTAGTAAATGACACCATTTACCGTCAAAAATATACCTACACAAGTTGCAAAGTAGTAAACAACTCCATTAACAGAAGAAACAATTTTTTAACTCTTAATAAAGGCTCTAATCATGGAATAAAACATGATATGGCAGTCATAACAAGTACCGGTGTGGTAGGAATTGTAAAAGATGTATCACCTAATTTTTCTACTGTAATGTCTTTACTGCACAGTAAAACTGTAATTAGTTCTAAAATAAAAGCCAATGGCTTTTTTGGTCCATTAACGTGGGACGGAGAAAGTTCCAATTATGCAACATTAAATGACATTCCAACGCACGTTCATTTAAAAAAGGGCGACACAGTTGTTACAAGTGCTTATTCATTGTCATTTCCCGAAAACATTATGGTTGGAACAATTGAGAGTTTTGAACGAAAACGAGATGAGTTTTTCTATACAGTTAAAATCAAATTATCAACTGACTTTAAAAAATTAAGTTACGTTTATGTTGTAAACAACATACAAAAAGAAGAACAAAAAGAATTAGAAAAAAGATCTGAATCAGAAAATTAATAACGTTTTTAGTTAAAGGAAATGTTAAACATTATTTTAAAAAGTATTCTTCGTTTTGTTGTTCTTGTGTTATTGCAAGTATTAATTATTAAGAATGTTGAATTAGGGCGGTTTATAAACCCTTTCATTTATGTTCTGTTTATTTTAATGCTTCCATTTGAAACACCAAAAGGAATTTTGCTTTTAAGTTCATTTTTATTGGGTATTACCATTGATATGTTTTATGACACCGCCGGAATGCATGCTGCCGCAAGCGTATTCATGGCCTTTTCACGACCGGCCGTTTTAAAAATATTTTCCCCCCGCGACGGATATGAAGCTGAAACAAAACCAACAATGGAATATTTAGGGGCCTCCTGGTTTATATCCTATTCATCTATACTCATATTATTACACCATATCGTGTTATTTTTTATAGAAATGTTCAGCTTCGCTGAATTTTTTTCTACTTTATTGAGAGCCATTATAAGTTCTTTTTTTACTTTAATATTAGTTGTTATCAGCCAATATTTTTTCTACCGTAAAAAAGAATAATAATGAATGTATTATCAGATAGAAAATATGTAATCATAGCCGCTTTCTTGCTGTCCGGATTCATATTTATTGCTCGTCTTTTTTACATTCAAATCATTGACGACAGCTATAAATTGGATGCACGAAATCAAGCCTTTCGTTACATCACCATATTTCCTCCTCGAAGCTACGTATACGATAGAAATTTTAAACTACTTGTATATAATGAAGTAGCTTATGACTTAATGGTTATTCCAAAAAGTGTAAGAAACTTTGACACGTTGGAATTTTGTAATTTATTAGGTATTACAAAAGAAACATTTATTAAAAAAATGAGAAAGGCTGTTCAAGCACCTAATTCTCCGCGCAAGCAGTCGGTTTTTGAAAAACAGATTTCCCCTAAGGATTATGCTTATATACAAGAAAGATTGTACCGCTTTTCAGGTTTTTTTGTACAGCCTAGAACTTTAAGAAAATATCCCCGAAAAATTGCAGCGCACATGCTGGGATATATTGGTGAAGCCGACAAGAAAACTACGGAAAAAGATCCTTACTATAATGAAGGTGATTACCTTGGAGTAAGCGGCATTGAAAAAACTTACGAAAAGGTATTGCGTGGAAAAAAAGGATTAAAAATAATGATGGTGGATGTAAACAACCGCGAAAAAGGTAGTTACATGAATGGTTTGTATGATACAGCCGCCATACCCGGAAAATTTTTAACCACCACCATTGACGCAGATATCCAAGCGTATGCAGAACAACTAATGCAAAATAAAATTGGTAGTTTAGTAGCAATAGAACCAAGTACAGGAGAAATATTGGCATTGGTTACAAGTCCTACTTATGACCCCAATTTATTAGTAGGCAGAGTCCGGAATAAAAACTTCACACTATTACTGGCAGACAAAATAGGAAACCCATTATTTAATCGTGCCACGATGGCTTCTTATCCTCCGGGTTCAACATTTAAATTGATTATGGCTCTTATAGGATTACATGAAGGAGTATTAAATGCCGAAACACGCTACCCATGCGCCAGAGGCTATCCTCCTTTAGGTGGACGACCTAAATGCCATGCACATCCATCACCACTTGATTTAAACGGTGCTATTGGAACATCTTGTAATTCTTACTTTTCATATGTATTTAAAAGCGTAATCGACAACAAAAAATACCGTGATACCTATGCAGCCTATGCTAATTGGCGAGATATTGTATTAAGTTTTAAAATGGGTACCAAAACCGGCTCTGACATTGCAAATGAGTTGAACGGTAACGTTCCCAGTATTAAATATTACGACAAAGTTTTTGGTAAAGGTTCCTGGAAAGCAAGCACTGTTATATCACTTGGTATAGGTCAGGCAGAAATGGGTGTTACTCCTTTGCAAAATGCTAATTTAGTTACTATCATTGCAAACAGAGGCTGGTACTATACTCCTCACATAGTAAAAGCAATAGGCGGCAATCCAAATGATAGTTTGCTTGAACGATTTAAAATAAAACATTTTACAAAAATAACAGATACTGCTGTGTATAACGTTGTTATTGCAGGTATGGCAAAAGCAGTAGAAAGTGGTACCGCAGGAGGATTAAAAATTGATAGTATTCCATATTGTGCTAAAACAGGTACAGCACAGAATCCACATGGAAAAGATCATTCCGTATTTGTTGCTTTTGCACCTAAAGATAATCCCAAAATTGCCATTGGTATATTAATTGAAAATGCCGGATTTGGTGCTACTTGGGCAGGACCTATTGCGCGCTTAGTAATGGAAAAATATTTGAAAGGACGCATTACACGTCCTGACTTAGAAAAGAGAATGCTGGAAGCAGATTTAATTCATAACAAATCAAAAAAAAGTGAGAAGTAGCAATAGCAATAGCACTTTTAACGATATAGACTGGGTAACTATATTACTATATGTCGTATTGGTTATAATTGGTTGGATGAATATTTATGCTGCTGTTTACAATGATGAACATTACATCATAACCGATATAACTCAAAAGTATGGCAAACAAATGATTTGGATCGGATTATCATTTCTGCTGGCTGCCATTATTTTAATTATTCATGAAAATTTTTATACCGCATTTGCATATATCATCTTCGGAGTTTTGTTGGTGATAAACATACTTGTTCCTTTTTTAGGACACGAAGTTAAAGGAAGTAATTCATGGTTCAGAATAGGTGAATTTGGTATACAACCTGCAGAATTCATGAAGTTTGCCACAAATCTGGCGTTGGCAAAATTCTTAAGTAATCAGGATATTAAAATTACTCAGTTAAAAAACACTATCATCTCATTATTATTTATCGCTGTACCTGCTCTTATCATTATGAAACTTCAAAACGAAACAGGTTTAGCCATTGTTTTTATAGCATTTATTTTTGTTTTATATAGAGAAGGCTTATCCGTAAATTATCTTTTACTCGTATTTTTATCCGGCGTTCTTTTTATATTGGCGTTGATGATTAATAATGTATATCTTCTTAGCATTATTATTTCAATTTGTGCTTTATCTACGTTGTTTATAAAAAGAAACAGAAGCAATTTATTGCTAATTATTACAGTTGGCATCATTGCCTGTGGCATTGTTGAAGGTGCATCTTTTGGCTATAATCATTTAAAATCGCACCAAAAAGTGCGTATAGATGTGTTGCTTGGAAGAGGTGAAGTTGATTTAAAAAAAGAAGGTTACAATGTAAATCAAGCCAAAATAGCAATAGGTTCAGGAGGTTTTTGGGGCAAAGGATATCTGCAAGGCACACAAACAAAATACAATTTTGTTCCGGAGCAGGATACTGATTTTATTTTTTGTACCGTAGGAGAAGAATGGGGATTTGTAGGCAGTTCAATTGTTATTATACTTCAGCTTTTTCTCATCATTCGTTTAATATTTATGGCAGAGCGGCAACGCTCTGTATTCAGCCGCATTTATGGGTATGGTGTTGCATCAGTGCTGTTCTTTCACTTAAGCGTGAATATAGGAATGACCATAGGACTCGCTCCGGTAATTGGAATTCCATTGCCTTTTTTTAGTTACGGAGGTTCTTCGCTTTTATCATTTACAGCACTCCTGTTTATTTTTCTGAAATTGGATTCGCGTCGCTTACAAATTTTACGATAGAGCTAATCTCAGATTGTGTAGTAGAGATGTTGAACTTCATTACTTTAATGCTTTAGCCATTGATATTACCAAACAAGCAAAAACAATACGGAAAGGTTTATTGATATTGGGTTATTAATAGTCGAACCCATTATCTTCTTTGCTGTTAAGCTGTTTCCAAAGCTCATCTTTAAGTTCAGTTATTCCTTGTTGAGTATGCGAAGAAAAATATAGGATGGGTGTAGTTTTCTTTTCTTTAAAGCGTTTATTCACGTTCTTTTTTAATTCTGCCAGCAATTCGTCATCAAACATATCACATTTTGAAATTGCCAGCATTCTTCTTTTATGAAGCAATTCAGGGTTATATTTACCCAATTCGTTCAATAATATTTTATATTCTTTTATCACGTCATCGCTATCGGCAGGCACTAAAAAAAGCAGGGTGGAATTGCGTTCTATATGTCTTAAAAAGCGGATTCCTAATCCTTTTCCTTCGCTTGCTCCTTCAATAATTCCCGGAATATCAGCCATTATAAACGACTTGTAATCTCGATATTTAATAATACCCAAATTAGGAACCAATGTGGTAAACGGATAATTCGCAATTTCAGGTTTTGCTGCTGAAACTACCGATAACAATGTAGATTTACCTGCATTAGGAAATCCAACTAAACCAACATCTGCTAATAATTTTAATTCCAAAATTTTCCATTCATTCCGTCCATCTTCTCCAGGCTGGGCAAAGCGTGGTGTTTGGTTGGTAGATGATTTAAAATGATCATTCCCTAATCCGCCTCTGCCACCAGGCACAATAATTATTTCCTGTCCTTCTTCTGTTACCTCAGCCTCTATTTCTCCTGTTTCAGCGTCTCTCACTATAGTTCCCAATGGGACTTCCAGAATTTCATCTTTACCCTCGGCACCTTTCATACGCTGACTGCTGCCCCCTTCGCCATTTTCGGCAATTACATGTTTTCGGTATTTTAAATGGATAAGCGTCCAGAATTGCTTGTTTCCTCTAATAATAATATGTCCGCCACGTCCTCCATCTCCACCATCGGGTCCGCCTTTGGCAGTAAGCTTACTTCTGTGCAAATGAACCGAACCGCTTCCACCCTTTCCCGAACGGCAACATATTTTTACGTAATCTACAAAGTTGCTATCTGACATAATTAAGAAACGGAGCTCGTTTTATTTGGGGGAAATTGTTTTTATAACGCCTGTTTTGAAGCGTTGATTTTAGTACATAATCCAATAAAAATGTCTTCCACTGAACCAATACCATTTATTGACTGAAATTTATTTTGTGCTGTGTAATAATTTTTTAATGGAGCCGTTTTATTATTATACTCATTTATTCTGTTACGAATAATGTCTTCGTTCTGATCGTCAGCCCTACCGCTATCTTTTCCACGTGATAATAAGCGTTTGGTAAGCTCGTCGTTATCTACTTCCAATGCCAACATCAATGTAATCGCTGTATTTTTTTGAGCTAATAATTTATCCAACGCTTCGGCTTGTGCTGCCGTTCTAGGAAAACCGTCAAAAATAAACCCATTTGCATTTTTATTGTTATCCAGTTTTGAGCTTATCATTCCTATTACAACTTCATCAGGAACTAAATTTCCAGCATCCATCAATTTTTTTGCCTCAAGTCCGAGCACTGTTCCTGCTGCAATTTCTCCACGTAAAATATCACCTGTTGACAAGTGAACCAATTGATATTTGTTTATTAATTTTTCTGATTGGGTTCCTTTTCCTGCCCCCGGAGGTCCAAATAATACAATGTTTAACATCCTTATGATTTTATGTTGTTTTAGCTAGTTTCCTTTTTAATCGTTCGTCCTCAATATAATCTAAAACATATATATCCGGCAAGTTGCGACCATGACCCTTATAATCCAATCCGTATCCAACCAAAAAATCATTCGGTGCCACAATCGCTGTATAATCAATAGTTAAAGATTTTGTATATGCTTCCGGTTTAAATAGTAACGATGCTACTTTTATTTCTGCAGCGCCTAAATCTTGCAATTGATTAGCCACAAATTCAATGGTTTCGCCCGTATCCACAATATCTTCAACAATAACAACCGTCCTGCCTTTCACATCTTCATTAATGCCGATTAATTGTTTAACTGTTCCTGTAGAAGTCATTCCCCCTTCATAAGATGATAACTTAATGAATGAAATAGTACACTCAATGGTTAACTTTTTCATCAAATCTGCAACAAACATAAATGAACCATTCAACACACATAAAAACAGCGGATTTTTATGTTTTAAGTCCGAGTTTATTTGTCGTGCAATAACCGATACGGCTTTTTGAATTTCAGCCGAAGTAATTTTTACCTTGAACGAATGTCCGCTTATAATTACATTACTCATTTGTGTTGCTTTTGCGCCGACTAAGTTACAACAAATCCCCTTTTAAACCGTCATAATTTTGCTTTAGTATTATACGAGAGGAACTTTCATAAAGCGTACTCTTTTTTACAGCCAATTAAAAGAGAATTTATACACTACCTTAACGGCAGTATTAGAAAAAACATTGTCAAATTACTATTCATTCAAAACCTTTTCCCGTTCTTCATCCGACTTGCACCATTTTCAGATTCATTAGAATCTGCGTTTAACAATTTAGTAGTAATCGCAAAGAAAAATTTGTATCGCTAAATAAAGTTATTCTTTAACGGAAGTTTCTGTAATTTTTTTACCACTAGGTAATAGAGACTCATTTGGTCTGTGTATTAAAATGTTGTGCTCCACTTCAAACACATAATCCGATTTGTCAAATACTGTAATGGGTTTATTGTAATCCACAAAACCTGGACTGGTTACGTTAATAATATACTTTCCAGGTTTCAATGCAAATACGAATTTACCGGTTGTTGGACTTACATTTTTTCCGTCAACTTCTTCTTTTGATTTGGCATCGATTATAGATATATAAGCATCTATTGGTTTTTTTAAACTATCAGAAGTTGAAATAATTCCTTTAACAATAGACAGTTTAAGTTCCACTTCGTGGAATATTACTTTATATATATCTAAATCACCAAAACCTTCCTTTCTATAGGTGGAAGTATAACCATCGCGCTTATTACCTGCCAATGAAAACTGCATGTTGTCATCTGTATTATTTAATGGATATCCCATGTTTATTACAGGACCAAAAGTTTGAGTTGCTTCATCGAAAACAGATTTGAATATATCAAAACCTCCCATACTCGAATGTCCCTGTGATGCAAAATACAATGTATTACTTTCTTGATCATACACCGGAAAATCTTCTTTGTATCGAGTGTTTATACTTGGTCCAATGTTATAAGGTAACCCCCATTTTCCATTAGGTAATTTTTTAAAAACATATAAATCCGTTTCTCCAAATCCCCCCGGTCTATCACTTGCTACAATCAAACGATTTCCATCTGAGGTTATACAACCTTCCATTTCAAGAGTTTTAGTATTTACCGGAGGCTCTAAACGCTCTGGTTTTGAAAAGGCTTTTGCGTTGGCGATAGACGAAATAAAAAGATCTCCATACTCTTCTTCATTATCCATATATATAATCACATTTTCACCATCCGGTGTGACGTAAACGCATTGTTCATCTTCAACAGTATTCACATTCTTCCCGATTCCTTTAGCTTTAGACCATTCCCCATTCGAAACAATGGAATAATATATGTCGTAAGTAAAAAAACCTGTAGAACTTTCGATTTTCTTTTCATTAGTTTCTCTTCCTGATGTAAAATAAAGAGTTCCTTCATTATGAGTTATAAAAGGATAAAAATCGGGGAATTTAGTATTGATATTTTTTCCCAGGTTAATGAATTCGATATCTTTAGGATTTTGCGTTAATGCTTTTGCATTTTCGCAATTGTTTAAATATCGTTCAACCGTTTTTGGATCTTCGTTATCGGAAGCTGCGCGGTATTCATTAAAAAAACGTATTGCCTCATCAAACAAGTGAGCGTGCATGGATGCCAGTCCCATGTATAATAACAGCTCATCTTTATAACCTCCTGCAGTATATACCTTTTTTAAGTAAGGTAAGGCTTTTGACTTGTCATCGTTTATATTTAGGTAACAAAGTCCTATTTTAAAATTAAGATCGAGGTTTTCAGCGTTTTTGGGATATGCTTTTAAAAATTCCACCAAAGCCCTATTGTAATCTTTATATTTTAAATAATCTTTAGCATCAAAATTAGTGTTGTCCTGCGCAGTTAAATCAATTAACATACCTATAACAAATACAACTATTATCAGAATTTTTTTAAGCATATTAGACTCCTTCATATCCGATTTTAATTTAATTACTAAAGGTAAATACCATTTATTCCAAAACACAAAGTGTGCATTATCAAAGCTATGAACGAATCTGTCGCTCATAAAACAATAACTCAAATTTGCAATAGTTACAAATATAAAATATATATCGAGATTGGTTCTAAGATGTTATTAACAATTGCCAATAGCTTTTGGACAAAGACCTTATTCCATATTAAAAATCACATATTGAATCGCTTACATTAAAATATTAGTCTTTTTTTATTAGATTTCATCTAAACATAAATAGGCTAATAAAAACCGACCATAGTATAACAATAAGCTCTCGATAATAGCTCCAATTTTTACTCCAAAAAGTTGGAGGTGAATGGTTTTTGTGAGATGAAATTTGATTGTTTTTATAACATCAATTTTATAATATGCCCATTTGTATGAAACAAATTAAGGTGAAAATATACTTGAACAGTCATTATAATGTTGTCGTTTAAATTCTCTGTATAACGTTTAGCAAAATATAATCAGCGGGAAATAATTTTTAATCATTACCCCGCCCAGCCCTCTCGGTCTAAACTTCTATATTGAATAGCTTCTGCTAAATGATTGGTTTCAATTTTCTCACTTTCATCTAAATCCGCAATGGTGCGTGCTACTTTTAAAATTCTGTCGTAGGCACGCGCAGACAAACCCAATTTTTCCATTGCCGTTTTTAACAATTGATTTCCGGCATCATTAATTTTACAAATTTCTTTTAATTGTTTTGAACTCATTTGTGCATTGGAATGCACTCCTTCGCTGCCGGAATAACGCTTTTCCTGAATGGATCTTGCATTCATCACACGCTTTCTAACAATTTCACTTCTTTCCGATATACGTTCGGTAGAAAGTTCGTTGTATGAAACGGGGGTTACTTCAATGTGAATGTCTATTCTGTCCAGCAGTGGTCCTGATATTTTATTCAAATACCGTTGCACTGTTCCGGGGGGACATACACAATCCTTTTCAGGATGATTGTAATATCCGCAGGGGCAAGGATTCATAGCAGTAATGAGCATAAAACTTGCAGGGTATTCTACTGAAAATCGCGCTCTGGAAACACTTACAATTCTGTCTTCTAACGGTTGCCGCATTACCTCTAAAACAGTACGTTTAAACTCCGGTAACTCATCTAAAAATAATACTCCGTTATGTGCCAATGAAATTTCTCCGGGTTGTGGATTGCTGCCTCCGCCCACTAATGCCACATCAGATATGGTATGATGAGGGGAACGAAACGGTCGTGTAGAAACAAGACCAATATTTTTTCCCATTTTACCCGCAACGCTATGTATTTTTGTTGTTTCAAGCGATTCATCCAACGTCATCAATGGTAGTATGGTAGGTAATCGTTTTGCCAGCATTGTTTTTCCTGCACCCGGAGGGCCGATAAGAATTACATTATGTCCGCCCGCTGCCGCAATTTCCAAAGCCCGTTTAATGTTTTCTTGTCCTTTTACATCCGCAAAATCAATTTCATGTTCGTTCAGCTTCTGAAAAAATTCATCCTGAACATTTAAAACAGTTCTTTCCAGTACTATTTTTTCATTAAAAAAATCAATTACTTCTTTAATATTCTCTACACCATATACCTCCAAATCGCCGACAACGGCAGCTTCTCTGGCATTTTGTTTAGGTAAAATAATTCCTTTGAATTTTTCTTCGCGCGCTTTAATGGCAATTGGCAATACGCCTTTTATCGGCTGCAATCCACCATCTAAAGAGAGTTCACCCATAATGATGTAATCGCCTACTTTATCGGCTTTTATCTGTTCGGATGCCGCTAATATTCCTGTAGCAATTGTTAAATCGTAAGCAGAACCTTCCTTTTTGATGTCAGCAGGAGCCATATTAATTACAATGCTTTTACCGGGTATTTTATATCCGTTATTTTTTAATGCAGCATCAATGCGTTGATGACTTTCTTTAACGGCATTATCAGGCAATCCTACCAGAAAAAAATTTACTCCCTGACTAATATTTGTTTCAACAGTAACAGTTGTTGCATTAATGCCATACACTGCGCTGCCATATGTTTTTACAAGCATATATCTGTTATTTTAATTTTAAAATCGGGAATATTGGAAAGGTAGAATTTTAGAACACTCTTTAACTTAAGTTGTTAATCGGAACTTGACTTGCCACAATTTTAAGCATCAGGTATCCATTTAAATTCATTTGCATTTAATATTGTTCCTCCGCATTCACATTTAGTCACAGTTGATTTATATTTTGTTTTTTTACACTTGTCACAAATATAAATTGATGATGTTTCTCTTTTAAAAATTCTTTTTTCAGAAAAAAATTCATACAAAAAAATGGCAGCGAAAACGAAAGAAATAATTCTTAGATAAAAAGGGAGGTAATTTAAAATTTCTACCCATGACAAAGATTCTCCTTTATTTAAAATTACACTTCCTTCTCCTCTGATTTTTGCTCTAATAATAAGAATAATTAAAACTATTATGGCAGTTGCAGCAGAGTCTGTTAAAGCATTTTTAAACCTTTTACTTTCCTTTATTTTCTTTTCTTCCTCAATTTCTAATTGTGTTTTTCTTACCCACATATTTGATTACTTTTTAGTATTCTAATTTCTTTTAATTATTCAAATTTTCTTCCACAAAATGTATTAAGGAGTGAATTACTTTTATATGAATTTCTTGTGCTCTGTCGGCGTACCGGCTATGCGGGGCACGTATTTCAACATCACACAATTTACTGATTTCCCCTCCATCTTTTCCTGTTAAACCAATCACAAACATTCCTTTTTGTTTAGCGGCATCAATTGCGTTAATCACATTTTTAGAGTTACCGCTGGTGCTGATAGCAAGCAATACATCACCTTTATTGCCAATCGCTTCAACATATCTCGAAAAAATAAAATCATATCCATAATCATTAGCCACACAACTCATGTGCGAAGCATCCGAAATAGCAATAGCCGGCAAAGCTTTTCTGTTTTCTCTGAAGCGACCACTCAGTTCTTCGGCAAAATGCATGGCATCGCACATAGAGCCACCATTGCCACATGACAATACTTTATTGTTTTGTTTAAAGGCTTTTACCAATGCTTGTCCGGCTTGTTCTATGTTTTTAATATTTTGAGAATTGGCTATAAATTGACTCAGCAGGAGTTGCGCTTCTTTGAAGTTCTCCTCAATAAGTTTTGTTTTCATGCAGGCTGTTATATGTCGTATGTTTTTTTGTAAAAATAAATCCTTTTAGCTTAAAAGATGAATTTTATTTATATTTTTATCGCACCTAAAAAAATTCACCTAAAAAAGTTAATGCACATGAAAAAGGTTTTATTTATATTTTGTCTGATGGCAGTTGTTGTTTTTGATGTTAATGCTCAAGGGGCAAGCGCAAAAAGTAAAATAGAGGATGATGGAAACTGTTTTACAAAATGGACTAAAAAATTTGAATTGCGGGGAGCTGATGCTGTTGCCGACGGTACATATACAGATGTGATTATAACCATCCGAAATTTAGAGAACAACACAATTGACTGTTTAGTAGGTAAGTGCGATGTAAAAGGCGGGGTAATAACTGCCATGTATTTAAAACTGAATGATGGCAAATACGAACAATTAATCAGAAAACCACGTTATGAACAAGTAATAACAATTAACAATGGCATGTCTAAACCCTACATGACCATTGACGAAGACATTATCAATGTATTATTTGTAAAAAAATTAAAAGCTAAAAAAGCGGAATTTCAAAAAGCTCCGGATCCGGATGCGGAGTAAACAAAAAACAATTTTTTTATAATTAGCTGATTGGTAGATTTACTAATCAGCTTTTTCTTTTCTTTTTAGTTTCAGCAGGAGGTTCTTCGTAATTTAATTTACCCCCCCAAAGCGCCATTTGATGCATTATCCAGTTTTGACGACCACGAATATAACTTCCGGGATTTGTTGCAGAATATTTTCTTGGGCTTGGCAATACTGCGGCTATCAAAGCCGATTCGCTAGTGCTTAAACTTTTTGCATCTTTTTTGAAGAAACTTTTTGCGGATGCCTGTGCTCCATAAATGCCATTACCGGTTTCTATAATATTCAAATACACCTCCATGATGCGTTGTTTGCTCCAACATGTTTCAATTAAAAAAGTAAAATATACCTCCAGTCCCTTTCTTACCCAACTTCGACCCGGCCACAAAAAAACATTCTTTGCCGTTTGCTGACTGATCGTGCTTGCTCCTCGTTTTTTTTTATGGGTTTCATTATGCTCCATTGCCTTTTCAATGGCTTCCATATCAAAACCATAATGATGAATAAAATTCTGATCTTCAGAACAAACTACCGCCAATTGCAGGTTAGGCGATATATTTTCAAGCGGTTCCCAATCTTTTTTAAGGGTTAATGTCTTACCGTCAATCACTTGCTCAACACATCTGATGATCATTAATGGCGTTACAGGAACGGGTAACCAGCGCAGTAAAATAACCAATACACTTGTTATCGCCAAAAACCATAAAAAGGTTTTTAATATAAATTTCCCAATTGCTTTAAGTTTTTTCTTCACACTATTAATTCTAAATTAAACGATACCGCACTAACGTCTATACCAAACCAACATAAGGTTTTTGAATTTATTTTTAAAGCCTCATCCCTGACCCTTCTCCACCCTTCGACAGGTTCAGGGAACGGAGAAGGGAAATAAAGCTTTTCCAAAACCTATGTTGGTTTGGTATACATACGATTTTGTAATGTGTTCATCAAGTTGTTTCATCAAAATTTCCAACCAAAGGCAAAAGCCAGAAAAGCATTCCGAATACCCAAGTCATTTGAATTATTATATCCGACATATTGAAATCTTGAAACCCCATAATTAAATGTAATTTCAAAAAAAATAGCACCGTCTATATCTTTGTAATTGTGCTGAATACCCAACCCCGCCATCAAACAGGTGTTGATTGTTGGTGAAGGGATATTGCTTTCAAAAGTAATACTGCTGGGGCTGCTTCCCTTATAAACAGTCGTTTTAGTAGAATCATCTTTGATAATAGCCGATGATTTAAGCAGGTATCTGAACTTTATTCCTCCAGTAAAATAAGGAACATAATTATTAAGCGGTTTATTAAAAAAAGAAACACGTATGCCCAAAGGCACCTGTAATTCCTGAATATTTATATTGTGCTGATAAGCAAATGTTTTATCATACAAGTATGTGTGCATGGGTGCAGCAAAGTATCCCTTGAATGAAAGTTGTTGATCAACATAATCAAGACCTGCTATGTAATTCATCTTTTTTCCTGTAACAAATTCTGATTTGTAAGAAGCGCAAAAACCTACACTTTGTTTTGTATCGCTGGTAAGATTGGGATCGTTTTTATACAACGAAACAATAGGAGCAAAACTTACCAGATGCCTGATTTGAATTTTATGTTTGCCGGAAGGATTGTCCTTTTGAGCATTTACCGATGAAACAAAAAGCATAAAAATTCCACATACAATCAATTTTACAATAAACAGAGGGAACTTTGTACAATACATTTTAGGTTTATTTACGCATTGTATGAGTGGGACTTGCTTGCGCTGTTGGCATAATGAGCAAATCGCTTATGTTAACATGAGCAGGCCGTGATGCCGCCCAATATACTGTTTCCGCAATATCTTCGGCTGTTAATGGTTCTATTCCTTTATAAACATTTTTTGCCCGTTCTTCATCACCCTTAAAGCGCACCAATGAAAATTCCGTTTCCACCATTCCCGGATGAATGGCCGTTACTTTTATATTGTGAGGTAATAAATCAATTCGCATACCTTTATTTAACGCATCCACAGCGTGTTTCGTGGCACAATATACATTGCCATTCGCATATACTTCTTTAGCAGCAATAGAACCAATATTGATAATATGACCATAACCATTTTTAATCATAATGGGAGCCACCAGACGCGTCATATATAACAATCCTTTTATGTTAGTATCAATCATTCGCTCCCAGTCGTCAATCACACCTTCTTGTATTGGTCCCAAGCCAACAGCTAATCCCGCGTTGTTTACCAGTACATTTATTTTTTTCCAGTCATCACCTAAAGCACTTAATGCTTGTTCCACTTCTTTTAAATTTCTCACATCAAAATTTAAAGCAAGCACTTTTACCTTGTAGGCACTTTTTAAGTGCGTTTCAAACTCATCCAGCCTGTCTTTTCTCCGCCCTGTAATAATTACATCATAACCGTTTTTCGCAAATTCTTCTGTTGTAGCTTTGCCCAAGCCCGATGTAGCTCCTGTAATAAATGCAATCATGGTATTATAATTTAAAATATGTGTTGTTCTGCTTTAAAGCGAAGGCAAAAATAATCATTATTTACAAGCTGCAGTGCTACAAAAAACAGCCCGCATATTTCGTGAATTATCCTGAGTGTTTGCGTTATCCGCCAGAAAAACAATTACCCTGCGGTTTTTCAAAAAATAATTATCTTTATCGCTTAAGCTCAGTTGTTGCTTTTATTACAACAACTTATTACAAATAAAAAAAGTTCTAAAATATAAATTTATGAAATAGCCATGTTTCCTAAAGACAAACACCAATGCGACGCACTGAGCTTGCCGAAGTGAATATAACATGGCTATACCATATGGCAACTAAAAAACAAATTATATACATATGAAAGGCAGAAAATTATTGATGATTCCGGGACCCATTGAATTTGAACCCGAAGTATTAAGCACATTAGGCAAACCAACTACCAGTCACGTTGCTCCGGATTTTATTGAATCGTTTGGTGCATCTCTGGAAATGATGCGCAAGGTATGGCAAAGCCCAAGCGGACAACCTTTCATTGTTGGTGGTACAGGCACATTGGCAATGGATATGGCAGGTTCTAATTTAATTGAACATGGCGATGAAGCATTGGTTGTATCAAGCGGATATTTCGGGGAACGCTTTGCGGATATTTTAAAACGCTATGGTGCAAAAGTAGATGTACTTAAACATGAAGTAGGAAAAGCTGTAACGCCTGCCGAAATAGAAGCTGCACTAAAAGCAAAAAAATACAAATTGTTAACATTTACGCATGTTGATACTTCCACCAGCGTAAAATTAGACCCGAAACCTATCGGGGAATTGGGGAAAAAATACAATGTATTAACCATACTTGATGGTGTTTGCTCTGTTGCAGGTGAAGAAATACAACAAGAAGAATGGGGCATTGACGTTGTACTTACTGCTTCACAAAAAGCCGTAGGTGTACCTCCAGGATTGGCTTTGTTAGTAGCATCACCAAAAGCAATGGATGTATTTAAAAACAGAAAAACACCTGTTGGTAATTATTATGCCGACTGGAACAACTGGCTTACCATTATGCAGGCCTACGAAGCCAGAAAACCTTCGTACTTCGGAACACCACCTGTAAATCTGGTTTCGGCACTTGAAGTGAGTTTAAGAATTATTTTAAACGAAGGCATTGATAAACGCATTGCACGCCATCATAAAATAGCTTCGGCATTCCGCGCTGCCATCAAAGCATTAAATTTACAGATCATTCCTGAGAATGATGGCGTTGCTGCCAACACACTTTCGGCGGTATATTATCCTAAAGAAGTAGCTGCTGCCGATTTGCTTCGCGAAATAAATTTAGCTGGAATTATTGTTGCAGGCGGTTTATTGAAAGATCTTGCTACCGCCTATTTCAGGGTAGGACACATGGGCTCAGTAAATGCAAGCGATATACTTGGTACCATAGGAGCCATTGAAGCTGCGTTAAAAAAATGTAATTATACCTTTGAACCAAGTGCAGGTATTATTGCTGCACAAAAGGTGTTGTTGGGGTAATTAGTAATTATATGTAAGTAGTAAAAAGGGGCAATTTACAATGCCCCTTTTTACTTTTTGTATGAGAGGGGTTACAGTCTTACCAAATATAGTTTGTCAAGTCTTGTTTGTCAGTCTTATTACACAATGATTGTAAAGTCTCGCTGAATTATTGATTGGTAGAATTTCCGTTAGAGCTTTTTTCTTATTTTTTATAATCTTAACAATGTAATAAATTATCATAGCTGGAATACCAATACTATATAGTATTACAAGTAATGCACCGCTAATTCCGTATGGTCCGCTTAAAATAACTTGGAGCAAATTCATAGCATTATTTCTTTTCTTGTTATTATAGTGGTCGAAATGGTCTGTGTCTTATTATTTATTTTTAAAATAGTCCGATATTTTTACAATTGAGGTCTGCTTATATTTTTTCATTACAAGTAAATCGTCGTCCCCTGTAATCAAATAGTCTGCTTTCCCGTCATAACATAAAGCCAATAAAAAATTGTCGTTAGCATCTCTACAAACATTAACTTTGGTAGAAACTTCTATATAATCAGCATAGTATTGAATACCATCTAAAACTTTTACAACATCTTTTTCAGAAAAGTATTTTTTAAGTTTAGGTCGTTTTACAACGTCAAGAAATTCTTGTAATAATTCCTCACTAAATAAAAGCGTTACATTGTGAGATTCGAGGAGTTTATATAATTTTAAAAATGAACCTGTTATTAAAAAACTAACGAAAATATTTGTATCAATTATAATTCTGTCCGGCTTATTTGCCATAACGTTTATGTCTAACCGATTCTACTTCTTTAGTAATCTCATCAAGGGAAAAATTAGCTTTTTGCGAACGCAATTTTTTAATTACATCCAAAAAAGGATTAGTCTTTTCAGAGATTGAAATTAGCCTTAAGTCTGCAAGGTCTTGAAGCAGTTTTTTTGCTTTGGGATTAATTATTTCTATGTTCATTGTAGCCATGTAACAAAGATAAAAATTATAACTGATATATCGCTATGTCAAAATTTTTTAGAAGATAGAATTGTCTGGATTTACAAATGTCTTACTGTTGTATGATATAAGTATTGCCAAGCTATAGCCGGTAAGGGTTGGCAGGTAAGCACTGTAATTGCTTAATTAAAAAAACATTTTTTATTAAATCGTATTTTTTTGCAATCTTTAAAGCCTAAAAAAATATGTATGTCTATACTCAGAAAAACGTTTTACCTATCATTTGTTACTATTTTATTGGTTTCGTGCAAGCTGCAAAAAAAACAAAAAACAATAGCTGTATCAAATAATCAGTCCATAAAAAAAGATTCTACTCTGGCAGAACTTCTTGTTCACAAACCCGAATACAGAGCTTCGGCAACGCGTACCAATGATATTATTAACACCAAACTGGATGTTCGTTTCGATAGACAAAAGCAATATTTGTATGGAAAGGCAACCATAAAAGTAAAACCCTATTTTTATCCAACATCCATATTGGTACTTAATGCCCGTGAAATGGAAATAAAAGAAGTGGCGCTGGTTGACACCTCTTCGGTAAAAACACCGCTTATTTATATTTACAAAAACGACAGCCTAACCATTAACCTCAACAAAGAATATAAAAACAACGAAGAATACACCGTTTTTATCAGTTACATTTCAAAACCCAATGAGCTGAAAAAAAACGGGGGAAGCTCTGCCATTACAGATGATAAAGGCTTGTATTTTATTAATCCTGACGGCAAAGATCATTACAAACCTCAGCAGATTTGGACACAAGGCGAAACACAGGCCAACAGTGTTTGGTTTCCTACTATTGATGAACCCAACGAACGCATGACGGAGGAAATTTGTATTACTACTGAAAAAAAATACAGCACTTTATCAAACGGTGAACTTGAATATTCCATTGATAACGGCGACAGCACACGCACCGATTGCTGGAAAATGAACTTACCACATGCACCCTATTTAGTGATGATGGCTGTTGGAGAGTTTGCAATTGTAAAAGATAAATGGCGTGATAAAGAAGTAAACTATTATGTAGAAAAAGACTATGAACCCTATGCTAAGGCCATATTTGGCAATACTCCCGAAATGATGGAGTTTTATTCAAAAAAATTGGGGGTTGATTTTCCATGGAATAAATATTCTCAGGTAGTTGTTCGCGATTATGTTTCGGGAGCCATGGAAAATACTACTGCCGCTTTATTCGGGGAGTTTGTTCAACGTAACGACAGAGAGTTGCTGGATAAAAATTATGAATATGTAGTTGCCCATGAGTTATTTCATGAATGGTTTGGTGACTATGTTACATGCGAATCGTGGAGCAACATACCACTTAATGAATCGTTTGCTACTTACGGAGAATACCTTTGGAAAGAATATAAATACGGGCGAGAAGCCGCCGACTATCACAGCGAAAAATCGCGCGAGGGATATTTTAACGAAGCAATGAATAAACAAGTACCGCTTATTCGTTTTTATTACAACGACAAAGAAGATGTATTTGATGCACACAGTTATAATAAAGGTGGACAGATATTGCACATGCTCAGAAAGTATGTAGGCGACGATGCGTTTTTTGCTTCGTTAAAATTTTACTTAGAAAGCAATAAATTGTCTTCGGTAGAAGTTCACAACCTGCGTTTGGCATTTGAACAAGTTACAGGCGAAGATATGAACTGGTTTTTTAATCAATGGTTCTTATCACCCGGTCACCCTATTTTGGCAATAACTACTGCATATGACGCGTCAAGCAAAAAAGAAAAAGTACAGATAAAACAACTGCAAAATACAGATAAGACTCCCATCTTTAAAATACCTATGGCTATTGATATATATGCCAATGGCAAAAAGGAACGACACAATATTACAATCAACGATCAGGACGAAACCTTTGAATTTACAGTTAGTTCAGCTCCCGATCTCGTAAATGTGGATGCCGAAAAAATGGTGCTGTGCGCCAAAACAGAACAAAAAACAGTAAAAGAATGGGTGTTTCAATACAACAATGCTCCCTTGTATTTAGATCGTAAAGAGGCAGTTAACGGGCTTTTGAAAACACCGCAGGATTCGCTGGCATTTATAACATTGTTTGCAGCACTAAGCGATAAAAATTACAGCATACGGGCGTATGTATTAGCCGAACTAAAAAAATTACCGAAAGGGCATGAACAGGAAATAAAAAAACAACTGAACACAATGGCAGCAAAAGATAGTGTTGCCGGCGTGCGCGTTGCTGCTATCAATTACCTATCGGCAAACTACACCGATAAAGAGTTACTGAATACCTATAAAGATGCTTTAAATGACAAGTCGTATGCCGTTATGAGTGCAGCATTGGCGGCTATTACAAATGTTGATTCTACACAAGGATTGTTATTTGCAAAACAACATGAAAACGAAAAAAACAAAGACGTTTTAACCGGTATCGCCGAAGTATATTCTCGTTATGGAAACACACAAAACAACGAATTTTATATCAATTCAATAGATAAAATTACGGGCTATTCAAAATCGAACTTTATACGATATTACGGGTTGTATCTAAAAAAAATAACAGATGATAGCATTGTTAACAAAGGCATTGATACGCTTAAAAAAGTAATTGAGAACGATAGTGCAAACAAGTGGGCAGTAAGCAGCGCTAAAAAAGCGATTCAGGAACTGGAAGCAAAAACTCCTAAAAAAGAGGAACAAAAATAAATTAACTTTACAAACAATGAACCGTAATCAATTCATATCATACATGGATACCCCCGATAACTTATCGGGAGATGACAGCGTTTTGCTTGGGGAAATTGTGAAGAACTTTCCTTACTTTCAAACGGCTCATTTGCTTTACACAAAAAGTCTGCACAACCAACACAGCATACATTATAACAATCAGCTTAAAATAACCGCCGCTTATGCTATCAGCAGAAAGCGTTTGCATGAACTTATCACAAAAAAAACAATTATTGATGGTAACAGCAAACTAAGTAAAACAGAAAACAATGAAATTGACAATTTTGTAAAAGACAAAACAATTACAATAGCGAATCCAGCTATAACACCCATTGCAGCTGAGATTAAAGAAGCTGTTGAAGAAGCCATTATAGAACAAAGAATAATTGAGGGATTCACCTCATCTATCATTGAAACTTCCGAATTACCAATAAAAACAGAAATTAAATTACCTGTTGAAGAAACGATATTACCAGCAGGCAACCCTGTTAATGAACCTATTGCCGCCGAAATTACTGAAGCACTTACCGAAGCTGTTGCAGAAAAAGAACGAATAGAAGCAGCTGATTCCATTATACCCGAAACACCTGTAGAAAAAGAGATTGTAACAACTATTGAAGAACAAGCAGTTGCCCAAGTTACATCCGGCAACGATATAGAAACGATTGTAAACAAAACAGATGAAACAATTAAATCTGAAAAAAGAATAGGCGAGTTAGAAAAAAATTATTTACAGGAAGCCGCTATTGCCACTGTAGAAATTGATTTAGCAAATACCGCTATACACAATCCTGAAGAAGAAAACAATGGCGCTATTGAGGAAACCGATTTCGTTTTAAACACCACTGCTTCTGCAGCAGAAAACGAAAAACCTCAAGAACTGAACCCTTTAGAGGGGGAGGAAGATATTAACCTTAACGAGCCGCACACATTTACTGAATGGTTAAAACAATTGCGCAAGCCCAACACTGCAACCGTAAAAAAAGAACTGGAAACATATACTGAAAAGCTGGAAACATCGAATTTAAAAAAATCTAAAAACGCATTAATAGATAAATTTTTAAAGGAAGAACCAAGAATAAAGCCAAAAGCAGAGTTTTTTAACCCTGCCAATGTTGCAAAACAAAGTGTTGCCGACGACATTACCTTTGTAAGTGAAACTCTTGCTAAAATTTACCTGTTGCAGGAGAATTACAACAAGGCATTAGAAGCTTATGAAAATTTACGTTTGAAATATCCGGAAAAAAGGCTTTACTTTGCAACCCAAATTAAACAAATACGAAAACTCATTAATCAAAATAATTAACAATTTTATTTATCATGGCAACATTAATCTCCGTTTTAATCGTCATCATTTGTTTGCTGCTAATACTGGCGGTACTGGTTCAAAACTCCAAAGGAGGCGGTCTTGCATCCTCATTTTCATCATCCAACCAAGTAATGGGTGTTAGAAAAACTGCCGACTTTTTAGAGAAAACCACCTGGACATTGGCTATCAGCTTAGTAGTACTTAGCATCATCTCTACTTCTTTTACTAAACCTTCAAGTGGAAATGGTGCTGCGTCCACAGAATCTGTTACTCGTCAAAAAGCCAGCGAAGCTCCTGTATCTGCGCCTGCTCCGGTAGGTAATGCAATGCCAAATATGCAAACACCAGCAAATCCGGCACAACAACCAGCTAAGTAATTATCCTGATTTATTTATAAGGAACGCCGACAGATTTTAAAATCTGCCGGCGTTCTTCATTTAATTTATATCATTTCAATATCATCTCTTCAACATCTTTATCGTTTCTTTAGACGTGTTATTTGTAATCGTTAAAAAATAAAGTCCCGAAGCCTGATCCGAAATATCGATAGAAAGTGTACGTTCATGCTGAATAGCGCGATTATAAATACACTCTCCCAACAAATTATAAATTTCTATCTTAGCATTTTCTGCCATTGTTCCGGGGTTTACTATCACTGTAAATTCACCATTGTTAGGATTTGGAAATAACGAATAAGAGGAAAGTACAGTTGTAGTTGATATAGAATTCACCGGAGAACCGGATGGAGCAGTATGAGGAAGAAGAGAATCCGGCGGTAATGAAAAACTGCTATTGATTGTAAAATCAATTCCAAAATTATACAGCACATCCGAATAGTTTCTGTAATTATAATTATTTTCATCTATATAGGTAGTAATCTGCCCTTGCAATGTAAGCGTTAAAGGAATGTTATAATTTACTTTAAAACTATCGGTAAATACAAATACTCCTGTAGGCTGGCTCACCTGATTAGGGTCAATGGTACCATACGTATAATTGTTGTAAACAATACCACTTCCATCAGGCAACGATACGTTTGTCCAAATGGCACATTGCGGAAATTCGGAAAACAAATAACCACCGATACCATTAAAGTATTGCTTGGTTACGTTTTTAACAAAAGGTGTTATTTGGGCTGTTTCGCCCGGCTCTATAATTCCATTTCCATTACCCGAAGTAGTTGCTGTTGCCGTATCAACAATCGTTAAAGTTGGCATACTGAATGGATTATTTATAATTGGCAGATCGAATATTGATTTTTGAAGTGTTCCTGCGGGATTTTGATTAATAAATAAAAACTCCAAGTGTACTATATAATTGTCAGGAATAGTGGTGCTCAGTTCAATTTCATATTCATCAACACTCCATGAAGACTGGTGGTTAACAACATTACTATAAGCTGCAAGACTATCAGTAATGGTAATGTAAGGACTCGAACACCGCATTGTACCTTTAGCACTGATAATAGTGTCGGGAGTAACATTGTATAAAAGGGTTTTGAATCTTACTTTTTTTCCGGGAGCTAAAACATTATAGGGGTTGGAACTATTAGGTGAAATATTAGTGGCGAAATTCACCTGTTTACAAACCGATTCTCCTGAAACATAGCGAAAAAGACCGGCATTGGTTATCAGAAATAACATCTCCTCATTGTTTGCGTGAGATGTATAAAGGTTAACAGGATAGTACACCAAACCGGAATTAGTTGGCTCCAAAAATTCGGGTGTTCCGTAAATATAACTTCCTATCGTTTCATTAGATATAAATAATGGTTGGTTGTTATAGGTTACCACATCCGAAGCCAAGGTCCATGTGCTTGTATATTTTAAAGACCAGGAATTTCCTGTATTGCTTGTTTCGAGTAAAAGAGGATTTGTTTTTGTTGTACCATATAAATATCCCGTACTACTATTCGTGTAAAATAATTTTGTGAATGCACAGGTATCGGTATATAGCTGATTCCAGGAACTACCTCCATCAGTTGTTGCAAATAAATATCCTGATAAGAAAGGTGTAGTTTGTTGACCACAGATTTGTCCGTTTTGTGAATCAAAAAAATGAAAATCTTTAAACGAAATATTGGATGGCAATGTTAAAGGAGTCCAGGACAATCCTCCATTAACGGTTTTACTGATGCCGGAATTCACCATCATGTAGCCGGTGTTTACATCAATAAATTGTATTTTTTTAATTGTATCTGAAGTATTTGTTGTGATAGAATCCCAGGTAGTGCCACCATCAGTGGTTTTTCGAAGCGCTCCTCCGGTTCCCCAAACAAATCCGGTAGTGTTATTTAAAAATTGCACACCTGTTAAATTAGCAGAAGTACCCGTATAAATAGTTTTAACACCTCCTTTGTAAACGTATATAAAACAAACACCAGAATTGCCCACAAGATACAAAGCACTATCGGTGCTTGTTACATCAGTCCACCGGAACAGTTCTCCTAAATAAGGCAAACAGATGAGGTCGCAGTGTTCGGTAAAATCACTTTGATGCGCCTCAACGGCCATAAAGGAATTAAAAAAAAGAATTAAAAAAACTATACTTTTTTTCATCTGATTTTATTGATGTGATTATTGACTATAAAGTAAAACAATGTTATATCAAATCACGCTCCTTAGATTAGACGTTTTTTATAATGAATGGTTGCATACAAAACACTTTTAATTTTTGACAGTTTTATTGCATGAATAATTTCAGTATTAATAAGGGCTTTCAGGGTGATTTTATTAGTTATTATGTTAAATTTAACACTTTTTTAATTTCGTTACAACTCTTATAGAATAAGGATTTAGTTCATCCAGCAAAGCCATTTTTGATTATAAACAATCACTTTGTTAAAATAATAAGTACATTATAATAATATATTTATTGCTAACGCTAAAACGGAGGTGTGACTATAGTTGCTACCGCTGACAAAGACGTGAAACACGGGCTTTTTCAACAAAATTTATTTTACACCCGTTACAAGAGAATAAGAAAAGAATTCTTAACCTTTTCTTTTAGTTACTATTTGTCAGCTCCTTGCTTTTGAAATAATCAACTACTGCTTGTTTTATTAAATACAATTGTTGTCCGGGTTTTAGCGGTGGTAAGTTCTCTACCACTTTCCAGTGAGGCCAGCCGTCTTTATCCAAACCTTCATACTCATAATGACCATACGGTGCAAGCAAGGTACAAATAGCAATGTGCAATACATCCAGCTTTGCATTTTTTGAAAATTTCATTGGACCTTTGCCCAGCTCCTGCACGCCTATTAAAAACAAAATGGCTTTTACGTCAAGGTCTTCGCCAAATTGCTTTGACAGGGTCGCTACCACTTCTTTAAAATTTTTCTCCAACTCGTTTTCCATCTGATGTTATTTTAAATGTTTTTGTTGAATATGGTCAAGCTGTATTTTTCCCATGTCAGTTCGAGCGAAGTCGAGAACCAGACATCTATAAAATAAACTCATCTCGACTCAGCTCGATGTGACTTTCCTATACACAGATTCCGAATCATACTTCGACAAGCTCAGTACAGGCGTTCGGAATGACCACACACCTGTACCGTTTCACAATAAAACTACTACGAAGTTATATTACAATGTTTACTATTTTATTGGGCACTACTATTACTTTTTTAGGTGATTTACCTTCTAAATATTTTTGAGTTTGTTCTAATTCAAGTACCAACTTCTCTACATCTTCTTTTGATACGGAACGCTCCAACTCATGAAAGAAGCGGGTTTTACCGTTAAACGAAACCGGATAACTAAATGTATTTTCAATTAAATACTCTTCCTTACATTCAGGAAACTGGGCGTAGGTAATACTTTCAGTATGGCCTAATTTGCTCCACAATTCTTCTGCAATGTGCGGTGCGTAAGGAGCAATAATAATTGCCAATGGCTCCAGTATTTCGCGCTTGTTGCATTTTAATTCGGTAAGTTCATTTACGCAAATCATAAAATTGCTTACGGATGTGTTGAATGAAAATCCTTCAATATCAGTGATGATTTTTTTAATGGTTTTGTGCAGTACTTTTAATTCAGCTTTTGTGGCGGGTTCATCAGAAAACACCTCACCCCCAGCCCCTCTCCAAAGGAGAGGGGAGACGTTCCAATCAGCAGAGTGGTATAAACGCCAAAGCTTGCGAATAAAATTAGATACTCCCGTAATTCCATTGGTGTTCCATGGTTTTGAAAGCTCCAGCGGACCTAAAAACATTTCGTACAAACGCAAACAATCTGCACCGTATTGTTCTACCATCAAATCAGGTGTTACAACATTGTATTTTGATTTGGACATTTTTTCGACTTCATGTCCGCAGATGTAATCACCGTTTTCCTCACAAATAAGTTCCGCATCTCTATTTTTTTCTGAGAAAGCATCTTTGTCAAGAATATTATTATGCACAATACCTACATCAATATGAATTTGCATAAAATTGTGTGGGTCTGTACGTAATAAGGCATCTCTTCTATAATTAGGAATATGTTTTTGAATAATTGTCGCTATTTTATCAAGTACTCTTCTGTCTTGGTTGTTAGTTGAAGAAGCTATATTTTTTGAAACATAAATTGGGGTTACTCTTTCTCCATTGTTACCGAAAAAATTATATCGATAAACAAAAGCACTTGTTCCCTGTATCATCCCTTGATTAATGAGCTTTTTAGCAGGTTCCTGAAAAGGAACAATACTAAGGTCGTATAAAAATTTTGTCCAGAAGCGTACGTACAATAAATGTCCTGTAGCATGTTCGGAGCCGCCAATGTATAAGTCGATGTTTTGCCAGTAATTAATTGCTTGTTTGGATGCAAGAGCTTTATCTTCTTCAGGATTGATGTGTTTAACATCCTGAACCATGTATCGTATATAGTACCAACTGCTTCCAGCCCAGCCTGGCATGGTGCTGTGTTCGTAGGGGTAAGCCTCACCCCCCAGCCCCCTCTCCGAAGGAGAGGGGGTGTATGCCCATTCCTTGGCGCGCGCCAATGGTGGTTCTCCGTCTTCGGTAGGTAAGTATTTATCTACTTCGGGCAATAACAAGGGTAATTCGTTTTCATTCAACACATGTGGTATTCCATCTTTGTAATACACAGGAATAGGTTCCCCCCAATACCGCTGACGACCGAATATTGCATCGCGCAAGCGGTAATTGACTTTGCCTTTGCCCAAACCTTTTTCTTCAATAGCTGCAATTGCTTTTTTCATGGCGGCTTTTACTTCCAAGCCATTTAAAAAATCGGAATTAAAAAGAACACCCGACTTTTCTTCCCAAGCCCCCTCTAAATCTCCCCCGTGGGGGGAGACTTTTCCATCCGCAGTACCACCCTTTGTTGTAGCTTGTGGGTTAGCCAACTCCCTCCCCATCGGGGAGGGTTGGGGAGGGGCTATTACTGGTATTATGTCTAATCCAAAATGTTTTGCAAACGCATAGTCGCGGCTATCATGCGCGGGAACAGCCATTACAGCACCTGTTCCGTAACCTGCCAATACGTAATCGCCAATCCATACAGGAATTTGTTTTGCGGTAAACGGATGAATAACATAAGAGCCGGTAAACACACCTGTTATTTTTTTTACATCTGCCATACGTTCGCGTTCGCTGCGGTTTTTGGCAAACACGATGTATTCTTCAACGGCATTTTTTTGTTCGGCTGTGGTAAGTTGCGCCACCAGTTCATGCTCAGGAGCGAGTGTTACAAACGATACTCCGAAAATGGTATCAGGGCGGGTGGTGAAGACTTCGATAGAAGCCTCACCTCCTGCCCCCTCTCCAAAGGAGAGAGGAGTGTTAAGAGCGTTGATTATTTCTGCACATGCCCAATCAATTCTTTCTTTTATCGTATCATTTGAAAAACGAATGACTCTATAGCCTAACTCTTCTAAAAGGTATGTTCTCCCTTCATCATAGTCTTGTTGTTGATAATGGATTTCTCCATCCACCTCAATAATTAATTTTTTATCAAGACAAACAAAATCAGCAATAAATTGACCAATGACGTGTTGTCTTCTAATCTTAAATCCGAGCCTGTTGTCGCGAACTTTTCCCCAAAGAAGTAACTCTGCTTCTGTTGGATTTTGTCTGTTTTCTTTTGAATATTCTTTTAGTTGTTCCCAAAACTTTTTGTCAGCCGTTTGATAACCGGGTTGCGTTCCCCTCTCCTTTGGAGAGGGGTTAGGGGTGAGGCTAAATCGTAAACTAGTCCCTTCAGAACGTCCAATCCAGTTACGCTGTGCTTCTTTTATAGATTCTGTCCAGTCAATACCGTCCAAATCATTCAGCAAACGCTCTGCATAAGCAGTAATGCGCAAACTCCATTGTTTCATCAATTTGCGTTCTACGGGATAACCACCTCGTTCCGAAACTCCGTCTTTCACTTCCTCATTAGCAAGCACAGTGCCCAGTTGCGGACACCAGTTCACCATAGTATCACTCAAAAATGCCAAACGATGTTCCAGTAAAATATCCGATTGTTCTTTTTCAGAAAGATTGTCAAAAGCCTCACCCCAGCCCTCTCCAAAGGAGAGGGTGCCGTTACGGAACTTTTCAATGAGTGTGCTTATGTTTTCAGCCTTGTTTGTTTCAGGATTGTACCAGCTATTAAAAAGCTGAATAAAAATCCATTGCGTCCATTTGTAATAGTTAGGGTCGGAGGTGCGCACTTCTCTGTCCCAGTCAAATGAAAAGCCTATTTTATCAAGTTGCCTTCTATATCCTTGTATAATTTCTTTTTCATTATTTAAGGCTTCTTTTTTTATATTCAATTTATCATCTAAAAATTCTTTCTTAATTCTTCCATCATCGTCCAAACAGCCATCAATATTAATTTTTGTTGTTTTAGCAGGATGTTGTCCCGTTTGTATGGCGTATTGTTCGGCTGGCAGTCCAAAGGAATCATAACCCATCGGATGGAGAACATTAAATCCTTTTAAGCGTTTGTAACGGGCAATTATATCAGAGGCAATGTATCCCAACGGATGCCCTACATGCAAACCTGCACCGCTAGGGTAAGGAAACATATCCAATACATAATACTTAGGTTTGGAAGTATTATTTTCCGCTTTAAAAATTTTCTTATCCTTCCAATAGTGTTGCCACTTCCTTTCTACTTCTCTAAAATTATACTCCATAACCTGTAATGCAATAAAAATTAATAATAAGCTACGAATATACGGATTACAAGGTAACCAAAAACTCTAATTTGTCGGATAAATGAGCGCTTTCAGACAATTTTAAAAACCCTGTAATAGTTTCAGTTTTATCATTAAATTTGCATCCCTTCGTTAAGGAAAACTATGGACAATTTTATAGTATCGGCTCGTAAATACCGCCCTGCAACATTTAATACCGTTGTTGGTCAGGCGCATATTACCAATACTTTAAAAAACGCCATCAAAACAGGGCATTTGGCACAAGCCTTTTTATTTTGTGGTCCGCGTGGTGTGGGTAAAACTACCTGTGCCCGTATTCTTGCAAAAACAATTAACTGTACCAATCGCACCGAAAACATTGAAGCTTGTGATGCTTGCGAATCGTGTAAATCGTTTAACGATGGATCTTCGTTCAATGTATTTGAATTAGATGCGGCTTCCAACAATTCGGTGGAAGATATTCGTAATTTAACAGAACAAGTGCGTTACGCACCGCAAACCGGAGCGTACAAAATTTATATCATTGATGAGGTGCACATGCTCTCCACAAGTGCATTTAATGCATTTTTAAAAACGCTGGAAGAGCCCCCCAAACATGCTATTTTTATTTTAGCAACAACAGAAAAACACAAGGTAATTCCTACCATTCTTTCACGTTGTCAGATATTTGATTTTAACCGTATTCAGATAGATGATATTGCTAATCATTTGGCGTACATTGCTCAAAGCGAAAATGTAACGGCAGAACCTGACGCCCTGCATATCATTGCTCAAAAAGCCGATGGTGCTTTGCGCGATGCCTGTTCTATATTTGACCAGATAGTAAGTTTTGCAGGTAATAACATTACCTACAAAGCGGTAATTGAAAACCTTAATATTTTAGACTACGATTATTATTTTAAAGTTACTGATGCCGTGTTAGCCGAAAATATTTCGGCTGCATTGTTATTGTTTAATGATATTTTAAACAACGGCTTTGACGGGCACAATTTTATTGCAGGTATAAGTGGTCATTTCAGAAACCTGCTGGTGAGCAAAGACCCTGAAACAATTCAATTGCTTGAGGTGGGCAATAATATCAGAGAGAAATACAAAGAGCAGGCGGGTAAATGTTCCACTACTTTTTTAATAAAAGGATTGACATATCTCAATAAAGCCGATGTCAGCTATAAGTCGGTCAAAAACCAGCGGCTGCTGGTAGAATTGGTGCTGATGCAATTATGCTCCATCAACTCAACAAGAGTTGATGCTGAAAAAAAAAATGACTTAACTAAGGAAAATCCTGTTTTAAATATACAGGTAAATCCTTCGGTAACAGCTGCAACTATAGCACCAACTTCAGCAAGTAGTGTAAATACAACAGCTACAACTCCGCCGTCCATAACAGTTAATCCATCTTCTGCACCAAGTGGCGGAAACGTAACAAGCATCGCAAAAAAAATAGGAATTAAAACTTCTACGCCTTCCATTACTTCTATTTTAAACAAGGAAAAAAAAACAGAACAGGAGAATGAAAACAACCCGTCATCAACTTTAACAACATACGCAAGTATCCCATTTACGCAACAATCGTTGGAACTGGTATGGAGTAAATATGCAAACGATTTAAAAGCACAAGGCAAAATTAATATGGCAACTTCGCTAATGGGTCGCAAACCTTTGTTAAAAGAAGCTGCTAATATTGAGTTTACCGTTACCAATAAAACTCAGGAAGAGGTTATTAACGACAACAAAACAAACTTCCTTGATTATTTGCGCAAGGAGTTAAACAATTACTCCATTCAACTGGAATTAAAAATGACTACTCTGGAAGAAAAAGCAAATTTATATACCGCTACCGACCGCTATAAATTTTTACTTGAAAAAAATCCTCAGCTTGAAAAGCTCCGTCAAACCTTTGATCTGGACTTAGAGTTTTAACTCTATTCCACGTGTTACCATCATGTCCGAAAATTTAAAATATCAAATAGCGCTCAGTTTAATCCCTAATATAGGCGATATACTTGCCAAGCGCTTGGTAGCATATTGCGGAAGTCCAGAAGCGGTTTTTAAAGAAAAGAAAACCGCACTCGAAAAAGTTCCTGGCATTGGCGCTGCGTATGCCGATTCTGTTATAAAAGTGAATGATTCTGTTTTTAAAAGAGCGGAAGAAGAAATTTCATTCATTGAAAAAAACAACATTACTCCGCTTTTTTATTTGGATAAGAATTATCCCAAACGCTTAACGTATTGTGAAGATAGTCCTGTTATGCTTTATTTTAAAGGAAATACAGACCTGAACACTCAAAAACAAATAAGTATTGTAGGCACGCGCGAACCAACCGATTACGGTAAAAAAGTTTGCGAAAAATTAATAACCGATTTGGCAACTTACAATGTTACCATCGTTAGCGGATTGGCTTATGGAATTGATATTTGCGCACATAAAGCCGCACTCGAAAACAAACTTCCAACGGTGTGTGTTTTGGCGCATGGTTTAAATAAAATATATCCTTCGGTACATCAGCAAACAGCGCAAAAAATGCTGGAACAAGGAGGTTGGCTGACCGATTTTATGAGTAATACCAATCCTGATAAAGAAAATTTTCCTAAACGCAACCGTATAGTGGCGGGCATTGCAGACGCAACCATTGTAGTAGAATCAAAAAAATCGGGTGGTTCATTAATAACGGCAGACATTGCCAACAGCTATAACAGAGATGTATTTGCCTTTCCCGGAAGAGTAGATGATATATGTTCGGAAGGTTGTAATGCTATTATTAAACAGAATAAAGCAGCACTCATACAATCGGCTGCCGACCTTATTTATATTATGGGCTGGGAACAAACCGATGTAAAAGCCAATGTGCAAAAGCAATTGTTTGTGGAGTTAAAACCGGAGGAAGAACAACTTGTTAATGTGTTAAAAGAAAAAGAGCAAATAAATATTGATGACATTTGCCTGATAAGTAAAATGCCCATGAGCAAAGTGTCATCGTTGTTGTTGTCGCTTGAATTTTCAGGCATCATAAAATCATTACCCGGTAAAATGTATCGGTTAAATTAAAGTTCAATCCATTCACTAACGCCATGAATATAGAAGAACTGCGATTATTTTGTATTGCGAAACAAGGAGTGGAAGAAGGCTTTCCTTTTGGTTCGCATATCATCGTTTTTAAAGTGATGGGCAAAGTTTTTTTAATTACCGACTTAAATCAACATCCCTTGCAATTTAATGTAAAATGCAATCCTGAAAAAGCTATTGAGTTGCGCGAACGTTATACTTGTGTTATACCCGGCTTCCACATGAACAAAAAACATTGGAACACAATTATTGCCGATGGTTCTGTTAGTTCAGCACTTTTACAGGAATGGATTACAGATTCATATAATTGTGTTGTAACAAAACTTCCTAAAATTATGCGTAAAGAACTTGATAAATTATAATGCTTTTGTAAAAGACTATTACAGTAATACCTATACACAAATCGTCCATAACCGCACTTGTAATGCCATCGGGTGCGGGCTTTGCGGCTGTGCGGTTTAGAAAGCACTATCCCGCTACCCGCACAAACATAATAAATAATTACTACAGAACCTGAGCGCACCAAACACTATTTACCGCTGAAAGTTCGGTGCGCGAACTTCCGTCACCCCGCATAGCGCAAAACCCGTGTTATGCACAGGGCGATTTTATTTTTGTTGCGATGAAATACGTCTGCTGAAAATTTTAGAGATACGTCTTACCAACTCTTTATATTATTGGTTGAACGGTCACAGTTGAATTCTATTTTAACACCTCTATCATGCATTTCTTTAAGTAATTCTCTGGTTTTATTATCAGATGGAGCCCAAAAGTCTTTCCTATAGTTATTAGGTTTATCTTTTGAAACAATTATTATTTCCGGTCCGGATCTTCGGTCATATTTTTGTCTGTATTCAATTTTTAGCAATTCATTGTATTTAAATATTTGTTTTGGTGAAAAACTATTCAGCTTAATAATCTCAATTCTGTCATCATAAAAAACAAATTTTCTTGGAACCATAGCAAAAACAATAATTATAATGGCAATTATATAAACTATTCTATATACGCCATCAAAAAAGAAACAAAATGAACCCAAAAAAATAATACCTAGAATAGAAAGAAACCACCAAGAAAAAGAAGAACTAAATAAAATTTTCTCTTTCGGATTGCTTGGGTTTTGTATTATCGGGGGTGCTGTTTCCATTTTTTTATGTATCCATTGTTTGATATACTGTCTTTAAATTTAAGGTCTATATTACACAAAGGTTAAGTTTCGGTTTCTGTCTGCGCCTTGTGCATAACTATCTTATTAAGGAAACAAAACCTTTGTATTTATTTCCATTTACAGAAATGGTGTAATAGTAAGTGCCCGGAGGAAGTTTTACACCTGCCATTGAAGTTCCATCCCAACCTATATTCTGACTATTTGAAACATAAATAAATTCGCCCCATCGGTTATAAATATTCATTGAATAACTTCCTGAATTAGTTAATGTACTCGTTTTTATATTCGGCATAAATATGTCATTTATGCCATCATCGTTAGGAGTAAATACATTAGCGGTAACAGAGTCGGACGGTTCGAAAGGTGTAACCGGACTTATGCTTGTTGCAGTATAACAACTGTCCGTTCCAGTAGGTTGAGGTAATACTATAGTACTTATGCTGGCAGTATTTACACAACTATTATTATTACCATAGGTATAGGTTATGGTATAAGTCCCCGCTCCGGCTATAACCGGATTGAACACCCCTTTAACAGCATCGGTTATTCCTGTTCCACTATACAACCCTCCACTTGGAGAACCGGAAAGTGTTTTTGCCGAAGCATTATAACAATAGCTTGGAGCTAAGCCACTAATATTTACAATAGGTAATGAATTTACATGAAGAGTATATGTAGTAACAGCTTTTTGTGGTGTGCAGGCATTAGTACTTGTTACAATCATTGTTAATAGTACTGTATTGCCTCCGTCATTTATGTTTGCAGCATAAACAGGATTGATAGTGTTTGCTCCTGAAATAATTGAACCTGTTCCGTTTTTTGTCCATAATATACTTCCGTTTTTAGCAGTTACGCTGCTAATAGTAATTGTTGAATCGGAACAAATAGTTGCCATTCCACCCCCTGTTGCCACTGGTAATGAGTCAACTTTTATAGTATAGAAAGCTGTTGCGTTTTTGATACCACAGGCATTGGTGTTAGTAACGGTCATAGTTAGCGTTACAATATTCCCTTCATCTGTAGGAGCGGCAGTATATGTAGGCGATACAGTTGCGCCTCCTGATGTGATACCTCCTGCACCATTTTCTGTCCAATTAATACCTCCGTATTTAACAATTGCACCACTCACCGTAATTACACTGTCTGAGCAGATTGTGGAGTTATTACCTGCAATTGCAAGAGGCAGCGAATCTATAGTAACTGAAAAACTATTACCTATAATGCTTGAACAACCCTGAGTTGTTTTAATAGTAACAGTTCCTGAATACGTTGTTGTCATAGCGTTTGCTGGTATTGCAATAGAAATAGGGCTAGCAGACAATGCTGCATTAGTAACTGTTGAAAAGCCATGTAACAAAGCCGTTGCATTCCATATTATACTGTATGTTGCAGGAGTATTAGAAGTTGTGCTATATTTAAGTGGTGAGGTTTGAGAATTGGAACTAAAACAAACACTATCGGCAGTAGCAGAGGTAATAATGCCTGGAGCAGGATTTACCGTTAATGTAGCAGAATCAAATAATTTAACACAGGTTGTACAATTATTTATTATACAACGATATTTATAATTATTGAAACTATATGGAGTAGATGTAATAATCAACGAATCATTAGTAACACCAATATAAGGAGTGGTATTTGAAAGATTGATAAACCCATAACCCTGGTTGACCTGCCATTGGTAAGTTAAACCTGTACCATTGTATCTTACAATAAAAACGGTACTGTCATTTTCACAAACAGTTGTGTCGGAGGGATGTGAAATAGTTAAAGATCCTGTTAAGGCTGTAAGGGCATTCACTTTACCGTATCCCCAGTATTTATTCGGCAAGCCGTTTCCAGTAAACTGATCTTGATAAGCCGAATTAATAATGGCTTGTTTTACCTGTGCTGCTGTAGCTGTAGGATTTTTTTGCAAGTATAAAGCTGCAATGCCTGCGACTCCTGGACTCGCACACGAAGTTGCATAACCTATGCGATGATAACAACCTTTTCCTAACAGACTATGTGCAGCCCCTGCTCTATATTGAGTTTCAGCGGCACCAAATACTATATCTCCCGGCGAAGCTATTTCAGGTTTTGTTCTTCCATCTCTTGTAGGTCCGATGGAAGAAGAATTATCATAACTTCCGGGAATTACACCTAAAAGTTGTGAATTTGAATTACAGTCGGTATAACTTTTCCTATTTACATAACTGGTTACAGTAATTACACTATTTAAACATTGAAAACTTCCTTGAAGCGTTTTATCCGTATCAGGAAATTTATAATAGATGCTATCTGGCATAGTAGTCGAAGAAGGTAATCCGGAATTTATAATAGGAGTATAGTTTGGAGGATTTGATGTTGTATAATTCCATGAGTCAAAACTGCCAGTTCCCGTTGCCATCAATCGCCAGTAATAAGAAGTAGAATCTGCTTGAATATAATATTCTAAATTATAGTCTCCAGCCACAGTATCAAGATAGCTTTGAACTATTCCAATTCTATTTCCTCCTGCCATTAAAGTTGTTGTAACAACAGTTTGTATAGGCATTGAAGCTACATTGGCGAATGGAATATTACCTCTAAAAGAGTGTGAAGGAAGCATTTTATCAGCGCCAAATGCAAATTGTATATTTTTTAAACTATTAGAATCTGCTACTATGCCCATGTATACAATGCCACTAACCGGTGAGAAAAAAGTGAAATTAGTGTCAACCAGTGAAGTAGTGTATGCCAGATGAAGCGCCCCCGGAATATTTCCACCTATGCCCCGATCGCCTGCTGCAGCTACAAATGATCGTCCTGGCTTAGCATTAATTAGGTTGTCAATGGCTTGCGATTCTAAATCCTTCCCATCATGTAATCCATAATCTCTTCCCACACTCGCATTAATTACACAGGGCTTTCCGGCTGCTAACGCTTTTGAATAAATGTATGCTGCTGCGTCTGAAACAGAATTTGAAACATATACCGCAACAATGTTGGCTTTGGGCGCAGTTCCTAAAAAACCACCGGTTGCCAATCCATTACCTGCAGCAATACCCGCAACAACGGTACCATGCCCACCGGCTGCTGATGGGTTGTGTGTGCAAAGCCCGTTGTCAATGTCTGTATTTGACCATTCCTGTCCATAATTATAAGGCATTGGAGTATTTGCAGCATTGGCTTTACTTTGATCCCATAACCATAAAATTCTGCTTTTCCCTAAACTATCTTTAAAATCAGGGTGAGTAAAATCAATTCCAAAATCAATAAAACCAATAATTACACCGGCTCCATCATAGCCCTGGGGTAAAGGGGCTTGCCCATAATGCACCGGCAAAACGGTATTATTGCACAAAACAGTATCACTTAAAGGTTGTACTTTAGGAGGAAAAGCTTCTACACGTTTAATAGAAGAGTTTGAAATAATTCGACTTAATTGATTGATAGAAAGACTAACAGAGACTATGTTTCCGGCAGAATATTTGAAGTGCCCACCGACTTCTTTCACCAGCATTTCAATTTGTTCTACATCACCTTGTATGAGCATAGATACAACTTCGTCGCGCTGCGATTCTTTATCATGAACCTTTCTCGCTAATGAAAAATTCATTTTACTCTGTGCAACAACATCGTAAGTTGTTGAAAGATATAACACAATAAGTAATAATCTCTTTATCATGAATTTATACCCTTTCAAAATTAAAATATTAATCTTGCTTCTAAACTAAGATTTACGAAATTTACAACAAAAATTTAATCAATTATCTGTTGCTAAAAAAATCTTTACATCGATTTGAAGAACCTATTTCTTTAGGCTTCCTGAAAAGCGTTTTGTCGTTTCCTGAAAGGAATGCTGTTTTTGTTGCCGAACAGTACTATTCTTACCAACGATTGTGGGAATTGGTTGATTTCATTTATCGTCAAATACCTACCGATAAAACGTATCAGACAATCGGTATCTATTGCAACAATGATATTTTTACTTATGCTTCTATTTTAGCCGTGAATTTATATGGGGCAGCTTATGTTCCATTAAATAAAAAATTTCCTGCCGCCAGAAACAGAAATTATATAGAACAATGTGAATTAAAACTAATTTTATCATCCTCTGAAAGTGATGATTTGACAATGATTACAAGGGATGTAAAGGTGATATTTACAAAAGTAACTAATCATGAAATTCCCAAAAAAAAAATTCAACTTATTTCATATAAAAAAACAGAACAACCCATTGCATATATTTTATTTACATCAGGTACAACAGGAATTCCAAAAGGTGTTCCTGTGTCGCATTCAAATGCCAATCATTTTTTTAATTTCTTTTTAGGCAATTATGATTTTAATGAAAAAGATCGATTTCTTCAGGTATATGAATTAACATTTGACGGCTCTGTTTTTTCGTTTTTTATGCCCTTACTGGTAGGAGCGTGCTGTTATGTATTACCTGATGAAGGAATTAAGGTTTTCAAAATTCCGGAGTATCTTAAAAATTTTAACATTACAGTGGTAATACTGGTACCATCTGTATTAAGATATATTGAACCATATATAGATGATTTTTTATTCCCTGCGCTGCGATATAGCTTTTTTGCAGGAGAAGCCTTGTTTTATGAATTAGTGATGCGCTGGAAAAAATCATTACCCAATGGCAGCATTCATAATTTTTATGGCCCCACCGAAGTAACCATTGTTTGCACACAATATCTATTTGAAGAAGAAAAATCCAATGAAGAGTGCATAAACGGTATTGTACCTTTAGGTAAATTGTTTGAAGGCATGAGCTTTATAATTGTTAATAAAGACAATCAACTTATAGATAAAGGAGAACTTTGCATTGCAGGCCATCAGGTTATTTCAGGTTATTTAAACAATCAAAATCAAGATAAATTTTTTATTCGTGATTCCGTTCGTTATTACAAAACAGGAGATATGGTTTCGTTAAACAAAAATGGGAACCTTATTTTTTATGGACGAACGGATCATCAGGTGAAAATTAACGGTTTCAGAGTTGAGTTAGGAGAAATAGAAAATACAATTTCCAACTTTACTAAAACAAATGTTGTGGTTATGTGTAATTCCTCTGAAAATAACATGAATAAATTAATTGCATACATTGAAACAAAAACAATAAACGAAGATTCTTTAAAAGAAGAATTAAGAACCTTTTTGCCCAACTACATGATACCTCAAAATTTCATACCGATTGAAAAATTTGCCCTGAACTTAAACGGAAAAATAGATAGAGAACAATTAAAAAATATATAAATGAGTAATACGATACTTCAAAATTTACAAGTAGTGTTTCGCGAAGTGTTTAATAACAATACGTTGATAATAACACCCCTAACCTCTGCAAAGGATATAACACTGTGGGATTCATTAATGCACATCACTTTAATAGCCTCCATCGAATCGGAGTTTAAAATTTCGTTTTCTTTTAATGAAGTGATGCAATTTAATAATGTGGGGGATATCATTCAGGTGATTGAAAAAAAAACAAAAAAATAATTTCTTTTATAAAATGGAGTTCAATTTTTTCCTTCTTTTTGTTTTTTTAATTGTTGTTATAACATTAAATTATTTTTTGCCGACTCGTTATCGCCCATCGTTTCAGCTTCTTGCAAGTATTGTTTTTATTGGCTATTTAAATCTTCCCTCCTTATTTGTTGTTCTGTTTTTCTCTCTCGTAAATTTTTATTTCGCAAAAAAAATTGTTGGAAAACCATTCCTGTTTTTAGTGGTGTTATCCCTAAATATATCTGCAATACTATTCTTCAATTTTTATAATTCATCCGCACAAGGAACAGATTTTGAATTTCGTACTGCAGGTTTTAATCCCAAACATTTTATAGTTTCAATTGGCTTATCTTTTTATTCTTTGCAAAATATAGCATACATCACAGACATCTATTTTAAACGTGCTGCACCACAAACTTCCATTTTAAATTTTTTTTTATACAATTCTTTTTTCACGAAAGTCATAAGCGGTCCCGCAATGTTACCAAATGAGTTTATGCCACAAATAAACGGTAATAAACCTAGTGTTGAAATGATGGCCTCAGGGATTAACCGCTTTGTAATTGGATTATTAAAAAAAATGGTCATCGCTGATCGATTATATCCTGCCGTACATTCTGTTTTTGATTCTTCAAATAATTATAATGGTGTCACAACTTTAATCGGGATATATCTATTTACCATTCAGTTGTATTTTGATTTTAGCGGATACACGGATATGGCTTTGGGTACTGCAAAAATGTTAGGTTACGATTTAAAAGAAAATTTCAATTTACCACTTCGTTCCACCTCTGTTACGGAGTTTTGGAGACGATGGCATATTTCTTTAATCAATTGGTTTACCAATTATATCTACTACCCTATTGTTTATCATTTGCGCGCATATAAAAAAAGTGCAGTATTTATAGGTATTACAGCCACATTTTTAGTGTCGGCAGTATGGCATGGTTTAAATTTCACTTTTTTGCTTTGGGCATTGTGTTTTATCATTTACATGAGCTTTGAGTTATTAACAAAATCAATTCGCGCAAATATATCCAATCGCGTTCCTTCTTTATTGAATAAATTGTTTAGCATTTTTGTTGTTTTTAATGCGGTTTGTTTTAGCAATATTTTTTTTCGTTCCGAATCTGCAACTCGTGCTTTCCTGTTGATGAGAAATATTTTTTCAAATTTTATTCCTGCAAATTGGTTAAGGGACTTTGTTGCTCCTTTAGCACAGGGTGGTCATTTAATGGAACAATTTAATTTTTTAATAACGCTTTTACTTACATCATTTTTATTATTGTTTGAACGAACCATCAACAAAAAGGCAAATGCAATAAAAATTGATATTTTATATATTTCTGTATGTGTATTGCTGATTATGATTTTTGGAGTATTCAACAATGCCGAACGTTTTATTTATATGCAATTTTAACCAACGATGAAAGTTGTTTTAATCAAACTGGGTGTTTCAGTTATTATCCTTTGGTTTTCCCTGTGGGGTTTAGCTAAGCTATACGACTTTTCGCTTTTACAAAATTGCAATTTAAAAACATCTTACATTCAAAAAAAAAAGATTGATGCCGATGTATTGTTTGAAGGTCCGTGTCAAACATTGTGGATGGTACAGCCCTCATTAATTAACAAAAAAACAAAATTGAAAACCTATAATCTTGGTTTAACGCACGCTGATTTTGCTGATAATTATTTGCATTTGTACTTATATTTAAAACATAACAAAGCACCAAAATTTATTTTTTTACATGTTTCGCTCGAGTCAATGGATATGAATTATAATATGTTCAGTTCCTATCGTTTTTCTCCGTTTATTGACGATGCTGTGGTTGATTCGGTTATTAAAGAATGTGACAGCTCCTATTTTAAGTGGATAACTATTCCATTTATGAAATATGCATATTATAATGATGCTGTTAATTTTGATGTGATTCAGGGTTTGAAACACTATTTTACGAATAGAACTAGTCCGTATTTTGCTGATGGATTTGAGCCACCATACAGTTTGAATAAAGAAACAAACCCTGAACGATTTATACAAATTTATCTTTTAGGTCAATCCTTTGCTTGGGATTACCTGCGGGAAAAATATTTACGAAAAATCATTCAACTGGCACAACAACACAAGATCAACGTATATTTGTATGAATCTCCAATACTAAAAGAAGCACTAACGAATGTGCGCAATCGTCCGGAAATAATAACTAAAATAAAAATTATTGCCAACGAATACGGAATAAAGTTTGCGCAGTTTGAAAACATGAAAATGGCCGATTCTGTAAAATATTTTATCTCCTCTGTAAGTATGACCAAGAAAGGTTCTGAAATTTTTTCGGACTCTTTAGGGAACTATATTAATAATGAAATTATAAAAAAATGAAAAAACTATTTAGCGTATTACTTGTAAGTATTTCCATTTTAGGATTGGCTCAACGTCCTACAGTTGCTTATACCCGCGACTATGAATTTAAAGAAGGAGTATATATAACTCCTTTTCAGTTTGAAAACAATCAACCTGTTCCCAAATCGAAAATCATCTCTAATGTTGCACCCAATCGTGTAGATTTTATCGGTGAAGTAATGAAACAAAAAGTACTTACTTATTTAGACTCTGTTTCGGGCCAAGAACAAAAAATAGGGATAGAAAATGTATGGGGGTATTGCCAAAACCGAATCCTTTATATTTATTACAATAAAAAATTTGTACGCATGAATACGATTGGACAATTATGTCAATTTACAGGATCTGTTACTACTACCATTTCCAATCCTATGTACACAGGCATGGGAATGGGAATGGGGATGGGATATCCGGGATATGGTGGCGGAACAAGTACTTATGAAGAATTACGCCAGTTTATTTTTGATACAAGAACCAACCAAATAGTAGAATTTACTCCTCAAATGACGGAGCAACTTTTAAAAGATGATGATGAACTTTATAAAGAGTTTTCAGAATTGAAACATAGAAAAAAAACAGAAATGATGTTTGTTTATTTAAGAAAATATAATGACAAACATCCGTTGATGCTGCCGGCTAACTGAGAAATTATTTAAGTTTATATTGAAAAAATCCTACGGTCCCTATATTTACAATTGCTTTGTTTAATGAATGACATCAAAGCGACGTTCTATATTTAACATGACAATTGAAAGAATATGATATTAGGAAATCTAAGCTCGGCATGGCTAATAATTATTTTTATTTTTTCCAGCGTTGCGATTTGGATTGCAGGAGTTAGAATTTCATTGGCTACAGATACCATATATAAGTATTTTCATTTGGGCGAAGCGATGGGAGGTATGATTTTTTTGGCAATTGTAACAAATCTCCCTGAAATTGCAATTACTGTAATGGCTGCTTATAGCAATCATATGGAGATTGCTGTTAGCAATATACTTGGTGGTATTGCCATACAAACAATTGTTTTGACACTTATTGACGGTTTCGGAGTGGGGAAATTGGCTCCTCTCTCTTCTAAAGCATCATCAGTAGGTGTTATTTTGGAGGGAGTAGTGTTAATTTTTATACTTACATTAGTTATTATTGGAAAGCAGATTCCATACGATTATGTTATCCTAAATGCAACTCCTGTTGAATGGATCATATTATTAACCTGGCTTGCGGGACTATACCTGATTTATAAAAATCCAACTCTGAAAAACTTAAAATACAATGAATTTTTCTCATCAGATTTTTCCCAAGAGAAAACTAAAGAAGAAAGTGACCAAATTAATATCGACAAGAAAAAATCTTACCTCTCAATACTTGTTTTTTCATTTTTTGCAGTGATAACCTTAATCTCAGGCGTACTTTTGGAAACAAGTAGTGAAGAACTTGCAAATCGTTTTCATATCAGCGGTGCTATTTTTGGAGCAACAATATTGGCCGTCGTAACGTCATTACCCGAAATATCAACTGGAATAGCTTCAGCAAAAATTAAAGATTATCAAATGGCAGTTAGCGACATTATTGGCGGAAATGCTTTTTTACCCGTTTTATTATTATTGGGTTCAATTACCAATGGTAAATCAATTATGAATATTATTGGACCTCTAGATATTTATTTGACCGGATTGGCAATTTTACTTACCGGAACTTATATGGTAGGTTTAATAATAAAATCAGATCGTCAGTTCCTAAGATTGGGTTATGATTCCATTGCTATTTTATTGTTATATTTAATAGGCATTTGGGGTATGCAGTTTGTAAAATAAATCATAGTCTCTCGAAGGCTATAGCTAATTCATGAACACCAGCCTATACTGAAAAAATAATCCATTTTCAACATTGTTTCAAGTGTTTATTTATAACCTACAGGCTCTCAAAATCAGAAGAGCTATGTCCTTTACCTAACTTTATCAAGGGTTTGTCGGTAGTACCGGAAATATGGATAGGGATTTTCAGTTTATTGAAAGGTGGAGATGACAGCTTTATTAAATATTCTATCTTATCATCAAAGCCTTGAAAACCTTCTACTTCGGTTAAAAATTTACTTACCTTAAATGAAAACGGACTAATAAATATTTTTCCACCTTTAATTTCAGTGTCCATTGCAATATCTGTTAAATCAGGGTCTTTGAACTCGTCTTTTTTAGACACATTTTTTATATGATTGAACAACTGCATTCCTTTTACCGAAACGCTATCAATAATAATTTTGCCGTTACCCGTAAGGGTGGAATAAATGGGAGTATAATCAGGTGCAATTTCTCCCTTCAGCGCATATTTTGTTGAAAAATTACCTTGAGCCGGAGCCGAACCTTTAGGATCAACGAATGCTTTGTAAGCTTTACCAATATCTAATTTTTTAATGTCTATTTGCATATCAAACAGTGGATGCTTAACATCACGTGTATCATAATCTCCACTCATCAAAAATTGAGAGTTCATCGTATTAAACCCTGTTTCATTAAGTGTACATACACCATTTTGCATTCGTATTTCGCCTGCTAAATCGGAAATATCCAAGGTTCCGAATTTTACTTTTTTAATGTCCGAATCGATGGTAAAATCAATATTTACAGGAATTACAGCAACTTGCATGGTTTGTTCTTGTGCTTTCAGCGCAGCAGAATCTGCAGCAGTTGCAGGCACATTACTTGGAAACCACTCATTCAAATCCATAGTATCACATACCAAGGTCAAATCACCTTTAATGGGCGCATCGCTTTTCAGCAAATAAGGAATGTAATTGTACAAATGTCCGGTAAGGGTTATATTGCTTTTTCCGAATTCGGCAGCAAAGCGGGAAAGAATAATCTTGTCGGCATTAAAAGTGAATAGTGCATCATCTATATGAACAGGAAATGCCACGTCGCTACTTTTATAAGACATATTTTTTACTTCCAAGGTTCCTGCAGTTTTTAAAAGGTTAAATTGCTTTGCTTCTATTTTTGTGAGATTACCTTCGGTGGTAATATCAAAGTCCATTGTGCCTTTTAGTACAGTATTTGCAATCGGATATATTTTGGTGAGTTTATCTAAATCCAACAACCCGTCTATTTTTAAATTGTAATCGTAATCTTTCATATTTGCCAATGTCCCGCTCATTTTAAAGGGTTCATCATCCAGTAAAAAAACAACTTTATTCAAATCTAATTTAGTGTCTGCAACATTTCCTGTAGCATTATACACGTTAGCATTTACAAAAATACTGTCCATTTCCAAAGGATACTTTTTTGATTTAACATATCCATTTGTAATGTTGAAGGAGGCATCTACTTTTGGAAACAATTTCAATGAATCGTAATATCTTCCGTCAATTTTAATTTCTGATTTCACCATTCCTTTTAGCACAACACTATCTACCGGATAAATCTTTTCCATTTCCGAAAGGTCTGCCAGCAACTTAATATCAGCCTTTACCTGCATATCTTTTAGTCCTTTCAAAAGCAGACTTCCATGAATTGGTTTTTTACCTACCTCTACATGAAAAGTTTTTAAGTTAACTACAGAATGATCCTCTTTTCCATCTTTATTATCAACTAACAAGTCAAAATCAATATTTTCAAACGCCATTGGCAAATGTTTGTATTTAAACATGGCATCGGCAACTTTCAATTCCAGATGATACGCAGGCAATTTATTGTCTTTTACATCATATACGCCTTTAACAAATCCTGTACATGTAAATTCTCCTTTAGTTTCTATGCCTTCCATATCTTTTGTATAGATGCCGGGTAACAGAGATATAAGATTTTTGAAGGATGTTTCCTGTATTACAAAAGCCAAATCGGTTTGATAACCATTTTCCAACACTTTGAAAAAACCGTTAAATCCAAATTTGAAATTACCCAACTGAAAAATATGATCTTTGAAAGTGAATTTCTTCTCCTTAAAATTCATCTCCATATCAATATTGGCTTCAAATAATTTTTTATTAAAATATTTAATGCCATCATACATCAATGTCAAGTCCGATACGCGTGTGGTTATATCCAAATCGGATATATCCTCTTCAAAATCTCCGGAACCACTGTGATACAAGCCTCCAACTTCAATGTAGGTTTTTTGTAAACGATCGTCATATACAATGCGCCCGTTGTCGATCTTCCATTTATCAATAGCTATTGTTAACTTGCTGTTTCCCGAATTTTGCGTATGTGAAGTATCGGGCTTTACAATGTTATAATTTGCTTTACCATTTTCAAGTATCAGGGCATATATTTCAGGTTCTTGCAAATGAATTTTTTTTATTTCAATACTTTTCCCTCTGATGACATTCAGCACATTAAGAGCCAAGTCAATTTCTTTAGCAGAAACAAGCGTATCATTTTTAAATTCGTTTATACCAACCACAGAAACATCATGAATTGTAACTGTCAGGTGAGGAAAATTTTTGATAGAATTAAAGCTTAAGTCGCCAAAATTGACCCTTGCATCAATGTTTTTATCAATAGTTTCAAGCACGATGGTTTTTATTTTATCTTTAAAAACAAAAGGAATGGCAAGTATTGCAATGAACATTACCAACAGAGCTATAAAAATATACTTTAGGGATTTTTTTAAAGTTTTCAAAATCGATTTTTTTTAGGGCTCAAAGATAACCAGAAGTTATATTTTATCTTTTTATTTTTTGAATAAATTCAGCATAGTATTGTATCAGACATGTTATATTTAAAAAATAAACATATCTTTGCAGTCCAAATTAAAAAGAATATGCGGATGTGGCGTAATTGGCAGCCGCGCCAGACTTAGGATCTGGTGCCGTAAGGCGTGGGGGTTCGAGTCCCTTCATCCGCACTTCGAGGGAAAGCAGTTCAGAAATGAGCTGCTTTTCTTTTTTTCCTTCTCCGAAAGGCTTGTCCTTCCTGCAAATTAGTTCGACTGCTTCATTCATCTTTGGGGTTCGATATTTTCCGTCTTTAAAAATCAGCTTTTCGGGAAATATCGAACCCACAATACGCTGTTTTGTAATCGCATTCCGTTCAATAAAGTATTTATCAAGGGTTAAGAGTACCTCAAGGCAGCTATCAATTTTCTTGTCATGGTTTTCGAGCCCGCCTTTCATTTTTAGTTTAAAAGTACAAATTAGATAAAGCAACAAAATTTAAATTATAGGCGGTAAGTTTTAAAAATCAAAACTTTTCTTCCTCTCTTTTGAAAACAATATCAACAGCTACAGAGGTTTTTTACAAAAAGTTCGGATGGGTTTGTAAATAATAGTTTAAATTTGACTGCAGGAAAATTCTATTAAGCGAAAAAAAATAGCAATTAATAATTTAAAAATAGCAGCAATCCCTAAAAATTTTCAAAACCTTTAGGGGTTTAGACATAATCAATAATAAACCAACACCATGAAAAAATCATTATTATTTATTTTAGCAATTGCAACTGCAGTAACAAGTTTTGCTCAAACAATACCCAATGCCGGTTTTGAGTTAGGTACAGGCGGTATGCCAACAGGGTGGTCAAATAAGGATTCATTATCTGTGCCTGCATATTCTATAACAGGCAGTAATTATTGTGCGCATTTAGTAACACATGAGAAGCATAGTGGAAGTTCATCGTTGGCTGTTTTTACAGATACAATCTCTTCTTCTTTTGGTCCTTTACCTTTGACAGGAGTGAGCATAATTGGTGCCGAACAAGTTAATTTTATATATAATACTTCAATTTCTACAATAACCTATTCTTATATAGGAACACCAAGATTTGCAGTTAACACTTCACCTGATACATTAAAATTGTGGGCAAAATACAAAAGTGATAGTACAAGTGCTGCTACTTCCAATGGTATTGCTCATCAAGGAGCTATTGGTGTGGGATTAACGAAATGGGTGCTGGCAGGACAGCCACTTCACACAGGTATTAATGCCTCTGTTGCACAACGAGATACTATAGGATATTATAATAGTAATACCGGAACTGATATGGGGTTATATCCAATTGCAATTACTACTTCTACAGTGATGGGTGCCGGTTGGAGTTCTTTTGCAATTCCAATTACGCATCTTTCCGGAGCAACTGCTGATAGTGCATACATCGGTCTATATTCTGATTTGAACTCTGTGTCTAATATAGGACAGGATACATTATTTGTTGATGATTTAGCATTCGCTTCTGCACCAACTTGTTCAGGAACACCAACAGCCGGCACAACTGCTTCAACAGCTAATACTGTTTGTAGCGGGGTAACATTTACCTTAAGTTTGTCAGGTGCAAGCAGTGGAGTAGGTGGATTAACCTATCAATGGCAATCATCACCTAACAATAGTACTTACAGCAACATCGGAGGAGCAACAAATTCAACTTATATGACAGCTCAAACAAGTGCAAACTATTATCGTTGTGCAATTACATGTACAAATAGTAGTTTAACTGCTACTTCCACTCCGGTAAATGTTACCATGAATACTCCTTCAAATTGTTATTGTTCACCAACAGTACTGAATTGCAGCACGTATGCTCAATACGGAGATTATCTTTCTCAGGTATCATTGAACGGATCTGTAAACATGGTAAATAACACAGGTAATTCTACTTCTTCAACACAGTGCTATACCCATTATAGCCCTGTGAACGGAACAACCACTACTACCTTATCGGCTGGCAGCACTTATTCCGTTGGAGTGCAATGCGACATGGTTGATAACGATTCTGTAAGTGCCTGGATTGACTTTAATAATGATGGCAGTTTTTCACCCTCAGAGATGATTGCTAATGGTATATCTTTAGCATCTGCCAATACAACTTACAATGCGGGTTTTATGGTGCCGGGTAATTCTGTTAATGGTACTGTTCGTATGAGAGTAATTTTAAACTATTACGCGAACCCCACCGATCCTTGCGGAACATATAGTTGGGCAGAGGTTGAAGATTACGATATCACCATCCATAATACACCTTGTTTAGGAACACCAACGGCAGGTACTACTGCTTCAACAGCTAATACTGTTTGCAGCGGAGTAAATTTTACATTAAGCCTGCCAGGTGCAAGCAACGGTGTTGGTTTAACATATCAATGGCAATCATCGCCTAACAATAGCACTTACAGCAACATTGGAGGCGCAACCAATTCAGCTTATATAACAACTCAAACAAGTGCAAACTATTATCGTTGTATAATTAACTGCACAAGCAGCAGTTTATCAGCTACTTCCACTCCTTTAAATGTTACCATGAATGCTCCTACTAATTGTTATTGCACTCCTCCAGCATCAACAAATGCTTGTGCACTTGGTTGGATTACCAATGTAACAACAAGCGGAGGTCCTTATACTTTTAATCACGGTTCTGGTTGCTCCGCTTCTTCTTATGCTGATTACAGTGGTATCTACAATGCATCCAATTATCAATTTGCCAGCACTACAATGTCTTTAACTTCAACCGTTAGCGCCTTGGCGTTTTCTGTTTGGATAGATTACAATGATAATGGTGTTTTTGAACTTTCTGAACAGGTTATTACAGACAATAATACGGGTGCGGCATTTACAATTACTGATAACTTCACAGTTCCAGGCTCTGCCACAATCGGCACACATAAAATGCGTGTAAGAGGAGAAGATTATTCTATTGGGGCTCCTACAGACCCTTGTGCTCAATTGACTTATGGAGAAACAGAAGATTACGCTTTTACTGTAATTGCAGCACTTTGCACGGGTACCCCAACTGGGGGCACTACTGTGTCAACAGCCAGTACAGTTTGCAGCGGAACAACATTCACCTTAAGTTTGTCCGGCGCAAGTAGCGGAAATGGATTCGCTTATCAATGGCAGTCTTCTCCTAACAATGTTACTTATAGCAATATCGGAGGCGCCTCCAATCCAACGTTTACAACTAATCAATCAACAGCAAACTATTATCGTTGTGTGGTTACTTGCATAAGTAGCAGCTTATCTGCCACCTCCACTCCTTTAAATGTAACATTATCCACAGCACCTTCCATTTCTTCTCAACCTTCTAATAGTGCTATTTTTGTTGGAGCTAACACAAGTTTCAGTGTTGCAGCCCTTGGAACAGGCATAAGCTACCAATGGCAAGTAAATACGGGAAGTGGATTTGCAAATTTAACTAATTCAGGTGTGTATAATAATGTTACAACAACGACAATGACTATAACAAATGCTACACTGGCAATGAGTGGGTATCAGTATTTATGTGTAATAACAGGTGCCTGTTCACCAGTTGCCACGTCAAACAGCGCTATACTTACCGTAACTAATGCGCCACTTTGTACCGGCACCCCTACTTCAGGCACTACTGTTTCCACAGCCGTTACAGTTTGCAGCGAAGTAACGTTTACCTTAAGCTTGTCCGGTGAAAGTAGCGGAAGTGGGTTTACTTATCAATGGCAATCATCAACTGATAATAGCACTTTCAACAATATTGCAAGTGCGACAAGTGCAACATATACAACCAATCAAGCAACAGCAAAATACTATCGCTGTGTGCTTACTTGTTCAAGCAGCGGTTTAGCTGCATCTTCCTCTTCATTATCTATAACAATGGCCGCTAACTGTATAACCGGAATAACCGAGTACAGCACAGACAATGATGTAAAGGTATATCCTAATCCTACAGATGGACACTTCAACATAAGCCTTAGCGCTGGCGAAGCAACTGTAATAGTTAATAATGTATTGGGAGATAAGGTTTATCAAACTGTAGTTCACAATGCACAATCAGAAATTGATTTGAGTGCTCAGCCCAACGGTATATATTTCCTGCAAATAATAACTGAGCAAGGAACTACTAACAAAAAAATAATTATAAGCCATTAAAAAACGTATAAACCCCTAAAGATTTTGAAAATCTTTAGGGGTTTATACGTTTTAAATAGTATAGGACTTCTGATGTTTGTTTAAAAATAACTACAGCTTCGAGTGACACATGTTCCTATTGTCATATAATCGGAAAAGATAGTAATGGCAATATTTATAGAACAAGTGGCTTCACTCTCAATGTTTCAAATCCATATTTATGAACAGGAATTGGAAATAATATTTCAAATGAAACGATTTCTGTTTTTCCTAATCCAACAACCGGAATAATCACATTACAAGGTCAACTTGAAAATGCTCAGATAAAAGTTTGTGACCTTTTAGGGGTGAACAAACTGCTTTTTATTAGATTTAAGGAGGTCTTCGCGCAGTTGCAAAAGTTCACTCCCATCTTAAAATTATCAAAGTCGAGCGCGATGTAACCGCTATGCCTGTCAAAAGAAGCACTATTACGGTTTTTGAATACGCCGGAGTAGCACTATTGGCAACATTTTTTTTTAATTCGTTGCGGCAAAAGGATTTATGGCTAATAGTCTTTTTCTTTTTTAGGAAGCGGAATAATCTGTTGGAAAAAACAGAGTCGAAAAAGGGTTATGAGATTTTATTATAGCTGAGTAATAAAAAAAAAGAATTGAAACTAAAAAGCAGATTTTTAATCAATATGGCTTTGTTACTCTCATATTATTCATTAAATTTTAAATATTTATGTAAACTGACCAAAATATCTATATCTCTGAATAAGGAGTTCGAGATTTGGTCGTTAGATTGCACAAAATAAATCGTAAAGATTTAACTATAAAGTGTTTACTGTTTTTTTGTTTGTAATATTTTTCCACATATCCCCCAATTTTATGGATGAGATCCAAAACCTGTGAAGATGATAATGAATAGGTTTTGAAGGTGAAATAACGACTTAATTCTAAATTAAGTGAAATTGAACATATTTTTACATATCTTTGCAAGATGGAATAAAGTTCTTTCAGATAGAGTTTATATCAAAAACCTAACTATTAATATTAAAAAAATGCAAACAAAATTACTACGCGACCCATTTCCATTTTTCACGATTCTATTACTTTTGTTTGCAAGTATATCGCTGCAAGCTCAAACTTGGACAAAATTAACAAGTGGCACAAGCAATAATTTGTATGATGTGTCTGCACCAAGCACCACAATAAGTTACGTTGTAGGTGCAAGTGGAACAATTCTAAATTCAACCGATGCAGGAAATACTTGGATGGCTCAAAACAGCGGAACTTCACAGAATTTGTATTCTGTTGATTTCACGAGCACAACTTCAGGTTTTGCCGTAGGAAACAATGGGGCTGCCTTAAAAACAACCGATGGTGGTACAACATGGACAACAATGGTTGTTGATCCTACAAACATAGTAAATTTCAGAGATATAAGATTTTTTAATAGCCAAATAGGATTTGCAAGTGGAGGTAATCCAAGTGGTGGTTTTGGTGTTATTTATAGAACACAGGATCAAGGGGTGACATGGACACAAGTATTTGTTGATAGTATGGACAATTATGCCTGTTATTCCTCTTTTTTTACATCCGCAACTACAGGGTATGCTTCAAATGGTTCTGGTAGAATTTTTGAAACAACAGATGGTGGTACAACATGGAATGTTATTAACACAGGAAATGGTCTTACTTCAGGTAAAATTTATTTTACGAGTCAAACAAAAGGTGTTTACTCATCGAATAATGGTCAAATGTACATAACCACAAATGCAGGTAGCACGTGGAATTCAGCTCCGTCAGTCACTACTAATTTTTTACAGGGAATTGCCTTTTATGATACACTGAACGGGTATGTTGTTGGAGGTGATGTAAGTGCAGATACAGCTACATTATTGCAAACTACAAACGGAGGAGCTGCATGGAGTAAAATTACATTGTCATCTACAACTTCAAGATTAGCAGGGATAGATTTTTTTGATAGCAATACAGGATTTATTGTTGGAATGGATGGTACCATTTTGAAATTTAACTCATGTACTTCATTAAAGTGGTGGACAAAATTAACAAGTGGCACAAGCAATAATTTGTATGATGTGTCTGCACCAAGCACCACAATAAGTTACGTTGTAGGTGCAAGTGGAACAATTCTAAATTCAACCGATGCAGGAAATACTTGGATGGCTCAAAACAGCGGAACTTCACAGAATTTGTATTCTGTTGATTTCACAAGCACAACTTCAGGTTTTGCCGTAGGAAACAATGGGGCTGCCTTAAAAACAACCGATGGTGGTACAACATGGACAACAATGGTTGTTGATCCTACAAACATAGTAAATTTCAGAGATATAAGATTTTTTAATAGCCAAATAGGATTTGCAAGTGGAGGTAATCCAAGTGGTGGTTTTGGTGTTATTTATAGAACACAGGATCAAGGGGTGACATGGACACAAGTGTTTGTTGATAGTATGGACAATTATGCCTGTTATTCCTCTTTTTTTACATCCGCAACTACAGGGTATGCTTCAAATGGTTCTGGTAGAATTTTTGAAACAACAGATGGTGGTACAACATGGAATGTTATTAACACAGGAAATGGTCTTACTTCAGGTAAAATTTATTTTACGAGTCAAACAAAAGGTGTTTACTCATCGAATAATGGTCAAATGTACATAACCACAAATGCAGGTAGCACGTGGAATTCAGCTCCGTCAGTCACTACTAATTTTTTACAGGGAATTGCCTTTTATGATACACTGAACGGGTATGTTGTTGGAGGTGATGTAAGTGCAGATACAGCTACATTATTGCAAACTACAAACGGAGGAGCTGCATGGAGTAAAATTACATTGTCATCTGCAACTTCAAGATTAGCAGGGATAGATTTTTTTGATAGCAATACAGGATTTATTGTTGGAATGGATGGTACCATTTTGAAATTTAACTCATGCACTTCCTCCGCCAATACAACTACAACAGTTTCTCCTATTCCCAATAGTTCTTTAACATTAACAGCTTCGCCAAGTGCTACTACTAGTTCACTTTTATGCAATGGGGCAGCTCAAATAAAGGTGAAAGGGGGACAACCTCCTTATAGTATCATATTTAAAGAACATTCAAAAATCGATTCTATTTTAAATATTGATAGTTTATGTACTGGAGTTTATTCTGTGAAAGCATTTGATTCATTAAATGACAGCACTTCTGTTTCATTTGAAATACTGTCACCCCCTACAACTAAATACCATCCTTCACACCTAACTTATCCTGATTCATTAGCGAAAGATACATTAATGACATCACCAATAGTTAATTGTGTAATTAATTATAGTGCTATTGATTCTATTTTGATAAGCAACTACAGCTTTATCGGAATAGATAGCATTAACGTATTTTGGAAAATTTATCAAGCTAATGCCTTTTATACTCAGCAAGCAAGATATAAATATTCGAAACAGGGTGTTTATACATTAGCACTTAATTTATATTGTACCAATCGTTCAGCAGGAACAAGCGTAGAAGCTTTTGACCAATTAAATATTGATAGAAGTACGGGAATATCAATAATTACAACGAATAGCTTCTCGGTTTACCCAAATCCTTTTAATAATAACTTAACAGTTGGGTTGAATGAAAGATCTTCTGTTAAACTTACTGATATAAGTGGTAGAGAGTTGTATTCGTTTGTTTTCGAAAAAGGTACCTCAACAATTGAAACATCGACATTAACTTCCGGTATTTACTTTATAACTATTGCAAATAACTCAGGAATGATTTGCAACAAACTGATTAAAAATTAAATTCCGTGCCACTACCTTTAAGAGACTGCCTCAAAGTTTTAAAAATTTAGAACTCTTGAGGTAGTAGTTGGGGGGATAAATTGTTATCAAGTTTTGGAGACTCCCTTAATTCCTTTATTTGTGCCGCTTTAGGTGAGAATTAATAAAGGAAATGAAAGTGCCGTTAAGGGAAGTAAATAATAATTTAGACGTATTTTTTTGCAAAACCTTTTTTAGTAATTCCTTTTCTTCTTCAATTGGAATTACATTATTGATGTATAATCTTTTTTTTAATAATCATTACAACATCAACCATTTCTACCCTTACGGTTATGAGCATTCAATTATCATTATTCATGCTACATTCATAAATAAAGTAATTTTCAAAGTCTGTTTTTAAATTTGTTTTTTCTTTAAAAATACCATAAACAGAAGAACCGCTGCCACTCATAGCAGCATATACAGCGCCTAATGAATATAATTTATCTTTAATTTTTTTTAATTCAGGGTATTGAGGGAAGAGTGAATCTTCAAAATCGTTATGAATAACATCTTTCCATTGTTCAATTGGTAAGTTTACAATATCATTTTCTAACGAACGCAATGGCTTTTCAGGTATAACACCACTATATGCTTTTGTTGTATTGATGTGAATATTTGGATAAATCAACGCAATGTAATAATTACTTAAATCAAGCTTTATTGATTCGTATTCGCTGCCAACACCTTCAACAAAAACAGGTTTGTTAGTTATAAAAAAAGAACAATCGCTACCGAGTTGTTTTGCATAATGGTGCATTTCGCCCCACGAAAGACCCACTTCAAATTTATCGTTTATCAATCGTATAAAAAATGCTGCATCAGCTGAACCTCCTCCCAATCCGGCACCAATAGGAATATGCTTGTGCAAATGAATTTTTATTTTGGGTAATGGATATTGTTTATTTATAAGGTGATACGCCTTGCAACATAAGTTTTCATTTATGTTTCCGGGTATTTCAATTCCGGAAGACGTGAAAACAATTGATTGGGCTGTTGGGTCAGTATTTTCAATTACTTCCAATGCGTCCTGCAACTTTACAGGATAAAAAACACTTTCTATGTTATGAAAGCCATCGCTTCTTTTTTCAACGATGTTAAGACCTATATTGATTTTTGCGTTGGGGAATACAATCATGTTAAAAACATTAGGTTAAAAACGGGTTATTCATTCGTTCAAAACCAATAGTAGTGGATGGTCCATGTCCGGAATAAACAATAAACTCATCACCCAAAGGCAATAGTTTATTGTTTATAGAATCAATAAGCGTTTGATGATGTCCACCCGGTAAGTCCGTACGACCTATGCTGCCATAAAAAAGCACATCACCGGCAATCATTATTTTTTGTTCCTTATTATAAAAAGTAATGCTGCCGGGAGAATGTCCGGGAGTGAAAACTATTTCAAGAGCGGAATTACCAAATTTAACTACATCTCCTTCTTCCAAAAAAGCAGAAGGTTCCGGCGATGGCTCAGCCCGTAAATTATACATCTTGGCAACCATCATTAATGAGTGGAGCGTTGTTAAATCGTGTTTGTTTATCTCTAATTTCAACTTGTATTTTTCAGCCACAAACTTATTACCCACAACATGGTCGATGTGACAATGAGTGTTCAATAATCGCACAGGAATTAATTTGTGAGTATCAATAAAATCTGCCAATTCAAGGCGTTCCTGTTCATCATAACATCCAGGATCAATAATGATACACTCTTTTGATGCATCATACAGCACATAAGTGTTTTCCTGAAAAGGCCCGAAAGTAAAAGTTTGGATAGAAATCATAATTACTGTTAATGTTTTTACAAAGGTAAATTATTTTCTCGGTGGTTCCGGCGTATTCTCTGTTAACCCCTATGTAATATTTTCGTTGTTACACCTAGCTGCACGGAAGATAATCAGAGCCGTTTACATATATTGGTAGTGGTGCAGCCAAAAATAGGAGTGTTTTGAATACCTTATTTTAGTAAATTAGCACTCCAAATAAAAAAGATAGTGCGTAACACCTTTAGGCCTTTATTTACAGAACAAAAAAAAACGCTATTGAGTGTTATATGTTTTGTATTTACTATCTCATATGCAAATGCTCAGTTTTATTATGGTTCGCAAACAGATTTTGGTAAAAGTCGAATCAAATACGAAGATTTTTTCTGGACTTCTTACGAGTACAAAAATTATGACGTTTATTTTTACGAAGAAGGGAAAGAGCTTGCTAATTACGTGTCAAAAACTGCCGACAAGCAGATTACCGCTATCGAAAAGTTTTTTGATTACCAATTAGACGATCGTTTGCAATTTATTATTTTCAACAAGCACTCTGACTTTAAACAAAGTAATATCGGCTTTGCGTCCAACGAACAAAACAATATGGGCGGGGTAACCCGAATTGTTGGTACAAAAATAATTTTATATTATGAAGGTGATCATGCCAAGTTGGATGCGCAGATACGTGCAGGGATTGCTCAGGTGATCATTGATGAAATGATGTACGGAGGGAGTGTTCGCCAAATGGTAAAGAACAGTTCCATACTCAATTTGCCCAACTGGTATTTAAATGGGTTGATTTCATTTATTGCAAACGATTGGAATTCTGTGCTGGATAATCGTGTGAGAGATGGCATGCTGAGTGGTAAGTATGATAAAATAAATTATTTGGAAGGAAACGATGCCGTGTTAGCCGGCAATGCCTTTTGGAAACACATTTCCAATAATTACGGAGAAACGGTTATTCCCAACATTTTGTATATGACCAAAGTGAGTCATAACATTAACAATGCTACTTCATACGTATTGGGACTGACCACTCAAAATTTGTGGGACGAGTGTTTGCAAACATTTATTGGCAGGTATAATGAATCAGATACTGACAAATCTCTGCCCAAACAAGCGCCGTTTCTAAAAAAACCTAAATCATCCAGAATTTACAGTCAGGTAAAAATCAGTCCGGATGGCAATAGCATTGTTTACACCACCAATGAAATGGGACAATACAAGGTTTGGCTATATGATGTTGCTACCAAAAAAGCCAAACGCATTTATAAAGCGGAACATAAAATGGACAGGATTAACGACCAATCATACCCTTTAGTAGCATGGCATCCGAGCAGTAAGTTGTTTTCATTTATTATTGAACGTAAAGGTTATTTGGTAATGATCACCTACGAACCCGCAACAAAATCTTTTGCAGAACGCAACATTACAGGCTTTGAAAAAATACTGGATTATTCATACAACGACGATGGGAAAAAAATCGTGATGTCTGCTGTACAAAAAGGGCAAACGGATATTTTTATTTTCACCGCTGCGTCTTCTGCTTATTACCAAATTACCAAAGACATTTATGATGACTTAACTCCACGTTTTGTCAATCATTCTAAAGGAGTTGTGTTTACTTCCAATCGTCCTAACGATTCACTTTTTTTTGATGCAAAACGAAAATATCCCGATGCACAAAACAATATGGATGTGTTTTTCTTTAATAATCTTACCAAATCACCCGCACTGATACGCATTACCAAAACGCCCTCGGCTAACGAAACATATCCTGCCGATTATGACAGCACACATATTGCTTATTTAAGTGATTTGAATGGTATCAATAATCGTTATGTCGCCAGCTTCGATAGTGTTATATCGTTTGTGGACACCACCACACATTATCGTACGGTGGTTAATTCATTTCCAATTACTAACTATTCTTCGGGCATCATAGAGCAAGACATAAATACTAAGGCCAATAAATTAACAGAGCTGCTTTTTGTAAATGGTAAATACCGAATGTTTGCAACCCCGTTAATTAGTACCTCTCAACTTATACCTGTCAATTTAAAAAACACTTCTTACCAAGATCATAAAAATAATATTGAAAAGCAGCAACAACAAACGTTACAACCAACACCTGTAATTAAAACTCCAAAAGAACCTCAGCGCATTGATATAACAAAACAACCTGTAAATGATGCAAATGGTGATACTGGCATTGATATAAACAATTACACGTTTGAAGGAGAACAAAAGAAAGCGCAAGAAGAAGAAAAAAGAACCGAACAACAAACTGCAAACTCAAACAAAATAACAACAGGAGGCGTTACAATACCTTCCGGCAACGGTTTTCAACTAGGAAAACAGCAAAATTATTACACACATTTTTCGGTTGATTATGTAGTATCACAATTAGATAATAGCTACTTAAACAATTCGTACCAAAAGTTTACAGGAGGGGGCAGTCCTGTTTATCTGAATCCGGGACTAAATGTTTTTTTCAAGGTAAGCATCAGTGATTTATTTGAAGATTATCGCATGTCCGGAGCAATGCGGGTTGCTGCCGACCTAAATAGCAATGAGTATTTTGCAAGTTTTGAAAATCGCTTGAAGAAAATCGACAAACAATTTATCCTTCATCGTCAAAAATTATTAAGTACCGATGGAAACAATACTAAGATCTTCACGAATGATGCCCGCTATGTTTTAAAGCTTCCCTTAAGTGAAGTGAGCTGCTTGCGAGGCTCTTTGGCGTATCGTAATAACCGGTTGGTATATACAGGTGTTAACGACCAAAACTTAGCCGCAAAAGACAGCTTTGAAAACTGGGGTTCCACTCTTTTAGAATATGTATATGATAATACCATAAAAAGAGGCTTGAATGCGTATTATGGTTTGCGCGGAAAAGTGTTTGGTGAATATTATCGTCAGATAGATAAAAAACAATCGAACATGGTAGTGTTGGGTTGCGATGTGCGGTATTATCAAAAAATACATCGTAACTTCATTTGGGCAAATCGTTTCGCAGCAAGCACTTCGTTCGGTAACGAAAAATTAATATATTATATGGGGGGGGTAGACAATTCATTTAATCCGAAGTTTGATAACACCACCAATATTTCTACAACACAAAATTATGCTTTTCAAACGTTGGCAACCAACATGAGGGGCTTTTACCAAAATGCGCGCAATGGCAATAGTTTTGCGGTAATTAATAGCGAGTTACGACTTCCTATATTCAATTATTTGTATCAACGTCCCGTTAGTTCTGATTTTATTGAAAATTTTCAGGTAATTGCTTTTACTGATATTGGAACTGCCTGGGTAGGTAAATCGCCTTTTTCTGATAGTCGTTCTACCAGCACTCAAACTATAAACCAACCACCTTTGATAATATCATTGAATTCTCAGCACAACCCTATTATAGCAGGGTATGGCTGGGGCGTTCGGACTCGCTTGTTGGGTTATTTTGTAAGAGTTGACAGAGCATGGGGTGTACAAGATGGGGTAATACTTAAACCAATTTGGTATTTATCTTTAGGATTTGATTTTTAAAAATTAACACCTCATTTCTCCACTCTCTTTTAAGAAGTGTTGGGGCAGAGGTTAATTATTCACACATGAAACACACAAAAACAACTATGGAAACTGTTTTTATTTTACTTGCTCTGGGCTTGGTAGCCGGGGTGTTGAGTGGCATGGTAGGCATTGGCGGCGGTATAGTAATTGTACCTGCGTTGGCTTATTTTTTGGGCTACAGCCAGCATCAGGCACAAGGCACAGTATTGTTTATGTTTTTATTACCAATAGGTTTATTAGGTGTTTTTAATTATTACAATTCTGGGAATATCGAATTTAAAACCGCTTGCATAATGGCATGTACTTTTGTGATAGGGAGCTATTTTGGTTCTAAACTGGCAATCTCTGTTGATCAGTCTACACTTAAAAAAGTGTTTGGCGGTGTTTTGTTTTTAGTTTCAATAAAAATGCTTTTAGGAAAATAAACATGCAAGCATTAAAAAATAAAATACAATCGTTAGCACAGCAATATCATTCTGAAATCATTGAAAACAGAAGGCATTTACATGCTCATCCGGAATTGTCGTTTGAAGAGTTTAAAACTTCCGAATACATCATTTCTAAATTAAAACAATACAATATTCCATTTACAACCGGTTTTGTAAAAACAGGAATTGTAGCATTAATTGAAGGAAAAAATCCTTCAAAAAAAATAATTGCTTTGCGTGCCGACATTGATGCACTCCCTATTTTTGAAACGAATGAAGTGCCTTATAAATCGACCAATCAAGGCGTAATGCACGCTTGCGGACATGATGTACACACTTCTTCATTGCTTGGTGCGGCAAGGATTTTGAATGAATTGAAAAACGAATTTGAAGGGACTGTTAAATTGATGTTTCAACCCGGAGAAGAAAAATTACCCGGTGGTGCATCCTTAATGATAAAAGAAGGTGTGCTTGAAAACCCGCATGTAAATAACATATTCGGGCAACACGTGTACCCAAGCATGCAAGTAGGTAAGGTAGGTTTCAGAAAAGGAATGTACATGGCAAGTACCGACGAAATATATTTAACGGTAAAAGGTAAAGGCGGGCACGCCGCCATGGTGAAGGAGTACAACAACCCTTTGTTTATTGCTTCTGCTATTTTACTGGAGTTGAACAAAGCATTTATGTTAGAACCTGAAAATGAAATACCAACAGTTTTGGCTTTTGGAAAAATTATTGGAAACGGGGCTACCAATGTAATACCCGATGAAGTAAAAATTGAAGGGACCTTTCGTACCATGAATGAAACATGGAGAGCCCAAGCGCATAAAAAAATGAGCAGCATTGCCGGAACCATTGCTAAACAAATGAAAGGGGAATGTGTGTTTCATATTGAAAACGGTTACCCCTTTTTAATAAACGATGAACCTTTTACTGCCAGAGCCATTGAAGCTGCCGAGGAGTATTTAGGAAAAGAAAATGTTGAAGAATTACCCATGCGCATGACTGCCGAAGACTTTGCATTTTTTACACAACAACGCCCTTCCTGCTTTTACAGATTAGGCACAGGAAACCCTGCAAAAGGCATTACCAGTGGCATTCATACTTCTACCTTTGATATTGACGAACAAGCATTGCAAGTGGGTGCAGGATTAATGGCCTGGTTGACGGTGAATGAGTTGGGATGTAAGATTTAAGTATAGGTTGTTGGGGGATAGCATTGACTGCATGCTGCAACTTTAAACGATAATATTTTTTATCCTTGTTTTAACACTCTGAAAAGAATTCAATTTTTAGTATTTGTATAATTCTTTTTTCAAGTTGTGGTGAAAGAGATAAAGTGAATCTTGGAAAAGGTTATACATTTGATTACGACCCAGTAATATCAAGTGATTATGTTATTTTTGAACCTAGTGAAAATATTTATGCAGTTGATGGTGATGTACTAAGATTCAATTTCGATTCAACATATATTATTGCAGAACAAAAGCCTCGAATAATATTTTCTAAGACTCTAAATAATGAAAGTATAACCAACAAAAAAAATTATTTGAAAATTTGCTCTACGTCATTATTGGATAATTAATAAAATAGAAAACAAAGTTTACGGCCCGTTAAATTTTAAAGATTTTAAAAACAGGTGTGTAGAATTGAATATTTCAAAATCGTTATGATAATTGTAACATGCATTGAACCTCATAACATTACAGCCAAGCCGATTTGGAATTTTAACACCAAGCACGTATCTTTGTATAAAACATACGTGTTATGACAACTAAGCTGACCTTGACTGTAGAAAAGTCCATAATAGAAAGAGCGAAATCTTACGCAAAAAAAACAGGAAGAAGTTTATCCGAACTCATTGAAAATTATTTGGAGACAATCACTCAAGAAAGCGGAGAAGAAAAATTATCGCCTAAACTTAAAAAAATTGTAGGAGCGGTTAAACTACCAAAGAACTTTGACGAAGAAAAAGAATTACGTTCTTATTTGGAAAAAAAGCACTTATGAAAAAGGTATTTCTTGACACTAACATAATTGTAGACCTAATTGCAGACAGAAAACCTTTTAGTAAGTATGCTATTGAAATATTTAATAAAGCAGAAGAAAAAAAAATTAAACTGTTCACTTCTTCTCATTCAATTGCAACGACACATTATCTATTAAAAAAATATCTCGACGATAAAACATTACGTAATGTTTTATACAATTTGCTTGACTATTTAACTGTTATACCTGTGGACATAGACATTTTAAAAAAAGGATTACGTTCTAAACACAAGGACTTTGAGGATGCCATTCAAATGTTGTGCGCATCATCCGTAGAAAAAACAGACTGCATTGTTACTCGTAATACCAAAGACTTTCGGGATTGTGAAATACCGGTTTTGACACCAGACGAACTGTGTATTAGATTTTAGTTGGTCAGCCGATGACACTGGCTTGCAGTTGAGCGGCGCCAGCGTAGTTCACAGCGCCGAACTTTTATAGGTAAGTAGTATTTGGTAGGTTCAACTTGTATAATAATACTTGAAATCCGAAATTGTTAATTAAATATACCTATGCAAAAAAGCTCCATCAATCCCATGCCTCAGTTCTTTGACAGGTACATTAACATTGTTGAAGAAGACAATTTGCTTATTGCTCTTGATAAATCACTAAAGGAATTAGAGAATATAGCCTTTGCAACTTTAAGTCAGGTAGGACATAAAACTTATCAGGAAGGCAAATGGACTATTCTTGATATTATTCAACACATCATTGATAACGAACGTATACAATCATACAGAGCCATGCGTATTGCCCGTAACGACAATACTCCATTGCCAGGTTATGATGAAAATTTATTTGCACAAAATGCGCATGCCAATAACAGAACACTTCAGGAATTGATGGACGAATTGTATCTGTTAAGAAAATCGACCATTCAACTTTTTAAAAGTTTTGACAAAAGTGTGTTTAACAATGTCGGAATTTGTTTTAACCAAACCGTTACCGTTACGTCTTTGGGTTTTGTAATAGTTGGTCATCAACAACACCATTTTAATGTGATCAATGAAAAATACATTCCTCTGATAACAGATTCTTCAACAGTATAACAAGTTTTTAAAAATTAACACTATGATGAACGTAGGTGTTTTGCTTTTTGATGATTTTGAAACGCTAGATGTGTTTGGTCCGGTTGAAATTTTAGGTCGATTAAAAGAGCAATATAAAATTTCATTTTATTCTTTAACAGGCGGGCTTATTAGCAATGCGCATGGAGTTTCAATACCAACGCTGCAGCTTGATAATACTAACAACATTATTGATGTGTTTATTATTCCCGGAGGATTAGGAACACGAAAAGAAGTGAACAATGTTTCGTTTATTGGTGCTATTAAAACAATGGCACAATCGAGTAAATATGTACTCACAGTTTGCACAGGAAGTGCATTACTTGCAAAAACAGGGCTTTTGAATAACAGAATTGCTACTTCCAATAAAAGAGCGTTTTCTTGGGTAATTACAAATGGGGCAAATGTGATTTGGGATAAAAAAGCGCGTTGGACAATTGACGATAAATATTATACCTCTTCAGGCGTAAGTGCCGGAATAGATATGGCATTAAGTTTCTTAAGTGACCGACACGGAATAGAATTTGCAAAGCGTGTTGCATTTGAAATTGAATACAACTGGATAGAAGACAAGAACAACGACACTTTTAAAGCAGAATAAAATATACCACCAACACTATGCTGGATAAATAAGTATCGTGGGACCATCATTTAGATACCTTGGAGAGTTTAAAAACAATTCAAACCCAGCGTTTACTGAGTTTGAATTATTTTGCGGGCAAGCAGATTCACGTTTCTAACAATTTTATTAAAGATTTAGAGAAAGTCATTAATTTTCTTAATATTATAAAAATAAAAAAAAGTCGTTTGTTTAACTCTCTATAAAAAGTTTTTATGTCATTTTATTTTTTTTGTAGTTTTATTATATGAAAATAAAGGTAAACGATAACAAAACTATTAGGGACGAAAGTATCAAAAAAATATTAAATAATTTATTACAGGCAGATATAAACAAACTTCCCCCGCTTTATACAACAATGTTAACCGAAGTACTAATTAATGGAAAAACATTCGGTGAGCTTAAAGAAATTGTGCAGCTCCCAACCTCGAGACAACGGGTTGTTTTTAATAATGCTGTGAATAGTTTGAGTAATGAGTTGCTCAGCGTTAATGATAAATTAAAGGCATACGACTTACTTCAAGAGGAATTACTTACGGCAAAAAGGTCAATAGGAATTTTAGAAAAGCAAATTAAGAAGGAGGCTTCTATTAACCCTAAACTAAAAAAACTACTTTCTCTTTCAATTGACAAAACAGGGTTTTCTGCTCGTGTACTAAAAATTTGTTCAGATGGCGATATTAATAAGGTATCTGATTTGGTGCGTTATTCGGAGCGTAAATTTCGTGGATTGAGAAATTGTGGTAAAACAAGCATGGAAGAAGTAGAAGAATTTTTAAATAAAAATAGTCTTTCATGGGGAATGGAAATTTAATCAAATCATTGGGGAAGCAAAATACAACTTTTGTGAGATTTGAAGAAATAAGGCCTGATAAGTTATATTTTGTATATGATAAAAATAACAATCAAAAAATTGGAGAAGTAGAATTATTGGTTGAAGATACGTATTATTGGTTAAACAGAATATATATAGAGGTATCAGGAAAAAAGTATGGCATGGAAACAATAAAATATTTAACAAAAAATTACACCTTTTTTAAAGTTTCTTTATCTAGTAAAAGTGCCCATTACTCAAATGGCTTTAAATATAATGGGGTAGATGATTGTCGCGGTTTAACACCCGAAGGAGTACATTTAATGAAGAAATGCTTTGAGGCGGGAATACTTGAAAAATCAAATTTCTGTTTTCCGTTTCCAGAAATAAATTTTGACTATAAACGCAACGAATTTTTAAATAATTTTAATTCAAATTTATTGAATTTAATAAATCGTTTTAGAATAGTAGGAGCGTTAATTAGTGAGACGTTAAAAACACAAAGGTCTTAAACACTTGTAAGCCCTAACACACAGAGGTAGGCAGTGGCTGTTCTCTCATCGTTCTCGTCTATCTTTAAGTTCGTCAGGATTGAGTCCATGTTCTCTCAAATGTTCAATGTTAAGTTCCCATTGTTGTCTACTTCTAATTCCCCATTGCGTAAACACTGCACTTTTAATTTGTCGGGCAAGAGTGTCGCTTAATTGATTTATTATTTTGAAGCGATTAAATGCTCTCTCTCCATTTCCTCTGACTCCCGCAAGTCCGATGTGTTTTACTTCGTGGCATAATGGACAAAGAGCTTGAAAGAAACCAAGTCGTTGCGTTAATGAAGTGTCGTCATAAATCCAAACCTCATGGCACTCAACAGGATATTTCGTTCCTCTTTCCCTACAAATTTCACAGAGAAAATTTGCTTTCTGATAAACGGGTTTTCGTATGTTATCCCATTGCTTGTCAGTAACATTACTACGCACATTTGACCACCAACAACTTCTAGGTACAAGTTCAATCTGTAATTTTAGTGTATGGTGATATTGCAAAAATTTTTGTTCGTTAGTCGTCAAGGTAATTGCTGGACTTGACTGTGGTTGTGCTGATTTGGCAACTGTCTTTGTAGGTTTCTTCTTGGCTGTTTTTTTAACAACCGCCCTTTTAGATGTCGCCTTCTTCTTTGCTGTCCGGTTTTTATGAGAAGATTTTTTTACTATCTGCTTTTTCTTTTTCGTTGCCATTTGTTACAGTCAGTTAAAGGCTTTAACCACTAAGCTGTCTGCGGAGAACGAAACCCCTCCAATTGCAAATATGCTGTAGCGGCAGTCTGTCTCATATCATCAATGTCTCAAGGTGTCTGCACTTAGTGTAGTTTCTTAGTGTATAGACAATCATTGCATCTGAATATTCTGTTTCAATTGCATTTTTTAGTTGTAATATATAATTGTCCGCCATTGTTGGCAAATCATTATTATAGAAGGTGTCAAAGTTTGAATAATTTTCTGCCCAAATTGCGTTATTCATTTTTTGACAAATTATATGTGAAACGAATGCGTTACCATAACGATAAATGCTTCGTTCTCTTCCTTCTACTTCCCAAGCCATTTCATTCATTTTTTCTGAAACATATCTATATATTCGTAACGCCTTTATTATTTTTTGAGCAGAAGTTTTTTGGTTAAATAAGTCTGTATAGGGCTGTTTAGTAACATCTTCCCAAAATTTCCCCGATTCCTTCTTAACCATTGTTGAATGGTCAACATTAGTGAAAAGTGATGCAAGACTATATGCGACTTCTTCTAAAAGGAAATTACTTGCGTCAGGAACTACCTTTTCATCTGTCCTTTTGTAGTGATAGTCAATATTCTCTAGTTTAAGTTCAATTTTTAGTCTTGCTTGTTCTGTATCAAGTGATACAAAATCTTTTTTCTCAACTTTGTTTTGAGTATTAGTAGCAACGGTAATTTTTTGTCCGAAACCTAGAGGGCTTTCTTCAAGTGAAATAAACTTAACTAGAACCTTTACTTTACTCAGTTCGTTTGGATTTGTTGTAAACAATGAACCAATAGAGCCAAGTGTTTGTGCTCCATTTACAACGGCAATCCCATTGCAAGTAAATGCACCTATTGCTTTGTCAGCTCCCCCGATGAGTTTCTTTTTTATGCTATCACATAAAATTGTAATACCATTATTAAAATATATAAAGTTATCTGGCTCAGTTTTAATAGTCTTGATAATTTCATCATTAACAGTTGATGTTCCTAAAAAATCTCGAATGTTTTCAGTAAATAATCGCCTACCATATTTTTCCCAAAGAATACTTAAATCTGTCCCCGTTATTTGACCGTAATATGACTTATATGGCTCGTCTATATGTCCCCAATTTGAAATAGTAATATCCTCATTTATTGGAGCTTTACCTACACCAGTTTCTAATCCTTTATAAACTTTGTCAATATTAAAGTCGGTAAAGAAAATAACTTCTTCTGTGTCATTCTGTTCCTCCAAAAGGTCATTTATAGATGCCCAATTGTGAGTTGAAAGTTTTTGTCCTGTATAGGCAAACAATATTTGAATTTTTACTGACGCATCATCTAATGCTTCTAGTATTTCATCTTTTCTATTGTTTACTTTACTATTAAATCTTTCAAAATCGCAGTCAATGAGTTTTTTTACACCTTTTGAAAATTTCTCTATGTCCCCATTGTCAATGCCTCCAGTACCACTATCAATAAATTTTGATTGAACCAACCAAAGCGTTCTTGCGGGTCTGTCATAATAAATAGCATCAATACCATTGTCGTCAAAACCATCAGTTACCGACAAACCTGCCACCTCTATACTCGCAATTGCATCTATTGTCAGTGCGTATGCAGCTAATGCTCTTGAAAGAAAGTTTTTTTGTTGCTCATCTTCAGGTCTACTAGCAATGTCTGTCAAATCAATTTTTCCTTTGAAGGCTTTGTCAAGGTAGTTTTTAATTCTGTTTACAATTAATTTACTCATAGTTAATTATTTTATGGTATCGTTTATGATTACCGCTAACTTGTTTATAGTACCGATATTTTCATCCTAATCTAATCAACATGTAAAAGATAGAGATAATTTTAAAATCTTACTGTTTTCAAATTTAATCATTTTTATAAGTTATCAAATGACGAAATTGTTTTTTTTGGCTTTTATAACTCAAAACATTTTTTATCTTACGATGAAATTAAATTGCTCAGTTTAGGTAAATTGGAGTATAAAAGAATCAGCTTTAATGGTCATTTTGAATTTAACCGAATATAAAATAAAAATTGCTGCACTTGGATATGAAGAATATCCACTCTCTATTAATGGAACGGAAATATTGTTGCAGGAGTTCATTGATTATAAAGCGATTGATTCGGAATTAAAATTTTACTTAACAAAACATATTATTTGCCGCTGTTTGGCTGATGAAGGATATGTTTTTGACCCAAAAACTGCATTATGGTTTATAAAATCTTTTCTGAATGAATATAACACTCATCATCCTCAACCTTGGTTAACCAATGCAATAAAGGAAGCAATATCTATGATTTTGAGCGAAGAAGTATTTACAAAGAACATTATTGCGACAACTTTTATGTTTGGTATTATTGAGTTTTATGCAAAATTTAATTTAGGATTTTGGTCAGATGTTTTTTTATTCTCTGATGAGATAAATCAAATAAAATTTAGAGAGATGACTATTAGTAGTGCTTTTCAGAGATTAAGAAAAACAAAAAAAGAAATAGCTATATCATTAAACAACATTGATAAAACAATAAAACATAACAAAAGCTTGTTTTCATCTAACGAAGAAGATTTTTTCGTGTCAATAGCAGATAGATTATCCAATGTAAGAAATATTATGCTTCATGGGGAAAATTATTCCTATTATTCAGAAGGGATTTATCTATCATTGCTTTATATTTTATTTCATTTGCATTTAGAAAAAGAGATAAATTCATTCAAAAAATAGTTAACAAAAAATCCGGAATGTCGCGGATTTTTTGTTTTACTCTTCAAATATTCTCATCTCTCCGCCCTGATTAAATCGCCCGTTCTGAACTGCCAAACCTTTTTCTGGTACTTCGATGATAATATCCACATCATGCTGGAACTCATTTGCCCCTTTGAAATTGCCCTCTTTGGTGGTTTGGAAAATGTAAATAAACGATTTGTCGGGATAGTTATTTTTAAGAGTTTCTAAATCTTGTGCCGACAATCCTAACTTGTTTACACTATCAAAGAAAATAAAATCATAAGGACTTAAATCACTCGGCAAATCCTCTGCAACAAACAAATTAGGATGTGCCACATCTTTTGCATTTAGCTTTTGCTGTAAGGTCATGTCCAAACCTTCTTCTTTGGCAACATACAATACCTTGCCATGATTACGTGCTAAATAACCAGCAAAATCAACACAAAGAAATGATTTACCCATTTTTGGTTTTCCGAACACCATTGCCGTAAACCCTTTTGACGGGTCGCCGATAAGTTCACGGTACTTACCCGTAAAACCCAATGTGCGGAACTGAACATTTTTAAAATCCATACTATTTACCACGCCCGAATTTTCTTGTTTATTTTCTGTTACTGTCTGCTCAACTCCATGTAATTCATTATTATTTTCTTCATCGTGCTGACAACCACAGGCAGACAAAGCCCCATGAATACCGTTCAGTTCTTGTTGTTGTATGCTTAATATTTTTTGCGTTTTACTTTTTACATACTGTTCAAGATTGGCAAACATAGTATCAAATATCTTGATGTACTTATCTTTTTTAGTAACCTTCTTTAGTTTAACCGCTCGTTTCATGGCTTCCATAAGCAATTTGGCTTTTTCCTTTACACCGTATTTACCGTTCAGATTTACATAACGTTTCATCAATAATACCGAAGGCATTACTTTTTCCGAAGCAACAATGTTTTTAAACTCGGCTATTTTTTTCTCATCAATCTCTACATAAAAAGAACGCGTTTGTTTATTATAGGTTTCTACCAGCGTATCCTGTATATACCCTATTTGTTTGGCATAAGGAGAGGTTTTGCGTATCTTCCTTTCAATAATGGAACGTTGAAGGGAATTGATAAAGCGTAGTAAATCATCTTTTGTTTTGGTCTTGTTATGCAAACCCAAATAACGTTTGATATACCTGATTTCATCGGGAATACGCTCCACAAAATCAAAATCGTTCTCATCTTCCTGCACAGGCGGTGCTTTGTATTTTTGCACAAGCTCTTTCTTAACAATATGCGTAGTAGGTTTATATTCTGTTGTTGCTGCTTTCGGAGCAATTACTTTTTCTGTTTGTACAGGTTGGCTCTTTTCTAAATGCTCGTTCAGCTTTACAAAATAGGCATTCATAAGACGTTTAATGTCTTCATCATTGTATGCGTTCCAGTTAGTACCGTTTTCGGTAGCTTCTATCACATACTCATGTCCTTTTTGTAAATTGTTGGGCAGTTGAGAAAAATTAATTCCTTTTATTTTTTCAATGTAGTTCGATGTAGTTATCATGGTGTTGGTTTTAAATTTAGGCTGCTAAATCAAGTTCAAATTCCAAAGCAAGTGCTTTTGCTTTCAGTTTAAGAATACGGATGCGCTCGTATTCCGCATTGTTTTCATCAGGTGGCTGTTCTATCTTCTTTCGTGTAGAAATACGTTGTGCATTTGTTTTAAGCAAAGACAATTGATTATGACCAACAGAAACACTTACGCTATGGTTAGTTTGTAAAATAGTTGCCAATGCTTCAATGTTTTTTTCAGGTAATATGGCTTGCATTTTATCGGCTGCCGTTTCAAATTTATTTTTTTCTATCAACTCCCAAATAGCTTTGTCCATATAGATATTCCCAGCTTTGGAACGTGCAGAGGGAACAATGATGCGATAGGTTTCACCCGATTTAAAAAATGCAATACCGTTAGAAGCGTACAACGCACTCCCGTTGGTCATAGATTTTAACAGTGGTAGAGCTTTAATAATCGGAACGGTAATTTTTTGTTGCCCTACTTCTTTGGGTTGCCATTCCTCTGGCATTAATATTCCTTTTTTTGTTTGCCCTTCCATTGTTGTATAACTCACCAGCTTTCCGCTCTCACTGCCAAAGGCTTGTAACAAGTTGCCTGTAATGATAAAACGCAGTCCCCTGTCTTTTGTTTTCTGTTTAATTTCGTGTTCCCACTCATCCAATAAAACATCGGTATCGGGAGTTTCTATATCATGGCTGGCTGCTATGATATTGGAAATACCTTCATTAAAACTTGCTGGCATGGCAATGTACTTGTTGCTGTTAGCGATGGCTAATCTTATTTTTATCGCGCTCGGCGCATACGGATTTTTCTTTTTCTTATCAATTAAAACACCCAAGCTCACGCCTAAAACGGTTTCCGTTCCGTTATCATAAGTAACCACAGGATAAGCCAGCTTGCGACCTATCGTAAAGAAATTCAACACACGTTGTAAATGTTCCTGTTTGTTTTTGTACGATTTATTTAATTGCTCGATGGCTAACACCCTCGCAGCATTCAATTCATTTTCTCTATCCTTAATCGCTTTCATATAAGCACCCTGCCCTTGTTTCTCTAAAATTTTCTGTATCTTCTTTTCATTCGGAACATCTTTGATTAAGGCTTCGTATTTATCATTGCTTGCATTTATTTCTTCTTGTAAACGTTCAGCCATATTGCTCGTAAAATCATCCAATAATACGCGCTTATGTTCTTCAGAATTTTTAGTACCCAATGCTTCTTTTAATAAATTTTCAAGTTCCGTTTTCTTAAATGGTTTCTTTAAAATGTTCGCCTGTACTTTTTCTAAAATACTGTCATCACCAAAAGCACTTTCTCCACCTTTGCCCATTTTAATAATGCTGGTCTCCATCGTTTCCGTTTGCAGGTTCAGGGCTTCAACTTCCAAATCATATTCCCCGATTTGTTTTAAGTAATCCACATAGTCATTGTATCGCTCTGTAATTTCTGTATAAAAGTCTGCCTGCATTTGTGTAGATAAAACGGCGACACGTCCCGAAACGCGGTGTGCTGCATCTTCTGTTTCTTCCTCGCTCTTTTTTTCTTCTCCTTTGCTTTCTTTGATGTGTAAAGGGTCTCCCAAGAGTTCATTAATAGTTTTGTTCTCCAGTAAATATTCTTTTACCACTTTATCCCCGTACTTGTTTAAAAAATCGGGTACATCTAAAATTTTGGTGCTTTGCTTTTGATTAGAAGTAGTATTGGCATCCAATGATTTTAATTTTTTCTGCAACATCATCATAAGTCTTTTCTCTGCCGGTATTGCCGAAATAACATAATCGTAAATCGGTTTTAAGATTTGTCCTGTACGATTGATACGCCCGCGTTTTTGTACTTCGGTATTAATGTCCAGCTCTGCCTGCAATACAATCATTACACGTTGTTTTACTTGCTCTGCGGGAACTTTAGGTGTTACAATAGCATGAGCGGATGCACCTGTGCTGCCTGATTGGTTAATCATCAATACATCCATCTCATTATTATTAAACATACGGAAGGCATCATTTGTATTGAGCTTTTTGCGTGATGTAACCAAACCTTTATTTCCTTTTGCATTTAGCTGAACGGCAAATTTTCTTCCCGTTACTTCGGCAACAGTATAACCTGCATTCTCTAATTTCTTTACTATTAAATCAATCGGGCTGATGGATATACCTGTGCTGATGTCATTTATTTTATCCAATATGCGTGTGTATTCTTTTCGTGCATCTTCGTTCAGTTCTGCCAGCTCAAACTTTTTATAAACGGATTCCCCGTTTACATCTTTCTCCGTATAACGCATGATACCGTCTAAGCCCCGCCTTAATACTTCTGCAAAATCGGTATTGATTAAATCCCCATCACTTACCGCCAAACCTTGTTCGTTTTCCATTTGCTCAATGAAACTGCCCATTGTAGAAGCAAAAGCAATAATCGGTTTCTTGCCTTCTTTTAATCGTTCTATGGCGCGGTCTGCTACTGCATCGGCTTTGATGCTGAACAGCATTTGATTAATCACGTTGAACACTTTTGAGAAGTACGGAATATTATCCACTCCCGCCTGTGAAGTACCTTCGCGCAACGTAACTTCTTTGCCCTCTGCAACGGCAATCTTATCCAGCTCGTCCACCTGCTTATCAATGAAGTTGGATTGAAAACCGATAATACCTCGTAGTATTTCTGTAATGTTATCGGCAATGGCTCTGTGCTGTGTTTCGTATGCTTCCAGCGGAATGTAATTTACTTCCACACCTTCAAAACTTCTTTCCCTGCGTATCATTTGCCCTTCTGCGACTAACTGGCTCGACAATACTTCCTGTAACGCAACACCTCCTTTTTGTATGGCTTCCACCAATTCATCGCGTGTTAAGTTCGCTTCGCTGATGGCTGTCTTCATTGCATAGATAGGCATATTGTCGGGACGTTTGGCAAACGTTGCGGATAAGAATACCACACCTTTGGTATCACGAACCACACGTTGCATAAATTCTCCCGTATTGCTTGAACCGCTGGAATTGTGAGCTTCATCCATTATCATCAGATTGTTTTTTGCAACGTGCATTAAGAAGTTCGGCTTCTCAGGTTTTTTCTCAGGGGAATTAAATTGAGAGTAAGTACCTACAATAAAATCACACCAAGCTGGTGCGGTCTTGCTATCAAATATCGTTGCTTGTTCGGAAGGAGCAAGCGCCTGATATACCACATTACCGTCTTCATCTTTTATATCGGTTTTTGTTTCCCTACCATTGATAATAAACGGTTTTAAATGTGCTGAACCAATTGCCACCAAGTCGCGGTAGATGTCCGAAAAAAGGTTTGCTTTTTCTGTTACAAAAACAGGTCTCAGACCTTGCTTTACTCCGTAACGTATCATTGCTGCTGCTATACGACCTTTACCGATACCTGTCTGGTCGCCTATAATCATTCCCTGTTCCCTTGCTTCAATGTTATAGATAGCCATTGCTACCGCATCAATTTGTTCTGCGGATAATGCTTTGCACAAATCAGTATGTGAAAAATATCCTAAACGATGACGGACAAAATTATCCATACTGCCACCAACTTCTGATTTGATGAGGGTTAGAGCTGCATGAGTTTCAAAACCCATAGAATCGGGAACTTGGGTGTTAAGCACTACACAGGAGTTAGAGGCTGGCATATATGGCATTCCAAGTTCATCGTTCCAAAAAAGTTTTTCAAGTGCTTTGGCTTTTAGTTTTAGGGTTTGTATATCAATCATGTTTGTTTGTTGTTCTTGGTTAATTCTTGGTTCGCTTACCCATTGCATTACGCGCTCATAAAGTGCATCAAAGGAGCGTATCACTTTGTCGGTTTCTTCATTCTTCACAGGTGCTGCACCTTGAGGTTGTTGTTTCCTGCCTTCAATCAAAATCAAGCGTACAGGAAAACTTGTACCCTGTCTTGTGTATAGTCGGTTTCCATCAATTTGTATTACATCAACAATGTGGTAATGACGATACAGGTAATTAAAAAAAATACGGTTCTTTCCTTTTTCGATACGACCCAAATTATCCCAGCGTGTATGCCCGCCTATGATGATAGCTGCTTTACCATCGGGAGCCATTGTATCGAGCGCGCGTAAAGCCATCAGGTGGTCAAGTACCTTAATCGGAAACGTGTTATAATCAACGGCTTTATCCAATACGCCAAATGGTGGATTGGTAAGCACGGCAGGAAAAGTTCCCTGCAAATCAATGTAAGAAAAGGGCAGAGTGGCATCCCTGTTAAACACATTGGCAAAGCCTTGTGTTTGCAGGTTGCGGTTACGTGTATAATCCACTTCGTTCACATATACCCGTTCAGGCTTCGCTGCAATGGTCAGTAAACCATTGCCTGCACTCGGTTCAAAAGCATAACCCCCTGTTTGTTGTAAATGGGGTAAACCACAAAAAACACCCATCAAATAAGCGATGGGTGCTGGTGTGGAATATTGCTGCAATAAAATACTTTGGCTGGTACGGTGGGAAAGTATCATTTGATTATTGTACAAATCAACAATACTTTCAAATTTTTCCCTTATCGTTTTGTTGCTGTGAGCAAGTTTCCTTGCAACGTTTACAATGGCTAACTCCGTCAATTCTTTTATTTCCGTTTTGTCAGAAATACTTAAAGAGTACGCCAATGCCTCAATACTGCGCTTGTTGTGTTTATATCCTATTTGTAAATCTTTTTCTACATACCCTATAAACTCTTTAAAATTTTGTGGCAATATCTCTTTACCAGCAAAACCCATAAGACCCTCCTCAGAAAATGAAAAGAAACTCGTATCGGTAACAATGATGTGGTCAACCACATTCATATCCATCATCTTGGCAGCTTCTTTTATTTTACCCGTGATTTTTTTATCCTCATCGCTGGGTTTTATGTTTCCGCTGGGATGGTTATGGGCAAGGATAATCCCTACTGCTGCACATTTTAAACCTACTGATAATATCAATCTTACATCGGCAACTGTACCTTCAATCCCTCCTGTACTGTGTTTATAATAACCTATTGGCTTATGTGCGCGGTTTAGATATACGACAACAAAATGTTCCTGCAATTGTATTGTTCCTCTCTGAAATGTCTTGCGTATAAATGCAGCTGCATCTGTTGAGGATTTCATTAATGTGTTAAAGGGTTTGGAAGTACTGCGGTTATACCGCACTTTTATTTCGGGTACAACAATTTCAGGAACATTACCCAAAACAATTTCAGAGCTGCTTGTATCTTGTTTTGCTTTCATTATTAAGTTAACAGTTTAAAAGTGATGGTAGCTGCTTTTAGCTGAACAGTATTAAATAACACTCCCAATGAACGTCTTAAAGCAATGGTGTATGCTTTTCCTGCCTGTACTTGGAATACCGCACTTGCCGTGCATCCCCAAGCTGTGTTGTTAAATGTAAGTGTAGAGCCTGCAACAGCAACATTGGTAACAGCATCCACGATACATACTTCAGCTGTTGCTCCCAAGTCGGCAAGACCGTACACAAATAACTGTGCCTGTATGGTCGTTTGCTTGTTCGGATAAAAGAAGCCATTGGTAGGCATTACAAAGGCATTGGGGCTATACGAAAAAGTTGTTAAAGAGCAAGACCACGATGAAGGTACTACCAGCGTAAAGCTGGCATTGCTCATCGAGGAATTCTGGGATAGTGACAAAGGTGTTACTATCAGCTTATCCGATGTGCCTGCGTCCACATCTGCTTTGGATGCGGTACGCAGGCGGAATAATTTTCCTGAAACGATTTCTAAAAAATTTCCCATCTTATGAATACACTAAAGCGGTTCGGTTATTCCAAATGTTACTGAAATTTTTATTGCCTCCAGCCCATTGGTAGGTGCATATATCCCCGTTGATACTGACTCTTTGTATTGCCCAAACAGCATCGGTTGCGAGTGCGCCCGGATTGGCAAAGCCTTTATAGATAACCTGCGGATTGCTCTCATCCACCTGCACAGGCTCAAAAAATGTTTTGCTGTCCAGCGAAAGCATACTGGCTTTGATGTTGTTGACCGCATCGGTCAGTGCAAGGATTTTTGCCGTTTGGTCAAGCTGGTTTGCTTCGGTGGCAGCTCCACCCGCAGCTCCCGTTGAGAGCATCGCAATAACTGCTTCTTTGAGTGTTTCAGGGTCGGCAGCTACAGGAACTGTTACATCCGCATAGGCAAAAAATACATTGTATAAAGCTCCTTTGCCGATGTCTATTTTAATGATGTTGGTTTTTACAACGCTTATTTCCCGAATCTGACTTTTTACAATGTTACGCACCAGCGTACCATTGACAATTTTAAGGCTTGCACCGTCATTAATGATTTGTGTTGGCATCTTGTTTTATAGTTTTAGTTATTCCTCTTTTTTGTTTTTCCATGTATCAATGATTTGGGTAATAAGCTCCCCCGTCCAAGCTCCGATATAACCGCCTAGCATCACATACGGCACAACATCTTCGTTGTGTATTTTACCGTACAGGTAAGAACTCAAAGAGCCTGTCATTGTGAATGTTGATACCAGCCACTTTTCTTTTAAATTCATGTGTGTTTATTTTAAACTTTGTGAAACAATCAAGGAGGTGGATAGTCCCGTTAAAAACACCAATGCACCTGATAACAGCTTATGCTGCCTGTTTTTTTTCTTTTGCACCTTGTAGGCGATGTCGAGTTCCTGTGTTAACAGCTCAATGCGCTGTTGCTGGTCTTTTTGAATGTCTTTCAGGTTGGTTTCCGATTGCCTGAAAACAACGATGGTACTATCCCTGTTGGCAACCAATTGTTCCAAGCTGTGTATGGTTTCCGTGCAGGTAGTATCGTTTTTATTTTCTGCCGTAAAATATTCGCTGGCGATTGCAGGTAAGCTGTCGGGAACAGTATGTGTACTGTCCACTATTTTTAACAATTCCTGTAGCTGCCCTCGCAGGTAAGAGGCTTTAAAACGGTAGGCTGCAAGCGTTTTCTTTTTTGCTTCTGCAACAACAGTTAAGCTGTCGTTTTCTCTTTCTTTTTGCGCAATGGTGGTTTCATACTGAAACTGCATGGCACGTTTTTCTTTTTCCATTTCTGCGATACGGGTTCTCTCATCGGGAGAAGCAGGAAGGTCAGGCTTATCGTTCCATAAGGTGCAGGCTTTTACCATAAGGATAAGGCAGGTCAAAGAGAGTATTACTATTAATTTAGGGTTCATGGATTGCATCGTGTTTAAGTTATTTTAAAGGTTGATTAGTAGGTTTCTTTTCAATGCTGTAACCAAAGCATCCTGTGGCAATGAGGCTGACAATGGAATAAAACATATATTCGGGTGTGGAAACATCAAATGCCAGTTGTGCTACCCAGCTTGCCACTACCAGCAGCATACATACGGCTATCACCGCTTCCCGAAGACTGTAACAGTCCGTTTTATCTTTTAGTAATTCTTTTAAATAGTCCTTCATGTTTGTTGTTTTTTAAAAAGTAATGTGTTCCAAAACCAAGCGTTGCTATTGTTCCCAGCAATGCTGCAAACCTTCTGTACGTCTGCCGTTGCCATGAACGGAAGTCAATCAGCGTGTAAGTGAATGCGTTTCCGTACAACTTTTCGTGTTTATCGCAGAGCTTTAAAAAGGCTGCAAAATCATCCGCGTTGGCGAAGACCTGGCATCCTGCTGAATATTTATCAATGGTCTTTGTCGTTCCTGTGGCATTGGCTCTGTGTATGTTGATGCCAAACATGCCTGTTTGTTTGTTTCCATTGTAAAAATCCAGCACCGCCTTTCGGTCATAATCCCGCATTACTGTTACAGGCTTTACCTGTACAAGGGCTTTGTATTTCCCGTGATGCAAGCCTATTGCATAAGCGTTGTTATATTGCCCTTCTGCCAGTATCGCTGTTCCCTGCGGTTGGGAGGGGTTCTCCAACCAAAATGTTCCCGGATCTGTTGTTATCCTGAACACATGGTACTCCCAATGCAGGGGCGATGTTTTAAAGAACACATGCAGTCCGTCATCAAAGCGGTTGGGTAAGGTATTTTCACCCCGCAAGCCGACGATGTTCAACTCATAGGGTCTTGTAAACACCTTGTAACCTTTGTAGTTGAGCAATGCTCTGATACGTTGCAGCATCGTGTTTAAGCGGCTAAAGCATCTATATCGGGCTGGTAATTTGCCAGCCATGTTTTTACATCAAACGAAGGACAGGCTTTGGCAACGTTCGGAAAATCGCGGTGTCCAAGCACTTTTGCGTTGGGATAACGTTCGGTAAGAGAAACGATTTTATCAAACATCGCATGTTCCTGTGCGCGGGTACGGGTATCTTTTGGTTTGCCCTGTTTGTCAATCCCGCCTATATAAGCGATATTGATACATATGCTGTTGTGGGCATGAACACCATTGCTGTTTTGGCTTTCATCCAAAAGCTGCACGATTTCCCCGTCGGGTTTGATGATGTAATGATAGCCCGGTGTGTCTTTCCATCCGCGTACATCTTTCCAGTACTTTTTAATATCTTCTATACTGGTAGTGGGTTGTGTAGCCGTGCAATGGATAACGATAAACTGAATGTTTCTTAATGTTTTCATAAATTGATTTTTTGATTGTTGATTTTTAATTTTTAATTGTTGTAGTAATTCACATCTTCACTTGCTATGAGAAAATACTGATTGTCGTTTTCAAACAGCGTGAAGTTGTTGCGGTTGCTGACTTCTTTTCCAAGCACCATATTGGGCGGTACTTCCACAAAGTGTTTAGGGTCTTTCCATACCTTTGAAGGGCGGTTGGTGATAATGGTAAGATGTTCTTCCAGACCTGCCAACGACCATTTGCTGCCATCGTATTTTAAACCCATACTGGTAAATGCAAAACGCAGGGCTTGCTTTTGAGAAGCATCGGCAAAGCTGTTTAAGATGCCGTTGACAAGGGTTTGGCGAACACCGTTGATGCGGTAGTTATTCGTAAACACATCGCTTACCGCTTTATAATCTCCTGTATTGTGCAAGGTCTTTAACAATGTTACGACCTTGTTATAGTCTTTTCTAATGGCTGCCAAATACAGTTGCAGCGCGGTTTGTGCAGGGTCAGGGCTGCTGCCTTTTACGATTACATTAAAAGTGGATTCGTCAATACTGTCGGGCAAGCCTTTTGTTTTTAAGGCAGTTGACAGCTCGCTGCCAAAATCCCCGTCTGCTCCGTACTTGGGCAATATCCCCGCACCATAGCTGTTAATAAGAGCTTGCTGTAAGGCTTTTACTTTATCGCCCCTGCTGCCTTTTTTCAGGGGGAATATGTTTGCTGTTTCCATAGTACTAGGTTTTGCTTTTGCCTTGTGTGCATAGCTGGTCGGGTTGCTATCGGGAATATCATTTGCATTGTCGGTAGTGCTGTTGGTGCTGTGATTGTTTTTCCAATAGTTCCAGCCGAAGTAAGACAATACAAGTGTTGCTGCCGTTCCCAAGCCTAACAATACCAAGTTTTTGTTACTCTTTTTTGTTGATTGTCCCTGTGATTTTTTCTTTTCCATTGTTAAGCTTTTGGTTTAGCAGTTATTGTTTTCATGTATTCAGGATAGCTCCATCCCAGCTCATCTTTCATCGCATCGTAGATATGCTGTCCGTACATCAGGTAATAGGCGGTTCCTGTTTTGATATAAGCAGCTTGGGTCGGTATCTCACTAAAAACGGCTTTTATCGCATCTTCGTCCGTACCGGGTATAAACCCATAGGTTTTGTCAAAAGCTGCCTTTAATCGTTTTGCCCATGCCTTGTATTGCACATCAGTAAGCACTTTTTGTCCTGTCTTTTCGGGCTTTCCTGACATTATCCCCAGCATCTCGTTGTATTCCGAACTGCTCAGCTCATCGCTCATGTCTTTGTACATATTCCTGCCGTATTCCTTTTGATAGGCTTTGTACACCTTGTCCAGCTCGTCTTTACTTTTTATCTGTTCCAGCACAGCTCGCAGGGCTTTCAGGTCGGTTCCCCAATACCCGTCATTGTCAAATGCCATTTTAATTTGCTTGGCATAGGTTTCAGGTGCGCCGTCCTGAAAGCTCTTTGAATGTGCTATGTTGGAGATACCGTTTTGTATCATTTTCTTACCCAGCACAACCAGCCCCGTGATGCCCGCAGCAGTCAGAAGGGAATACACCACCTTTTCTTTGAGGCTCATTCCGCTTTTACTGTTATTGTTCTTTGTTGCTGCCATTGTTTACCGTGTAAGAATTTTTTATTAAAGCCCTAATGCTCTTTTGGCGATGGCTGTTTTCACAGGGTCGTTCTTTACCACCTGTGCCAGCTTGTCCAGCTCTTTTGCATTGAGCTTTGTTGCCAGCACAATAAGTGCTTTCATTTTTGTTTCGGCTTCTTTTTCATTACTGGCAGTTATGTCCAGCTCATAAGTAAATTTTTCCATAAGGGTTTATTTTTAAAAGTGAATGATTATTTTTTTGTGGGTTCTTTGACCAGCTCCAGCAAGGGCTGTAATTGGGTTTTATCCCTGCTGATGCCATCCAGCAAAATCAGGATGCTGTCAATTTCATCCTTGCTGAAATATTTTTGTAGCTCATAAAACAGGCGTATAAATTCCTTTTCCTGTTCAGTAAGCACCTGTTGCTGTCCTTCTGTCTGCGAAGTGTTTTCTTTCTTTTTAAAACTGACTTCTGCGTTTTCTTCCTGTGCGGACGGAGCTGCTATGGCTTTGTTTTCCTGCCCTATGAACCCTGCCAGTTCTCCGATAATGGGTACTTTGGCGATGGAATCGGCGTTGCGTTTTATCAGCCCTTCAACAGCAACGGAAACAATGTCGCCTAAATGTATCCCGCCGATTTTATTGCCGTTGCGTTTGGCTTCGTTGACCTGTGAGGTAAGCTGAAAAATGTGTTCATCTTTCTGGTCTATCACTTTGTTCAAGCCCGACACTTCACGTCTCAAGTCAGTTATTTCCTGTTGCTCCGCTGTTTTCTTGTCATTGACTTCTCTCCATTCGGATATGCTGTTGCGCGAAAAGGTTTTTACGGGCATACCGTGTAATCCCAAACTGGTGGCTTCTTCGCGGGTTCGCGCTTTTAATAAAAATACATACTGGTCGTTGCGCGGGGAAGCTCCCGTGTTGTAGATACAGACTTTTACCTGTTCGGTATCGGGTGTCATGTAATCCTCGTACCCGTCAAAGTCATCGGGTTCATCGGTCTTTGGAACGGCTTTAAGGCTGTCCACGAATATCTCGAAGTACTTTGACTTCCCTTTTTCCGCCATTGAAAGCAAATGGTTCTTCAGGCGGTCTATCTTCTGCTGGTCAAAATTATCAAACTGTATAGGCATGTTACTGTTGTGTTTTAAGTGTTGGTATTACTTGGATAAAGCGTATGTGATTGATGCTGCTTAAGTAGTTGGTTATCGTAATGGCTCCCTGATGTTCGTAGGTTTGTTCGTTGGTATTTTCCAGTGTTAAATCAAACAGTCCGAAGTCGGATACCACGCTTGCATCTACCGCTTCTTCCACCAGTATGTAAAACTGGTTACAGGCATCTATGTTCCTTTCTTCATTTGCTTGCAGCACCATGTGCCGAAAGCGTATGTAGTAGTTATTGCCATGACCCAGCTCTTTCATTCTGCGCGGGATGTATTCTAATGCTAATGCAATGGTCATCTTACTTGGTATTGTTTATTTTTCTATTTCTGTCCACACGTACACATTCACGGTGTATTCAGGGATATTTCCTGTTGATGTTCCGTAGCGGTCTTGGTAAACACCTTGTATGATGGTGCTGATACCATCGGCTTGGGCAACATCTTCAAACCATTGGATTTGCTGGGTAAAGGGCTGGGGTCTCCAAAAATTATTCTGTCCGAACACCCCGTATCTTAAATTGTTGTCCAGTTGCACCTGCCCTGCATAAAAGATATTTGCCTTCTCACAGCTTTGCAGCTTCACTTCTCCCAACAAAATGTTGCGCTGGAAGAAGATTGACCGCCATTCATTCGGTTCAGGCAGATTAGGATTTATCGGCATAGGTATTTTTCCATCACTGCTAACTTGTCCAGTCCACCTTGCTCCCAACTGCACCCCTGTAATACATTTGGTGTTCTTGGGCAGCTTTACCTGAAAATGACATATTTGCCCTGCTTTACTGATGCTTATCGGTACGATAACTACTTCTTTGGTTCTCATGCTCCGTCCTCCGCTTCACAATCCACATACAGCGATACACGGTAGGGGCTAAATTCGGTGCGGTCATCCTGTGTGTCCACATAGGTTACTTTGATAGTACCATTGCCCGGATTTACAGTACCTAAATCGTAGTACCGTTGTTTGGGAGGTACATTGATACCCGACATGAGCAGCTTGCTTTCATAGTTGTCAGGGAAATATTCCTCTTTGTTGATTTCTATTTTCTGCGCTCCCCTATAATACAACAAATCATCTTTATCGGAGGTAACCAATACCCCTTTGACAACTTTAATTGTTTTATCCAGCTCAAAGGATTTAACAACGGTTTGATTGAATGCCGTTACCTGTAAATCGAATCGTTTTTTCTGTGATTTTAACATGGGTGTTTTGAATTAGTTGTTTTAAAATTCCGCAGCTAAATGCTGCGGAATTTCTTTTTTGTTGCTGACTATGGAGTGGTGATAGTCCCGTGCAAGCCCACGTAAACATAGGTCTTCGGGTCTAACCCTTCCATTGAACCTAAATCAATGGTTGCTTCTATCAGGATGTCATCCTGTATCAGGCGGGGGTTAGACAGTTTGTAATACCCCATCGGCACACCGTGCATGTTTAGTGTTTTAAACATGGCAATGCTGCTTTCAGGCATAATCACTTTTTTATTGGCTTTTAAGCTGAACTCCCCATTGGCTATGGCTGCGAAGTCCTCAATCTTATCGTACTTCGCACCGATGATTTTGTCCGATGTGCTGTCGGCTGGTATGCCTGCAAGCAGGATGATACCGCTTACCAACAGGGCTTGGTTTTTCGGCAGCTTGGCATTGCTGATGTTACGCAAGCCCACTTCTTTAACATCCTGTGTCTCAAACAATTTGATGGTTTTGGAATTGGCTGCTTTGATGCTGTAAACAATGGTATCTGCCAAACGCAATTCTCCTTTTGCCAGCGCAGTTCTGATGTGCGGAGGCAGTTCAGCAAAATGTTTTTCCATTTCAGCTCTTGAGCCTCTGCTGGATGCACCTGTGTTTGACAGCTTGTTTACGGTACGCTGGCGTTTAACAGGGTTCATCTTTTTTAATGCTCCCAACAGTTCTTCCCCGTCTAAACCATCTATTCCCAACAAGGCTCCTGCGTTGTTGTATTCTTCGATTCCTTCTAATAGTTCTAACATAATTTTTTTGTTTTTTTTAGTTTAACTTTTTTTGTTTTTTTCTTTGAAAAAAGCCGTAGCTGCCCTGTTCCGCTATTTTTTATCAATAGGGATTTGCTTAACTGCAAGATGTTTGTAGCTGGAACGGTAGGGCTTTTAGTCTTTTTCGTGTTTAGCGGTTAGTATAGTTTTTCATCATCCAGCCCCGACATATCGTCGTAAGTGCCTGATACCTGCTTTTGCTGGAATTGTTCTCCGCTTTTGGCAATTTCTTTTTCAAGATTATCCAGCGCACTCATGTCTATTCCTTTGTCCACTCCTTCGGTGGTTTGTGATGGGTAATTAAAATACTGCACATTACCCATACCGTTGGTGCTTTCCTCTTTGGCTGCTGCTGCTTTGGGAGGAAGGATTTTGTCAAGGTAAAAGCGTTGTTTGAGGTTTGCTCCAAAATCTTTTACCCGTTCTTTTGCTCCTTCCAGCCCTTCAGGGGTGGCGGTTCCGCTTACAGCTCCCGAACCTATCTGATAGCCTCCCGATGCCATCATGCCCAGTCCGAAATTGGTTGCAAGCGGCGAACCCATGTAATGCCCTATCAGGGAGGTTCCCAAGCCGATTATCAGGGATGGTTTTCCGATGGCTGCTCCCGCCAAGCCTCCACCTACCGCACCTACTACCAAATCTTTTAATGATTCTGCGACCGAATTTTTTAAATTGTTTTTTGTCGGCATTTCTTTGGTCAGGGAAAATGCTGCTGCCTTCTTGGGGCTTTGTTTTTTACCTTTACTCATGGTTTTCTGTTTTTTAGTGTTACTGTTTTTCTTACATCAGCGCAATGCTCGACTTTTTAGGGTGTTGGGCAGCTTTGCCTTTTTTCTTTTTCTTCGTTCCGCTTAACGCTGGTGCGGGTAAAGAAACTGCGGGTTTTGTTTCGGGTTGTTTGCTTCGCTTTATCAGCTTATACCCTCCGTACAAGACCCCTGCAATGGCAGTAGTGATACCCACAGGCTTCATCCAGCTTTTGTTATTCTCCCAAAAGGCTTTCAATCCTGTTGGTTTATCTACTTTGTTTTTATCGCTGTCATCCTCTTTGTCAGTACCGTTGGTGTTGCTGGCATTTCCTGAATCTACCAGCGAGGAGCTGCCTGCATTGGCAGGTGGTAAGGGTGCTGTAGTACTGCCATCGTCCGGCGGGGATGTACTGTTGCTGTTAGAGCTTGCAGCATCGGGAGTATCTACATTCTCAAAATCAGCTCCCGCACCGTTTTTAGCATTGGGAAACAGGTTGCCGATTTTTTTGAGTAAGCCTGCTATCGTACCCATGATGCCTGTTGCTGCTGTGATGGCTGCTGCCTGAACTACTCCAAGCCCTTCTGTTCCTTCCAGACCATTGACAAATTCATCGTGGTAAATGTCTCCCAGCAGGGTTGGCAAGGGGGTGTTTTCATCCATTCCTGCCATTTCAGTATCATAGTTTCCGTCAATACCGCTTACCTCTTTGTTGCGATTGCCCCTGCCTGTTAGAATGGCTTTTTTCAGGTTTTCTGGTTTACCGCCCGCAGAGTAAAATACCTGCTCCATTTTGTACAGCACTTTTTGAAGGTGTCCGAGCTTATTCATGTCTGCACCTTTTGCCTTTGCTTGTTCGGGGTGCAGGTAAGCCCATTTGAGGCGTTGGGCTACTTTAAAAATGTTCAGCTTCATGGAAGCCAATATGCCTGCGCGTAACAAAACCGTTGCGGGATTGGCTTTGTTTACCACGTTCAGCACCCTTTTTAATCTTTGCAAACCTTTACGTTTGCTTCCGCTGCCCTGATTTTCTTCGGGCATGGCTGAAGTGCTTTGATTGCGTTTAAAGAGTTTCCCTAATTCCTTTAAATCGTCATCATTGCCAAACAGGTCTTGTGCATCCATGCTGCGGGGGGCATTTTTGCTGCCTGCTTCTTCAATTCCGTCTAAATACTGTAAATCCATTTTGAAGTCTTTTTTTTCACTGTAAGGTTCTTCGTAATTAAATCTGTCCACTACACAGTCCATCGTGATGTAACGCCCGTTGTCTAAAGGAACGATGGGGTAAATGTGCTGGAAGTAGTTTTCCTTGTACTTGGTAATTCGGTTGATGAACGGAATACCCAATGCTGCCAAACAGGTATCAATGAAGGTGGTAAAACAATCACAGTCTCCTTCTCCGTCATGTATCAGCCTGCGGGGGCTGCGCACCTGTTCCACACCACGCTCATCTTTTTTGTAGCGGATATGCGTTTTTACAAAATACCATAGCTTTTTGCAGGCTTCGTAGGTGCTTAACCCTCTTAATTCCTGATTGACAAAATCCTTTACCTGCCATTGCGTTTTTAGTACGATTTCAGGAATGAACGATACCGTATCGGAAACATCGGCTCCTTTCTTTACCGTTTTGTCCACCGCTCTTGCAGCGGGGAACAAATGCCTGTAAGGTTCAAGGGATTGTATGTTGACTTTTGTTGTTGCTTCCATGTTACGCTTTTGGCTTTAAAGTGATGCTATCCGTTTTTTCATAAGGAACCTGCTTCCAGCCTAAATCAATGGTCGTGATGGTTTTGATAAACAGGGGAACAGATTGTTTTTTTAAGAGCAGGCTGGCAATGCCTGATGTGAGGGAGAGAAGCCCTGTAAATGGAATTTTAATCATAATTGCATTTATTTTGGCTTCTCCATAGGCGGGCAACTCAATGTCCTTGTTCACTACTTGTGATGTTCCAATTGTTGAATCGTTGTACAGTACTTTTACAAAGGGGAATTTTAATTTGAAAGCGCTGTTACTCGGATTCTTTAATTGTACATCTACACGTATGGTCAAGCCGTCGGTTTTAATGGAATAGATATTGGCGGTGGTAACGGATTCCAGTTGCGCGTTCGCCTTGTTAAGGCGCGACACATAACTGATAATCCCGACAATACCTGCACCTATGCCTGTACCTACAATTATTTTTTTCCAGTTTGCCATTGTTTAAATCTGCTTGTTCTTAAATTTTTATCTCTCCGTTTTTTTGTTCTTTTTCTTACTCATTCGATGGGAGAGGTAATCGCCTGTAAG
>CAVSHK010000032.1:0-31663 GCA_963727705.1 uncultured Bacteroidota bacterium
ATCCTGGAAAAAGCAATGTCAGGAGGTAATCATACTACACGTGACGACCTTCGCACACTGCTTGAAAAAGCAAAGATATCTACGGATGAAAACAGATTATCACATTTAATGATGTGTGCTGAATTGGATGGATTGGTTTGTAGTGGTATTGTACAAGGAAGTAAACAAACCTATGCACTACTTGAAGAGCGAATTAAAAAGAAAAGAAACTTCACTAAAGAAGAAGCATTGGCAGAACTTGCCAGCCGTTATTTTTCAAGCCATTGTCCGGCAACGTTAAACGATTTTGTGTGGTGGTCGGGCTTAGCTGTGGGCGATGCACGCATGGCATTGGAACTGGTAAAATCAACGTTTTATTCCCAAACAATTGATTCGGAAACATATTGGTTTTCGGACGCATATACTGCAACGCCAAAAAACAAACAACAGGTACATTTATTACCTGCTTTTGATGAGTTCATTATCAGTTACAAAAAACGAGCAGCTTCGCTTGAAGCAGAACATCATGCTAAGGCTGTTTCCTCCAATGGGATTTTCCGACCCATCATATTAATAAACGGAAAAGTAACAGGTTTATGGAAAAGAACAGTAAAAAAGGACAGAGTATTTATAGAAACAAATTTCTTTTCCGCTCATAATAAAGCAACAAAAAATTTGATAGAGGAAAGTGCCCAAACTTTCGGAAATTTTTTAGGTAAAAAAGTTGAAATAGTACATTCATTAATATAAAGCAGAAGTTAATTTACATATATTATATGCGGACTTCTAACCGAGAGAAACAAAAAAGGGTACAATTTTTTAATTGTACCCTTTTTTGTTTTAATGCAAAATATTAAAATTATTTTCTGTCGCTATTTAATGCTTTTACATTTTCTTTAGTTTGCTCTGCATTAGTTTTTGGTGCAGGTGCAGGAGTTGCAGCTTTAGCAGCTGGTTTACCTTTACCTTTTTTACCTTTTAATGCTTCTTCTTCTTCAACTTTTGCAATTGAATCAGCTTTTGCTGTAGCTTCAGCAGCAGCTTTTGCCTCAGCTTCAGCAGCAGCTTTTGCCTCAGCTTCAGCAGCAGCTTTCGCTTCCGCTTCTACAGTAGCAATTGAATCTTGTTTCGCTTTTTCTACAGCAGCTTTTTCTTCTGCACTTGGTCCACAAGCAACGAATGTAAACATTCCGGCTACGGCTACAAGAGTAAGTACTTTTTTCATTTTCTTTAAGGTTTTTAATTGTAAGGTTTATAAATTAATTTTTGATATTGTGGCACAAAACTAATTCTTATTTTTCAACTAATATTAATATTTGTTAATATTTTAATTAACACCCGAAATATTTTTTACATACTTTTGCCGAAACAAAATTTCAAACCGATTTTTAACCTCAAAATTTAAAGAACAATGAAAACAAACGTTTTTAGTATAGCAGCATTCGCGATTGTAGCTTCCTCCTTTTTAATAATCAGCAGTTGTAAAAAAACGGATGTTACACCACCGGTGGTTACACTTAATGGTGCAAGTTCATATACCATTTCATTACAAAGCAATTATACAGAATTAAATGCAACAGCAGTAGATGACCAAGATGGTGCTATTACACCTACCGCTTCTGGTACTGTTAATACTAACTTGACTGGGAACTATGTAATAACCTATACTGCGACAGACAAGGCCGGTAATGTTGGAACTGCCAAAAGAACCATTACCGTTGTTAATGATGCCAACATTTATTCCGGCACATATACATGTACTGATACTGCTTTTGGTACTAGTTCTCCATTTACACAAACAGTTACGGCATCAACTACTTTAAACAATCATATTATATTTAGTACGTTTGCCGGTCGTGCTGGTAACAATACTATTGAAGCTGTTGTTACCGGTGGCACGGCATTTACGATTATTCCTGCAACTGTAAGTGGTTTGGGGCAATATGGTTGCACTTTTAACTATACTGCAAATGGCGCAGGAGCAGCTATTACTGCTAGTAGTGCTAGCAAATATTCCTTTTCTGTAAAATATTTTGAAGAAAGAGTTCAAGGAGGAGCGGGTTGTTCTGCTGTTGCCGCAACACCTTTTGAAGACACATTCGTGCAGCAATAAAGGAATTAGTTAATTTATAAAAGAGGCTCATATAATTTATGAGTCTCTTTTTTTATGCCTAATTACTAAACTTATTTTATTCAGCTAGGTTTGAATAAATGTTTTCCATTTCAATAGAATTAAAAAAAGCTTCCATTAGTGAATTTTCAGAAATACTATTTCCGGATTAGTTGCAGAAAGAGAAAAAACATGAATTGTGAAAAACATAAACGTTCCTTAGTTTTTTTACAATTGGCTTTTTGTGGTGAAAGTTATCTGCAAATTTCCTACGGTTAAAACTAAGTTCATTACACTTGTTTAAATGCCAAAGAGGCGGGTAATTCACGTTGAAATAAAGTTTTCTATTAAAGGAATTACTTCTTCGGGGTTTTCTTCCATAGGTATGTGTCCGGAATTTTTTATAATCACCAATTGATTGTTTGGTAAGTCTTTTTGAAATTTATAAGCACATTCTATAGGAATTAAGTCATCATATTCTCCCCAAATAATAAGGGTTGGAGTTTTCACTTTTTTTATTCTTGAACTTCCGTCTTCATTTGGGATGATGAGTCGTTCTACAAGTGCCTTTCTATTACCATCGCGTAACGTAAAATCCATGTATCGATCTATGATTTCCAGTTTTATTTTAGTTTTGTCATAATAAACACCTTCTACACTTTTTTTAACAATGTTGTATGGTGTAATGTAATTAAGTGAAGTTTTTACAATAGGTATTTTGCCCAAAAAAGCAGTTAGTCTAAAACCTAATCCTCCTTTTCCTATTTTATAAATATAACCAGTAGCGTCAAGTATGATGAGTTTTTCTACCCTTTGAGGATGAGCGTAGGCGTATTCCCATGCAATACCCCCTCCAAGAGAATTGCCTGCCAGATAACATTTATTGATTTTTAATTTATTCAATATGTTATTTACAAAATCAACATAACGCTTAGACGAATAATCATGTTCCTTATTAGGTCCGGTAAGCCCAAATGCAGGTATATCAAAACGTACAATACGGTGTTTTTTTTTCCACGTTTCGGTGCAAACATCCCATGTGTGTAAAGAGGATGAAGTACCATGAATAAGTACCAACGGAAGATTATTTAGTGAATTCCCTTCATCTCTGTAATTCAACAATTAATACTTGATCCACATCAATAAATTTTGATTCTGGATGAGCGTACTTTTTTTTCAGTTTTGAAACAGGTATATCTAATTTAATCATGTCGTAAGTCATTAACGTCCTTATACTCCTCTCACTGTATAATAAGGGATAGGACGGAAGTTAACTGTTTTATTAAATCAGGTTAATAATTGAAGTTTTACGGTTTTTATTTTTCAATATTATACTCCTCAAAATTAGGGTGTTTAGCCATTTTGTTGAATACAAAATTAAAGTCGGGGAATAGATAATTCTGTTTTTACCATCTTTATCCTGATACCAGCTTTTACAGCCACCTTTTACCCAAATTGTACTTTGCAGTTTACGTTGTATTTCGTCGTTATAGGCTGTTTCAACGCTCTCTTTAATATCAATCCATTTCCATTTTTTCTTTTCCGCTTCAGCAATAATTTGTGTAGTTAAACCAACTTGCTCTTCCATCAACAAGAGCGCAGATGTATATGTCCAACACCGGTATTAGGACCAAGTGTTAAAAAAGCTTTAGGGAAACCAGGAATTAAAGAACCCAAATAGGCGTGCATACCTCTTGCAAAGGAATCTAAAATATTTTTTCCTTTAGCTCCAATAATTTCAAAAGGAACAAAGTTGGTAACATTAAATCCTGTACAATAAATAATAGCATCAACTTTTATTTCTTTTCCATTTGGTAAAATTATTCCATCAGCGGTAATTTCTTTAACACCTTCTGATTCAACCGTTACATTTGGTTTTTGAATGGCTGGATAATACGAGCTCGTTACTAATACACGTTTGCATCCAAATCCGAAATTAGGAGTAAGTTTTTTCCTTAACTCAGGAGAAGCAACCTGCCGTTTTAAATAATTTAAAACTAGTTTTTCCTGAAATTTCATTAAGCCTGGAAATTTTGCAAAAGCAATCATTCTCATCTCATTTTCCCAGTACAGACGTTCTCTGTATAATTTTCTCATAAGAGGAATCTGCAAAAGTGATTTTTCCCATGATTTAAATTCTCTGTCGGGGCGAGGTATTACCCAGTGGGCGGTACGCTGAAACACAGTCATGTGTCCTACCTTATCTACAATTGCAGGTATTACCTGACCAGCGCTGGCGGCAATACCTATTATTGCCACTTTTTTACCTGTTAAATCATAATTCACATCCCATTTTGCTGAGTGAAATTGAGTACCTTTAAAAGTGTCCATTCCTTTAATGGTAGGGTAAGAAGGGTCAACCAAAGCACCAAATGCACCATAAAAGTATTCGGTTTCATACACATCACCGGTTGCAGTTGTAATTAACCAATGCCCTGTATCGTCCTGATAATGTGCTTTAATTATTTTGCTGTTTAATTTACATTTTGCTCTTAATTTATGTTTGTCGATTACATAATTGGTATAAGCAAAAATTTCGTCCTGCATTGCATATTTTCTGCTCCAATTAAACGGTTCGAACGAAAAACAATATAGGTACTACATAACATCCACAGTGGTGCTGGGATATTTATTTACGTACCAGGTGCCACCCATATTGTCTTCTTTTTCAAGCATAAGGAAATCTTCAATTCCTATTTTTCTTAAATTAATAGCAGCGCATATTCCGCTAAAGCCACTACCGCAAATAATTACTTTGTGTTTTTTAGTTTCCATAACATTTTTTTTTAAAGTGAGGACTAATAGTTTTTTAGTAAATCGGTGATCTTTTAATTGGTACAATATTTTGTATAAACGTAATTAAAAAAATTAACTACAATTATTTTAAGGACGATGCTATAAAATCTTGAAATGTTTTTTAATAAAATAGCATAATTGAAAAGCTCATAGTCAAAGGTAATTAGCCAGTCACTTGTTTAAAATACAAACAAGAGTGATTAGGTAAATATGGACAAGCATGAAAGAGTAAATAGAATCAATACCGAGGTTTGTTTTTGTTATAAATGGGCTAGATAAATGACAATAAAAAAGCCCGTCATTTCTGACGAGCTTTTGTTTTTTAAAAGTTTAATAAGTTATATATTAAATTACTTTTACGTTCACTGCGTTTAAACCTTTTTTACCTTCCTGAAAGATCAATAATTCTACAGCGTTCCCTTCTCTGATTTCGTCAATCAGACCTGAAACGTGAACAAAATGTTCTCTGTTGATCCTTCTTCGCTAATGAAACCAAAGCCTTTCGCTTCATTAAAAAATTTTACTGTTCCTTTTTTCATTGTTATAATTTTATTAATACTATTAGTTAATAACTCAAAGGTAGTTTATAAATATTGAAAACTTGCAGGTTTTAGGGCTTTTAATTTATTTACTGTTAATTAATTTGCTTTTAGGTGTTTGAATTAGCTGTTGGGTTGAGGTTTTAGAGAAGAGTGTTGAAATAGCTTTAAACCTAAATTAATTGCAATGTTTTTTATTTTATGGAATGGTCTCTGTACTTTTCCTAGATTATTTTTTACCAGGTTGGTGAAAATTCTTTAATCAGTATCTGAAATTGTTCCAATATGTACAAAATCAACCACCATTATCTTTTAAATAAAATAAAAGTTTATCTCCGCTAATATTTTCTCTTACAACCGGTGTAGCATCTAAAACAGGGGCTTTAACACCATTTCCTAGTTTTTTATCGGCAATAAAAACACGTGCAGCATCCCATAAATTATCATCAATAAAGCTGTTTAGCAGTTGTTCACCGCCTTCCACCATTAATGATTGAATATTGCGTTTGAACAACTCGTCTAAAATTTGTGGAATGATAGGGAGTTCAAAGTTTATTTTAGCATACTCTAAATTTTTTTCCGACTCAGCGTCAATTGCTGTAAATATTAAGGTAGGAGTACTTTTGTCAAATAAATTGAAATACTTTGGAATGCGCAGCCATTTATCAATTGTAATGCGTAATGGATTTTTGGCTTCAATACCTCTAACTGTCAATTGAGGGTTATCCAATAAAGCGGTGTTAATACCAACCATAATTGCTTGTTCCTGACTGCGCCAAAGGTGCAATAACTTTTTAGAATCGGAATTGCTGATTTGAACGGGCTTTGCTTGGTCTTCTTCACGTCTTATGGTATCAATGAATCCATCCGATGATTGTGCCCAATTAAGAATAATGAATGGGCGGTGTTTTTCATGAAAGGTAAAAAACCGTTTGTTTAATTTTCTTCCTTCTTCTTCCAATACTCCCACTTTTACATCAATTCCTGCTTCAACTAGCTTTTTAATTCCTGTACCTGACACAATACCATGTGTGTCAATATTACAAATCACCACATAAGGTATTTTGCAGTTGACAATCAAATCAGCACAGGGTGGCGTTTTGCCAAAATGGGAGCAGGGTTCTAAATTAACATAAAGCGTAGCTTCTTTTAGCAGTTCTTTATTCGCAACAGCATTTATGGCATTTACTTCGGCGTGTGCTTCACCATATTTTTGATGATAACCTTCTCCTATAATTTTTCCTTCATGCACAATAACACAACCCACCATTGGGTTGGGTGCTACTTGTCCTAATCCTTTTACGGCAAGATTAAGGCATCGCTTCATATATAGTTCATGCTCATTCATTCCGCTTCAAATTTAGTTCATTAAATTACATTAAATCCTTTTAATCACTACTTTTATGCAAAATATTATTTTATGGAATTTTTAAAACGTATGTGGAATGAGAAGCCTTTGACTTCAATTCTGTTCTTGGCATTTTTTTTGGATCGATTTCGGTTATATTTTCTAAAGGTTATGGTATGCACGACGATCACTTTTTGGTGATTGAAGCCTCCAAATCATGGGTGGATGGATATGATTACAATAACTGGTTACCTAAAGCAGGAGTTCAGCAGCAACCACCTTCTGGACATAGTTTTTTTTATGTTGGCTTGCATTATTTTTTATTTCTATTCTTGAAATTCATACACATTACCGCTCCTCAAAATCAAATGTATATTATTCGTTTTTTACATGCGTTAATATCGTTGATAACTGTTTATTGCGGTTATAAAATAACACTTAAACTATCAGATGAAAAACAAGCAAAAATGGTAGGATTGCTATTGGCGTTATTTTGGTTTATGCCATTTTTAAGTGTTCGTAATTTAGTTGAAGTGGTATGCGTTGCCCCATTAATGTTAGCTACCTGGGTGGCTGTAAAAAATGAAATGAATGGAAATATAAGGACTTATATTTTAGTTGGAGTATTGTTGGGAATAGCATTTTCGGTACGTTTTCAAACCATTTTGTTTACCGGAGGTTTTGGCATGGCGCTTTTATTTACCAAGCGTATCAAAGAAATGCTTGTAGTTGCCATTTTCTTTTTAATAGTTGCTGCTGGTGTTCAAGGCATTGCAGACTTTTATGTTTGGGGCAAACCATTTGTAGAATTTAAAGAATATGTACGTTACAACATTGAAAATGCGATTCATACGCTACTCAGCCTTGGTATTTGTATATGATTTTTTTATCTGGAATTATGATTCCACCTGTTAGTTTGTTTTTACTTTTTGGCTATTTTAAAAACTGGAAAAAGCACTTACTCTTGTTTTTACCTAGTTTTGTATTTTTGGTTTTCCACTCTTATTTTCCTAATAAACAGGAACGATTTATCTTTCCGGTTATCCCTTTTGTTATAACTCTTGGTTATATGGGCTGGTATGAATTTGTTAATAAATCTAATTATTGGGCTAATCATAAATTATTGCTAAAAAGATGTTGGATATTTTTTTGGACACTAAACATAATCGCTCTTTCTGTTGTTTCATTTGCTTATAGCAAAAGGAATAGAGTGGAATCAATGATTTATATTGCTCAAAAAGGAGATTTAAAAAGAGTGGTTATTGAAGATAGCAACCGCGACGATTTTATGATGCCACCGTTATTTTATTTACAAAAATGGGGAGTAGTTTATGGTGTTACAAGTTTAAAACCGGCAGCCATGTTTTATGAAGAGTATAAATCAATTCCCGAAAAGGACAAACCCAATTATGTAGTATTTATGCAGGAAGAAAATATTAAACGACGTGTTGCCGATTTTAAAAAATATTTCCCAACTTTAACGTATGAAACTACTATAGAGCCCAGTTTTATTGATAAACTGGTGCATTGGTTGAACCCAATTAACAAAAATCAAACTACTTATATTTATAAAATAAAATAGTTTCACTTCGTGCGGATAGCCTCCAATAAAATTAAAGATGTGATTCGTTTTTTTCGTGAAGAACTTTATGGGCTTTACGAGGAAGGAGAAATAGAGACCTTCATAACATTTTGTTTTGAAGATTTTATAAATGTCAAACGTTTCGAGATTTCTTTAAAAGCAAATGATACCATCAGTGAATCGGAATTGTTGAAATTTAACTTTGCCATCAAAGATTTAAAAAAGCACAAACCTATTCAGCACATTTTGGGCAAAGCTGACTTTTACGGAATGAAGTTTATTGTTAATGAGCAGGTATTGATTCCTCGCCCTGAAACGGAAGAACTGGTACACTTAATAATTAATGATTTAATCCCCCGTACCCAGGAGCTTGTTGAAGGGTTCAGAAGCTATTCTCGATATAGGCACGGGCAGCGGGTGTATTGCTATATCACTAAAAAAAAACATTCCATCTGCAACGATTACGGCCATTGATATTTCTGAAGGAGCATTGGCCGTTGCAAAGCAAAATGCTGAATTAAATAATGTAGATATTCGTTTTTTTAAACAAGATATTTTATCATTCAATCTGATAAGCCATAATTCCTCGAATGCCGGACTCCCCCCTCTCCTTTGGAGAGGGGTTGGGGGTGAGGTCAGCAGGGACAATTTATTTTTCGACCTGATCATTTCCAATCCTCCTTACGTGCGTGAGCAGGAGAAAAAACAAATGAGTAATAATGTGTTGAATTACGAACCGCACTTGGCTTTGTTTGTGCCTGATGATGATCCATTAGTTTTTTATAAAGCCATTGCCGAATTTGCATTAAATCATTTAAAACCTCAAGGCAAATTGTATTTGGAGATCAATGAATATTTGGGTGAAGAAACTAAAAAATTGTTAGAGGATATTGGTTTTAAAGATACAGTATTGATAAAAGATATAAATGGCAAAAATCGTATATTGCGAGGGAGTATTTGATTAAAAGATTAATCAATTGACCAATAAAGGTTGTTGAGGCTCTCGAAATAACCTTTATGGAGTAAAGGAAATAATGATTACAATGAGCAATTCAATAAAAAAAAGAATAGAAGAATTATCCGAACAAATAGAGGAACACAATTACAACTATTATGTAAAAGCTGCGCCAACTATTAGCGATTATGAGTTTGATATGCTACTGGAAGAGCTTATCAAACTTGAAAAAGCACATCCCGAATATTTAAAATCCGATTCACCATCTCAGCGTGTGGGCGGACAAATTACCAAAGAATTTAAAAATGTAAAACATAAATACCCCATGTTATCATTGGGTAATACTTATTCGGAAACTGAGCTTGCCGACTTTGATGATCGTGTAAAAAAGGCGTTGAATGCCCCTTACGAATATGTATGTGAACTAAAATATGATGGGGTTGCGATTGGTTTAACCTATAAAAACGGAGTGCTTGTTCAAGCTGTAACCCGTGGTGATGGAGAAAGTGGAGATGATGTAACGACTAACGTAAAAACAATAAGAAGTATTCCAATAAAATTAAGAGGAAATAATTATCCTGACGAATTTGAAATACGTGGCGAGATATTTATGCCTCTTAAAGCATTTGATGAAATAAATAAAGAACGGGAGGAAATAGGGGACGCATTACTTGCCAATCCTCGCAATGCAGCTGCCGGAACACTTAAAATGCAGGATTCATCAGTTGTTGCAAAGCGTAATTTAGATTGTTGTTTGTATTATGTGTTGGGCGAAAACTTACCGTATCAAAATCATTATGAAAGTTTGCAAGCCGCTAAAGAATGGGGCTTTAAAATTTCTCCCTATTTAAAGAAAGCACATGATATTGCCGGAGTTTATAAATACATTGCTCATTGGGATGTGGAACGCAGTAACTTAGAATTTGACATTGATGGTGTTGTTATAAAAATAAACTCTAATGAACAACAGAGAACGCTTGGTTTTACTGCAAAATCACCACGTTGGGCAATCTCATATAAGTTCAAGGCCCAACGGGTAAGTACTATTCTGGAATCCATTTCATACCAAGTTGGCAGAACCGGAGCTATAACTCCTGTAGCCAATTTAAAACCGGTATTATTGGCAGGTACAACTGTTAAGCGCGCTTCATTGCACAATGCCGACATTATTGAAAAGCTGGACGTTCGCCTTGGCGATACCGTATTTGTTGAGAAGGGGGGCGAAATAATCCCTAAAATTATTGCTGTGGACGAAAGTAAACGCCATCCGCATTCTCATAAAGTAAATTATATTACACATTGCCCGGAATGTGGTGCTTTATTGGTTCGTAACCAGACAGAAGCCAATCATTATTGTCCCAATGAATTAGGTTGTCCACCACAGGTAAAAGGGAAAATAGAACATTTCGTAAGTCGTAAAGCATTGAACATTGATAGTCTAGGAGCTGAAACCATTGCTCAACTTTATGATGCAGGATTAATAAAAACTGTTGCCGATATTTACGAGTTGAAAAAAGAAGACGTTTTGAAACTCGACAGAATGGCGGAGAAGAGCGTCAACAATTTATTGGCAGGTATTGAGGCTTCAAAACAAGTTCCGTTTGAACGTGTATTGTTTGGTATAGGAATCAGGCATATTGGCGAAACCACAGCTAAAAAACTAGCCTTTTATTTTAAAAGCATGGATGCCTTAAAAGAGGCTTCATACGAGCAATTGATGGAGGTTGGAGATATTGGTGAAACAACTGCAAAAACAATTGTTGATTATTTTAAAGACGACAGGAATATTAAATCTATTAAACGATTAGCATCATATGGCTTGCAATTTCAGCTTTCGGAAGAGCAATTGGTAAACACAAGCGATAAATTAAAAGGATGTACATTTGTTGTTTCTGGAGTTTTTAGCAAATTTTCACGGGATGATTTGAAAAAAACGATAGAACAAAACGGAGGCAAAAATGTAGGTTCTATTTCTTCTAAAACTAATTATGTTATTGCCGGAGAAAATATGGGGCCTGAAAAATTAAAAAAAGCCGAAAAGCATGCAATACCAATTATTTCGGAAGATGATTTTATAAAAATGCTTAAGTGAAATTTAAATTTTATGTAAATGCCAATAAACAGAATAGCGCGTTTTTTTCTTAAAAAAAGGTTGAGTTTTTCATCAAAAAGAAAAATAACGGAGCATTTTAATTTTAACGATGTAAAGTCGGTCGGAATTGTATTCAGTGCCAATAGTGCTCTCCAAATTGAAACCGTAAGAAAATACATGGACGCTTTGGGTAACAAAGGCAAACAAGTAAAAGCAATATGTTTTTACAAGGCTAAACAACTGCCGGTTTTAAGCAGTTCAAGTTTACTAATTGATTTTGTATTACCCAAAGAGGTTAATTTCATGGGCGTTCCGGGGCCATCGTTTGTGAATGGTTTTATTGAAAACGAATTCGATTTGTTAATAGATTTAGATATTAATGAAGTTTTTCCGGTAGAATATGTGTCCGCAATGTCCAAGGCTTTTTTTAAAGTTGGCAAATACAGTAAAAATAATGAATTGATTTTTGATTTGATGATAGAAATGGATAGTGATAAAGATCTACCTTATTTTATGGAGCAAATTAATGTGTATTTAAAAATGATAAACAAAGCAGCATAGGCATAAGATGAATTATATTTTATTTGACAATGGCAGCAGAGCCAATTTACTTCCTTTCACTTTTACTCGCCCTGTGGCAGATATAAGAATAGGCATTTTAACAATTCGTGAAAAATGGGAGTTGTTTTTAAAAGAAAAAACTTCTACTAAAACAGAAAGCTATTTAAGCAAAAAATTTCCACTAAAGCTTGATACTACTAATGTTTGGATAAATGGCGCTGTATGCCCCACTGAACAATTAATTAAGGAAATAACTAATTTAAAAAGCAATCAAGTATTGGTTTTGTCAGATTATATAATTGCTTGCAATACAGCTGATAAAAAGGATATAGATATTAATAACCTGAGTTCATTTGAAAAAATCGAATCGCAAGCTCAATTTTTAAAAGTTGAAAATGTGTGGGATATTTTTTCAAAAAATGAAGCAGCCATTAAAACCGATTTTGATTTGGTTACAAAAGGTCGTAAGTCGCAACCAATAAGCATTAGCAATCAAGTTATAAAACCTGAAAACATTTTTATAGAAGAAGGAGCAAAGGTTGAATGTGCTATTTTAAATGCCGGTACAGGACCTATTTATATTGGTAAAGATGCCGAAATAATGGAAGGCTCTATTGTTCGTGGTCCATTTGCCTTATGCGAACATTCGGTGTTAAAGCTTGGAACGAAAATTTACGGACCAACTACCATCGGTCCGCACAGCAAAATAGGAGGGGAGGTTAACAACTCTGTCATCTTTGGTTTTTCAAACAAAGCGCATGATGGTTTTTTAGGAAACGCAGTAATAGGTGAATGGTGCAATATCGGCGCCGACAGCAATAATTCTAATTTAAAAAACAATTATTCACAAGTTAAGCTGTGGAATTATCATAAAGAATGTCTTGTAAATACCGGCTTAACATTTTGCGGATTGATGATGGGCGATCATAGCAAATGCGGTATAAATACGATGTTTAATACAGGTACCGTTGTTGGCGTAAATGCAAATATTTTCGGAGCGGGCTTCCCACGCAATTTTGTACCTTCCTTTTCATGGGGAGGCGCTGCTGGTTTTACAACCTATAAATTAACAGATGCATTTGAAGTTGCTTCCCGTGTTTTTGAACGAAGAGGAATGGTATTTAATGAAACTGAAAAGGAAATTTTAACTCACATTTTTGAAGCAACAGAAAAATACAGAAAATAATTCCATTCCATTTATGACATCATTCTCCTCTACAGAAATTATTGGTTATATTGCTTCTTTGGTTGTTGTTTCCTCCTTTATAATGAAGGACATTAAAACCCTCCGGGTAGTTAATATTATTGGTTGTTCGCTTTTTATTTGCTACGGAATTTTAATAGGATTTTCCATTCCTATTATGTTTACGAATACAGCTATTATTTCAATTAATATTTATTACATTATTAAAGCGGTGTAAGTTTTTTTCGTTTTTTAACTTCATACTTACGTGTGTCAAAATGTCCCGCCTTTGTTCTTGGCATGTTCATTGAAAACAGAAGTGATAATTTTTACTTAGATAAATCTTACTTTAAAATATTATGAGCGATACCTTTAATTTGAATGGCCTAATGCCAATGTTTAGCGATGATAATGTGGCTGAAGATACAGAGTTTATTCCCTTGCTTTCGTTAGAAGAAGAAGATAGTATGAATGCAGAAACCGTTCCGGAAGAACTGCCAATATTACCTCTTCGTAATACCGTTTTATTTCCTGGTGTAGTTATTCCGATAACTGTAGGAAGAGATAAATCCATTAATTTGATAAAAGATGCCTACAAGGGCGACAAGATAATTGGAGTTGTTTCTCAAAAAAATGATACAGTAGAAGACCCCACCCCGGAAGACCTAAATACGATTGGCACTGTAGCGCAAATTATCAAAATGTTACGCATGCCGGATGGTAATACTACTGTTATCATTCAAGGCAAAAAACGTTTTCAGCTTCAAGAAATAAAACAAACAGAGCCTTATTTTAGAGGTGCAATAACAGCCTTTTCCGAAATACGCCCGGTAAAAGACGATCAGGAATTTGTAGCACTTACCTCTTCCTTAAAAGATTTAGCGTTGCAAATTGTGAAGCTAAGTCCACATATACCTAGCGAAGCAGGTTTTGCTTTACGTAATATTGAAAGTCCATCATTTCTTGTAAACTTCATATCATCGCACATGAATGTGCCGGTGGCGGAAAAACAAAAAATGCTGGAAATTGCAAATTTAAAAGAACGTGCAACGGCGGTACTTTCAAATCTTACTAAAGAATTACAAATGCTGGAGTTGAAAAATCAAATCCAGTCGAAAGTGAAAACCGATATTGATAAACAACAACGCGATTATTTTTTGCATCAGCAAATAAAAACCATTCAGGAAGAACTGGGTGAAAATAACTTTGCTCAGGAAGTGCAGGAGATGAAAGAAAAGGCAAAAACAAAAAAGTGGAGTAAAGAAGTGGCATTGGCATTTCACAAATCACTTGGTAAGTTGGAGCGAATGAATCCTAATGCTGCCGAATACTCTATACAAACTAATTATTTGGAAACTTTATTGGATTTACCTTGGGAAGAAAAATCGCAGGATAACTTTGACTTAAAACATGCCGATAAGGTATTGAATAAAGACCATTTTGGTATGGATAAAGTTAAAGAACGTATCATCGAACACCTGGCTGTACTTAAGCTTAAAGGCAATATGAAATCACCTATATTATGCCTCTATGGCCCTCCGGGTGTTGGTAAAACATCATTGGGTAAAAGTATTGCTGATGCATTAGGACGTAAATATGTACGTATGAGTTTGGGTGGCTTACGTGATGAAGCAGAAATTCGCGGACACCGCAAAACCTATATTGGCGCTCTTCCGGGACGTGTTTTACAAAATATTAAAAAAGCAGGAACATCCAATCCTGTATTTATTTTGGATGAGATTGATAAAGTAGGACATGAGTATCATGGAGATCCGTCATCAGCCTTGCTTGAAGTTTTGGATCCGGAACAAAACAATGCTTTTTATGATAATTATGTGGAGTTGGATTATGATTTGTCCAATGTAATGTTCATTGCTACCGCAAACTCTTTAAGCACCATTCAGCCTGCTTTGCGCGACAGAATGGAAATTATTGAAATTACAGGTTATACCATTGAAGAAAAAATGGAAATAGCCAAACGCCATTTATTGCCCAAACAGCTTACCGAGCAAGGATTGAAGAAAGATCAGTTATCATTAAACAAAAATGTGATAGAACACATTATTGAAAATTATACGCGTGAATCGGGTGTGCGTGGTTTGGAAAAAGTAATTGCAAAAGTTGTACGAAATACCGCTAAATCAATAGCAATGGAACAAAAGTACAATGTGAATGTGGATGTGAAAGATCTTACAAAAATTCTTGGGCCTTCACATGCAAAAGACCGTTATCAAGGAAATGATGTGGCAGGTGTGGTTACAGGTTTGGCTTGGACAGCTGTTGGCGGGGATATTTTATTCATAGAAACAAGCATTACCAGAGGTAACGGAAAATTAACATTAACGGGCAACTTGGGCGATGTGATGAAAGAATCGGCCGTTATTGCATTGGAATATTTAAAATCGCACAGTAATATCATCGGGTTAAAACCAGAAGTGTTTGACAAATGGAATGTTCATATACACGTGCCAGAAGGTGCTACACCTAAAGACGGGCCAAGCGCCGGTATTACCATGTTAACATCTATTGCATCCGCATTTACACAACGTAAAGTGAAAAAGGAATTGGCAATGACCGGTGAAATCACCTTACGTGGACGTGTGCTTGCTGTTGGTGGTATTAAAGAAAAAATACTGGCGGCAAAACGTGCAGGGATCAAAGAAATTATACTGTCAGTTGATAATAAAAAAGATGTTGAAGAAATTAAAAAAGAATACATAAAAGACCTGAAATTCCATTATGTGGAAAAAATGATTGATGTTGTAAAATATGCATTATTAAAGGAAAAGGTTGAAAATCCAATTGAAGTAAACATAAAAGAAGAAACAAAAAAAGCAGGGAAGTAAAAACGGAACATAAATTTAACGACTCTAGCCCCTCATCGTTCCCTGAGCTTGTCGAAGGGAACGGAGAGGGTATAAAGAACAGAGGCTCATGAAAAAACTAATATTAACCATCGTTCTCCTAATTCTATCCAACACTTTTATGACCTTTGCCTGGTATGGGCATTTAAAGTTTAAACAAATGAATTGGCTCAGTAATATAGGATTGCTGGGCTTTATTCTTTTAAGCTGGGGCATTGCTTTTTTTGAATATTGTTTTCAGGTGCCGGCCAACAGAATTGGCTTTAGTGAAAATGGTGGTCCTTTTAATTTATGGCAATTAAAGGTGCTTCAGGAGGTTATAACACTTGTTGTTTTCATGATATTTACCTTGGTGTTCTTTAAAAATGAAACATTAAAGATGAACCACATCATCGGCTTTTTCTTTTTGATTTTGGCCGTTTACTTTATCTTCAAAAAATAGTTTAAATTCGCTTTGTTATTAAATTCCAAATTAAAATATATGAAAACGATTTATACATCATTGGCATTTATAGTTGCATGTACGTTAGTTGCCTGCACTAATAATGAATCGGCAAATACTACTGAATGGGCAGGGCAGGTAGAATCAAAAACCAACATTATAAAACCTGAAGGATTTCAGGAAGAGTACTGGGCGTCCATTAATAAAAATGTAGATTACGATAAAATATTTAATGTGTTGGTTGATGCAGTATTGAAAGGCAAAAAACAAGCATATGATATTATTACAGACCGCCCGTTAACAATTAACGAGGTAAAACAAACGATGGGTTTAAATAATGACCCGGAAGATTTAACTGCTGAACGAATAACTGTTAAAGATCTTTCAGCATTAAGAATGAGAGAGTCTTGGATATTTAATGAAAAAGACTTTTCTCTTGAGAAAAAGGTAAAGCGCATTGACCTCCTTCTTAAAAAAATTGACCCTACCACCGGTGAATATCTTGGTGACAGAGCTTTGTTTTATGTGAAGCTGGAAGAGGAAAAATAGCATTTACAGCTTTTGGAATGTTCTTCCAAATGCAGTTAAAGTCTAGTCATTTCTCTTCCTTACTTTGTCTGCTCGTTTTTGTATTTTATCCGCTTCTATTTTCTCCTTATCTGCTCTTACTTGTTTTCTGTCTGATTTTCGTTCAGCTCTGGTTCCATGTGCTTTATCTTCCTGCAGCTTAGCTTTATCAAGGCTCTTTTTTTCTTTATCAATTCTTTCTTGTTGTCTGTCAGCTCTTACCTTTTTTCTGTCTATTCTTTCATTTCCGCTGCCTGCTGTTTGGGCGTTTATAGAATACGCAGTTAATGTAAACAAGCCTGTTAACAAAATTCCTTTTGATAGTATCTTTTTCATAGGTATTGTTTTTAATTTTGGGTAAAGTTAAAAGTTTGATGCAACATTTTATTAATATTTTAAGTCCTTATTTTATAGTGATCGTAAAAAGACTAATCATTAAGTGCTAAGTTCTTTTTCAAACTTTTAAATCCTTGTTGCATCACCATTGAGTGATTTTTGACAATTGGAACAAATGGAGCTATCAGCTTAATCATCGTATTACCAGGATTTGTTTGCCATCTAAAACTTACAAGTGTTTTATTTCCATTGGGTTTAAATTCCCAAGTACCTTCCCCTTTAAATGCTCCTTTTATATAAATTACTTTTAATAATTCATTCTGTTTTACTTCAACTGTTTTAGCAATGAAACTTATAGGAAGTATAGCATGAATGGTTACTTTATATACAGCACCTATTTCTGCACTTGATTTTCCACTCAAAAGTTTTGAAGAAACAGACGGTAACCACCATTTGTCAGTATTGTCATAGGTTTGAACAATAGCATTAAATAAAATTTCAGAGCTTGCATTTATAGTTGCTTCGTCCCTTACATCGTATTTTGTCATTCCTGTTTTGTAAACTATCAATTTGTATTTGCTCTGGGAGCTACTATTGGAGGGAGTGGTTCCAGCAACACTATTTGGTGAAAATTACAAAATGCGGCTAATGCCAGCTGGGAATAGTTTTGTGAGGAATTTTTAAATCCTTTGTAAGTGGTTTTCCAAACGGTTTGTACCAATTCCATTCCTCCTTCGCAGGGATTAATTTTTTTAATTACTCCTTTTACATTTCCGGCACCGGCGTGGTAAGCATGTAATACAAGCAGCCTGAACCACAAATCGTTTTGGTTATAAGGTATTTGGGCACTGTCTAACATGGCACATACTTTTGGAATACAAATGCGGCTTAGCAGGCGTGATGCGGCGTATGCCGAACGTTCAATATTCGTGCGTTCGTCAATGGTTTTATTTACTTTTAATCCTTGTGCACGGGCAACGGACTTCATTAACTGAAATGGCCCATTTGCACCTACAATTGATTTAGTGTTGGTTTTACCCGGACTTTCAATTAACAATATTGCCTGAGCGTACCATGGGTCAACACCATTGGCTTCAAATATTTCTATTGATTTACTGATCGAAGGAATTACTTTTTGAAACTCGTAAAAGTTCTTTTTACCAATCGTAACAAACAGTGCGGTGCTGTCGGCAATTTTGTATTTTCTGCGCAAGTTATCTCTGTAAGTTGCCTGTTGTGAATCTGATAATTTATTCCAATCCTTTACCGAAATCCTGTCAAGCATTTGTCGGCTTTCGGCAACGTTAACAATAGCAGAATCAGGAGTTAATATCATTATGTGTTGCCAAAACCTTGTTTGTGGCAAGGTGTGCCATCCTTCGGCATATAATACCGAATCGTAAATGTATCGCATATCATTTACACTGCGGTAGCAACTTCCGCCTTTTGCAGTAGTTTGCATTTGAGCAACCAGCGGCACTGATAATAGGCAGAAAGCACTTATTACCAAAGTTATTTTAATAAAAATGAATGATATGTATATACGCGTTTTCAAAAGTTCAAATTGTTATTTTAATGTAGGATGAAGGTAACTAAAATTAACTACATACAAAAACCGTTCCTGTAATTTACTTTAACTGTTACGAGTTTTAGTATTGCCTCTGTCGCCAAAAGGTTCAATACCAATGCCTCACCTATAGCAATGTATTTAGCTACTACAACTTTGTGTTTTGGATAAACATTCATAATGGTTTCCATCGTTGCTCTTGATGGTTTTCCAATAACTACTGCTTACATAATTTAGTTTTTATATCAAAATTATTGAGGCATTCCCTTTCCATCGTTGATAAACATTACTAAACTCTCTGTTATATGCTCTGTCCAACCCTCTTTACAATCTCCGTAACATTCAAAAGAAGGAATTAACCCCAAATGAGTGAAGTCAATTTGGGTAGTATTTTTATTTTCAGAAATTTCAAAAACTACATTTGTGTTGTTCCATTCCTTTTTATTTTTTATCCATTCAAGATTGCAATTGGTTACTTTCCAAACCACTTTTTTGTTCGGCACTAATTCAGTGATTTGAAAATCTACCCAAGTTGTTCCAAAGTCGACAGTAAATTTATCGTTTAATTTTTCAGTTTTACCTTTTACTTTTTTTGCCCACCATTTGTTTACCTGATTGATTTTTTTCATTGCTTCATCTGATGAAGCATTTACCTTAATTGTTGTATGAAAACTTTTGTTCGTCATTTTTTTTGAATTATTATTTTGATTGAAAAATAAATTATCGTTGTTTTAAAATGGTTCCAATCCGGCTCACGATCTGACAATTCTTATTCTCCATTCCAATCATTTATTTGATTTACTGTTTAAGATTGTTTGCAATTTGTTGAGTTTTTTTGTCCAGAATTTATCAAAAAAATTGATAAAATTCTGCAACTCATTAAAACCATCTTGGTTGAGTATGCAGTGTCTTTCTCTTCCTATTCCTGTAATGGAAATAAATCCTGCACCGTAAAGAATTTTGATATGTTTTGAAACAGCAGGTCTGCTCATATCAAAATTTTCTGCCAATGAATTTATCGTCATACTGTCTTTTGAAAGCAGCATTAGCATTTGCCTGCGGCTTGGGTCGGCAATTACCTGAAACGCATCAAGTGTTTGTGATTTCATTTTTTAGGTACTTTAAGTAATTCGCCTAATTTGTTGCACAAGAACATCCAGCCATTATTGTGTGCCACCAAATCTTTAAATAATTCAAAGCCACTATGTACTAATAATAATTCAGTTCCGCCTTCAATTGGGGTCAACGTCCAGCTTACTTTAGAGGTGTATGGTGTTTTAGTTACTGCCCAATCGTTTTTCCAAACGTAAGCCAAATGTGTGAATGGTTTTACTTCTAACACTTCGCAAACAACAAATGTGTTGTTCGGATTTGTAAACCGGAAATGATGACCAACAACCGGTTGAAAATCGCTTGGCATAAGCCATTGCTCCATCAATTCAGGTTTAGTTAAATATTCCCAAACTTCCTGTGGCGTTTGAGTAAAATAAAATGTGTGTTTAATTTCTTTTTTCATGATGAGTAACTTTAAGGTTACGCAAATGTATAGGTAACTTTTGAGTTACGCAAATAATTTAGAAAATAGTTTGCTTTCTTTTTAAAAGTGAATGACAAACAAGTGAGAACAGGTTATGGTAAATGCCTTGTTAAACCTAACTGTTTCCTTTAATTTTTATTACACGCTACTATGGTGAACCGGGTGGTTTTATTCTGTTCTAAGTGTTGGACATTCTTCCAGATTTAAAGTCGGCATATTTTTGTCTTCGCAACCGTAAGTCAGCATTGCCCTTTGTTTTCCGTTGTTGTCCAAACCAATTCCAATTCTTATAGATAACCAACAGTTATTCGTCTTGTCCCAATATTCCGAACTTTTATAACCATCTCCCGTTTGGCTGTCTTCGTCATTTTCTGATACTAAAAAAAACATGGAACCTAAAATTGCTTTTCCCGATTTGGTGTCGATGGTTTTATTGTCTTTATCGGTAAGTTGAAAATTGTAAGTCAAATTTGTAAAGTTGGTTCTTGTTATTGTTAAAACAAAGTTGCTGTTGTCCTTAGTTACTTTAAAAATTGTTTTTTTGTTCAGAGGTAGGTCGTCAGGAAAACAGGTAGTGTCCCTGCCGGTTATAATGTAATTGTCAATTAACTTTACGGGGGCATTATAGTTAGCGAGTCCGTCAATAAAAGTCTGGTCGTATTGTGATTTATCCTTGATGTAAATTTCCTGTTGTTTGTCAACCGAAACTTTTTGTAAAGTGTCAACAGCGTTTTTGTTAACCGCTTTTTCTGTTGCATGGCAATTATAACCCGAAAGTCCAAACATTAATGTTAAGATGTAAATTGTCCGTTTCATTGCTGTCTTTTTAATTGTTCCCGTTAAGCCTATCCTTTCGGTATGCTTCCTTTAATAATACCTCCGGTATTTTTGGTTTTATTTTACAAAATTAGCTGTATCTTTTATTAATAATATGGTGAACTGAATTGTAGTGTGTTAGATATTAATTAATAATTTCTCCTTTGTTATTCGCCAACTTTGCGCGAAATTTTTGGAGTTCTTCTGGTGTTTGTCTAACCCAATCTGTTACTTCGCCAACAATTTTCAATGGTTTTTCGGTGCGATATGAACGTGTCGGATTGCCAGGAAATTTTTTGTCTGTAACGTTCGGGTCATTTTCAAAACTTCCTGTAGGTTCAACAATATAAACACGTTCACGTCCTTCACCTTTCGCTAATGCCGCAGCAAGTCCGGCCCCATTAACTATGGCTGTGAAATAAATGTGATTCATTATGAGTTCTGACTTATAATTAGAATTGAACCCGGCTGTCAGTAAATCGCCAACTTGTAAATCTGCTCTTGTTCCGTGATAAAAGGGACCGTTGTCAGACGGTTTGTCCTTGAACGAATTTGATAATTCATAATTCTTTTTTGCATTGTTAATATCGCTTAAGTCCTCGTAGCATTTGGCAATATTTAAATATAGAGAAGGGAAAACTCCATTAACACTGTCGTTATTTATTTTTAATGCCAACTGTAAACCTGTTTCAAGCCATTTTAATTTGTCCGAAACATTTTTTTGATGGCGAGCCACATAATGAGCTGCAAGAAATTTTTCAAAGTCGTTCGTTGCTTCGTTCCAAGCTTGAAGAAATATTTTGCTTGCTTCTTCGGGGTTGCTTTTTCCTTCCAAGTCCATACCTTGAAGGCAGAGTTTAACTATATGGTTGTTTGGGCTGAATTCCATTTTTTAGTTATCTTGTTTCTAAACTGTTTTAAGGTTCGTTACGCGCGTTCTCACAATGATGCATAATGTTTCCCCCGTTCGGCGAAGCGTCTTGCTTCGTCGCTTTTAACAAGGCGTCCTCGCCTTAACACCTTTACCACTCAATATGTTTTCCATCGCAAAATAATTTTTTCAATTGAAATTAATCCTTTTTCGCCAGCATAATCTTTAGCACTCGAATACCCCCGTTCGGCGAAGCGTCTCGCTTCGTCGCTTTTAACAAGGCGTCCCCGCCTTAACACCCTTACCACTCAATACGTTTTCCATCGCAAAATAATTTTTTCAATTGAAATTAATCCTTTTTCGCCAGCATAATCTTTAGCACTCGAATACCTATAATCTTCCGGTTTTTCAACTATTCCAGATCTTACAGGATTGTAATGAATATATTCTAACTTTTGTTCCATAAACTTGTTTGAAAAGATATGTTCCGAATGGTTTTCATGCGTCCAAAATTGATAATTTGTATTTCGTTCATGCTTAAATGCGGCATCTCTGAATACTTTGAGCATCCATTCTTTTCGGCTTTCATTTATTGTATCAATCGCTTCCAATAATACTTTACTGGTATAGCTTTTAAAATCTCTAATTGTATCGCTTAAGTTATTTGTTGAACTTTTTACCAATAAATGCACATGGTTTGACATAATTACCCATGCATACACTTCTAATCCTTTGTTTTTAATGCAATATTGCAAATTGTCTGTTATTATTTTGCAATACTTTTCTCTGCTAAAAACATCCACCCATTCTACTACCTGTAAGGTCATAAAATGCAATTGGTCTTGTTCGTTTATTTGATAACCTGTTGTCATAGTTCTACTCTATCAAAAATAGCTGTTTTGTAATAATGGACTATGATTTTTTTAGAAATACACTTTAATAAAAAAAATTACAATTATTTGTAATGTGCTACGTATATAATAAATAAGGCGAGACGCCTTGTTAAACTGGACGTAGCGAGACGCTACGCCCAACTGCTATGTCTTGTTTATCTTTTTTATATGCTACGGTGAACTGAGCAGGTTTATTTTTCTGTCCGTTTAGTAAAATTTTCTTGTAGCTCTTTTATTCTTCTGTCTTGTTCACTAGCTAAAATTTTAATAATATTGAATCGTTCTTTTTCAAATATTGGAGTGTCCATTATTGCATGTGTCTGAAAAACGGTAGAGTAAATTTCTTGTATCACATTTTCAATAATTTGAATTAGCTTTTCTGTCTGCTGAAATGTTAAGTCACCTTTTGTGTATTTTTCTCCGTTCGCGTCCGTGTGTGCATATACTTTGTCACGGAGTGTTAAAATTTGCGTAATAGTGTCCTTGTTAATTGCAATTTGATTCTCCCATTTAGCAATTGTTGTCTTACTAATTCCCATGTCGCCGAAGTGCCCACCTTTTTTTAGTTTATTAATAAAATGGAAAATGTTAAATCTATCTCTGTCTTTTGAATCACAAAATAATTTAGAAAGCTCAATCACACTCATTCTCCAAAGAATTTGTCTAATGAAACCAAAATCTTGAGAATGTCTCAAATAATTTTGTTCTTCTTGTGTACTTGGTTTATGTAGATACAATGAATATTGAAAACATTCTTTTGCAATTAATAATATTTGCCAGATTTGCCAAACTTCATTTTTGATTTCTGCTTCTTTACTATGTCTTGCTGTGTTGTTTTTCAAGTTCAATAATTTTGTTTAATTTTTATTCTTCTACTTCTTGAATTCTTTTGTCGTAAATTTCCTTTCCAGGAAGCCATGTTATTTCTTTTGGTTTGTATCTTTTAACCTTATCTTTCATTTTCTCAAATTCATTTTTGTCTATTGTTGTTAGATTCTCTCATTTTGTCAACCTTTATATTACTCCATTGAAAATCATAAATGAAACCTTGATTCTCTTCAATCATAACCTTAATCATTTTCTCGCTCATTCCCGTTGTAAAAGTCATTTCACGAGTATAATGTGTTGCAATATAATTTCCTTCAATTGAATATTGAAACAATGCAAATTCTTTGGGGATTTTTTCTAAACCATGGAATAATCTTCGGAGGTATTATTGCAACGTGTGGATATTGTTCAATGATTGCAATAAGTTCGGGATACTTTTCCTGAATTTGTTCTATAGTGATTTTTTCGTGCTCTTCAAGTATTGCTTTGGGATACTCCCATTTTCCACCAGGTTCAAGATTTGTCAAGCACCCAGTTCGTAAAACAATTCTTCCAAATCTTTCAACTAGTATTTCTTCTAGTGCAAATGCAGCTTCTTCGATTAAATTTTCTGCAATTATTTTATACTCAACTTCCTTTCCAGCATCTAAAATGTCTTTGATTCTTTTTGTCTTTCCCGGATTTATTCCCTTTTTACTTTCCGTAAATGGTTTGTGTAATTCTCCAATATTCTTTTCATGTTCAAGGTATCTTTTGCCTTTTCCCTTTTCCAATGTAAAAAATGGATTTGTCTCTCGGATCAACTAATGCGTAAACATAATATTCGTTCATCTTTCGTCATTTTTAAACTTGCCCATAACTTGTTTATAAGACTGATTTTTTCATCCTTATCTCTTTAATTTACAGAGATAAGCGCCATAAACTCACCTCACTTCCCCTTCAACTTCTCCACTTGCTTTTCTGTGAGCCCTGTAGATTTAACTATGATTTTAACATCCACTTTATTTTTAAGCAGATTTTTAGCAATCTCCACATTCCTTTCCTTCACAGCCCTTTCTGCTTCAATCCTTAATTTAAATTGTATCAGTTCATCTCTTTCACCTTTTATCATTTCGTAATTGCCATTGTTGCGCAGCTCATTCATTACGCCCAGTTCCTCCAAACTTACATACACATGTTCGGTTATAATTAAATGGTCAAGCACTTCAATGCGTAAAAACTTGCCGGCTTTAAGCATGTGGTCGGTAAACTCTTTATCCTGTTCGCTGGGTGTTAGTTCGCCCGAAGGGTGGTTGTGCACCAGTATGGCTTTTGCTGCCAGCTTGTATATGGCCATGCGAAACACATCGGGCGGGTCAATGCTCACACGGTTGCTTGCCCCAAGGCACAGCAGTTCAATAAACAATATTTTGTGGGCATTGTTAAGGCCTACTATCCAAAAGTGTTCCTGATTGCGGCGTATTTTGTTTTCGCGCAGCAGTATTTGCTGCATGATGTTATATACATCTTCCGCCTCGGTTACTTTAATTTTTTGTTGTTTGCTAATGCGTATGTTCATACTGCCTCGGTACTTAGGTGTTATGGTTTTATTGGTTGTAATGTTGTAAAAATAAGTAATTAAGCAGGTACATTGTTTAAAATATTTATAAAAGTTTTGAGTTACTGTGTTTATAAGTTTGACTCCTTTGTCTTAAAATTGTATTGGTTCGTTGTGTAATTACTTCTTTTGTCAGCTTATTTCACTTTAATTGCCTCCTCCTTTAATCGGTTATTAGCTATTGTGCATCAGCTTATGATCTAATTTTAAAACAATGGATGCAGGGGGAATTAACTTGGTTGGTAGGTTCTTCTTTTTGGTTGCAAGTTTCATCTCCTTGGTTCCGTTGTTCGTGTATCTGGTTACAAGGAGCTCAAGTTTGGTTCGTAAGTTCGCGTCTTTGGTTTCATTGTTCATTTCTATGGTTTCAAGTCAATTCCCCCTACATCCATTGTTCGTTTCCATGCTTACAAGGAGCTCAGGTTTGGTTCGTAAATTTGTGTCTTTGGTTTCATTGTTCATCTCTATGGTTTCAAATCAATTCCCCCTACTTCCATTGTTCGTTTCCATGTTTACAAGGAGCTCAGGTTTGGTTCGTAAGTTCCTCTCCTTGGTTTATGTGATTAGATAAGTGGAGTAATGTAAATCAAACTTCGGGTTAAGCATTGCCCCCTCTCCGCTCCCTGAGACTTCGGCGTGAGCTCAGTCGAACGCTTGTCGAAGGGTGGAGGGGGGATGAAGGGCTGAGGCTACACAGTGCCAATCCATAAGACAAACAACAACAACCCTGCATTCGCCCACTTATTATGTATTGCATAATAAATTAGAATTACTACATTTGCCAACATTCAGTCGATGAACTTTATTATTTAAAATTATCATATACTATTAACTTAAAAAAATTAAAAATGTCAACATCAACAAATGTAAGAAGGGTAGCTATTATTGGGTCGAACAGAATTCCGTTTGTTCGTTCAAACACTGTTTACTCGTATGCAAGCAATCAGGAAATGATGACTGCTGCATTAAACGGTTTGGTAGAACGATTTAAACTGGAAGGTGTACAACTGGGCGAAGTAGCCGGTGGTGCTGTTGTAAAACATGCAAAAGATTCGTTTTTAATGCGCGAATCGGTTTTAGGAACAAAATTATCACCATTAACCCCTGCCGTTGATTTTCAACAAGCATGTGCTACAGGTTTACAAGCAGCCATTCACATTGCAAACAAAATTGCTTTGGGTCAAATTGAATGCGGTATTGCAGGTGGTACAGATACAACCAGCGATGCTCCCATTGCCGTAAGCGATAAATTAAGAGTTAAATTTTTAGATGTTAACAGAGCAAAATCAACAGGCGAAAGAATAAAAAAACTGTTAAAAATAAAATTCAGCGACATTGGAATTAAAGTACCCCGTAAATGCAGAGGCAAGAACAGGCTTATCGATGGGAGGGCACACTCAAATTACTGCTGATTATTATAAAATTGACAGAAAAATTCAAGATGAAGTGGCTTACACAAGTCATAAAAAATTGGCTAAAGCGTATGAAGAAGGTTTTTTCAATGATTTGATGACTCCATTTTTAGGAATAACAAAGGATAATACTTTAAGACCTGATACTACCTTAGAAAAACTGGATACTCTTAAAGGTGTGTTTGGCGGAAGCGGAACATTAACAGCTGGTAACTCATCAGCTTTAACTGACGGAGCTTCGTGTGTATTAATGGCAAGCGAAGAATGGGCGAAAGAACGTGGATTGCCAATTTTAGCGTACTTCTCTTTTTCAGAAACGGCTGCAGTTGAATTCGTTCAAAACAAACAAGATTTATTAATTGCTCCGGTATATGCTGTTGCTAGCCTATTGAAAAAAACAGGATTAAAATTGCAAGATTTTGATTTTTATGAAATTCACGAAGCCTTTGGTGCTATAGTAGGTGCTGACTTAAAATTGTGGGAGGATGAAAAATTCTGTAAAGAAAAACTAGGCTTACCGGGTGCTTTAGGAAGCATTGATATGAACAAACTGAACGTGAAAGGAAGCAGTATAGCTACCGGTCACCCGTTTGCTGCCACAGGTGGAAGAATAATTCGAACATTGGCAAAAATCATTAACCAAAAGGGTTCCGGCAGAGGGTTAATTTGCCTTTGCGCTGCCGGTGGACAAGGTATTGCTATTATTATTGAAAAATAATTTTTTATACTTCATTGAAAAAAGAGGCTGCCCACAAAGCAGCCTCTTTTTTATTGATAGAACGTCATTGCGAATCCTTCAACAGGCTAAGAGCAGGCAGGGTGAAGCAATCTGTTAGAGATATGCTGTTACAAAGTGAGATTGCCCTCGCACATATTTCGACAGGCTCGATATGCCCTATCGTGCGCAGTCAGTCTGAGACTTCTGCGTGAGCTCAGCCGAACGCTTGTCGAAGACTTTGGGTGGAAGAACATCCTTAACTTAAAACATTGATGACGCGGGAGTTAAAATGAAGTATGTTATTGTAAAATTTTGACATACCTTTATCTATCTTATTTTTTGACATTCATTAAAAAAATTGTACAAAATGAACACCCATTACCCAAAACTGTTTGAACCACTTGACCTTGGTTTTACTACATTAAAAAACCGAATTCTGATGGGTTCCATGCACACCGAGCTGGGGGAAGAAAAAAACGGTTTTGAAAAAATGGCTGCTTTTTACGGAGAACGTGCCAAAGGTGGAGTGGGATTAATTGTAACAGGTGGCATTGCTCCAAACATTGCCGGCTGGGTGGGTCCGTTTGCAAGCAAATTAAGTAATGGCCGTACTGCTAAAAAACACAAAGTTATTACTGAAGAAGTGCATAAAAACGGAGGTAAAATATGTTTACAAATATTACATGCCGGACGGTACAGTTACACCCCATTGTGTGTTGCACCCAGTGCCATAAAATCGCCCATATCCATGTTTAAGCCCTGGGCATTGAGTGCTTCGGGTGTTGAACGTACTATTGCCGATTATGCCGATTGTGCCAAATACGCTCAGCAAGCAAGTTGAATGGGGTGGAAGTAATGGGTAGCGAGGGGTATTTGATAAACGAATTTATAGCAGCGAGAACAAACAAAAGAACTGACGAATGGGGAGGTAGCTATGAGAATAAAATTAAGTTCCCTATTGAAATTGTGAAAAGAATACGCAAAACTGTAGGACAAAACTTTATTATCATCTATCGCCTTTCTATGATGGATTTGGTGGAAGGTGGCAACTCATGGGAAGAAGTGGTTTTGCTTGCCAAAGAAATTGAAAAAGCAGGTGCCACCATTATCAACACCGGTATTGGCTGGCACGAAGCACGTATACCTACCATTGCCACAATGGTTCCCAGAGGAACTTTTTCCTTCGTTACAAAAAAAATGATGGGTGTGGTAAAAATACCATTGATAACCACCAACAGAATAAACACACCTGAAGTAGCAGAACAAATTTTGGCGGATGGTTGTGCCGATATGGTTTCTATGGCTCGCCCTTTTCTTGCCGACCCTGAATTTTCTAACAAAGCACAACAAGGTAGAGCGGATGAAATAAATACGTGTATTGGTTGTAATCAGGCTTGTTTAGACCATATCTTTAAACGTCAGATTGCCAGTTGTTTGGTAAACCCCCGTGCCTGCCACGAAACGGAATTGAATTACACAGCAGCAACAACACCTAAAAAAATTGCAGTAATAGGAGCCGGGCCGGCTGGTCTTTCTGCCGCTACTACCGCAGCAAAACGCGGACATAAAGTTACCCTGTTTGATGCAGGAAGTGAAATTGGCGGACAGTTTAACATTGCCAAACAAATACCCGGTAAAGAAGAGTTTTATGAAACACTGCGTTACTTCAGTAAACAAATTCAGTTAAACAACATCACCTTAAAACTTAATACAACAGTGGGTGTAAATGATTTGGATGGATTTGATGAAATAATTGTTGCTACTGGTATTTCTCCCCGCAAACCGGGCATACCCGGTGTTGAAAGTCCTAACGTATTATCTTACATTGATGTATTAAAAAACAAAAAAGAAGTTGGCAAACGTGTGGCAATCATTGGGGCAGGCGGCATTGGTTTTGACACTGCCGAATACCTTACACATGAAGGAAAATCGACCTCGCTGGATGTTCAGGCATTTTTAACAGAATGGGGTGTTGATGCTACCAACCAAGTACGTGGAGGCATTGAAGGTGTTTTACCACACCCTCACCCTTCGCCACGCACGGTATTTCTGTTGCAACGCAAAGAAACCAAGGTGGGCGACGGATTGGGAAAAACAACTGGCTGGATACACCACACTTCCTTAAAAAGCAAAAAGGTGAAAATGATAAACAGTGTTCAATACGAAAAAATTGATGACGCAGGTTTACACATTACAATATCCGGCAAAGCTCAACTATTGGAAGTGGACAGCATTGTTATTTGCGCCGGGCAAGTTAGTAAAAACGAATTGTACGAACCGCTTAAAGCAAAAGGCAAATCGGTACACCTAATTGGAGGAGCCTTCATGGCAGGTGAACTGGACGCTAAACGTGCCATTGAACAAGGGTTTAAACTGGGATTGAGTTTGTAATTAATAATGTTAATGCAATACACTTACTGATATCAATCACATTTGCGAATGATTAACCTCAGTTATAATTTCATTACATTTGGGTTATCTTCGTTTGTTTTTAAGTAAAGTCGTTTAAAGTTAGAACAATGTCTTTGATCTCGACTACGCTCGATATGACATTTTAAAGTTGTGTCAGTTCGAGTACTTCGACTTCGCTCAGCATAAACTGAGAGTACGAGAAAACAAACAGCTTTAAAAGTTGACTTTTGACAACTTTAGTGTATACTTTTATTTAATCATTAAAAATTCACCTATTCAATCATTAAAACAATGGAAGAATCAAAAAATAATAACGGAAAACTAATAGGAGCGCTGCTGTTAGGCGCTGCCATAGGTGGGGCTTTGGGCATTTTGTTTGCCCCGGATAAAGGCAGTGAAACACGAAAAAAAATACTGTCGAAAGGGGATGACCTTACCGATGGCTTAAAAGAAAAGTTTGATGACTTTTTGGATGAGTTAAAAAAAGAAGCCGAAGCATTAAAAAACAAAACCACTTAATTGACTATTATTAGTCAGCACTGGTGGTTCCCAATGCTTTTACCGGGACTTCGGTCTGAGCTCAATCGAACGCTTGTCAAAGTATGATTCGGCATCTGTGAAATCGTAGATTGTATTCATGTAAAAGATTCTGAAACAAGTTCAGAACGACTTTCAATAAAGCAGACACGTAAATGGAAACACAAAAAACAATTATAGAGCCTCTTATAGAACGAATAGAGCTTACGGCAATACCACTGTTGAACTAGCGAAATTAAGAACGGTAGAAAAAACCGCTCATGTTTCATCAACCCTATTATCTCGTTCATTATTGGTAATCGCTATTTCAGCTTTTGCGCTAATGCTCAATGTTGCCGTAGCGCTTTGGTTAGGCGAAGTAATGGGTAAAAATTATTACGGTTTTTTTACGGTGGCTGCATTTGATGCACTAGTGGCACTTGTTGTGTATCTCATTCATCCCTCCATAAAATCAAGCATCAACAATTCTATTATCAAACAATTGCTAAACTGATTTTACTATGCAACCCATCACCAACGCGGCAGAACTAAAAAATGCTATTCAGCAATTGGAACAAAAACAAGCTGAAGAATGGTCATTATTGAAGAAAGAATGTCTTACGGCCGTTGATAGTTTAAAACCTGTGAATATTATTAAAAATACATTTCACGACCTAACCACTTCTCCCGATTTTAAGAAAGACTTACTGGGAACACTCCTTAGTCTTGCTATTGGATTTGTATCTAAAAAGGCAATTGTAGAATATTTACCAACAATCCTTTAAAACAATTATTAGGAAATTTTTTACAAATGGGAGTGACTGATGTTGTTTCAAAAAACTCAGATGGATTAAAAACGATTGTTTTTAATTTGATAAATAAATTTTTCAGTAAAAAAGATGAGTAAGATGTTTGTTAAAAATGTTTAATATTTTTTAAATATCAGTGAAATTTTTTTCCTTGGGATAACATTTCGATTAGAGCTTGCTGCATTCTCTTTTCTCTCTGTCTCGCTTTTTTTGCCGTTTGCAATCGCCAAGTAATGGCATACGTATTGGTTTTATTTAAGGTATCAAAAAAGGCTTTTGCTTTTTTATTTTTACTAACCGTCGCAAAAAATCCTCAGGCACTTTCATATTGCT
>CAVSHK010000033.1:0-4842 GCA_963727705.1 uncultured Bacteroidota bacterium
ATTCTTCTTCTTCTGACTCGTCGTCTTGTTCTTGGTCTGCACATGAGCTAATCGCTCTGCTTCTGCAAGTAAAGTCTCACTGGATGATTTATCAAATGGAGTAAATCCAAAATATTTCAAGATTTCTTTCTGATGCCGATAAACAGTTAAAATCTCATATTCATTCATATCTAACAGCATTAACATCAACTGAAATTCTTTCGGCTATGAAGTCTACATCACTTTGATGGAATCGACCTGGAACATAAAATCGGCTGACCATCCTGAAGTACCCTACCTGTAAAAGAAACCCTACTTTGGTGGAGGGAGTTTGCAAAAACTTTAGATACTCAATCGCCCAACCTGGGGATTTTAAAAAAATAATCTTTGTTCGGAACTCAAAACCGGAGGATGATCAAACCTATGGCGCGCTTCCTGTGACAGGTACTCTTTTCTTGGCATGCGTGAAATAGGGGTATGTATAAGGTTCAAAAAGTCATACCTTTTTGAACCCTTCCATTTTTTTGCTTTTCATACAAAAACACCCGAAAACATGGTTCAAAAAGTAGGACTAAATATAATTATTTATTTATATTTGTGATACAAACTTATTGAACCTCTATGAATAAAGTTTTTGGATATGCCCGGGTATCGACCACCGATCAAAACCTAGATACACAATTGGAAACCTTGCAGAAGGCAGGTTGTGATGAAATATTTCAGGATAAAATTTCTGGAATGAGTACAAGCCGGCCGGCACTGGATGAATTGCAATCAAAACTTCGTCCAGGGGATACGGTCATGGTAGCCCGTTTTTTTCGTTTAGGCCGGAGTAGGGATCATTTAATTAAGCTAGTTAGTGAGTTCTCCAATCGGGGTATTCATTTTAAAGCTCTGGATTTAGGAGTTGACAGTACCACTACCAGCCGGCAAGATGGTACTTCAGATCTTTGCAGCTCTATCGGAGTATGACAGGGAAAGTATCTTAGAGAAAACACGTGCCGGCCAGCTCCTGGCAGCTGCCAAGGGTAAACATATGGGCAGACCAAAAGGTATTAACCATGATAATTTCGAAAAAGTGAAAAAAGCCTTTGAAAGAGGGCTATCTGTGTCTGAAACGGTGAGTTTAACAGGAATTAGTATTTCAAGCGTTAAAAGATATCGGAAACTGATTCAATCATAGGATACAGGCTGTTTTCAAACACAATTATAATCTTCAGAGAAGCGAATTATTCAAATCCAGGGTGAAAGAAAATTTCAATCCATGGGAACCGCGGTGATTTTTGTACTTTTTGTAAGTCTCAATCCGGGCCAAATATAAATTAGAAGGGATTTAAATGCTATCATACAGACACATATAGGCTGAACTTTACATTTTTGGTGCGTTGGGCATACATTATAGTCTACCATATTGACAAGAGATTGCAGATATATTATAACAACTTAAAATTGAAATGATATGACAATAGAACCGTTTAAAATTCAAATTTCAGATAAAACACTAGAAGATCTATCATTTAGACTTTCAAATACGAAATGGCCAAATCAATTAAAAGACTCAGACTGGGAAAGCGGTACTAAAAAGGACTATATGCAGTCACTCGTTTCTTATTGGCGGAGTGATTATAACTGGCGTTTTCAAGAAAATAATTTAAATAGTTATACCCAGTTCAAATGTAATGTCGATGGATTGGATATTCATTTTTTTTACGAAAAAGGGAAAGGACCAAATACATTGCCAATTATTCTCACTCACGGATGGCCAGATAGTTTCGTTCGTTACCAGAAAATAATACCTTTACTTACTGATCCTGCCAGTTTCGGCGGTAATGCGAACGACTCTTTCGATGTAATTATTCCTTCATTGCCAGGTTTCGGATTTTCTTCAATTCCTGAATACAGCGGATATAATAATTCACGGGTTGCTGACCTATGGGCAAAACTGATGACTGAAAAACTTGGTTATGCAAAATTTGCCGCAGCAGGTGGCGATATTGGATCAGGCGTTACAAGATATTTGGCATTAAACTATCCGGATCTTCTTGTGGGGATTCATCTTACTGATATTGGCATCATTCGGGATATTTTGACTTCAACAAACGAAAACAGTCTTTCATCACAGGAATTACAATACAAAAAAACTGTTCAGCAATGGATGTCTCAAGAGGGAGGTTATATGTCTATTCAATCGACAAAACCTCTGACTATGGCATACGGACTTTCTGACTCGCCAGTAGGTTTAGCAGCTTGGATTATTGAGAAATTCCATTCATGGAGCGATTGCAAAGGCAATCTTGAAAATAAATACAGCATGGATGAACTGCTTACCAATATAATGATTTATTGGCTTACCAATACGATTGGTTCATCAGCTCATATGTATTATGAGAATACACATTCTTTGCCGCCAATGAAAGAAATAAAAGTACCAACCGGACTTGCTCTTTTCCCTGAAGACATTTTATTGCCTCCTAAAGAATGGGCTGAAAAAAAATTGAATATTATACATTGGACAGAGATGCCTCGTGGCGGACATTTTACGGCAATGGAAGAACCAGATCTATTTCGTTGAGGATGTACGTAAATTTTATAGAACGTTTAGATCTGCAAAGAAGCATTAGGATCAGATTGAATTGAAGCGGAGCACAATCGCCGGGCCGGTTAGGTGCAAGCAGTAGAAAGAGCGTCCTTAAAAAATATTATAAAAAACATATTATGATGGAGAAAATAAAAATTTACATCCTGTTTTTAGCCTTTATGATTTTGACAACAGGATTAAGATCTTCCAAAATGACGTTTTTCAATTTCAAGTATGCTGGCAAATTTCTCCATATTAATTTCGGTAATATTCATTTTGGTAAACAAGAAGGATTCTTTTTAAAATGCTATCCTTCAATAGATTTAAGTTCAAACCTTTGTTGTTCCCATTTTTTTGATCATTTGTGTGATAGGAATAGATTTTATTGTTCAGTTTAAGTTTCAACTTATTCAACAACCAGTAATTGATTTGTCATTTTTAATCAAATTGGCAATTTTCTCGGTTCTATTGTACTGTACTAGTTGGAGGATTCGAAGAAATTGGCTGCGAGAGGATTATCTAACTAATTGAATTTATTCAGTATAAATTCCCATGGAGTCAACTGTTGTTATTACAAGTAGTATTCATCATGACCTGAAAATATTCACCCATCATTTACATTCCATAAATTTTCCATATAATATAAGCAAAAGGGCTTGATATAATCCCCAACAAATGATTTTTTTTGTTGAAGAAACCGATTCAGACTTAGTATCTCCATTTATTGATTTGACTTTGCTGTTTAGTGCTGCTAAATCCGTGTATTTTATTTCTGGGTGTGTATATCTTTTTCTTCTTTGGGTTTTGTCCTTATAGTTGATTGCTTTTTTCGGGCAAAATTGGATACATGCCACACACTGCTCGCAATGATGTTTAAAGAAGGGTGTCCTCCCTGTCCAGACCAATGTTACCAACAGGACAAACTTTTTCACAAATTCCACATTTAATACAATCATCTGAAACACTATAATATTTATCCATTTCGGGCACAAACTTGATTAAGGATCTGTAGGCAATCTCTTGTAAAAGATTCAATCGAGCTACTTTATTAGTTTTCTCTATTCTTAATATCATGAAGAATTGGAGCAAAATCAATTTCCGATTTTTTTGTCTCTTCTATAGCAGTATCCCGCATATCATAAGAAATAACATAATTTGAGAACATATCAAGTGCTTTTGCATAATTTAACAGTAATTCCCTTTTTTTTCAGTAATTTTTTAATGTGGTATAACGTGTTGCCATCATATCTACCCATCGTTGTAACAGCATAATAATAAGCATTTTTGTTGTGTCTGCAAGTTGAGACGTTTAATGAATTCTCTTACTTTTCTTGGTTCCCCACGATAATAAGTGGGAAAAACAAACCCTATAGTTTCGTATTCACTCCTCCAAGTCGTATTGTGTGTTACTCCCCATTGAAACAATATTCACAATCACTCAATTCTGCTGAGATTTCTTTTGCTACTTCCAGGCTATTTCCTGTTCCAGTAAAAACATAAATGATGTTTTTTTTCATTTTAATTTGATTTAGGTAATTATGTGCATCCATGCACATAATAAGTTATATAAAATAATTATCTATTTAATTACAAATGGAATTTAACGATATTAATTGGGAATTTGAAGCAGTCTTTTAATATTAGTCGTAGTTTTTTCAAATTGCTCGACTATAAAAACACTATTGACTTCATAGGTCACTTCGCGAGCTTGCTTATTTTTAGTCACAATACCAAAACGATACATTAAATCAAGATGTCTTGAAATGACAGATCGATCTTGTGGAAACTTTTGTGCAATTTCCTTTATATTTTTCTTGCCATTACAAACAAGAAAAATTAATAAATCACACCGAACGGGATCAAAAAGTATTTTGTAAAAATCAAAATCAATGCTTGCATTAAGGGGACCTCCGCAAGCCAAATTATCATTAGTACTCATTATAAAACATTATGTGTATGCGTGCACACAAATGTACTTATTTATTTTTAAACTATCATAATGTAATTTATTTATTGGGGTAATTTAAAACAAAGTACATAAATCACCGCAATCGAAGTGAATACGATTTGTTTTCAATTGGTACGCAACTATTCTCTTCTCAGGACATTAAGTTTAGTGTTTAAATGATTATAAGTAAGATGTTTAATAGTATTTTGCTTTTATGGTAAAAAAATTAAAGTATAAATGTACAAATAAAACATTAAGCCTAATTGAATTTTTAAAGAATATATTAATCTGACAATCAAAGCATGGCGATTTATGTACTTTCTTTTAAATTACCCCA
>CAVSHK010000034.1:0-65497 GCA_963727705.1 uncultured Bacteroidota bacterium
TTATCATTAATGGAAGTGATAGCCCATTATGGTTTAAAAGCAGATAAACAAAAGCGTGTGTGCTGCCCCTTTCATAACGATACCATCCCCAGCTTACAGCTTTATCCCAATACAAATACATGGACGTGCTTTAGCAGCAATTGCAATGCAGGTAGCGGAGATGTGATAGATTTTATAATGAAAAAAGATGCCATCACAAAACATCAAGCTATCCTGAAAGCAAAACAACTTATTGGTGTTACCCCTTCTGCAAGCCCCGTTCAACAAGCCGTTACAACTGTTACAGAAGAAAATGAAGAAGAAAAAATGGCCTTTTTACACAAAGTTTTTTCATACTTCCAAAACGGATTAAAGGTAAGTTTACTTGGTAAAGAATACCTAAAAAAGCGCGGACTGGATGAAGACAACAGCACATCAACAGAGCTTGCAGCAGGCTTATCGGGGCTGGTAGGGTATAACAGCGGACAGTTCCATTACAGCGAACATGGCTTGGAAGAAGGTTCCATTAAATACGGGCTATTGGTTCCCGCAGCTAAAAAAGTAAACACGGGCGGTGCAGGTTACAATATATGGGCAAAGGGAAGTATTGCTTTTCCGCTCCGTAATAAGCAGGGACAAATAACAGGCTTTTATGCCCGCAGTTTGAGCGACAATAAAAACAACAGACACTATTATCTTAAAAACAGCGAAGGCTTATACCCTTGCTATCCTTCGCCCTTAACAGAAAAACTCATCATCCCCGAAAGTATAATAGATGCAGCTACACTTTTAAAATTATCGGTAATACGTTTGCGATACGCTGTATTAGCCTCTTACGGCACAAACCGTTTTACCGATGAACACATAGCAGCCGTTAAAGAGTGGGCTGGCAACAGGGAAGGGCTTGAAATTATTTTTTTCTTTAACGGAGACGATGCAGGAAAAAAAGGTGTGGAAAGATGTATAGAACTGCTAAAAGACCTGCTGCCACAGGTAAAAATAAGCAATGTAAACACATTGGAAAATGAAGACGTTAACAGCATTTACCTGAAATACGGAAAAGAAACTATCCTGCAACTCTTAAACGAAGCCTCTCCCAACCTTTTGCCAGTCGCTCATAAACAGTTAATCATTACTGAACCTGTTGCAGCAAGTGCTGAAAAAAAAGCAGAAACAAAAAAAGAGGAAACAGCTCCGACCTTACCCAAAGAAGGAGCTGCAAGGCTTGAAGGTAATGCCGAAGCTCTTGTTTGGCAAAACGAGCAATTACACATCATGGTATTGGGAGGAATAAAATTAAGCGGGCTTGACCGATTGAAAGTAACGTTGAAAATAAAATCACAACACAACCATTATACCCCCTTGCGCCATAACCTTGACCTGTACCATAGTGAACACTTGTTGCGCCTAAAAAATACTATCAGCGAACAGTTGGAAATATCTGTTGCCCTTGTAGATGATGCGTTTAATCAACTCATAGAACAATTAGAGAACTATCGTTTAGAACGCATCATTGCCCTGCAACCATTGCAGCCGTTGGTTAAACCAATGGACAAAGAAGAAATAGAACAAGTACTTACCTATCTTAAACATCCTAACCTGATGAGCAATACCCTGATGGATATAGGCAAAACGGGCATAGTAGGCGAACTGCACAACCGCTTTATCATGTACCTTGTGTTTTTAAGCCGTATCACTCAAGACCCTTTGCACATCATTAGCTTTGGAGCAAGCGGAACAGGGAAGACCTATTTACAGGAAGGTATTGCTAAACTCATTCCCACAGAAGACAAATTAGAAATAACCACATTAAGCGGTAATGCCCTGTATTACTTTAAAGACGGGGAATTAAAACACAAAGCCATTATCATAGAAGATTATGACGGTGTGCAGGAAGGGCTGTACCCCTTGCGGGAGTTGAGTACCAAACAAAAAATAACAAAAACGGTAAGTTTAAAAGACAACAAGGGAAATATAAAAACCTTCACCTTTACCGTTGAAGGCCCCGTAAGCATTGCAGGATGCACTACCAAAGAAAGTGTGTATGAAGACAATGCCAACCGTTGCATACTCATTTACCTTGATATAAGTGCAGAACAGGACGAGCGTATCATGGACTACCAGCGCAAAGCATCGGCAGGGCTTATCAATACCCAAGAAGAAGAACAGTATCAAACACTTTTAAAAAACATACAACGCTTCATTAAACCCATTAAGGTCATTAACCCTTACGCTCCTTTTTTAAAAATACCAAGCAACGTATTGAAGCCCCGCCGAAGCCACAAGCTGTATTTACGCTTCATTGAAATTATAACACTTTATAATCAGCACCAGCGTAAAATAAAAACCAATGCACACAACGAACCCTATATAGAATCCACCTTTGAGGACATTGCTTGGACAAACAAGCTGTTAAAAGATATTTTGATACGCAAAGCAGATGAACTAACCACTTCGTGCCGAAACTTTTTAGAACGCTTAAAAAAGCACCAGCAAAAGAAAAATGAAAAAACGTTTAAGACGAGAGAAATAAGAAGCGAACTGAAAATACATCCATCCTCATTAAAAAAATACCTGATAGAGCTGTACGCCAGCGATTACATAAAAATAGCGGGAGGCAGCAAAGCAAAAGGATACCTGTATGAAATAACCAGCTATGAAGAATACGAACAGCTACAAAGCAGCATTAACAATGTATTGGACGAGTTGCTGGAGAAAATAAAAAAGGATACGGATAAAAAAGAGTAGTTCGGTGGTTCGTGAGTGGTTACTTTAAATAAATAACCACGCTATTGCTTACCAGTTAAGGTATAGAGCAGAGTAGTTACTATAAAAATAAAAAGTATTGTTAAACAATTTTTTAATTACAATGAAACATCTTATTATCCAAACACCCAAATACCTTCAATTACAAGCCTCCTTTGGTGAATGGCTGTACACATTGGGGTATGCAAAAACCAGCGTTAATGCTATTCCCTCACACCTGCGTGAGTTCTTTCATTACCTCGAATCAGAAGCCATTTACAACGTGGACAACATGGAACAAGACCATTTAACAGGCTTTTTTGAAGCGTTGAAACATCGTCCCTGTCGGCGCACAGGCAACGGTCTTACCAATGCCTATCTCAATAAATACTTACAATCCCTTCGCCTGTTCTCTACTTACCTGCGCGAAACACAACAAAGCTCTTTTGCAATAGACATGATGGAGTTTAAACACGAGCGCAACATCAAAGCCGTACTTACCCAAGATGAAATACAACAGCTTTACGGTGTAACCGATAATACCCCTTACGGCATACGCGACAAAGCCATGCTGTCCATTTATTACGGCTGTGGCTTACGTTCCAACGAAGGAGTGCAATTAGATGTAAGCGATATACTTTTTGACCGCAAAATGATATATGTACGCAAAGGAAAACACTATACCGAACGTTATGTACCCGCCAGCCCAAAGGTGTTGCAGGACATCGGCGAATACGTCCGTTATGCACGGCAGAGTTTTATTATAGAAGGCAGGGAACACCATGCACTGTTTATAAGTCAGCGTGGTTTACGGATAAACGGACAAAGCCTGTCAATACGATTAAGAACATTAATCAATAACACGGGGAACGAACAGCTTAAAACGAAGAACATAGGAATGCACAGCCTGCGCCACAGCATAGCCACGCATTTACTCATAGGAGGAATGAGACTGGAACGTATCGCTAATTTTTTAGGACACAAAACCATTGAATCCACACAAATCTATACACACCTTGCCCATGAACTTCAAAACACATCTTCTGTCGCTCGGATATAGTGAAAGCTGCAATTACTATTACGTGCATCAAGCCAGTATGATTGAGAACTGGATGAAGCAAAAAAATATCCTTCCTGCATCACTCTGTTACAACGACCTACTCACCTTTGTAAAAGAACAGAACATCGGTAAAAGAAAACGTTTACATCAATGCTTGTCCGTTCTTCGTCATTATTGCAGTTACCTGATTGGTACAGGACAAACATCGTCTTCCTTCACGCACGAATTTTACATTAAAAACATCACCATACAACCACCTCCCGAACTGCTTACAAAAGAACAGTTACAGTTTATTAATGAACAGTATAACAGTAAAGGGATGATAGGAAAAAGAAACAAAGTAATATTAAATCTATTGATACATCAGGGATTATGCCCTGCCGAGATAAGTGAGCTTACACCTGCTCACATTGTTTTTGCAAAAAGAAAAATACACATACCTGAAACAAGAAAAACCGCTGCCCGTGTATTACTCCTTGAGAAAGAACAGGCAAAAGAACTGGAGCAATACATCACTATTATACGACCCATGATGTTGGAGATAGCAGGACTGCAAAGTGATAAGCTCTTTGCCTGTATGGGAGGCAGCGAGCGCATCCATAACAACACTGACAAGTTAATAAAACAAATAAAAAAATATACACCTGAAGTAAGAGGAACCGTACATATACAAATGAGTGTGATGAATAGCTGGTTGCAGGAATACGGTTTTGAACGCTTGCAACAAATGGCAGGCAGAAATTATGTAATGCCTCCAAACTATAAAAACGACTAATATGAGTTTTACAAATTATCTTGAATCGAAGAATTACACCAACACTACGATACATAACTATGAACGTAATGTAAACCTGTTTTTACAATGGCTCAAAGAAGAAGGTATTGACAGCAAACATGCACGTTACAACGACCTGTTGATGTACGTACGCCACCTAACCACATCAGGTAACAGCCGACGATTTATCAATCAGCAACTTGGCTGCATACGGCATTATTACAACTATCTTGTAAAAATGCGTAAAGTAAAAGATAACATTGCAGCTAATCTTTTTATAAAAGGAGTACCAAGAAGATTACCGCATGATGTGTTGAATGAACAGCAGCTAAACGATACCTACAAAAGCTTCCCGTCAATCAGTGTTACAGATAAACGGAACAAAATCATGTTGGGATTAATCATCTATCAGGGATTAACAAGCAATGAATTAAGCAGGCTGGAACCTTCACATATTTTACTCAAGGAAGGAAAAATAAAAGTACCCGGAAGCCGAAGAAGTAACAGCCGTTTACTTGACTTAAAAGCCCATCAGGTGTTGGACGTACAGGAGTATCTTGATAAGGTAAGAAAGCTAATGCTTGCGTTTACTGAAAAAGAAACACATTATTTATTTACCAGTATGGGTGCAGGAAGCAACTTTAATAATGTGATGACCAAAATGATGAAAACGTTACGGAATGTTGCTCCACAAGTGAAATCGGTTCACCAGCTCCGCACAAGTGTAATCACATTATGGTTGTCAAAAGAAGGTAATATGCGCGAAGTACAATACAAAGCAGGGCATAAATACGTGAGCAGCACCGAAAAATATCAGCAAACCAACTTGGAAGACCTGCAAAAAGATATTATCGCTTATCATCCTTTAAAATAATCCTTCCTTAATTTTTTTATGCGTTATTAAAAACGGTGTAAACACAAGTTCATCGTTTTTTTATCGCTGATAATGGAGCTATTTTTTTCTTTCAACTGAAATATACAATTGAAAAGAAAAATGTAACTTGGTCTCTGAAAAAATGGGAGCATTAAAATTATCATATAGCCACAACACTTATGAACAAGGCGAATCACGCTTTGCTTATATGAAAGTGGTGTATAAAAATCCAACACCTTCCGAACCTCACGGAGATTACCAACTCTGTTGTTGGTTTCTGCGTCCCAGTAAATTACCTCTAACTGTATTAGGCGTATATTTATTTTAAATACACTTTAGAATGAAGTATAAAATATTTTTCAAAAAATAATTTATAATAACTACTTACTTGATAGAATTTGTATATATTTGTCAAAAAATTTACAAGACTTGTATTTAAAAAGAATATAAAACTATGATGGAAAAGGTGTATATAAATGAAGCAGGCCCTGAAGTATCTGCTGCCATTTATGGCTTTTGGAGATGGAATACCCCGGCTTTAAACTCTATAAAAAAAGTAGAAGACATTATTAATTACAACTTAGAGCTTGGTGTAAATACTTTTGACCATTCAGACAGATATGGAGATGGAAAAATTGAAGAATTGTTTGGTAAGGCTATTCACAGTAAATCTTTTGACCGTTCTGAAATTATAATATCTACAAAGTGTGGGATCAGAAAAAGCAACAAATTAAAAAATGAAACATTTTATGACTTACGACCAGAATACATAAAAAAAAGTGTAGAAAATTCGCTTAAAAAATTGAGAACAGATTATATTGACATTTTTTTGCTGGAACATTCCGATTACTTATTTGATGCCGATGAAACAGCCTCTGCCTTAACAGAATTAATGCTGGAAGGGAAAATTATTAATATTGGAGTTTCCAATTTTAATGTATTTCAGCATAAATTACTTGCTTCGCGTTTGTCTTATCCAATCATTACCAATCATATTGAGTTAAGCTTGTTGCAACCTCAAGCCATAAGTGATGGACGTTTAGATTTTATCAAAGAGCAATACAGCAAACCTATGGCTTGGGCTCCATTGGCCGGTGGCAGAATATTAAACGGAAAAGATAACAAAGCGATTAAAGTAAGGAAAGCCTTACAAACGGTTGCAAAAAAGCACGGTGCTAACATAGAGCAAATAGCTGTTGCTTGGCTTTACAGATTAGGAGCGCTTCCTATTATTGGAAGTCCCGATAAAAAAAGAATAAAAAATGCGGCAAGTGCTTATGGCATAAAATTGAGTCATGAAGAATGGTACACGCTTTATAATGCCGCATCATAAAATTCAATCCAATAAATAACTAAAAAAACACCACGATGAATTATTACAAAAAAGCACAATTAAATACTACTAATTTGATGGAATTTATATATATTTGCAGCAAATTTTTAAAAATGCTGAAGCAAAAAGTGATTTTGTTGGTACAATTAACCTCTTGTAACAATTGTTGTGATTGCCTTATGGCATAGAATCAATTATCTTGTATTCATTCATAGATGAATCAATACTAAAAAAAATATAAATTAAACAGAATTGAAATTTCAAAAACTAAAAAACTAAAACAATGAAAACAAAAAAATACATCTATACATTTATTGCATTTGCATTTTTTGCTATTACCTCTTTTGCTCAAACCAATGATGATGTTTTAAATTTGCTTATTCAGAAGAAGGCTATTTCTCAGGAAGATGCGGATTCTTTGCGCGCCGATGCTGCTGTTAAAGAACAAGAAGCTCCAAAGGATAAAACATTTACAATTGGTGGAGAATTAAGAACAAGAACAGAATACAGACATGGGTACAGAAATTTAGTGCCAAAAGGTGATACTGCTAACCCTGCTTATTTTACCAATCAACGAGCCCGTATATCGTTTACATATGAACAAAAAAACAGGTTTAAACTTCACACCTCTATTCAGGATGTGAGAGTGTGGGGACAAACAGACCCTCGTTCAAACAGTGCTACTTTACAGTTGTATGAAGCGTATGGTCAGATTTTTCTTAAGCCTAAATTTTCAATTAAGCTTGGACAACAGGTATTTTCCCTTGACGACCAACGTTTATTTGCAGAAAATGATTGGAGAGTGAACGGACAGACTCATGATGCTGTGAACTTTATTTTTGAAGGAGACAAAGTTTCTTCGCAATTATTGTTTGCAGAAAACCAAACTTCAAGTAACAATGGAGTTGTTAACCAACCTAACGGAGAACCTCTATTTAATACCACTTACGTTCCGGCAGGAGGAGTGAACAGCACTTATAAAGCGCTTGGTGTACATTATTTGAAATATAAAATAACCGATTCATGGACATTAACTACTATTAACTCTGCCGATGGTTATCAAAGAGCTAATTCAAAAAACGGAACGAATTTTCGTTACACAGACGGTGGGCGTTTAGCTTATGAAAAAGGTAGATTTTATGCTACTTACAGCGGGTACTGGCAATCGGGATTAGATGCCTCAGGGAATCTGTTAGACGCTTTTTATCACCAAGCCGAAGTTAAATACACCATCCCCGAAAGTTTTACGGTTCGTTTGGGGGCAGAAGTAATGAGTGGCGGTAATGCAAAATATACAAATACCACCACCGATCATAACTTTTCACCCTTATATGGTGTAGCGCATCGCTTTAACGGAAATATGGACTTTTTTACTTCTTTCCCTGCTGATGTTAATAATGCAGGACTAATTAATCCATACTTATTTTTTACAAAAACAGCCGGTAAAAAAATAACCTTCAGATCCGACTTCCATTTATTCTATTCAGAGAACGAATTTTATAGCGTTGTGAAAAACAAAGCTGGAAAAGTAACCAGTTTAGTACCGAATGCTCAATATCTTGGTTATGAAAATGATTTAGGATTTATTTATAAACCTCAACCCTATATTACAATTGATTTTGGATGGTCTTATGCAGTAGTTGACCCATCAATGGGTGTTATTAAAAAAGCAGGTAGTACGGATCGCAATCCAACGTGGGCATACATTTCTGTTTCGTTAAAGCCGCAGTTATTTAAAACAGCATTCAAATAATTAAAAATCTAACAACAATTTAATACTTTAATAAAATTATGAAAACCAAAATCACAACATTAACTATCGCCTTGTTTGGTTGGATCGTATTTAATTCAAACACCAAATCAGTTCCTGATAATTTAAGCGGAAACATCTCAATTTCTGGTGCGTTTGCTTTATATCCTATAACTGTAAAATGGGCAGAAGAGTTCCGTAAAATTCACCCGAATGTAAAAATCGACATCTCTGCTGGCGGTGCCGGAAAAGGGATTACAGATGTTCTTTCTAAAGTTACCGATATAGGTTTGGTCTCTAGAGATTTAAATATCGCAGAAGTTAAAAAAGGTGCATTCCCTATTGCCGTTACCAAGGATGCCGTTATCCCAACTACTAGCGCTAGTAATCCTTTTTTGAACCAATTGAAAGCAAGGGGTGTGAAAAAAGACGAATTCAACAATATTTTTATTACAGGAAAGATAAGAAGCTGGAACCAACTAGGTTTTAAAAGCGCAGCTCCTATTCACGTTTACACGCGTTCAGATGCGGCAGGTGCAGCTGAAACATGGGCAAAATACTTCGGCAAAAAACAAGAAGATTTATTAGGTGTTGCGGTATATGGAGATCCCGGACTTGCTACAGCCGTAAAAAAAGATCCAAGTGCAATTGGCTTTAACAATATCGTTTATATATACGATTCTAAAACTAAAAGAGCAACGAACGGAGTAGCCGTTTTACCTATCGACTTAAATAAAAACGGAAAAATTGATCCTGAAGAAAATTTTTATGACACGGTAGATGACCTGATAGCGGCTATTGCAGCAGGAAAATATCCATCACCTCCGGCTCGCGATTTATATTTTGTTACTAACGGAAGACCTCAAAATCCAATTGTGGTGGAGTTTACAAAATGGGTGTTAACTGAAGGACAAAAATATGTTCACGAAGCAGGATACATTAATTTACCACAAGATAAATTAACGGTTGAATTAGGAAAATTGGGTGCAGGAACTAGCGTTAAGTAATCTAAAACGTAACGATTTCCGTTTTTATAGACGATGTTCGTAATTACCATAAATTGGTTTTCGAACATCGTCTATAAATTTTATGGGAGTTATAGATTTTTTGTATTTTTGTATTAAAATTTGAATACAGTAAATGAAAAACATACGATTAACGATTGATAAGATTACAGGAAATGTTTTCTTGATATTTACTATGCTTTCTACTGTAACTGTTCTGTTTATTGGTGTGGGACTGTATTACAAGTCATTGCCAATATTGCAAAATAGTTCTTTAAGCAGCCTTTTACTTTCGGCAGAATGGAAACCGTTTAAATCTGCATTTGGTTTTTTGTCATACATTGCAGGTACATTATGGGTAACGACCATCGCAATTATTATTGCATTACCAGTTTCATTACTCACTGCTATTTATCTTTCAGAATACGCACATGCAAAAGTAAAAAGGGCATTATTACCGCCAATTGATTTATTATCAGGAATCCCGCCTGTTATCTATGGTGTATGGGGTGTTTTGGTAATTGTTCCATTTGTTCAGGAAAAGTTAGCGATTCATTTCGTGGAATTTTCATCGGGCTATAGTACGCTTGCCGGAGGTATTGTACTTGCCATTATGATTATTCCTTTAATCATTAGTATTCTTTTGGAAGTGTTTAATACTGTACCTGATGGTTTGCGCGAAGCGTCACTATCCGTTGGTGCTACAAAATGGGAAACTATAAAATATGTATTACTGAAAAAGTCTCGTCCCGGGATTATTGCAGCTGTGGTACTTGCCATTTCAAGAGCATTTGGAGAAACCATAGCGGTATTGATGGTTTGTGGAAACATTCCTGAAATACCTCATTCCATTTTTGATTCCTGTTATCCTTTGCCGGCACTTATTGCCAATAACTATGGAGAGATGCTTTCTGTACCTATGTATGAATCGGCATTAATGCTGGCGGCTTTCATTTTATTCATTATCATATTTTTATTTAATGCGATATCGCGCATTATATTATACCGATTGGAAAAAAATAATGGTTAAGGTTTCACTTTTATTCAATTCTCCTAGAGGTAGCCGTAACTAAAAAATAAAATTGTACAAATGAAACGTAAACTGGAAGAACAATTTTTTAAAGCCTTAATGATTTTAAGCACACTTTCTATCAGCGCAGTGTTGGTAATGATTATTTGGACTATTGCCTCGAAAGGTGCGGGCTCACTAACCTGGGACATTGTTTCGAAAGTTCCTGAAGGAGGTTTTTACATTGGTAAAGGTGGAGGTATTTTAAATGCAATAATAGGTTCTATTTACATCACAATTGGTGCAACATTATTAGGTTTGCTGGTGAGCATTCCTGTTGTACTATACATTAATGTTTATGCAAAAAAAAATGCATGGCTGGCTACAACAACCCGTTTGGCGGCTGATATTTTATTCGGAATACCTTCCATTGTGTATGGTGCATTTGGTTTTACCATAATGATTTATTTCGGATTAAAAACTTCGTTGTTAGCAGGTACAATTACTGTTACATTATTGGTTATACCAATATTAGTTCGCTCGATGGATGAAGTGATGCGACTGGTTCCTGAAGATATTGGTAATGCCGTATATTCGTTAGGTGGCACACGATGGGAGAGTGCTAAAATATTAATCAGGCAATGTGTACCCGGAATTATTACTGCTATTTTACTGTCTTTCGGAAGAGCTATTGGAGATGCGGCCTGCGTGCTTTTTACAGCGGGGTATACTGACAGTATTCCTACATCACTTGACCAACCTACCGCAACATTGCCACTTGCTATATTTTTTCAGTTGAGCAGTCCTATCGAGGAAGTGCAAAACCGTGCTTATGCAGCAGCATTGATCCTTACTATTATCGTTTTACTAATCAGTTTTACGGCAAAATATTTCAGTAAAAAACTTTCTAAGAATAAAATATGACAACAGAAAAACCACACATCAGTGTAAAAAACTTAAATGTTCACATTGATGGAAATCACATTTTAAAAAACATCTCCATTGATATTCCTGATAAAAAAGTAACCTCATTTATAGGCCCGTCCGGGTGCGGTAAAACCACGTTATTAAAAACATTCAATCGTTTACTGGACAGACAAGGCAATGTAGAAATTACCGGACAAGTTCTTGTTGATGGAGAAGATTTATATTCTCCTGAAACAGAAGTAACCCACCTTCGAAAGAAAATGGGATTGTTATCGCAGCGGCCCTTTCCGCTGCCAATGAATATTTATGATAATGTGGCGTATGGAGCGAGAATTCATGGTGAGCGAAACAAAAAAGAGTTGGATAAAATTGTTGAACATTATTTGCGTGGTGTTAGTTTATGGGACGAAGTAAAGGATCGTTTAAAAGACCCTGCAACCCGCTTGTCTATTGGTCAGCAGCAACGTTTATGTCTGGCACGAGGATTAGCAGTTGAACCTGAAATTATTCTTGGGGATGAACCCACTTCTGCGCTGGATCCAATTTCTACACAACATATAGAAGAATTGTTTTTGAAATTAAAAGACAAATATACATTGGTATTGGTTACCCATATATTGCGTCAAGCCAGAAGAGTATCCGACTACATTGCATTTATTTACATGGGCGAAATAATTGAGTTTGGCACTACAGAAGAAGTATTGCTTAACCCAAAAGAAAAATTAACAAAGGATTATGTGAAAGGGTATATAAGCTGAGGAGGTATGATTGCTATTTTTTTGAGTTGTTTTTTCTGAATTTGATCAAATGGGTATAAATTTTTACATAACAGCTTTCTCTTTTTTTAATATTAATCGATGGACTTAAACCACCTGTCTTTCCTTATTTTATTGCCATTTTCAGTTTTTTTAATTGACATAAGTACTGTTACCGCCTTTCCAACAATATGGTCTTCGGGTAAAAAACCCCAAAAACGAGAATCAACAGAGTTATGCCTGTTATCGCCCATTACAAAAAAGTAATTCATTTTGAAGGTGTAATGTGTGCTGTATTTATTATTAATAAATATAGAATCGTTAGATATTCTTAAATCGTTTTTTTCATAAACCCCTATTATTTTTTTATACAATGGCAATGAATCAAGTGTTAAATGGATGGAGTTGCCGGCTTTGGGAATTGATAGAGGACCATAATTGTCAATATTCCATAAAAAAAAGTCGCTCTCCGGAAAAAGATAATTATTGTAAGAATCTTTTTTTTCAAGCAAAGGTTTTACGCTTTTGATGTGAGGTTGATTTCTTAAAGAATCAGCATTTTCAAGACTCATTGTAAAGCTGAATTCTCTTCTGTTTACCATTCTTCCGCCGTCAACAATTTCGAGTTTATTTAATGTTTTTGTGTCAATTGTATCTAAATCGGTTATCACCTTATAGGTAAACTGCAAATGTTCTGTTTTATCTGTATATACATCGTTAACATAAACTAAACCATTGCGAACCTCGAGAGTGTCGCCCGGAAGAGCTACACATCGTTTTACAAAATAGATTTTTTGATCAGTAGGATTTTCTTCATCTATAGGGTAATTAAATACAATTATATCATTTTTTTTCACATTGGGTGTACCTCCCAAGCGTATATATGGTAATTGAATCCAATCAAGGTAAGATTTTTTATCTGTTGAAAAAGGAAACCGCTGATGTATGAATGGAAAAGACAAAAGAGTGATAGGAATTCGCGGACCATAGCTTAATTTACTTACAAGTATGTAATCGCCTGTTAGTAACGATTTCTCCATAGATTGAGAAGGGATGGTAAATGCTTCAAAACAAAACACCCTGAACAAAATAATAAGAATCGTAGCTAATAATACGGCTTTGATCCATTCTTTTATGGTTGACAGTACTTTCAATTTATATAAATTTTAAAAGAAAAAAATAAGAATTAATGACTTTTGCAGTTTAATAGTGCATACTGTTATTCATCAAACTTTGTTGGTACGATTGTATAATTGCTTTTATTTCCTTGTCCATTTCTTGTTTAATCTCAGGTTTGCTATTTAGTAAATTATCGGTAAGCATACTATCCGTTGTGTAGTGGTATAAATCTACCGATTTGTTTCCATCAAATTCAAGTGCATATTCCTGTTTGATGAAGTGAAAAACTCCATTGTTATATGTTAATGCAAAGTGATGTTCTGTACTGTCAAATACACTTTTACCAAACGAAAAATAGGGAAGAGGATAATTTAAATAATCAAGTACCGAAGGCATAATGTCAATTTGTTGTGTGAGTGCGGAGTCTTTCCCCTTTAGATCGCTGCCAGGCATAAAGTAGATGATAGGTATTGCAAAATTTCCAACTTTGTTAGAGTAAAAAGGATCATTTGATAATCCGGTATGATCTGCACTCAAAACAAATAACGTGTTTTTGTACCAAGCTGTTTTTTTTGCTGCTTCAAAAAACTTCTTTAGAGCATAATCCGCATAGGAAACGCACTTTTCTATCTCTAATTCCCCTTTATTAAACTTGTTTTTATACTTATTGGGTATTGAAAAAGGGTGGTGAGAACTTAATGTAAAAATGGTGGACAAAAAAGGTCTGGGTCTTGCACCAATTGTTTTCACCGAGTATTGTAAAAACTCTTCATCCCAAATCCCCCAGTTTCCGTCAAAATCCTTTTCATTGTTATATTCAGTCCTTCCATAATATTTATCATAACCTGCAAGTTTACAAAACGCATCAAAGCCCATCGTGCCATTTGTGCCACCATGAAAAAAAGCGGTAGAATATCCTTCTCTTTTTAAGTTATTAGCAAGGCTGTTGATTTGATTGGTTGAATAAGGAGAGGTGATAAATGATTCATTCATCCATGTAGGAATGCTTGCAACAATTGATGGAATACCGTCAATAGAGGTTTTGCCATTTGAAAAGGCATTTGTAAATGTTAAACTCTCATTAATAAGCGAATCTAAAAAAGGAGTATATCCCTTGTTTTTACCATTTAATGCACCAACATATTCTTTTGAAAAACTTTCGAGAATAATAACGCATACGTTAATTTTTTTGAACGGTTCATTTTTATGAGCACCATGTATAGGATTATATATCTCCCTTAACTCAACTTCACTTATATATTTCCATTCTTTGGAAGGTTCGATTGCTTTAATGTCTAATGTTTTTAAGATAGAGAATGGAGTATTAATTACTAATGGGATGTATTTTACAGAAGTATATTCACCGGCAGAGGCGCAATTGATGGGTTTAAGTTGTAATCCTCCTCTGTATGCAATTATTGAAACTCCGGCAAATACTATAAAAATGAATGATTGTTTGAAATAATCACCGAATCTCCATTTGGATAAACGCAACACCTCTATTTTATTATAAAAATAAACGATAGCAACCACTAAAAACGCCCAAATTATAAAGAGATACCAATAATCTTTAATGAACACAGGGATCAATTGTAATAAATCGCCGCCAACTTTGCCTGTAAAAAAATTAAAAACACTTGCATTGGTTCGTTTTAATGTAAATTGAAAGTAAGCTAAATCAACGCAATTACTCAGCAATGCGAGACTATTAACGGCTAAAAATAGTACTTTTAAGAATGTTCTGTATAAATTCGACTCTCTCCTTTCAAAAGGAAGCAGATATAGCAGAATAAATAAAGAATTAGATAAAATAATGACCGAAAGATTAAACCGGATAGAAAAAAACAGTAGTTTAAGTAATTCTGTAAAATTTAAATCTGAAAATAAAGAGTAGTTAAAAGCATAAAAAAGTAAACGACAAACACTGTATAAAATAACTAACACAATTATTAGCTTAATTAAACGGTAGGGATTATTTTTATCTAGCATTTAAAATAGTTATATGGCTCGGCAGCCTGCAAATTTATTAAAAAATGCGGCATCAAGTCAATTATACAGATAATTTTAGAGGATTTGCCAAAGCAATATATGGATTTGTTTGTATAATAGTTCCAGTATTAAAAGTCGGTACCGGATATTCTTTGGTAGTATTGGATGAACATTTGTTTTCAATATTAGCAGGGTTCCCGAAGTGTAATTTAGTCTGTATTTTAATTCAAGGTTAAAAAAAACGCAAGAAATGTTGTAGATATAAAAATATGTATTAAATTTGTGCCACTTTTAATTAATTAAAATAACAAACAAAAACAAAAACAAAAATGAAAAAAGTATTATCATTAGTTGCCGTTGCGGGAATGTTTACATTCGCATCTTGCGGTCAAAGCGCTGAGCAAAAAGCTGCTGAAGAAGCTGCAAAAGAACAAGCAAAAGCTGACTCAATAGCTACAGCTGAGGCTGCTGCTGCTGAAGCTGCTGCTGCTGCTGCTCCAGTTGATTCTGCTGCTGCAACTACAGAAGCTGCTGCTCCTGCTACAGAAGCTGCTGCACCTGCGCACCACTAATTCCTACTTGAAAAAGTAATAAAAAAGGAGTACATTATGTACTCCTTTTTTATTTTATGGTGTTTATGGGAATGCTATAGAATCTTTAAATTTTCTTTTGAGCTTTTACAGCATCCATGAGCGCGCATTTATCGCATTCTTTTTTCTTTTGAATACTGTTATACAGCCTGCGCAAAACATAACCCAAGGATATGATTACTATTGCGAATGTAATTATAGCTTGTAGCATCTCGTTTACGATATAGGTAAGTACAAAGTTATATATTTAATTTATATCTTTTTTACAATGACCAAACAACAGCGTTTTGATAAAGTAATTGAATACTTTAGTCTCAATCAGCCCATAGCCGAAACCGAATTGCATTATAAAAACCCGTATCAGTTATTGGTTGCTGTAATACTTTCTGCTCAATGTACTGATAAGCGAGTAAATATGATTACTCCGGCCTTATTCAAGGCTTTTCCAAAACCGGAAGTAATGGCAGAGGCCGATAGTGATGAGGTGTTTCAGTATATTAAAAGTATCAGTTACCCGAACAATAAAGCAAAGCATTTGGTGGGGATGGCTCAAATGCTTGTAAAGGATTTTAAAGGTGTAATACCTTCAGATGTAAACGAACTGCAAAAAATGCCCGGAGTTGGACGAAAAACTGCAAATGTTATCGCCTCCGTTATTTATAATAAACCAACGATGGCTGTGGATACACACGTTTTTAGAGTAGCTGCTCGGCTGGGTTTGACAACCAATGCTACAACACCTTTAGAAACAGAGAAACAATTAATAAAATATATTCCCGAAAACAAAATCGCTATTGCGCACCATTGGCTTATACTTCATGGAAGATATGTTTGTTTGGCCCGTTCGCCCAAGTGTGAGGAGTGTCATTTAAAGGACTTTTGCAAATATTACGAAGGTATCAGCAAGAAGAAGTAAGTAAGAGTTTTCACTGCATCCAAGTATTCTGCTGTTCAAATTCGTCCCTAAATCCGTCATCCAAAACCCCATTATGTTTTTATAAAGGACGGAAGTTATTGATGATGTTTTCTTTTCTATCAAGAAATTTTGAACGGACTTATTTTGTTAATAAAAAACACACTTGTAAATTTTAACAGGCAATAAATTACCCTAAATTTGATGAAACAATTTATAAGATGACCAATCATTTAACGGGTTTAAAAGTTGGAGCTAAAGCACCGGACTTTTCGGGAAAAGATCAAGATGGGAAGCCCATTTCTTTGAAAGACTTTAAAGGGAAAAAGCTGGTGTTGTATTTTTATCCTAAAGATGATACTCCGGGATGTACTATTGAAGCCTGCAACTTACGCGATAATTATTCTCTTTTCAAAAAAAACGGATACGAAATAGTTGGTGTAAGTGCCGACACCGAAGCCAAACATAAAAAATTTATTAAAAAATATGAGCTGCCTTTTCCATTAATTGCCGATGTTGACCATGTTATTATAGAAGCTTACGATGTGTGGGGCAGAAAAAAATTTATGGGTAAAGAATATGATGGAATAGCGCGAACGACTTTTGTTATAAATGAAAAAGGAATATTGGACAAAGTTATAGTGGATGTAAAAACAAAAGAACACACAGATCAGATTATAGAATGAAAGAATGATTAAACTATAGGGGACTAATTACTAATAACTAACTACTCAATACTTAAACTATTATGAGCAAAGAAACGAAAGACACAAAACACGTAAAAGAGCCGGTAAATAAAGAAAAAATAAAAGCCCTTCAGCTCACTCTTGATAAATTAGAAAAAACCTATGGAAAAGGTACGATCATGAAGATGGGCGATAAAGCCATTGAGAATGTGGAGGTTATTCCTACCGGATCATTATCATTGGATATTGCGCTTGGAATAGGCGGATTACCTAAAGGCAGAGTAATTGAAATTTATGGACCTGAGTCATCAGGTAAAACCACATTAACGCTACATGCAATTGCAGCAGTTCAAAAAGCAGGTGGTATAGCTGCATTTATAGATGCTGAACATGCGTTTGATCGTAATTATGCCGAAAAGTTAGGAGTTGATACCGAAAATTTATTGATATCACAACCTGATAACGGAGAACAAGCATTAGAAATTACTGAAAATTTGATCCGTTCGGGAGCTATTGACATTATTGTAATTGACTCTGTTGCCGCCCTTACTCCAAAAAGTGAAATAGAAGGAGAGATGGGCGATTCAAAAATGGGATTGCACGCACGTTTGATGTCGCAAGCCCTGCGTAAGTTAACCGGTAGTATTAGTAAAACAGGTTGCTGCTGTATTTTCATTAACCAGTTGCGCGAAAAAATAGGAGTTATGTTTGGTAATCCGGAAACGACAACGGGTGGTAATGCATTAAAGTTTTATGCTTCCATTCGTTTAGATATTCGCAGAATAGGACAAATCAAAGAAGGAGATAATATAATAGGAAACAGAACCCGCGTTAAGGTGGTAAAAAACAAAGTAGCTCCTCCTTTTCAGCAAGCAGAGTTTGATATTTTATATGGTGAAGGGGTTTCAAAAGTTGGTGAAATTATTGATTTGGGTGTGGATAACAATATTATCAAAAAGAGTGGTTCCTGGTTTAGCTATGGTGATACTAAGTTGGGACAAGGAAGAGATGCTGTTAAAACGTTATTGCACGACAATCCTGAATTGATGGAAGAAATAGAAACAAAAGTAAGAGAAGTGTTGAGCAGTCCCGAAGCTGTTGCTGTCAATTAATTATTTAAAGTACAATAAAAAAACCGAATGTGAAAATTCGGTTTTTTTATATAAAGACGAATCCGGTCGGTTTCTTGTTTTATGCAATTCATAAGCGAGGTTGACAAATAAATACAATGGAGCATAAATAGAATTATGAATAAACGTCAGTTACCTTTTTGGATAATACTACTATCCTTACTTTTTATCCTTATTATTCGTGATTTATTTCGTGATGGGATGTTTATGGATGGGATGTTATATGCAACAGTTGCAAACAACCTTGCCAGTGGCTTAGGCAGTTTTTGGCATCCGAATTTTAGCCAAACGTTTCTGCCCGTTTTTCATGAACAACCTCCTTTGCTGTTTGGAATTGAAGCTGTATTTATAAAAATATTCGGTCATAGTATTTATGTGGAGCGAGCATATGGGTTACTCGTTTCAGTATTAACCATTTTTGTAATGCATAAACTATGGCGACTTTTGTTTGATAGCAATGAAGAAAAAGATATCAGCTGGCTGCCTGTTATAGTTTGGTTTGGCATACCTGTTTGTTTTTGGTCATTTGCCAACAACATGGAAGAACCTACAATGGGACTATTTGACCTTACTGCTGTTCTTTTTATTTGCAAGGCAATTAAGGAGGATAAAAAAAAATACTTCTACCTGTCAATAGCAGCTTTTATGATTATCGGAGCAAGCATGTGTAAGGGATTTCAGGGTTTATTTCCGTTAGCAGCTATTTTCTTTGACTGGCTTGTTTTCAGAACCATTTCGTTTTACAAAATGATAAGATATAGTTTCTTTATTTTCCTCTTAATTGTAGCCTTTTATGGAATAATATTGCTTGATAAAACTGTTTTACTGAGTTATGAAATGTATCTCAATAAACGTATTTTTAATGCGTTCATGAACCCTACGGGTACGCATACCGATCGGTTTTATATCATCAAACAATTGTTTTCGGAATTGATACCGGTTTTTATTCTTTCTGCAATAGGAATTGGTATTATTAAGATAAAAAACATTTTCCATTTTGATGCATATCATTTTCGTGCATGCGCATGGTTGTTCCTGATAGCATTATCGGGTTCATTGCCATTAATGCTCACCATAGAACAATCGGGATTTTATTTGGTTACTGCCATGCCTTATTTTGCTATTGCTTTTGCAATACCTTTCGCACCTTACATTTCTTCCGGTGTTCAAAAGTTAAACATTGCATCAAAACAATTCAGGAATTTTTCAATTATTATTTGGTTTGTGTTTTTTTGTTCGGTTATCATTTCTTTAATTACCATTAAGTATATACCAAAACGAGACGTAGAAGTTCTTCATGATGTTTACACTATAGGAAATAAAATTGGAAAAGGAAATATAATAGGTGTTCCTTTTGAAACGTATACCGAATGGTCATTACATTCATATTATAGCCGTTACTTTTATATAAGCTTAGATACTTCCTCATCTTTAAAATACAATTATTTTTTACTTGATAAAGCGTTTGATAAAAAACTGATACCTAAAGGATACCATTTAATTAATTTACCAACTGAAAAATTTGATTTATATAGTCAATAGATATATTTGCGATGTTTTTAATGTTTTAAATTTTAGTATACTTTACAATTCGTTTCATTAAAAAAGAAGAGATATTATTACCTGTATAAAATTTCCTTAGGCATAGAAACGTTCTGTTGTATTTTATTCAGATTTAACATGGGTTTGTCTTATGAATAATAAGGAATGGAAAATTCACTAAAAACAAGTTTAGCATCTAAAAAGATACTTTATTCTTTACTGTTTTTGTTACTTGTTTTTTTCGTACTTAATGGTTTAGATATTATTTACAAGTAATTAGCAGGGCATCAGTTATGTGTTTTAAAAATTTAATACAGAATATGGTATTCCATCTTTTTATTCAGGTGTAATCATTTTATTGTTTAGTTCGTTAGTTCAACACTATGTACTTTCAGTGCAAGACTTTCAGTTGCTACCCAATTTCCTATCTTTGAAGAATGGGAGAGGAACAAAGATACGGCAGTCATTCGATATCTCGCCTGACGGTTCATATCGTCTGGGTTACCAAGTATCGTTATAAGGTTTTGGAAGGAGATATTCAAATACAATGTCGCACTTTGATCAAAAAAATATGCGATTCGGAATATGTTAAAATATTGAAAGGCGTTGTAAGTAAAGATCATGTACAGATACAAGTAATGACCAACCAGGAGCAATTTATACTATTACCTATAATAATGGTGGACAAATTGTAAATAAAAGTTTAGATTATTATTCCAATTACGAATATACAACTGGTGTAGAAATTAAAAGAAAATACTCTAAGGATTATACCTATACTAATGGACTTTTAACAAAAATTGGTGGATTTATAATTAATAGAGATGTTAATGGCAATATTGTTAGTACTGGTTCTTATGATGAATATTCATATGAGTATGATTTATTGGGTAATTGGATTAAAAGAATTGAATACGATGTTAAAAATGGGGATATAAAAATCAATGATTCCAAGAATGAGATAAGTATAAGTTATAATCTCACAGCAAAGCAAATAAGTGAATATCAAAAGAAAGCATTGAGGGATGGAGATACTGGTGCATATAATATTTTAAGTGTAAATTATTTAGAATCACATTATGAGGGATTTCTATACACAGCTTTAATAATGGCTAATAGACATAAAAATGGACAAGCCTATATTGATGTTTATTACTGTCTAACAGATTATCCTCATAAAAAAGAAAATACAGAATTAGATGATTTAGATAAAGAAACACGTATTTTGGCTTTACAATATTTGATAAGAGGAGCGAGCATAGGCAATAGTGAGTGTAAACTCCGTCTGAATAGATACATCAATTATAGTAAGTACAAAAATATAATACAAAAACTAAAGGATATTGAATTACAGCTTCAGAAATTAGAGGGTGTTTCAAATAATAATGAGCTTGGCAATGTATTCTTTGATGAGTAAATTAGGTTGTCTTCTAAGTGGTGTTTTAGGGTTTAGAAACTGAATTAATTACTCTGTTTTTGAATGAAAGAAAAGTGTTTATTTTTTTAATATTTAAACTCCATATACAAAATGAAACTATCAAAAATCTTACTATCCACAATTATTGGAGCGAGCTTAAATTCAAGTTGTAAAAACGAAAATAAAGTCAATGAAAATCCTGAAACAAAATCAAAAGACAGTTTGGAACAAAAAATTGATTCTACCAAAAATTCCAAAATAGAGATTCAAAATGACGCTGATTATTGTCCACCTTGTGGAAAAGGATAAAAGATGTTAAAACCACTTATTGGCATTTCTATAATGCCTGAAAATGAATTTTTACAAGCCTCGTATTCATTATTGGAAGAAGGTCTAATTGAAGCTATAGAATGGTCTTTTGACACTTTGCTTTCAACTAGCAATCCTGAATGGTTAGATGGAATATTAAATGCTTACAGCATAGAAAATAAATTATTGGGACATGGGGTATATTACTCGATGTTTGATGCGAAATGGACTCAAAGGCAGACTCTATGGTTACAAAAATTAAAGGACGAAACAAATATTAGAAAATACACTCATATTTCTGAACATTTTGGATTTATGAGTAATGGTAATTACCACAAAGGAATTCCCCTGCCAGTAAGCCTGAATAAAACAACATTACAAATAGGAATTGATAGACTAAAACGTCTCCAAGATATTGTTCAGCTTCCAGTTGGGGTAGAAAATTTAGCTTTTTCTTTTTCAAAAAAAGATGTTATAAAACAAGGAGAATTTATTGATAAATTAGTTGATGCTGTGGATGGCTTTATCTTATTAGATTTACATAATATATATTGTCAATCACATAATTTTGACATTGAAATTGATGAATTAATAAATTGTTATCCATTAGGAAAGGTAAAAGAAATACATGTTTCGGGAGGTAGTTGGCAAAATAGCATTTATAATTTGGATAAGAAAATTAGAAGGGACACTCATGATGGAAATATTCCCAAGGAAATCTTTGATTGCTTGCCCAATATTTTAGTCAAGTGTAAGCATACTGAATTTATTATTATGGAAAGATTGGGTAATAGCTTTAAAAATGAATCGGATTTTGTCGACTTTCAAAGTGATTTTAAGAACATTAAAAACATTGTAAATTCTACAGATTTTGAAAACTCTAAAAAAACGTGGGGTAAAACTTCATTTTTAAACCATCTGCCAGTAAATAACAATAAACTATACAATGAACAAAAAAAAATAGCTGACTGTTTGTTAAACAATAAGGTTGGGGAGATAAAAAGCCTTAATTTGCAATATTGGGATACAAAAAGTTGGGATAATGAGATGATAAATACAGCTATTGAAATTAGTAAAAAATGGGCTATATAACAGTACAAATGAAACCAATACTAGAAACAAAGCCTCCATTTGTTATAAAAATATTTGATTCCCATTTTCACATATCTAGTGATGGGTTATTCGACAGACCTGAAGACAGGTATTATTACGACAAAATAAAATCGCTGATTATTAAAAAGGGACAATACAATAAAATTCGTTCCTTATTTGATAACCTTCTTATGCTTTTTGATTTGGACGCATTCAACAATGATACTGACCCAGACGAATTAATTATTGAATTCAAAAACGGTAAAAAAGAAACAAGGTATTTTAATGACGTTTCTTCAAACAAATATCTTCATGCGATAAATTTGATTAATAAGAAGCTTGCTTAAATACTCCACCTGCACAATAAAGCGAAACGAGTTTCGTTAATTTATTTACATAGTTTTTCGCAGTAATATTAGGACTGAGACTAAACAAAAAAACACATCTTACCTTTTGGACAACTTAGAAGACATAATTGGGATTAAGGACTTGCCGAATCAACAAGACTTCTTGGACGTGCTTAAACTCGACAAAGCAATTATTTATTTATTGGTTGACTGGTCAGGACAAGAAAGGCAGTCACGCAAAGTTGTTTTCCAGACTCTCAACGAACTCGACAAACATGGAACACCAGTTTTCAAAATTAATTGCTCCGACCAAACAAAAAAATATATAGTCGACTGGTTAATTGAACAAAGACAGAATATCAAAGACTTTTATTATGGAGGTTTTGGGGAAACGTTGCTCTTGGAAAAAAGGAAAAGTTATTGACTTTATTAAATACCCAGGACATACAGGGCTTGACAAGACAAAAGAAAAAATAGCAGAATGGAAAAAATAATATTGCTGCCAACTTATATAACCAATGCTAGCAGACGAATGACTAACGTATTAAAAATAGACAACAATGAAAATAGCTAATTTTTTATTTTTTCTGATTTGCTTGACAATATTAAATTCTTGTAATTCCCAACGTAATGAAGAACAGGGTTATGGACAGGGAGATGGGGTTGCAAATATGGATTTATCACCACCTCCACCTCCTTCTATGGAGGAAAAAGTGAATTATACACCACCAATAGTTTCAGATTGCGAAGAAATTGAAGATTCTAAACCTGAAATATTAGGTAATAGGAAAACTATTAAGACCAAGAAAATAATTAAAGATGGGAATATCTCAGTTAAAACTCAAGACATTTATTTAAGTAAAAAGGGAATTGATGACTTACTCAAAAAGTTAAGTGCCTACTATGAAAGAGAAGATTTAGATAATAACGACCAAAAAATTTCTTACGACTTAAAGATAAGAGTTCCATCCGAAAATTTTGAGAAACTCATTTCAAATATTGAAAATGGGAAAGATGAAGTAAAAAGTAAAAGTATTCAAGCAAGAGATATTACAGAAGAATATGTTGATATTGAAACTCGGTTAACAAATAAACGGGAATACCTTAAACGGTATAAAGAATTGCTTTCAAAAGCTTCAACAGTAAAAGACATTTTAGCAATCGAAGAAAATATAAGGACGCTTCAAGAAGAAATTGAGAGCAAAGAAGGACGATTAAACTATTTAAGTGACCAAGTAGAATTTAGTACTTTAGAGATAAATTTATATAAGGAAAAAGAGTTTACCTATAAAGCTCAACCGCAAGACAAATTTTCAGAAAGAGTAAAAAAGTCTTTAGGTAGTGGCTGGACATCAGTGGTAGACTTCGTTCTTTGGACTATTACAATTTGGCCATTCATCATCGTAACAATTATTACCTTTATTATAATCAGACGAGTAATAAAAAAACGTAGGAGCAGGCAATCATAGGTGCATTAATTTATAAAGAAGAAGGGTAATATTAAAACTTTATAACACCACTAAGATTCAGAATGGAAGAAATTAACACCTTTTTTTGATGACAGAAAGTAAAATAAATTAGTAATGGTGAAAATTTTAAAATTAATTTCAATCATTGTTTACTGTTTAATTACACTCCCTGACGCACATTATAAGCTCAACTTTATTGGTCTCCTTATGATTGCGACCATTAAAGGAAATGTTTTTACTGAGATTGCATCCTTATTAATTTGGACTTCTATATTATTGCTTATTTGGACAGTAATAAAACCCAAAAGGGAAAGGGACAGAGTTTTAGTACCAATTATTGCATTGGTTTTAAATATACCTATTGTCGTTATAATGTTTAATGGTCTTTTTCATCCAGCCTATTTTAATCATAAAGATTTTCTTATTCCAGCAATGTTATTTTTTATACTAACAATTATTTATACAATATTGACTTTTAGGATTGAGACAGTTGATTAGAACCTTTAAACCTTGATTCTCTGTAGTATAATCTATGGATTGAATTCTTGTCATTTTTTTCCTTGTAGACACAAAAACTAGTCCTCTCTTTTTAAAAATTCCGCACCCCAAAACCGCGCACCTGCAAACAAAAAAGCCTCTCAGTTTCCTGAAAGGCTTGATTTGTTGAGTGGTACCCACTGGGATCGAACCAGTGACACAAGGATTTTCAGTCCTTTGCTCTACCAACTGAGCTAGGGTACCAGTTATTTTCCTAACGGGTTGCAAATGTAAATAAAAATTTCATTTCACAAAAAAAATGTTTGTTCCAAACGCATATTTTGTAGTTTTGCGCTATGCATTTGGTTATTGACATAGGCAATACAAGGGTTAAAGCGGCATTGTTTGAACAAAAAGAATTAAAACATTTTTTTGTTTATTCAAACACAACGGAATTTTTGCAATCTGAAACACTTGAAATGTATCATATTGAAAATTGCATTTTAGTTTCAGTAATTGACAGCATAGAACCTTTTATACAAGAGTTAAAGAAAAAATTTCAAGTACTAATTTACTCAACACTCACACCTACCCCATTAAAAAACCAATATCAAACCATTGACACCTTAGGTGGGGACAGGTTAATTGGCGCCGTTGCCGGAAACTTTTTATACCCTCATCAACATGTGTTGGTAATAGATGCAGGCACATGTATAAAATATAATTTTGTGAATAATCAAAATGAATTTATTGGTGGTGCCATTTCTCCGGGAATCAAAATGCGTTTTCAAGCATTGAACGCATTCACTGCACGTTTACCATTATTGAAGATGGACGAATCATACAATTTGCTTATAGGCAGAAACTCCAACGAAAATTTATTAACAGGTGTTGAACTTGGTGCGGTGGCTGAAGTTACTGGTTTTATAGAACAATACATATCGCTTTTCCCCGATTTGAAAGTTGTTTTAACTGGTGGTGACTCCATTTTTTTTGAGAAGCGCTTAAAAAGAACCATCTTTGCTGACCCATTTTTAATTTTAAGAGGACTTAATATTGTTTTAGATTACAATTTAACACATCGCCAATAATACTATGAGCTTGATACTACGATTGAATAAACTGCTGTTGGCGACATTTCATTTTTCTATCCTTTCTTTTTTTTATCTGTTTTCAAATACCCTTAAAGCACAAGAAGCAACAAGTTCACCCTATTCGGCTTACGGTATTGGAGACATTAACAATAAAAGTTTTGGAAATAATTACGCGATGGGAGGAACCTATATTGCAATGCAAAATGATTCAACACCTCTGTTCTTTATCAACAATGGAAATCCTGCCTCCTATGCTAATGTACGTTTAACAACTGCTGATTTGGCTTTAAATGTTAACCGCACTCAATTACAAACAAGTACCGCACAACAATCTATCACCACTGGTTCTGTAGGGCACGTAGCACTTGCTTTTCCTGTAAAAGAATGGTGGGGGACAAGTATAGGCATAACTCCATACAGCACAGTAGGTTATAAAATATCCGATAATCCGATAATTAATAATGTAGGCAGCGTTAATTTTTTATATACAGGAACAGGGGGCATAAACCAAGCCTATTTTGGTAATGGGTTCAAGCCATTATATTGGATCCCTCATGTTTTCTTACAATCAAAACGATACGAACGTCTTAAACAAGAAAAAAAAGATAGTTTGATAAACAAAATCTTAAAAAGAAAAAAAGCCCTGCAGGCATTATCAATAGGAGCTAATGCATCTTACATGTTCGGCAACCTCAATTATACAGAGAACTCCGTATTTCCTTCAAGCGGACTGAACTTTAATACAAGTACAGGAACAACAACTCGTGTAAGTGATTTTTATTTTGATTATGGAATGCAATATGCGTATACGGTCGATTCAATAAAAGGCCGAGACTTGAAAGAAAATGTAAAAATTATGTTTGGCGCCACAATGTCCACTCAAACCAACTTAAACGCTAGAGTTGATAGCCTTTCATATAACTATTTTAATAATGTTAATGGAACTCCTGTAATAAAGGATACTATAACAAACACTACAGGAAACAAAGGAGCAATAACTATTCCTTTATCATTTGGTTTTGGACTTGGAATAAAAAAAGGTGACAGATGGCTTATAGCAGCTGATTATGCCGTACAAAACTGGAGCAAGTACAAAGAATTTAACCAGTCGCAGGGCTTTAAAAACAGTACGCGAATGTCATTTGGCATTCAATATACTCCTAACAAAGAGGGTCGTTACTTGCAACGAATTAATTACAGAATGGGAGGATACTACACCCAAACAATGCTTGTTTTAAACAATAATCAAATTACACAACAAGCTGCCACTTTTGGCTTGGGCTTACCTGTAGGCACTTACAGGTTATTGCAAAACTTTTCAATGATAAACATTGGAATAGAATTGGGCATTAGGGGAACCACATCTGACGACTTAGTACAGGAAAAATACTTTAAAATATCACTTGGTTTTACCATGAATGACAAATGGTTTGTAAAACCAAAATATGATTAATTTTACAACGTAGCTTTTAAAACATTACATCTCCGGTAAATGATAAATATAAAAAGCAGTTGGCTGTTTGTTAGTTTTGTAACTGTTATTTTACTTGTGTTTCAAGCTTGCGAAAACGACATTGCCAAAGTAAACGAGATTACGACCGGAAGTAATAAAAAAGTCCCTATAGAATCAAGTAAGGATGCAGAGTTTTTATACAGCGATTCGGCTCAAATAAAAATGAAACTGATTACCGTTCAAATTGATCGGTATGGTGGAGAAAAAAGTTATTTTGAAACACCCAAAGGCTTACAGCTTTTTTTTTACGATAATTACCCCGTTATTAAGAGTCAGTTAAAAGCCGATTATGGTATCGGAAAAGATACGGTTAACAGTATTGCTCGCATGGAAGTGAAAAGAAACGTGGAAGTGATTAATGAAAAGGGCGATAAATTAAATACCGAACATTTGATTTGGGATGCTCAGAAAAAAAGAATTTACACCAATGAATTTGTAAAAATAACCACTAAAGATGAGGTTATTTGGGGTAACGGACTAGATGCAGATGAAGATTTTTCTCATTATGAAATAAAAAATGTAACAGGTCAAATTAATATCAAAGATTCAATTCAATAAAAGAAAGGAGATGAATAAAATTTTTAAAATATTGGAAATAGTATGGTTGGCACTTGGTTGTATAGGAGTGCTTTTATGCGTTTACAGCATTATCAAAAAAGATAATGAAGGAGCTATTTATTTTCTTGCGTTTACCGTTGTGTCGGGCATTATGTATGCCGTTCGCAAACGTCAACGCGTTAAATTCGAGAATGCTCAAAAACAAACAGAACAAAAGCAATAACACCACACAAACGTGCACAGTTCGGTTATCATTTTGATTGCAACATTAACATCAGCCTTTTTTTCGGGGTTGGAAATAGCCTTTATTACCTCTAACAAGCTGCGTATTGAATTAGAAAGTAAACATGGCAATTTATCAGCCAAAATTTTATCGCACTTTAATAAAAACCCTTCGCATTACCTAGGTACTATGTTACTTGGCAACAACATTGCATTAGTGATATTCAGTATTTATATGGATGAAGAGTTAAATCCATGGTTGGGTCACTATATTACATCCGAAATAATAGTACTGCTAACATCCACATTTTTATCCACCTTATTTATATTAATAGCCGCAGAATACCTGCCCAAGAGCATTTTCAGGGTAAATCCCAACAGAACACTAACCTTATTTGCATTTCCGCTTTCTGTTGTTTATTGTTTATTATACCCTATCGTTATAGTAACCATAGGTCTTTCGGAGTTTGTTCTCAAAAAAATATTTCGCTTAAAAGTTGAAAACGAAAACAGTGCTTTTACAATGATAGATTTGGATAACTACCTGCGGGAAGGCACATCGGTAAAAGAACAAAAAGCTGATATGGATTATGAAATACAGATCTTTCAAAATGCTCTGGATTTTTCAAAAATAAAAGCACGGGAATGTATGATTCCCCGCACAGAAATAGTAGCACTCAATGTAAAGCAAAGCATTGAAGAGCTTAAAAATAAATTTATTCAAACCCGATTATCAAAAATTTTAATTTATTCCGAAGGCATTGATAACATTATAGGTTATGTATATTCCAAAGAATTATTTAAAAGTCCGGAGAGCATACGAAGTATTCTTCTCCCCGTTAGCGTTGTTCCCGAATCCATTCCTGCCAGCGAATTATTAACCATATTTATTCAGCAACGCAAAAGTATTGTTGTTGTTGTTGATGAATTTGGTGGCACATCAGGCATGCTTACCATCGAAGACATCATGGAAGAGATTTTCGGAGAAATTGACGATGAGCATGACAAAGAAGAAATGATTGAAAAACAAATCAACGAAAAGGAATTTATTTTTTCAGCCCGTTTAGAAACCGATTATATCAATGATAAATACCACATTGGCCTCCCCATTTTAGATAATTTTGAAACATTGGGAGGATTGATTATGCATTATCATGAAAGCATCCCAAAACTTAACGAAAAAATAACAATTAATAATTTTATGTTTACAATCACTGCTGTTTCTAAAACACGCATAGATCAAGTAAACTTAAAGATATTACCCGCCAACTAACCCCAGATAAAAAAAGGCAAAATTATATGTGCTGTTCCATATTTGAGATATGGTATAATCTTATATATTTGCAACTTGCAAAAAATAAGTGCAAATTTTGTAGAATTTATTTAATCAATACAACATCAATATGAGTGTTTTAGAAAGTTTACGTCAACGTTCGGGATTACTGGTAGCTATAGTAGGTATCGCCTTACTTACATTCGTTTTAACAGGTTTATTTGAAAGAGGCGCTCTGGGTGGTTCCAACAATGTTGTTGGAGAAATAGCCGGTAAATCCATTGAATACCCCTTTTTTAATAAAAAAGTGGAAGAAGCTATTGAGAATAAAAAACAAAGTTTGGGTAAAGCTACACTTAGCGACAAAGAAACCGAAGACGTAATTCAGGAAGTTTGGAACCGACTGATTAACGAAGAAGTAATGCAAAAAGAATATGCAAAATTAGGAATTTCAGTTTCTGCCGATGAATTGTACGATGCCATGGTAGAGCACCCTCACCCTTACTTTGTAAGATACCTTACCGACCCGAATACAGGAAAAATAAATCCTGCATTTACTGATCCTAACACCGGTCAGATAAGCCCGGTAAAAATAAGAGAATTCACACAAAACATGGCTCCGGAACAAGAAGCACAATGGGTTCAGCTTGAAGATTTGATGCGTCAGATACGCACTATTGAAAAATACAGCGCTCTTGTAAAAAAAGGAATGTATGTAACCACCTCTCAGGCAAAACGCTTATTTGTTGACCAAAATACCAACGTAAATATCAAATACACATTAAAAGGATATCCCGCCATATTTGACAATAAAATAAAATTTACTGACGAAGATTTGAATACATATTATACAAAGCATAAAAGTGAATTCAAACAAGAAAACTCCCGCAGTATTGAATATGTAAGTTTTGACATTGTTCCTTCAGAAGCAGATAAACAAGAAATTACAAGCTCCATGATGCAAGTAGCAGAAAAACTGAAAGAAGACAGATCGTTTTCAGATGATTCCTTGTTAGTGGTTGCAGAATCAGATTCCCGCATGTTTGACCTTAGTTACCATTCAAAAGGTACATTATCACCTGTAATAGATTCAGTGATGTTCAGTGAAAAGAAAGGTTTTGTTTATGGTCCTTATGTGGAAAACGGTTCAGTAAAAGTTTCAAAATTAGTAGGAACTAAAATAGCCGCAGACTCTGCAAAAGTTCGCCATATATTAATTTCATATGCAGGTAGTGCAGGTGCTAATCCTTCTGTCAAACGTACAAAAGAGCAAGCCAAAACACTTACCGACAGTTTACTCAACGTTTTGAAACCTAAAGGAGCAAAGAAAAAAGGCAAGAACGAGCATGGTGGAAACTTTAGCGAATTGGTTGAAAAATACTCTGACGACGGTGGAAAAAACAAACCCGACGATAAAAAAGAAGATGAAGATTACCAAGGTAAAGGTGGTAATTACGGTTGGGTAAACGAACAAAGTCCGTTTGTTCCTGAATTTAAAAATGCGGGATTGGATGGAGAAAAAGGCGACATAACAGTTGTTGAATCTCAATTCGGATACCATATCATTGAAATACTCGATTCTAAAGGTTCTGATAAAAAAGTACAAGTTGCTACTGTTGAACGCAAATTAGAACCAAGCAACAAAACAATGCAGGCCATTTTCGCAAAAGCAAGCGAGTTTGCAGGAAAAAACAATACTCTAGAATCCTTTCAGCAAGCAATAACAGAACAAAAACTAAGTAAACGCATTGCTGAGAAAATTAAAGAAAGCGACAGAATAATACCTGGTATTGAATCTTCTCGTTCATTAATTAAATGGTTATATGAAAATGATAAAGGAACGGTTTCGGATCCCAAAGATTTAGGAAGCAGATACATTGTTGCAGCGATAACAGATATTAGAGAAAAAGGCTTTGCAACATTCGAACAGGTGAAAGACGAAGTAACTGAAAATGTAATACGGGAGAAAAAAGCAGCCCTTATTGTTCAGGAATTAAATGAAGCTAAAAAAGCCGGCGCCACTATCGAAACCATTGCTTCTAAAATAGGTTCATATGCCTCTTCAGCAAAAAATGTCACCTTTAATTCAACTTCCATTCAGGGCATAGGAAATGAGTTAGGTTTTGTGGGTGCTGTAAGTGTTATGAAAGTAAACACCATGAGTGCTCCATTGGTTGGCAAAACAGGGGTTATGCTTTGCTATGCCGACAGCGTTGCTAAAGTTCCATATCCTAAAGATTATAAAAATGAAATTAATCAGGAGCTTTCTAAATTACAAATGAGAGTTGACTTTGAAGAAGTTTTTAGAGCATTAAAAGAAAACGCCAACGTGCAAGACCATTTGGTTAAATTCTATTAAACAAGTGAATTAACCGAATCTTACAAAGAAAAAAAGGAAGTTAACAACTTCCTTTTTTTATGGAATAAACATTGAATCAATAGCTAAAAACATGAATCGTTTACTATTCATTATTTCCTTAATTTCAAGCACAACACTTGTATGCGCCCAAAACTCAACCATAGAAAGTGATTCAAGAGTTCAGGATTTCGGAAAACTTGAAAACATCAATAACATTCAATCCCAATTTATAATAAAAAACAACGGCAGCAAAAAGTTATATGTACTAAGAGCCGACACCCAAAAAGGAATAAAAGTGCGGATTAACAACAAAACCATTTCTCCCGGCGACACCTCCACACTCTTTGTTTACATTGAACCAACCTCAACCGGACGATTGGATGAAGAAATTAAACTTATTACCAGCGCAGATGCTTTACCATACATACTGAGGGTAAAAGGAGATGTAACGAGTATAAAAGCAGATGATAAAACCGCCTGTTTTTATTTTAATCAGCCAAAAAGAAAAAACACAAACTCTTACCCACCCATACAATTTCCCGCACCTTTACCTCCAACAAAAACAATTCCTGACACTATAAAACACGAAGAAGTGCAAACAACGGAACCGGAATCTCCGAAGGAAGAGTTAGACAGAAAAATTTACAAACCCAACAATATTACCTTTTTGATAGATGTTTCAGCATCAATGAAAGACTCCATGAAGCTGCCCCTGATACAAGAAGCAATGTATTCGCTGATATTATCGTTGCGCGATATTGATAATGTAAATATTATTACCTATTCTGATGAAGCACGTATTATTAAACAAGGCGTAAAAGGCGACAATAAAACAGTACTTAACAACTGCGTATCTGAATTAAAAGCCAAAGGACCTACGATGGGAGCAGATGCCATTTTATTTTCATTAGATGCAGTGTTGAAAAACTACATAGACTCAGGCAATAACCAACTTTTTTTAATAACTGACGGAGTGTTTAAATTTGCAGATGTATATTATGAAAAATGGAAAAATAAAGTAGGAAATAAAACTATTGTATTATCAATAATTGCACTGGGTAATGATGAAAAAGCAATTATACAATTACAAACAATGGCAGCCAAAAGAGAAGGAACTTTTATACGAATCCAAAATCATACTGAGGCCAAAACTCAAGTGCTGGAACAAATAAAACAAAAAGCAAAGAAGTAACGCATCCAACAATAATTGTACACCTACCGCACTAAAGATATAAAATGTTCCACGGAATAATTATGTAGAAGGATGCACGTGAAGAATGCTAAGCGCTATAAATTTATTTGTACTTGTTTATAAATATTTGTAAGCAAGTATAGCAGCATTAAAGTTAAACATTTTTCAATCAACATATGGAGTTGATTTATTACATATTCCTCCTATACTGCCCACCTACTTCAAACAACGCATTTGTAATTTGCCCCAATGAACAATATTTAGTGGCTTCCATTAATCCTTCAAAAATATTTTTATTGGCAATGGCCAGTGTTTGTAATTGTTTTAAAAGTTCGGGTGTTTTATCTGCATTGGTTTTATGCAATTCATGCAGCATTTGTATTTGCGCTGTTTTTTCCGCTTCGGTAGCACGTATTACTTCTTTAGGAATTATTGTGGGTGAACCTTTTGAAGACAGAAAAGTGTTTACTCCTACAATGGGGTATTCACCATTGTGTTTCAGCGTTTCGTAATACATACTTTCTTCCTGTATTTTGCTGCGTTGGTACATGGTTTCCATTGCACCAAGCACCCCGCCACGTTCATTAATACGGTCAAATTCCTTTAGCACGGCTTCTTCTACAAGGTCGGTCAGTTCTTCAATAATAAATGAACCTTGCAATGGGTTTTCATTTTTTGCCAAACCTAACTCACGATTAATGATTAGTTGTATTGCCATTGCTCTGCGAACAGATTCTTCTGTGGGCGTTGTAATGGCTTCATCATAGGCATTGGTATGTAATGAATTGCAATTGTCGTAAATCGCATACAGGGCTTGCAGGGTGGTGCGTATATCGTTAAAGTCAATTTCCTGCGCGTGTAAGGAGCGTCCGCTGGTTTGTATATGGTACTTGAGCATTTGCGAACGTTCGTTGGCATTGTATTTCAGCTTCATTGCCTTTGCCCATATTTTGCGGGCAACTCGGCCAATAACAGCATATTCAGGATCAATTCCATTGCTGAAAAAGAAGGATAAATTAGGTGCAAACTTATCAATGTCCATGCCACGACTTATATAATATTCCACATACGTAAAACCATTCGATAATGTCAATGCCAGCTGTGTGATTGGATTGGCGCCTGCTTCGGCAATATGATAGCCGGAAATAGAAACGGAATAAAAATTTCTAACGTTGTTGTCAATAAAATATTCCTGCACATCGCCCATGAGGCGCAGTGAAAATTCAGTAGAAAAAATACAGGTGTTTTGTCGCCTGGTCTTCTTTTAAAATATCTGCTTGAACGGTACCTCTTACTACTGAAATAGTATCGCGCTTTATTTTTTCATACACATCTTTTGGTAATACCTGATCGCCCGTAACACCCAATAATAAAAGCCCTAAACCATCATTTCCTGCTGGTAAGTTCGCCATGATAGAAAGGCGTTGCATTCCTTTTGCTTTATAAATGCTTTCGATTTTTTTTGTCACTTCATGTTCTAATCCATTTTTTTAATATAAATTTCGCATTGCTGGTCAATGGCTGCATTCATAAAAAAGCCAGTGATGATGGAGGCAGGACCATTAATGGTCATGCTTACTGATGTTTTTGGATCGACAAGGTTAAAGCCGCTGTATAATTTTTTTGCATCATCCAAACAGCAAATGGAAACGCCCGAATTACCCACCTTTCCATAAATGTCGGGACGGGTATCCGGATTTTGTCCGTATAAGGTAACACTGTCAAAAGCTGTACTCAGGCGGTGTGCCGGTAGCCCCGAACTTAAATAATGAAAACGATGATTGGTTCTTTCCGGTCCGCCTTCGCCTGCAAACATGCGTGCAGGGTCTTCTCCTTCGCGCTTAAATGGAAAAACACCGGCAGTATATGGAAATTCTCCGGGTACGTTTTCCTGCAAGCTCCATTCTAAAATATCGCCCCAGTTTTGGTAGCGCGGCAGTGCCACCTTTGGTACTTCAATGTGAGAGAGTGATGTATAATGGGTTTTTACTTTTAATTCATTATCCCTCACTTTAAATGTGAAAAACTCATTTTTGTAGGCGTTTACTTTTTCAGCCCAGCTCTCGAGTATTTTTTTGTTATTGGCATCAAGGTGTGTTTTAATCCGGTCGTACTCTAATGCCAAGGTTTCTATTATTTCGTGTTTTGTGTGTTGAGTTGATTTAAGAATTGCATCATAAGCCGTATCAATACTTTTGACTTCTTTTAACTCAACGTCGCTGATACTTTGCATGGTGTTTAAAATGGAAAACAGTTACCGGCAATGGTCTTTTGTTGTTTTACCCACTTATCGTATGCTCTGTTGTTTTCGGTTATTTCCGATAAATAACGCACTACGCTGAGGAGGAATAATATAGGGTTTTACACCTTCGTTAACGATTGTAAATGTTGATTTAAACTGAGGGTTTATGGTTTCCAGTTTATTCATGATGGCTTTGTACAGCCTGTTCATACCGTAATCGTTGAACTGTGAAGCAATGGTTCCAAAAACAGGTAAGTCATCATCGTTGGTTTCCCATAAATTATGATTGCGTTTGAATTGTTTTTTTACATCTCTCAAGGCATCTTCAGCACCTTTTTTATCGAATTTATTTATGGCAATAAAGTCGGCAAAGTCAAGCATGTCGATCTTTTCAAGTTGTGTAGCCGCGCCATATTCAGGAGTCATTACATATAAGCTAATATCGCTGTAATCGGTTATTTCTGTATCACTTTGTCCAATGCCCGAGGTTTCTAAAATAATTAAATCGATACGTTGCTGCTTTTAATATCTTCACGGCATTCCTGAACATGTTTCGATAAGGCCAAATTACTTTGTCGTGTGGCCAATGAGCGCATGTACACACGTTGGTTATTAATGGCATTCATACGAATTCTGTCGCCCAACAAAGCCCCGCCTGTTTTACGTTTTGATGGGTCAACGGAAACAATGGCGATGGTTTTATTTTTAAAATCAATGTAAAAAGCGTCTTACCAATTCATCTACCAATGATGATTTGCCTGCACCGCCGGTGCCTGTAATACCTAATACTAAAGTGTTTTTTTTCTTTTTTAATGAGGCGGTTATTTTTAAAAATAAATTGTTGAATTTTTCCGGAAAATTTTCAGCTAATGAAATTAATTGACCTGTAAATTTCCAATTGTGTGTGCTTAATGTATCCGATTCGTTTAATGTTGGTGTGGGACTACATTTGGCTAACAAATCCTCTATCATTCCTTCTAATCCCATTTTTCTTCCATCGTCGGGCGAATAAATTCTTGTTATTCCATACTTGTGCAATTCTTCAATTTCTGTTGGTAAATGGTTCCGCCTCCGCCACCGAATAATTTAATGTGTTCGCAATTTTTTTCCTTTAACAAATCATACATGTATTTGAAAAATTCCATGTGTCCGCCCTGATAGGAGGTAAGCGCAATGGCATTGGCGTCTTCCTGTATAGCACAATCAACAATTTGTTTCACGCTTCTGTCGTGCCCCAGATGTATTACTTCGGCACCTTTGCTTTGTAATATTCTGCGCATGATGTTGATGCAGCATCATGTCCGTCAAATAAGGAGGCGGAAGTTACAATTCGTATTTTGTCAGTTGTCATAAAAGGCTATTGAAAATGGTTGATTCACAAATATACCTTTATTGAAGATGGATAGCAAGTGGGAGATTAAGTGCAAACGGGAGAACTCTTTTGCTTAGTGTATTAGACACATTTGCAATTTTATTATGCTGTGAGAATAATAGCTGTTTACAATTCCTTCAACACCATTTTAGCCCTTGCAATAAATCCTGCGGAGGCCTGTGGCAATTGATTTTCTATAATAAGCTTCAGTTCATTTTTTAATTCAGGTTATTCTTTGCAAATATTTTTAATCACAGTCATTGCAAATACTTTTATTGCTATTGCCGTGTTGTGTGATTGCAAAAGGGGGAAACAAATTTGACATACTTCACCTTGCAGGTCTGATGGAATTGCAAGGTTTTGAAGTATTTTAAGGGTGTTGCGTTTTACTGCATCATGTACAGGATGGTGCATGTTTTTGATTATAGGCTTAAGATAAGGTGAAATTAGTTGAGGTTGAGTTTTAAAAACAGTGCTTACAACCCATGCCGAACGCTGGTTTAACAATTCGTTTTTTCCTAAAAACAAAGTCATTAGTTCTTTGAATCTGTTTTTATTATTACCAATGTAATCGGCAATTTTGTTGGTTTGAGATTTTGAATGTTCTTGCAACAGTTCTTCTTTTATAATCATTGTTTGTTTTTATACTTAGAGGCGTACCATAGTTCCCCTAGCTGTCAAAGTTCAACGAGAAGAGTTACGGTTAAATGTTATAGCAAATCAAACAGCATATTTTTTCTTTAAGAAAAGTAAATATGCTTTTAGTTGCCCGTTAAATTTAGTGTTTAACTCTTTTTCAAAAATATCATATTGGGAATCGTAGCGTTGAAAACTCATAAAGAAGGCATTTTTTTCGGAGATGCCCTTTAATGAAAATTTAAAATAATTTTCCTTTTTGTAAAGGTTAAGATGATTAACTCCGCGAACTATTTGTATAATAAGTGTTTGCTTTTTGCGCTTTTTTGCAGCATCATTTTTGTCAGCTTTTATCTTGGTATAAAGACTGTCGAGCCTTTTAATGCTTTTGAGCATATAGTCAGAATATATTTTTTCATCGGCTTTGTTTTGCTGATACTGAATTAATTCCTTTGAATTGTTTCCGAATTTGTATTTCAAAAACTGTTCGGCGCCTTTATCACCAATAAAATTAGCGAGATTTTCGTTGTAGTCCACATTGTTTTTTATAAAGATGGTACCGTGTGTAAGCTCATGAATAATCAGATTGGCAAGCTGCCCGGCACTTCTGTAAAGCATATTTGATAATATCGGATCGTTAAACCAACCCAGTGTTGACCATCCTGAAGGACTGTACACATCTACATCGTAGCCCTGTTTCATTAATTCATGGATTTCTGTTTTGGCTTTATCTGTATTAAAAAAACCTTTGTAAGGAACGCTTCCTAATACAGGAAAAGTCCATTCTTTAGGTTTAAAGGCATAAGGTTCACAGGCAGAAACAGTTAAAAGTATTGACTTGTGATCTTGGTTATAAACGTCGGAATAATTATTACTCGGTTTAATGCCTAAACTATCAACAGCATATTTTTTTATTTCGGTAATTAAAACTAATTGTTGTTTTAATGAATCGGGAAAGTCTTTATCTGCTAATGCTTCATTGATGGGTTGTGCTTTAATGATCATTGATATTTGCCCTGTTGCTTGCGATAAACCATAAATAACCAGATCGCTCCAAACTAAACAGCTGACCATAATAAGCAGAAAAAAGCAGTGAAGAAAAAGATGAATATATTTTTTGAACATGGTGCAAAAATAAGTAAAAGATGTTTCATTGGGTTGAGATACTTTGAACGGGTATTAAGAATTCAAGAAACAAAATATGTACTTTTGAAAAAAAAGTCAATTATGTTTTTTGTACTTTCTAAACTACTAAAGTTTGCTATCACTCCGCTTATGTGGGTGCTTGTGTTGCTTTTATTGGCAATCATTTCAAGAGATCAGTTTAAAAGAAAAAACTATCTGGTTTGGTCTTTTGCTCTATTGGTGTTTTTTTCAAATTCTTATCTATTCAATTTTTTTATGGGAGCATGGGAAACTCCTCCTTCCAAACAACCTTATGCCGGAAAGTATGATGCAGTAATTGTACTGGGTGGTGTATCACAATACAATGCAGAACTGGATAGAATACAGTTTATAAGAGGAGCGGATCGTTTGTTTCAGGCAATAGACTTATACAAAACAGGTAAAGTGAAAAAGATTGTATTTACAGGTGGTTCGGGTTATGTATTACATCCGGAATACAAAGAGGGAGCGTTGGTGAAAAAATATGTACTAAGGTTGGGAATTCCTGAAAGCGACTTTTTAATTGAAAATGAATCGCGCAACACTCATGAAAATGCTGTATTTACAAAGCATTTGTTAGAACGAGAAAAAATTTCGGGTAAACTACTTCTAATAACTTCCGGCTTTCATTTGCGTCGCAGCCTGAGCTGTTTTAATAAGGTAGGTTTATTTCCCGATACCTTTAGTGCGGATATTTATAGTAAACAAATTAAACAAAAAAAGAATATTGATTGGGATAGTTTGATCGTTCCAAGTCTTGAACCTTTAAATGACTGGACCAATTTTATACACGAACTTGTAGGGTACGTTGTATATAAAATATGGGGGTATGCTTAAAATAAAAACAGATGCAATAACTTTGTTGGTTTTGCATCTGTTTTTATTTTTAGGAGCAATAATTAATGTGCTACAGAGTCTTTCTTCATCTTACAGCATTTTCCTTTAGGATGCGTGGAACAGTCTTTCTTTTTGCCTTCGCATTTCTTTTTGTCTTGCTTGGTGCAACTGTGATGACCGGCAGTATCTTTTTTCGGTTTACTCTGCTTATCGTCCTGTTTGGTGGTTAACGGTTTAAGTTTTCCTGAAATGGAGTAGTTAACAGCAGAAACAGTAGTTAACATTCCCGTGAATGCAAGTAATACGACTATTTTTTTCATGTTTATAGGTTTTGATTTTAAGCAGCTTTGGCAATAACGATGCCATAAAAAAGTGAGAACGTGATTTTATTCAAAAGTGGCAATGACTGTTTGGCTTCCCAAAACTTTTTCCTCCAGATTTACCTTTACTTTAGCATGTAAGGGTAAAAATAAATCAACACGGGAACCAAATTTAATAAATCCAAATTCACTTCCTTGCATGGCATTATCCCTTCTTTGGAATAGTTAACAATTCTTCGGGCAAGTGCGCCTGCTATTTGTCGGAATAATACCGATTTCCATTTTTATGTTCAACCACAATGGTTGTACGTTCGTTATCAGTAGATGATTTTGGATGCCATGCCGCTAAAAATAATCCGGGATGGTATTTAGAGTATTTTACAATTCCGCTAATAGGATAACGGTTAACGTGCACATTAATAGGCGACATAAATATAGAAACCTGAATGCACTTTTCTTTAAAAATTCTGTTTCGGTTACTTCTTCAATCACCACAACTTTTCCATCGGCAGGTGCAATGATATTATTATCGTTTAATATAACTTTACGTTTAGGACTCCTGAAAAACTGCAAAATAGCTATCAGTAAAAAAGCTGATAACAAATAACCCAACCAAACTACAAACAATATTCTCCAAAAAAATAATGAGTGATGGCATTGATTATACCCGTTACAATCAGTGTTATCAGTAATGATGGATATCCTTCTTTATGAAATGTCATTGGTTGTGAGATTAAATTTATTAAAAAAATATGTTTATTTTTTCTTAGGGTTCCTTGTTGCTGACGCTCTTTTGCCATTTGCTCCAAACGTTCCTGAAACTTTGAAACTTTAACAGGTTTCTTTTTATTCTCTTGTATTTTGGCATGCAAGGCATCCGAATCAATTACATAATTTTGCATGATCCATGTTTGAGCAAAAGTAACCATATTGGCAAGGAAATAATACCAGCTTAATCCTGCCGAATAATTATTTAAAAGCCCTAAGAACATTATCGGCATTAAATACATCATCCATTGCATCCCTGGCATTTGATTCGATGAACCCATCAATTGGCTGTTGCTCCAAGTGTATAAGTAATGTAGATGCGGTCATAAGCAGGGCGAACAAACTTACATGGTCTCCATACCAAGGAATACTAAAGCCGGAAATTGTACACTGGAATCGTAGGTGGATAAGTCGGTTGCCCATAAAAAACCTTGTTGTCTTAATTCAATAGAAGCCGGAAAAAAGCTGAACAAGGCAATTAATATAGGCATTTGCAATAATACGGGAATACAACCTGCCATAGGATTAACTCCGGCTTGTTTATAAAGTGCCATGGTGGCTTGTTGTTTTTTCAATCGGATCCTGATCTTTGAATTTTTCATTCAATTCGTCAATTTCCGGTTTTAAAACACGCATTTTTGCTGATGAAAGCACAGTTTTATAAGCAATAGGTAATAATAATACTTTAATGATGATTGTTAATATTAAAATAATCATACCAAAATTCAAATTAAGACTACTTAAAAAATTAAAAATAGGTATAGTGATAAGGCGGTTAATCCAACCAAAAATTTTCCATCCCAAATTGATTTGTTTGTCTAAATCCAAATCATATTTTTTTAATGTTTTGAAATGATTAGGACCAAAATATATACGCATTCCAAATGTTTCTGAAGGTTTATGATTATAAGGGATGGAAAGTGACGATGAAAATTCTTTCACATAATTTTTAGATCCATAAGCAATTTGGTTTCTATGTCTGAGTTTTTCAAAAGCACTATCGGCAATAATTACTGAAGTGAAAAATTGTTGTTTTAATCCAACCCATTTCACATTGGGTTGTAACGCTAATTTTTCCTCGTTCGCATTCGCTTATTTTATCAACATTTTCGTCCAAATTTTTATAATATATGGTTGATGCAGCAGCTTGTGTTTGTTTGATTTTTTTCCTGCATTGGAGTTTTCATGCTCCAGTTTAGAATCAAATTCTGCGTATTTGATGAAATGATGTTCTGCATCCCTACAACATTTACATCAAAATGCATCATATATTCATCATCTTTTAATGTGTAAACATATTCAATGTATTTATCTTTGCTTCCCGCATATAATCTCATAGCAAGGCTTTTGGAATCCTGCATTTGTTGAATTCCTTCGGGTGTAAAGTAAAGACTGTCGGTTGAAAAGCTTTTCGAATAGGCTGAAAATGTTATGTTTTGGGTGGATGAATCAGGATTAAATAACACAAGCGGTTTACCATCAAAACGTTTGTATTTTTTCAATTCCACCGATGCAATTCGTCCGCCTTTTGAAGCAATGCTTAATTTCATTACCTCATTTTCTAACGATAATGGTTTTATCTTCTCCTTCCGAAGCTTCAATAAAATCGCCATACACTTGCTTTTTAAATGAAGATTTTGCAGAGTCGCTTAAAACAATGCTGTATCTGTATTATCAGAAAGAGCTATTGTGTTATTTAGCTTTGCAATGTCTGTTTTGCTTTTTCTGCTTTTTGCTGAACTAGTTTTATTGAATCGTGAATGTGTTTTTGTCTGGCGATTTCTTCTTTTGAAGGTGCACTAATACATCATCCACCCAATTAAAATTCCGGCAATAATAAAAAGACCAATTATCGAATTCCTGTCCATGTTGTTTACCTGTCTATACTTATTTAGGGCGCAAATATAACAATAATTTGTTGCTGAGTGCGGCTATGATTAGAGTTATAAAAAGTAATTTCCTTTTGATAACCGGAGAGATACGAATATTATTGGGAAGTAAAAATGTTACCGTTTGTTTTTAAATTTTTCTGCTAAAAAAAAGCACCTGCATTCATAATGAGAATACAGGTGCTTCGACAATTAATTGCATTTTAATTTAGTAAGAAACTATTGCCTGTTTAGCTGTTCCACTTGCATTTGTCCAGTTTAGCTTGTAGCCATAAGGGCAGGTTCCTGCAGTAGTTTCAGCATTACCGTTAGCGTCAACTCCATAAGTAGCGGTGATAGTATGTGAGAGGTAAAATATTCTTTGCCCTGAAATAGGTTTAAATAAACAACTACTATTTGCAAAATAGTCAACAACAGGGCTCGGAGTACTCACGTAAAAGTTTTCTCCAGCTCTGTTTATACCCCACATAGTAACGTTGCTGTAGGTGTTTACAGTTGTATCGCCTGTTAGTGATTCTGTGTACGCACCACTTGTTAAATAGTATGATCTTTTTCTTGCTACGCTCCATGAACGAACCGTTCCGTCATCAAACGTTATACTAACATTTCCTCTGATTTTGTGAATGATCATATTCGTTGTAATACCTGCTATAGTACCTCCATTAACATTTGTTATTACATGTGTCCCATTAAAAGTAATAGATTTACCTGTTCCAACATTTGTTACTTTATAATTACTAAAAGTAATACTTAAAATGGCACCTGCAGTATGCCAAGTAGTATCTAACTGAATAGTTATTGAACCAGAACGAATTCTCAAGCTATCAGACGATTTTCCAAAATATGTTAACATAATCTTTCTCTTGGCAAGAGAATCAATTCTTGCATTAGAAACAAGAGCAGCAGTGTTTGCTGACCTTAATGAAGTTGAACCGCTTACTGCATTATTTGCATCATTGATGCTATTGTTAGTTTCATTTTCTACTGAAGCTTGATCTTGGCACTTTGTTCTTGCTGAGGTGTGTCATCGGTAGTAGTTGTTGTGCTTGTTGTAGTTGTTGCAGGTGTAGTATCCTTCTTTTTACATCCAGTGTAAATTGTACTCATAGTAACTGCTACTATAAAGTATTTTAACATTCCTATCTTTTTCATTTTTTAAAAGTTTGGTTATAGTTTTTACAAACATACGAAAAGACAAATACGAAACTTAGGCAAGATTGTTTTTTTGTTTTTATTAACAAATTTTAACATTTACTAAGTAAAACAACATCACCAATAACAATAATGGCAGGAGGGCTTATTTGTTTTTTTTGAACGATCTCAATAATTGTATCGATGGTTCCACTTGCAATATTTTCATTTGGTAATGATCCTTTTTGGATAACAGCAATCGGTTTTTTATTACCTCCGTTTTCTTGATAGATAGTTACAATTTCTTGCAATTTTGTTAAACCCATCAAAATAACAACTGTTGCGCTTGATTGTACAGCTAATTTGATATCTTCAGAAAGTTCTTTATTGCTGGTTGTGGCTGTTATTACCCAAAAACTTTCACTGCTTCCACGGTGTGTTACCGGGATATTGTGCAAGCCTAAAACACCAATAGCACTTGATATTCCGGGTATATATTCTGTTTCAATATTAAATTGCTGAGCATGTAATATTTCTTCAAATCCTCTTCCAAACACAAAGGGGTCACCACCTTTTAAACGAACAACATTGCCATGTTTTCGGGCGTATTCTACTATCAGTTCATTAATTTGCTCTTGGGTAAAAGAATGTACACCTTTTCTTTTTCCTACAAAAATCAGGGGAATTCCTTCGGGTGCTTGTTTTAATAGCTCCTCATTCACCAGGGCATCATACAAAATTGCATCTGCTTGTTGAATTGCTTTAAGTCCTTTGATTGTTATCAATTCAGGGTTTCCCGGACCGGCACCAACTAAAATCAATCTTGATTTTTTCAAAATAAGCTATGGTAGTTTGGAGATTGTAATTTTAAGAAGCCCTTGATTTCCCCCTCTTTTTAATAGAGGGGAAAGGGATTAATAATTAGGTTTTACTTCTTCTAAATGGGTCTTACGAAATTCCTTAGTAGCTTCTGTAAACTTGATTGCATCCTTTAAATATAACTCAGCAAACGCTTTTGTCGGTTGATTTTCATTTAAGCGTAAGATGAATGTTCTGAAGTTCGGTTCAAATGAAAATACTCCTTTGGCAACATAATGTTTATCAAAATCGTTGATAATACCATTGTGCGTGTTACACATCACTTGTTTATCAATTAACAAGGCTTTAGCAGCACTTACAAAAAAGCTGTACGCGTGATAAATGCTATCAGCAAATTGTCCTGCATCCAATGTTTCTTTTGCCCATACCAGTTTTTCTTCAGCTTCAAATAAAAGTGTGGCAACAAGGTCAATCATTACGCCGGCACATTCGCCCACTCCAATTGCTGTTTCAAACTGTTCGCTATGTCCCCAGTCAATATATTCGTCAGGAGTTAGGTTACTAAGCTCTTTAAGCGGTTTTAATAAATTATAGAAATAATCTTTTCCTTGTCTGTCGTAATAATCATTGAAATACTCACCATCATTAGAATTATTATTGTAATCTTCTAACAATAATCGTATAGCATGTGTCGCTCTTTTACTAGGTACTTTAATAACTTTATCAGCCATACGTCCTTCGCCATTGCCAACAACTCCTCCGCCCAATAATACTTGAAGTGCAGGAACAGTGTTATTTCCTACTTTTAACGAACTGCCATGGAACCCAATGTTAGCAATGGTATGTTGCCCGCAAGCATTCATACAACCGCTTAGTTTTATTTTGATATTGCTATCGCTGATCATGTCAGGGTATTCGCTTCTGATCACTTTTTCAAGTGCTTCGGTAGCGCCTGTGCTGCTTGATATACCAAGGTTGCAAGTGTCTGTACCCGGACATGAGGTAATGTCTAAGGTTTTGTCAAAACCGGCATCGGCTAAACCTAGTGGTGCAAGTTCAGAATAGATATTAGGTAATGCTTCAACAGGAACAAACTTCAACAACAAGCCCTGATTGATGGTAACGCGAATATCATCGGCAGCATATTTTTTAACGATGTCTGCAAGTTTTCTTGCTTTATCGGTTTTAATATCTCCATTAATCACTTTTATACAAACTGCCTGATAACCTTTTTGTTTTTGTGGAAAGGTACTGGTCGCCAACCATAGTTGATACGCAGCGTTATCGGCTATTTCAACAGGCGAAACTTTAACATTTGCCGGAGGAGTGGTCTCTATATAGTTTTTGTAATCAATAGGATACACTTTTGATTTGTTGGCTATTTTTTCTTTCTCCACCAAATTCATGAATTCTTCAAAACCAATTTTATTGATTAAGAATTTCATACGCGCTTTACTGCGAGTAACGCGTTCTCCGTATCTGTCAAATACTCTCAGCGATGCTTCGATGAAAGGAATGATTAAATCGGTTTCTAAAAACTCATAAGCTGTTTTTGCTAAAAATGGTTGACTGCCTAAACCGCCGCCAACAAGCACTTTAAAGCCTCTAACTTCAACACCGTTTTCAATTTTTATTTTTGGAATAAAACCGAAATCGTGCATAAAAGTCAATGCGGTATCGCTTTCGCTGGAAGAGAATGCAATTTTAATTTTTCGTCCCATATCCTGACAGATAGGGTTTCTTAAAAAATATTCAAAAACTGCGTGTGCATAAGGGCACACATTAAAAAGTTCTTTGGGGTCAATGCCTGCGTCATATGAAGCGGTAACGTTTCTTACTGTATTTCCGCAGGCTTCCCGCAAGGTGATGCTGTCTTTTTCGAGCTCAGCCCATAGTTCCGGAGTTCTGTCTAAACTTACGTAGTGTATTTGTATATCCTGACGGGTTGTTAAGTGCAGGTTTTTAGTTGCATATTCATCTGATACATCAGAAATTTTTAACAGTTGTTTAACTGTCATTTTACCATAAGGTAATTTAATGCGTATCATCTGAACACCTTGTTGACGTTGACCATAAACGCCGCGCGCCAAACGTAAACTTCTGAATTTTTCCGAATCCAATGTTCCTTCTCTGAACAAACGGATGGATTTTTCCAATTGAATAATGTCTTTTTCAACAATTGGATTTTCTAATTCAGTTCTAAAACTTTGCATTGTGTATGTGTTTTTTCAATTCGTATTACAAACAACTTATTCAAGGTGAAGTGTTCCTTTTTTTGCGAGCAATTCTTCTTTGCTTTCTCTCCAGTTTTCATCATCCACACAGCAGTCAACCGGACAAACGGCAGCACATTGCGGCTCGTCGTGAAAACCAACACATTCTGTACATTTATCAGAAACAATGTAATAAATATCTTGACTCACGGCTTGTTGAGGATCCATTGCATCGGCAGTTATTCCGCTTTTTGATGTAAATGTGCCCTTCACTTCTGTACCATCGGCAAAACGCCACTCAGCCCCACCTTCGTAAATAGCGTTGTTAGGACATTCCGGTTCGCATGCTCCACAATTGATACATTCTTCAGTAATTTTTATTGCCATAATTTTAATTATTATAAAATACTCCTGTAAAGGTAATTAATTTTTATTATTTAGATTGATTCTAGTATAATCCAAAGTTTGAAAGTTAAAAGTCCAAAGTCGTTCAGAAAATAGAAATTGGAAAACTGAAAAAAAGTTTATAATTTTTACTTGGCGGCTTCGAGTGCCTCAGCCACCCTTATCATTGTTGATTGAGACTCTCGAAATCAATCTTCAATTATTTTAACATCGCACATCAACTATTCAGCACAACTATTCCGGTATTTCTATCTTTATCTTTTCTAAACCTGTATTCAGTTTTATCTGACACGACAATCTTGAATTATCATACAAAATTGGTAATGTTTCTAAAATAGCTAGCTCATCATCACTTTGTTCGCCCAATGGAGGACTTACTTCCAACACTCTTACATGACAACTTGCACACAATGCCATACCGCCACAAGTGCCTTCTATTTGCTCATATTCATTAGCCTTTAAAAACTCCATAAGGCTAAGTCCCATATCGTTGGGCGCATCAAATATAGCCTCTTCGCCTCTGTTGATTACTTGTACGCTTATATCTGCCATTTTGTGTTTAATTAAAATTCGTTTACACCACTTACCGTTGTGTATTTCATTGTGTATTTAACATCCGGATTGATGTATTTGTAAGCACTATGAGCCATTAATGCTGCTTCGTGGAAACCACACAATATCAACTTCAATTTATTTTTGTAAGTGTTGATGTCGCCTATTGCATAAACACCAGGGATATTGGTTGAGTAATCATCCGTATTTACTTCAACAGCATTTTTGTCAATGTTTAAGCCCCATTCTCCTATTGGGCCTAGTTTAGGACTTAAGCCGAATAATGGAATTAAATTATCAGCATCAATTTTTATTTGTTCGTTAGTTTTGGTATTGATAATACTTACTTGCTCTAAGTTATCAGCACCAAATACTTCCTGAATGTTGGAGTTCAACAGCAAATTTATTTTCCCTTCAGCAGCTAATTTTTGGGCTTGATTAACGCTGTGTGGGGCTGCTCTGAATGATTCGCTTCGGTGAACAAGAGTGACTTCTTTAGCAACATTTGAAAGGAAAATAGACCAATCCAACGCGCTATCACCACCACCCGCAATTACAACTTTTTTATCCCTGAATTTTTCAGGATCAAGCACCATATAGGTTACGCCTTTACCTCTTTCAAATTTCTCTAAACCTACCACTTCGGGTTTACGAGGTTCAAAGCATCCTAAACCACCTGCAATTACAACTACTTTAGCATGAACGGTTGTGCCTAAATGAGTGGTAAGTGTAAAATCTCTTTCTCCATTTTTGGTAAGTGTTTCAATACGTTCTCCAAAAGTAAAAGTTGGGTGAAAAGGTTCTGCTTGTTTTAATAAATTATCAACCAGTTCTTGCGCGCCAACACTGGGGTATCCCGGTATATCGTAAATTGGTTTTTTAGGATATATTTCAGAAAGTTGTCCGCCTGCTTGTGGTAAATAATCAATTAAGTGGCAACGTAGTTTTAATAAACCTGTTTCAAATATTGCAAATAATCCAACCGGACCCGCTCCAACAATAGCTATATCAGTTTCAATCATTTTTTAGTCGTTAGTTATTAGTTTAATAATTATAAGTCAAATAATTTTAGTTCTTTAATCTTGCAATTTGTGGCTTTCAGTGCCTCGGCCGCCATATTATTTGTTGATTGAGGCTCTAGAAATCACCAAGCCGATCATCATTGAATCATACAAGCAGCGGCTGTAGCATTGCTTGTTTCATCAATAAGTATAGCGCAACCATTTGTCTTTAAGTCAACAAATGAATCATAAGCTATTGGTGCCGCTGTTTTAATTTTTACTTTTATAATGTCGTTTAAGGATGCTTTTTCAGGCGCACTTTCTTTAAGCATTGTATTTACATCAATCTTGTAGTCTATTTCTTTTATAACACTTTTTACTCTGCGGCTATTTATTTGTAATAAATATTTGTTGCCCGGTATCAATGGTTTTGTATCCATCCAGCACAAAATCACATCTATTTCCTGACTTACATTGGGCTGACTTTCGCTTTTTACAATCATGTCTCCGCGGCTTATATCAACATCATCTTTCAAGTGCATTACAATGCCTTGGGGTGCAAATGCTTCTTCTACTTCTAGTGCAGCTACTTCTAACTTTGAAATAGTAGTTTGAACGCCTGATGGAAGTATTGTAACGATATCTCCTTTTTTGTAAATACCGCTTGTTATTTTTCCTGCATAACCACGATAATCTCTCAATTCAATAGTTTGAGGGCGTATGACATACTGCACAGGAAAACGCGGCGTAGTAAGGTTGATATCATCTGCCACAACAACAGTTTCTAAATGTTCCAATAAGGTTGGACCGATGTACCAAGGTAGTTTTTTTGAGCGGTCAACAATATTATCACCCAACTTTGCACTCAACGGAATGAACTGAGCTCCAATAATACCAAGGCTTTTAGTAACGGTTTGGTAATTACTTACAATTTTATCATATACTTCTTGAGAGTAATTTACCAAATCCATTTTGTTGATGGCTACCACAACGTGTTTAATTCCTAACAAAGAAACAATAATGGAGTGCCGTTTGGTTTGTTCAACTACACCGTTTTCGGCATCTACAAGTATAATTGCCAAATCGGAGTTAGAAGCACCTGTGACCATATTGCGCGTATATTGAATATGCCCCGGAGCATCGGCAATGATAAATTTACGGGTTGGTGTTGAAAAATATTTGTAAGCAACATCAATGGTAATACCTTGTTCACGTTCTGCCCGCAAGCCATCTGTAAGTAAAGCCAAATCAATTTCGCCTTCCTCCATGTTTTTGCTCTGTCTCTCTATGGCCTGTAACTGGTCTATTAAAATAGACTTGCTATCATGCAGCAAACGTCCTATTAACGTACTTTTCCCGTCATCAACACTTCCTGCCGTTATAAATCTTAATATATCCATTTAATTACTTTGTTTAAATAATTTTTAAATTAAAGCTATTTACAATATTGTTGAATTAAACTATCAGCTTCAGAACATCCTAATTCAGAGGCTTTTCTCCAATCTTTACAAGCACTATTTTCGTCTCTTAATCTATAATTTGCAATACCTCTATTATAATAAGCGTTAGCATAATTGGTATCAACATTAATAGCTTTTGTGAAATCAGCAATTGCCCCTTGATAATCTTTCAATTTTTTTTTAGCTGCACCCCTATTATTATAAACTGTTGCATTCTTTGGGTTAATTTCAATTGCTTTGTTAAAATCTATTATTGCTGCTTGATAATCTTGTAATTCGTATTTTACACAACCCCTATTGTAATAGACTTTTACATCAATAGAACCAATCTCAATTGCTTTGTTATAATCTGCTATCGCTCCTTCATGATCGTTTAAATAATTTTTTGCTATACCCCTGTTTGTATAAATATTATGAATATTAGGGTTAATCATAATAGCTTTATTATAATCAGCAATCGCTCCATGGTAATCTTTTAACTCACATTTTGCTCCACCTCTATTATTATAAGCATCAGCATTATTGGTATCAATTTCAATTGCTTTACTAAAATCAGCAATCGCCCCATTATGATTGTTTAATTTATCTTTAGCTATCCCTCTATTATCATAAGCTTTTGCATATTTAGGATTTAGTTCAATAGCATTGTTGTAATCTATTACCGCTCCCTGATAATCCTGTAAATTCTTTTTAACATTACCCCTATTATAATATGTTTCAGCATGTTTAGGATCTATTTCAATTGCACTATTATAATCAGCAATTGCCCCTTGATAATCTTCTATATTATATTTAGCGTTACCTTTTTGAAAGTACTCATCTGCTGTTTGCCCGTTAAAAATGTTAAGCAGCAATAATAACGGAAGTATTAGCAGTATTTTTTTCACAAGGTTAATGTGTTTGTTTTTTTATTTGTTTTAAAAATATCCGCCTTTTTTTCTGTCTTCCATAGCAGCTTCCGACACTTGATCGTCAATACGGGTTTGCCCGCGTTCGCTGGTTTTTGTAATGATAATATCTTTAATAATGTCCTCAACCGTTGCTGCATCCGATTCTACGGCTGCAGTACAGGTCATATCACCTACTGTGCGGTAGCGAACTCTTCTTTTACTTATTTTATCGCCTGGTTCAATTTTAATAAAATCATTTACAAACATCAGTTGTCCATTGTAATCCAGCACTTCACGTTCGTGAGAAAAATAAATGGAAGGCAATTCTATTTTTTCGCGAAGTATGTAATTCCAAATGTCAAGTTCTGTCCAGTTGCTGATAGGGAATACGCGCACGTTTTCGCCTTTATGGATTTTTCCGTTATAAGTATTCCATAATTCCGGGCGTTGAAGTTTAGGATCCCATTGTCCGAACTCATTACGAACCGAAAAAATACGCTCTTTCGCTCTTGCTTTTTCTTCATCTCTTCTCGCGCCGCCAAGACAGGCATCAAAACCAAACTCTTCAATCGTTTCAAGTAATGTATACGTTTGCAAACCGTTTCTGCTCGGAAACTTCCCTTTTGTTTCAGAAAGGTTTTGTCTTTTGATAGTATCTTCAACATTACGTACAATCAGCTTCTCACCTAATTTATTAGCAAAATAGTCCCTAAAATCAAGTGCTTCCTGAAAGTTATGACCGGTATCAACATGTACCAAAGGAAAAGGAAATTTACCCGGACGAAATGCTTTCAATGCCAAATGCACCATTACAATTGAATCTTTACCACCCGAAAAAAGCAGCGCCGGTTTTTCAAATTGTCCTGCAACTTCACGCATAATGTGAATGGCCTCCGATTCAAGTTGTTCTAAAAAATCTAAACGGTGATTAGTCATTATTAGTTAGTCATTATTAGTTAGTAATCAGTAGTTAGTAATCAGTTAATAGACATTCATTATTTGTATTTCCATTCAACTAATAACTATTCACTATTTTCTCATTCTGTTATTCTCGCATTCAAGCATTCACTCATTATTTATGTTCATGCAGCCCACATTCCTTTTTACTGTCATCCTCCCACCACCAGCGTCCGGCTCTGAATTCTTCACCCGGTTTTATCGCTCTGGTACAAGGTGCACAGCCAATGCTTACAAAACCTTTATCTTGTAAAGTGTTGTAAGGAATATTGTTTTTAGTAATGAATTGTCGCACTTCTTCCGTAGTCCAGTTGAGGATAGGATGAAACTTGATTAATTGATTCGCTTCGTCCCATTCTAACATTTGCAAATCCTGACGAGCAGCAGAATGTTCGGCTCTCAAACCTGTTATCCATAATTTTTTTCCGGCAAGCGCACGTTTTAATGGTTCTACTTTGCGAATGTGGCAGCATTCTTTGCGGTTTTCTACCGATTCATAAAATGCGTTTGGTCCTTTTTTAGTTAAGTATGCTTCCAGTTGTTTGTAATCGGGTGTGAATGCTTTTATTTGAGTTTGGTAGCGCTCGTTGGTGCTATTCCAAACAGAATAGGTTTCAGGGAAGTTCCGTCCAGTATCCAATGTGAAAATATCCACCTCCAATTGGTTATGAAGTAGGGCATGTGTTATTACCTGATCCTCCAAACTAAAGCTGGAAGAGAAGACCGATAAACCTTTGAAGTTCTCCGATAACAAACGAAGCGACTCCTCGATAGATAATCCTTTAATTCTATCTAACAAGTTTTTGATGGTATCGTTTAAATTTTCGCTCATCTTTATTTGCTTCTTTAATGTAAAAAAACCCTTCGGAACTCCGAAGGGTTTTTTTATGTATGTATAACATTTTTAAATCATTACAATAATAAAAGTCCTTCGTTGTAGCTTATACAACACTTGCCAACTTTATAACACTTTTTATTTTGATTATTTATGTTCATTTACAAGGCTTTTCAGATTGTTTTGTTAGGCTCATTCTAAAAAGCGGCACGAAGTTAATAGTTTATTTTTAAAACAGCCAATTTTTTTAAAAAATATTGCATTTTATCATATCCTTGTTTTTAAATAATTTTCGATGAGTTTTGGAACCGCGAGACGATGTATGTCTTTTTCTTTAATAACAATAGCTGTTGCCGGAAGAAGATTGTCAAATGTTGAATTGCAATCGATTTCCAAAAATCGGGCATAAATTTTTTGATGACTTAGGATGTGTTTATAGATGGGGGAAATAGATGTTACCTGAAACCTCATTTTTTTAATAAATGCATTCCATTTATCCGATTGCAAAAAATCATCTTCATTTACTTTTTTATCCGTTTCTATATTTGGGAAGTCGTAAAGATTTGTCCATATATCATTTCCATCTCTTTTGTTAAGAGCAATGTTTCCTTTGTGACGCAGCACAATATAGTTGAAGTAGCGGTTGCGCACCTTTGTTTTTTTTGATTTTACCGGTAGTTCTGAAATCGTATTATTTGAATATGCCAAACACATTGTATTTAATGGACAAACAGTGCAATCCGGATTGACAGGTTTGCATTGCATGGCGCCAAACTCCATAATGGCCTGATTGTAAATAGCTGGCTTTTTTTTATCAAGCAGTTCACCGGCTAGTTTGTTAAATTCTTTTTTACCTTGCGTACTGTCAATAGGTATGGTGATGTTGAATACCCGTGATAGCAACCGATATACATTTCCATCAACCACTGCATAAGGTTTGTTATATGCAAACGATGCAATAGCGGCAGCAGTGTACTCTCCAATGCCTTTTAGGGCTAGTATTGTTGAATATTCTTCAGGAAAAACACCTTTGTGTTCCTGTACAATTGTTTTAGCAGTGCTATGCAGATTGCGTGCACGTGAGTAATAGCCCAATCCTTGCCAAAGTTTCATTACTTTTTCGTTATCGGCTTTTGCCAATTGCTCAATGCTGGGGAATTCATCTGCAAATTTTAAATAATAACTCATCCCTTGATCCACACGAGTTTGTTGTAATATAATCTCTGAAAGCCATATTAAATAGGCATCTTTTGTGTTTCGCCAAGGTAAGTCTCGTTTATTTTGTTCGTACCAAAAGATGATTTTTTGCGAGAAAGGGTGCATACGTGGCAGTAAAATATTAAGAAGAATGTTATTGCTTTTTTACTTTGGTTTTTTTCTTGATAATTTCATTGCTTTTAATAGTATTTTTTGTGTCTTTAGGGTTTTTATAAATCGCATCTTTTTGATTCTTTTCATTGGTGGCATTTACAAATTCTCCATAGTTCCATTTGCCATTTTTAAAACCGAAACCATCATAGGTAAAGTCGGTACAATAGTATTGATATTGTCCTTCCAGTTGAGTTTCTGACGGCACCAAATGGTCAAAAATAATAGAATCTTTAACTTTACTGTATTTGAGCGACATGGTGCAATTTGCGTTGTATTCAAATACCACACGTTTTTTCATGCCTTTAGTGGTATTAAAAATAGTTGCTCCGAATTGTGGTACTCCTTTATTATCAAAGGTCAATACGTCAATCATTTTTTTGTTGCTGAACTTGTCATTGCCATCCCATCCCAATAAGGTATAATATGTTTTTTTGTTTTTTACTTTTTTTGGAATGATGCTATAATATAGCATTCCAAACCATTTGTTATTATCACCGGAGTAATTTTCCGGGTTTTTAATAGTTGCAGAAATATCTTTTAATGGAAAAGTTTTATATGATTCGATGGATATTTTTTTGAATAAACCAACTTTTTTCACTTGGATTTGTTTAGCGAGAATAAATCCATAATATTCATGTGTTCCATTAGTAAGAGGTATGTTCCAGTTGAAAATTCTAATCAAGTAATCTGGGGAATTCAATATCCCAATATCGCTGATAGAATCAAATGGGTAGGCAAAAGAACCTTGCATCTTTAACGCACGATTAAATGTAGTAAGCAATTGTTCGTTGTATTTATGTTTAACAGAGTCGGCTTGTGCTGTATACAAATTTTTGATAATATGTTTTAACGTATCTCTATATGAGTCTAAAACGATTGTCTCCGGACTTTTTTCCTGTGCAGCGGCAGAAAAGGAGTTGACAATTAACAGCATGTATAAAATAGTTCTCATATCCCCAAAGGTAATAAATTTAGATACAAAGAAGCATAGAGGTTATTTTTCAATAGTTATTAATCGATAATAGTCTTTTGTTTTTCTTAGTTTTGTAAAAATTCAGAATCGTAAAAAAAATGACAATTGATAAACGTATAAAGACTTTTGTGCTGTTGGGTGATTTTTTGAAACAATTTGGTATCAATTCATTTAAGCGAACTGATAATAGGTTAAACGAATTGTTTTATAGCGACTTTGAAGAGCTAATTAAAATCGTTCACCAGCATAATGCTTGGTTTACTGCAAAGAATGTTCATACTGCTATCGACGAAATTAGTAGTATGCTTACCGAAAAAGCTTTGATAGATTGGCTGTCAAGCTACATGTCCCGATTATCAGATAATACTGTTCCGAAAAACATTGCAGTTATTATGGCGGGAAATATTCCAATGGTAGGATTTCATGATATATTGTGTGTGTTGGTTTCCGGCAATAAATTAACTGCTAAGTTATCATCAAATGATAATTTGCTATTACCTTTTGTTTCAAAAGCATTAATTGCAATAGAGCCTGAGTTTGCCAATTATATTCAGTTTACAGAAAAAAAGCTCGAAAATATTGATGCGGTAATTGCTACGGGTAACAATAATTCAGCAAGTCATTTCGAATATTATTTTTCAAAATATCCCAATATCATTCGTAAAAACAGGAATGCAGTGGCGGTGCTTAATGGGAAAGAAACCAAGGATGAATTGGCGCTTTTGGGAAAAGATGTGTTTCAATATTTTGGCTTGGGATGCAGGAATGTTTCTAAGTTATTTGTTCCCGAAGGGTATAAGTTTGATTTGTTTTATGAATCTGTTTATGAATATAAAGATGCAGTTTTAAATAATAAATACGCTAATAATTACGAGTATAATCGTACTGTTTATTTAATGAATAGTGAACCTTCGCTACTGGACAATAATTTTTTACTGCTTAAAGAGGATGTAAATAACTCTTCTCCTATCGGAGTTTTGTTTTATGAATATTATGATAATTTAATTGATTTGAATGTGCGTTTAGAGCGAGACAAAGATCAATTACAATGTGTAGTTTCAAATAATGCTGAAATTAAAAATGCGATACCTTTAGGTAAAGCTCAATGCCCGTCGTTGACTGATTATGCGGATGGAGTTGACACAATGAAGTTTTTAATAAGCTTGAAGTAGGTGCCATTTAAACTCGAAAAAATTCAATAGGAATATAACCTTCGTTTAGTTTTTCTTAACTGTCGCTTGTTTAATTTTTTGGCTTTTTGTTGAACTCTTTGATTGCCTTTTAATATCATCCCTGAGGGTTTTTCTTTTGAATCTATATATGGATTATGAGGCCCTGTTCTGCAGGAAAAAAACATTAGAACACTTACTAAAAAAACGGAAGGTGTGGATGACAACAATTTAACTTTCATTATGACGCAAAGATAACAAGAAGATAAAAAGTTTAGTTAGTTTTGTTTCCGTTTTTTAATAATTACACACATGCCATTTTTAACCCGTATCATTGTATTTAGTTCTATTGCTTTGTTAATTGATTGGTATTTTTATCAGGCAATTTTAACGGTTTTTAAGAATAGCACTCCTTCTCAAAAAGTTTTGGTAGCTAATATTTATTGGTCAATAACTGTTATTACCTTTTTGTTTTTCATTATTCCGGGTGTGGTTCCATCTTTTCATTGGCCAAAGTATTTCAGAGTTTACTTTTTAGGAATTTTAGGAATGTTCTTTTTTTCAAAAGTGATAGGTTCCTTGTTTATTGTGATAGATGATGTTATTCGTCTTTTTCGCTGGGTAGCTAGCTATTTTAACTCATCAACACCGCTTACACCCATTAATAGTCATAGTATATCGCGTTTGGTTTTTTTTAACAGAATAGCAGTAGGTATGGCTGCTGTGCCCTTTTTAGCATTTATTTATGGAATGGTAAAAGGTGCTTTTGATTACAAAATTCATAAAGTAAAAATAACCTTGCCTAATTTGCCCGAGGCTTTCAATGGATTAAAAATTTTGCAGATATCCGATATTCATTCCGGTAGTTTTGTTTCAGCAGAACCATTAAAACAAGCTGTAAAATTAATCAATGAACAACAAGCGGACATTGTTTTTTTTACCGGCGACTTGGTAAACGACAGAGCCTCAGAAATGGAAATGCACATGGAAGCATTAAGCGGGATCAAAGCTCCGATGGGAGTTTATAGTACACTTGGTAATCACGATTATGGTGATTATGCAAAATGGGATAGTATTGAAGAGAAAAGAAAAAATTTAGAATCATTAAAAAATATACATGCTCGATTAGGTTGGAAATTATTAATGAATGAGCATGTTGCATTAAAAAGAGGGGATGCTGAAATAGCTGTAATTGGTATTGAAAACTGGGGGGCGAATTTAAATTTTCCGAAATATGGCGACCTAAGAAAAGCCTATGCCGGTGCTGAAAAATACCCTGTTAAATTACTTTTGTCCCACGACCCTTCGCACTGGAATGTGCAGGTTAAAGAAGAGTATAAAGATATTGACATTACATTTAGTGGGCATACACATGGGTTTCAGTTTGGTATAGAAATCCCTGGCTTTAGATGGAGTCCTTCGCAATACATATATAAACAATGGGCGGGTTTATATAAACAGGATAAACAATATGTATATGTGAACAGAGGTTTAGGTTTTTTAGGTTATCCCGGCCGTATCGGCATTATGCCTGAAATTACAGTGATGGAACTTGTAAAAGCTTAGTGAATAGTGCGATTACGACTTATATATTCCAATTTTTAATTTTTTCTGATTTTAAACTTAAACCTTTGGACTTAAAAGCATGGCAGAGCAATTGAAGGAGATGTTTAACAAGGTGTTTTATGAACATCTTGCAAATGAATTTAGCGAGGTGCATAAGCCTTTTCATCCAAAAGCTTTTGTAAAAGACGTTACTCAAAATCTTTCCGAGTTATCGTTAAATCAACGTTTGAGAAATACTTCAGTGGTATTAAAAACATACTTGCCGGCCGATTATAAAAAATCAATTGATATATTGTTGGAGGTTATTCCTAATTTAAAAGCTGGATATACAACGCTTATTTTTCCTGATTTTGTGGGCTTATATGGGCACGATGATTTTGATATTTCCATGAAGGCCTTAAAATATTTTACTCAATTTGGTTCATCAGAATTTGCCATTCGTGAATTTTTAAAGCGCGATTTTGATAAGACAATAAACGTGATGCTGCAATGGACAACCGATAAAAATCATCATGTGCGCCGTTTGGCATCAGAAGGTAGCCGTTCACGTTTGCCATGGTCGTTTAAGCTGGATGAGGTAGTTAAAAATCCTGTCAAAACATTACCCATATTGGAGGCTTTAAAAGAAGATGAGGAGCTGTATGTTAAAAAATCGGTAGCAAATCATTTGAATGATATTTCAAAAGACAATGCCGAATGGATGTTGAAAGTATTAAAGCAGTGGAATAGCGATAACCCTCATACATTATGGATAAAAAAGCATGCCAGCAGAAGCCTTATAAAAAAAGGAAATAGTGCATCTTTATCATTATTTGATTTTGAAAAGAATGCGAGGGTAAAAGTTGAAAAATTTAAACTGCTCAACCCTGTAATCAATTTAGGAGAGGTTTTACAGTTTGAGTTTGACGTTGTTTCTAAAAAAAACAATTCTCAAAAGCTTGCCATCGATTTTAAAATCCGCTACGTTAAAAAAAACGGAGAACTTTCTCCCAAAGTATTTAAGTTAAAAGAGCTGGAATTGCTTGCCAATAAAAAGATTCATATAATAAAAAAACAGATCTTCAAAGATTTTACTACACGTAAACATTATGCAGGCACTCATTTTGTTGAGATAATTGTAAATGGAAATTCGGTTGCGAAAACTTCATTTCAATTAGTTTGTTAAACTAACTCAATTAGTTGCTTTTAATTTAATTACCTATAATTATGTTTGATAATAGTTTACATTTTTCAATTTTTTAAGTTTGAATTCAATTCAAATAAAACATTCACTTTTCTAGGATTTAGTGCTGTCCAATAACTGCCGGCTCTCAAACTAGACAAATTTAATAGGAGTTTTTTTTAACTTTTTTTTTGTTTAGGTTTTAATTTCTTACTTTCGCATAGCTTATATTTACAAAATCAATAGTAATATTAAAATCAAGATGCGAAAAAACATTTTAATAGTTATAACAGGCATTACACTCTTATTAAATAATTTATCGGCTCAAATAACGGTTAGTGGTGTTAAAGTGCCTGCTAAATTGGGGTTTGGGGGTACTGTTAGAGAATTAAATGGAGCAGGTACTCGTGTAAAATATATGATGCACGTATATGTTGGTGCTCTTTATTTGAAAGAAAAATCGAAAGATCCTAAAGTAATTATTAATGCTGACAAACCTATGTCTGTTCGTTTACAAATTATATCCTCCCTGCTCACTAATGAGGCAATGGTAAGATATATTCGCGAAGGTTTTTACAGGTCATTGGATGGAAAAGTTGCTCCTTTTAAAGAACATTTAGATTTGATTTGTGAAGTATTTAGTTCTGAACCAACTAAAGTGGGAGATGTATATGATATACATTATACCCCTGGAATTGGTGTTTCTGCAAGTAAAAATGGAAAACCGTTTGAGTTTACCAAGTTGCATAAAAATGGACAAATTAAAAACGATAATATTAAACTATTAAAAGATATAAAACGTACAAAGGATGGTTATGATGCGCTTCCTGGGTTAGATTTTAAGAAAGCCTTATTTGGTATTTGGCTCTCCGATGATCCGGTGGATGAGGATTTGAAAGATGCTATGTTAGGAGTTAAATAAGTTATTAGCGTATTTATATTGAATTAGGCTTATTTCTTTCATTAGTTTAAACCAAATATTGTTAAGTATGAAATTAACTAACCATACATTCTTTCGGATGAAAAAAACGCTTTTTTTATTAGTTATGCTAAGTCTAATTTCTAGACTTGCTATTGCTCAGGTTACAGTTAGTGGTGTAAAAATACCTCTTAAACTTGGATTTTCAGGTAGTGTAAGAGAGTTGAACGGTGCTGGTGCAAGAGTAAAGTTCATGGTTCATGTGTATGTAGGAGCCCTTTACCTGAAGGAAAAAAGTAAGGATCCAAAGGTAATTATTAATGCAGATAAACCTATGTCTGTTCGCTTACAAATTACATCTGCTGTGCTTACCAATAAAGTTATGGAAATAGGTATTCGCGAAGGGTTTTACAGATCGTTAGATGGAAAAGTTGCACCGTTTAAAGAACATTTGGATTTAATTTGTGAAGTATTTAGTTCCGAACCAACTAAAATTGGCGATGTTTATGACATCCATTATACACCGGGAGTAGGTATAACTGCCAGTAAAAATGGAAAACCTTTTGAATTTACTAAAATGCACCAAAAGGGGCAGTTAAAGAGTGATAATATTAAATTGTTGAAAGATATTAAACTCACGAAAGATGGCTATGAAGCAATTCCCGGCTTAGATTTTAAGAAAGCGATTTTTGGCATTTGGCTTTCTGATGACCCAGTGGATGAAGATTTAAAAGATGCGATGTTGGGCTTATAATAATTTATATTTGTATAATCACAATTAAAGTACAAAACCCCAAACCTATTAAAGGTTTGGGGTTTGTTTTTACAACCAAAGTTGTTATTAGATTTGCTTAATCCTGTTGGATTTTAGAAATTTATTAACTTCGCTCACTAATTAATGAGGCAAGAGTGTGTTTTTATTAATTAATCATATGAAATTTATATTAAAACGAAAATGAAGAATCATTTAATTTCCGGAGGTTGTGGTTTTGTAGGGAGAAACATGGTGAAGAGGCTTTATAAAACAACTAAGGACCGAATACTTTTTATTGATAACCTTTCGGTGGGAACGGATCCTAAAGAATGGTTGGACGCTCCTCTGAAAAGAGAAATAAAAGGCTTGAAAATTTATGGAGAAGATGAACGATTGCTTTTTATTAAAAGTGATTTTATTCATATTCTTAGAAATTTAATTAATGATCAAGACTGGTTTGTTAAGGAATTTGGAATTGAGATTATTAAGTTCGCAGACGTGTTCCATTTTGCCGCTATTGTTGGTGGCAGAGCCATGATTGATGGTGACCCGATGAAGGTAGCGCTTGATCTTTCAATTGATGCAGAGTTTTTTTACTGGCTTACACGTTCCAAACCAGAGCGAATATTGTATCCGAGTTCTAGCGCTGCATATCCTATCAGCAAACAAACTGAAACAAATGCTATTCAATTGCGTGAATCAGATATTGATTTTTCAAATATGGGGCAACCGGATATGACGTATGGCTGGACAAAACTTACCGGGGAGTTTTTGGCGAAAATAGCAGCCTCACATTATGGATTAAAAATAACCTGCATACGTCCCTTCTCCGGTTATGGCGAAGATCAGGATTACACATATCCAATACCTGCAATTGCCCGCAGAGCTGTTTTTAAAGAGAGTCCTTTTGAAGTGTGGGGTACAGGTCGTCAGGGGCGAGACTTTGTTCACATAGATGATGTGCTGGATTGCACATTGCTTGCTATGGATAAGAACATGACGGTAGTGCAATAAACATAGGAAGTGGCAGACTCACCTCGTTTCGTGAAATAATTGATATATTTTGCAACTTCGCAGAATATAAAACGGATATAAAATGTTTGTTGGATAAGCCTGTTGGCGTGCATTCCAGATATTGCAGTATCGATTATGTAAAGGAACAGTTGGGCTGGTCACCCAAAATTTCTATTGAAGAAGGTTTGAAACGGTTTATGAAGCAGTAGCAAAAAAAGAGTTGGGCAATGTTGAAAAATAAAACTGTTGCTTGTTTTGGTGCAGGTCCGGCTTTTAAAGGTGGGATGGCGGATTACAATACTTCCTTGGCGAAGGCCTTTTGGAAGATGGAAGGTGTAAAAACACACATTGTTTCATGGTCACAGCAATATCCAAGCATTGTACCTCGTGAGTTTAAAGATAAAGTGAGCCGTCTTGATTTTTTAGATGGAACTGATATATCATGTAATTACATTACCAATTATAACAATCCTTTATCTTGGACGGAAACAGCTAAGTATATAGCATCGCTCAATCCTGACATCGTTATTGTGCAATGGTCAATTGCCATACAAGGTTTGCCAATAGGAATGATTATAAACAAACTAAAAAAAATAAGTACCTGCGAAGTAATTATTGATTTACATTTTGTAATTCAAAAAGAGCAAAGTAACATTGATAAGTTGTTTACTAAAATGGGATTATCGCATGCGGATAGTTATATTGTGCATGCAAACAAAACATTTGAAGAGTTAAAAGAAGTTTTTCCAAAGCGTGAATTCATGCTTACTCCAAGCGGAAAACGCGATATAAAAAACAGCAAAATAATTACACCCGTTATTAAACTGTTTCACCCTATTTACGACATTTACAAGCCCGATCCCAACTTTGATGTACAGGCATTTAAAGAAAAATATGGTTTAAAGAAAAATGTATTCTTATACTTTGGTTTTATAAGAAAGTATAAGGGATTACATAATGCAATCAGGGCATTTGAGATTGTTTCTAAAAAAAGAGACAATGTTACATTTTTAATTTGCGGAGAATTATTTTGGAATACTTTAGAGAAAAACAGCATTATAACTAAACTCAAAAAGGGCTTGTTTGCACTGGCAAAAAAAATATTTCTTGGTAATAAAGAGACGAAAAAATTCAATCCATTAACTTTAATTGATGAATTGAATTTACAAAGTAGTACTGTCGTATTCAGTGAGTTTATACCAAACGAAGATGTGCACAAATACTTTCAAGTAGCAGATTCAGTGGTTTTATATTATTTAACTGCCACTCCTTCGGGGATAGAATCATTAAGTTATAACTTTAATTTGCCGATACTGGCAACAGATGTAGGGCATTTTCCTGAAACTATTAAAGAAGGAGAAAACGGTTATTTAGCAAAGTCCGAAGATATTAATTCAATGGCAGAAACCATGCTCAAAAGTTTGGATAAGCCAATCCCCCGTGAAAATGTGAGTCGTTTTAAAAACAACCTAAGCTGGGAAGCATATGCCAAGGCAATTTTGAATAATCAATAAGCTATCCTACCATTTCCTTTTAAGCACTTTTAAAACTCTATTGCTGTGTATTTCGATTCATGGAAATACGTTGTCAAATTTTCGTACTTTTGAAAATTAATACTATCAATACGTTACAAAATGAAAAACAGCATAAAAAGTTCAATTTTAGTAGTTGCAGGTTTGCTGTTTTCTTTCAAGCAAAATCTCAGGATGCTCCCAACCGAAAAGATGAAAAAGGTCAAAAACAGGGACATTGGGTAAAGCTGGACGATAAAAAAAAGAAAATTTACGAAGGTGATTTTATTGATGATATTCCTGCCGGAAAGTTCACCTACTTTTATGATTCGGGTAAACCTTGGAGTGTTTCGGTGTTTTCAAATAAAGGAACTGTAACCCGCACAAAAATGTTTGATGCTGCTGGAAATATTACCGCCGAAGGAAATATATTAACCAAAAGAAGGATAGTATATGGAAGTATTATAACCACGAAGGGAAATTAATTTCGGATGAAGAGTATGTGAATGGAGTAAAAGTCGGAGCGAGCGGGTATATTACTCAACGGGAGGTATAGTTGAAGAAAAATACTGGAAAGATGGGCAATTGAACGGTCCGAGCAAAAAATATTTTGAAAATGGACAAGTTAGATTTGATGGCAACTACGTAAATGGAAAAATTGAAGGCTATACTAAATTTTATTATTCAAATGGTAAAAGTATATGTTGAAGGGCTTTATGTGAATGATTTAAAACATGGCAAGTGGAAGTATTATAAAAAAGATGGAACACCTAATCGTATAGAAGAATATATCAATGGCCGATTGCAAGGAGCGGATCCTAATTTAATATCGAAAGAGCAGGAAGAAAAGGAAAAAGAACAAGCCAAACAATTTAAACCTGATGATGCCTTTGAAGAAGGTTTTAGTCCGCATCATTAAACACAAAATCGACCATTATTAATTTTTAAAATGAGTAAAAAAGGGAAAGTGCTATTGGCAATGAGTGGAGGTATTGATAGCTCCATTGCAGCTTTGTTATTGCACGAACAAGGGTATGAGGTAATAGGTATAACCATGAAAACATGGGATTATGCTTCGTCGGGCGGATCAAAAAAAGAAACAGGATGTTGTAGTTTAGATTCCATTAACGATGCCCGTATGCTGGCTGTTAATCTTGGTTTTCCGCATTATATTTTGGATATAAGAAATGAGTTTGGAAATTTTGTGATTGATAATTTTATTGAAGAGTACATTGCCGGTCGCACACCAAATCCATGTGTGTTATGCAATACCCATATTAAATGGGAAGCGCTTTTAAAACGTGCTGACATGCTTGATTGTGAGTTTATTGCAACCGGACATTATGCTCAAATTCGTTATGAAAACAATCGCTATGTTATTTCCAAAGGTTTGGATCAAAACAAAGATCAGTCGTATGTTTTGTGGGGGTTATCGAGGATAGCCTAAAACGCACTTTATTTCCTTTACAGAATTATCGCAAGTCGGAAATACGCCAAATGGCGATGGATTATGGTTATGTTGATTTGGCCACTAAAAGCGAAAGTTATGAAATTTGTTTTGTGCCTGATAATGATTACCGCGGATTTTTAAAACGTAACGTTGAAGGTTTGGAAGAACGCGTAGCTGGAGGTGATTTTATAGACAGAGCAGGGCGTGTTCTTGGAAAGCATAAAGGGTATCCATTTTATACAATTGGGCAACGAAAGGGTTTGGAAATAGCGGTAGGTGAGCCATTGCATGTGTTGGAAATACTTCCTGAAACAAATACTCGTGGTGCTTGGAACAAAGGATGAGCTGGAGCAACAACAAACAACAGTAGGGAAGTATAACCTTATTAAATACGAACGCTTACCTGATAATTTTGAAACATTGACTAAAATACGATACAAAGATCCTGGTGTTATTTCTTCCGTTTCTCATTTAGATGATAAGTTAAATGTGTTGTTTCATCAACCTGTTACAGCTATAGCACCTGGTCAATCAGCTGTTTTTTATGAAGGTGATGATTTGGTGGGCGGTGGTATTATCGAAAGAAAAATCAAATAGTTTTGCAGGTCTTTTTAT
>CAVSHK010000035.1:0-42263 GCA_963727705.1 uncultured Bacteroidota bacterium
GGTATAGTAAAACCTGAAGAACGTGTACAGTTATTAGCATCTGTTACCGATGTAAGTGTGTAGGTAGTTGTAAGTGTTGGCGTTCCTGAAGGGCTTACACTGAAAGAAGTACCACTTAAAACATTGTTTTGTGTTACAGGACCGGTAAAATTAACAGTATAATTATTGGCTCCGGCCGTAGCGGTCCATGTTAAATAACCTAATTGACTGGGATCAGAAACACATCGTGAATTACCTGTAAAGGAACCTTGGGGTAAAGGATTAACTGTGATATTTATAAGTTGATTAGCCCCCGCACAGCCTTGTGGGGTTGTTGTTGGCGTTACTGTATAAGTAACCGTTTGCGGAGTAGAAGAATTGTTGGTGATAACATCGTTAATAGTGCCGGTACTATGTGAAGTTGTACTTTGTCCCGTTGTGCTTGCGTTTGTAGCAGCAATCCAAGTAAATGTTGATGCTAGATTAGCAGTGAGGGGCATGTTAACAGAAGTCCCGGAACAAATGGTTTTATCCGTATTGGTTACACTTGGTAATGGGTTTATTGTAATAGTAATAACTTGAGGTGTACCTGTGCAACTTGAGGTACTGGTAGGAGTTACCGTGTAAGTTACAGTTTGCGCAGTAGTTGTATTTGTAGTAATAGTAATTATATCATTGATCACATTTCCCGATTGGGTTGTAGTACTTTCGCCTGTTGTATTAGGATTGGGTGAGGCAATCCAAGTAAATGTGGAGGCTTGATTGGCACTAAGTACTTTGTTTAATTGTGTTCCGCTACAAACTGTTGCCGTTGGTGTTACAGTTACTGTTGGTAATGGGTTTACGGTAACTGTAACTGTTTGTATACTGCCTGTGCATCCTTGAGGACTGGATGTTGGTGTAATGGAATAGGTAACCGTTTGCACAATTGTGGTATTAGTTGTAATGGTAATTACATCGTTTATGGTGCTTGTTGACTTAGATGCAGTACTTTCTCCTGTTGTATTTGGGTTATTTGTCGCTTGCCATGTAAATGTAGAAGTTACATCAGCCGATAAAGGGATGTTAACGCTTTGCCCACTACAGATGGTGGCAGGTGCGGCACTCGCATTTGGTAATGGGTTAACAGTAACTGTTGCACTGCCAGAGGCATTAGAAGGTGAAGAATTACTACAGTTTGAACCACTTCCGTCTATTATACTAACCAATGAATAAGTAAATATTCCGGCTACACTTGTTGGAACAGCAATAGTAGTAGAAGCACCTGCTGCCGTAACCGTTTGAGTAGCACCTCCATTAATAGTATAAACAAACTTTAGTGGAGATGTGCCAGCTGTTTTTGTGAAAGTAATATTGGGTGATGCCGCATTTTTACATACGACTGTTGTTGTGAGACTTATTGTACCATCAGGCTTTGCATTTTGTACCGTACCAATAAAATTTATTGTTCTGGCAACTCCACATCCATCATTATATTTAGCGGTATAAGTGGTAGTAACTACGGGTATGGCTTGTATCGTATTGGTTCCATTTCCGGTAATTGTATTGTCGACAGGGGTTAATATCCAGATTGTAACTTGTGCCTCCTGTAGGGGCGACAAAAGTAAATGTATTTCCTCCACATGCTGAACTTTGATTTTGATTAGATTCAACGTAACAAAATGATTGGTTATTGTTTTTACCTCCGGTTGAGCCGGTAATAGACCAATATTGTAAATTAGTGCCACCAAAAATATTGGACAAATAATTGCCGGTAGCTGTTTTTCTAACAGTACCATCAAATGTGACAGAAAAACTTTGAGTGGTTGCATTTGTGTAAGTCCAGTTTATGATAACAGTATGAGTGGCGACTGCCGAAAAGGAAGTTGGCGATTGCCAATAGCACCTCCCCACACATCCCGGTAATTGATTGGATGTCATTGAAACAACACCCATTATAATAAAATCCAATATAAATCTAGTCCAACCCTCCACCTGGAACAGGGTCATCCACACCCGCAGGAGTGGTGTTTTGATGTGTATCGAATTCACATATAATAGAAGGGGTCATGCTGCTTGAAGTCCCCAATCCTTGCCCACCTCCTAATGTTGGTGAACAAGCATTATTAATCACAAAAGTCATTCCATCGGCTCCCGCAGCTTGATTTCCTTCATTCATCGTAAAAGTCAATGAAAATGTTTTACTCAAATCAACCTGATAAAGGTTTGTCGCCATCCCTGCTTGATTATTAGTAGCTGTTGTTATTTGATAGCAGCCACCTCCAGAATTAGTTGCATTACCCTGCAAAAAAAACTGAGTTTGAGCATTAGCCTCAAATGAAAGCAAAAAGGCAAATGCCAGATACAACTTAAAAAACAAGGAAGAAGTGAATTTAATTTTCATCTTTAATTAATTTTAAAACAATGTATTTTTGCTATCTTTGAACGTAAAAATGATATCTGTGGGGAGGGGAAAAATAAACTTTTTAATCCCCAGGCAAATGATTAGATTTATGTTAAGTCAGTAATATATGTTTTTTGATAAAAAAATAAATTATTTACACACCTTGTAAAATAAATTCTAAGGTAAAATAGATGTTTTCGTTTTCTATTTTGATTATTGGATGTGTGTTTTACATAAAAGGTTGCAGCGATTATTCTTTTTTACCAAAACAGAGTTTATATCCAACATTACCCAAAGCCACTTTGTTAATACAAACAATATTTAGAGTGAGTTGTGAATTAGTAAAAATAGTCAGTTGGTTATGTGAAAGTTACATCTTAATAGATTGCTAAACACACACAAACCTCAAAGTTTATAATAAACCGCTAACAAAAGTAACTTAAAGTTCATTCCGAGTGCCTGTACTCAGACTATCGAAGTATGTTTCGGAATCTTTCAGCGCACGGATGCTGAATCAAGTTTAGCTGATGACCTATTTAATAGTTTAGATAGCGGTTTATTATTAAAATAAAACTACAATTTCAATTAAGTTTTTGGTGAAAATCAGTAATTTTCAAGGTCTAAAAAGCTCGGTTTATTCCTATATAACAAAGCGGTATTGTATATAATTTTGACTACCGGCTGCCGGTATGCTATTTAAGAAAAATGGAATGTCAAAACGAATGGTAAGCGGTTTTACTTTTTGCAATACCCCGAATTTTTTGATGGTGAAGGCACTTCCTAAACCTGCATCCATTCTAATATCCGCCATTTTTAATGCCGCAGAAGAAGTGGTTGTATAATTGATTACTCCGGCATCGGCAAATAGGTAAGTGGTTAAGTTAAACGTGTTTGTAATCCAATTTTTCCGTTTGATTTTTACTAAATCACTAAACTCTAATTCGGTGTTAAATGCAGCTCCCGTTTGGCCTTTGTAAGTATTAACGATAGAACCATCGCTTAATTGTTGGGGGGGCTGATACCCCACATATCCTCTTAAATTAAAGCCTCCGCCGTATTGAAAATAATTAGTATTGGCACCGAATGGCTGCCCATGCAGGATTAAAGAATCCTTGAGAACGGGTATATTTGTTATGCAACATCTCTTCAGGGTTTCCTCCTGCCAAAAACAAGGAGGACTCGTTTGCCCAATTCTTGCCTGTTCCGTATTGACCGAATAATCGGGTTTTCAATAAAAACTTCCATAATCGTGTATTGTTAATAGTATTCAACTGAATCGATTGGTAGTTGTAATCACTTTTTATTGCTGATGAGCGCAAACCCAAGTTAATATTTCCGTTTCCTTTTTCGTAGTTGTATTTATGTTCAATACCCAAATTAATGGTGTTATTCAGTTGGTTGGGCAACCATTCATTAGGTAATAGCAAATAAGCTAATTCATTTACAGACGCTCTGTACATCGATTTAAAATACATATACACTCTTGTTTTTTCTGAAGTACTCTTTCTGTCGAAACCAGTCATGAAGCTTGTAAACCATCCAATGCTTTAGCTGATACATAAATGGAAGATCCTTTCATGAATTTATCGGTTGCAGTGCTGTAACTTGCAATAAAGCTCACTTTATCGTGGTTTAGTTTTTCTGTAGTGGGCGCTAAGTAATTTTGTCCTAAACCCATGTTCAGCCATACGGTAGCATCAAAAACATGTTTGTAGTTTAGATAATTTCCATTTACGTTAACACCTGTTTTTATGCCATCATAGCCATTATACCAAATGTCAGGACGGGCAAATAGTTCATAATCTTTCCAGTTGGAAGGGTTGTTGATTTTTGAGTCAAAGCGAAATTGCACCGGCACTTTTTTATTGTTGTCAAGCATATATACATCTGCCAAACGATTGCTCGGATCAATTATCACATTTTTTATTCTGCCCGGAATAGTTATGGTAGCAGTATATATTGGTTTTACTTTGTCCCAGCCAATCCAACGCGGCAACACTTTTGCGTTTGTTTTTTTCTCAAACCAGGTGTTAGGAATATAAAAATCAAGTATGCTGTCATCATCTGTTAGTACAGAAAAGTCAATGGGCATTTGCATTCCTTTGCGCTCAAAAGTAATTTCGTATTCATTTTTATTAATGCCTTTTTTTACAGATTTTACAGCATAATCCACGGTTTTTGTTGATTCAATCCATTCATCAAAAAACCAATTCAAATCCACTTTAGTGTATTGAATAATTGAATTTCTAAAATCTTCGAAATACGGATGAGCAAATTTCCACTGGCTTACATAATGCTGCATAGCCTTTAAAAACAAGGAGTCGCCAAGGGTGTATTGTAAATTGTAAAGCATTACTGCAGTTTTAAAATACACCTGACTATAACCTCCACCATGCCCCAAAGCACCATTGTATGCGTCTGAGTGAAGGTTAATATTAGATTCTTTTCCTTTGCCTGCCCAGTTCATATAACCATTATAAATTTCACTATTTATAACATAATCGGTCTCTGTATATTTGTTTATATAATTTGATTTTGCGGGGTTTTCTACCCGTATTTTACCATCAATTTTTTCATAGGTCCATGCCGTTAAAAATTGTGTAAAGCCTTCGTCCAGCGCTGCACGATACGTTTCATTACTTCCTACCATTCCAAAAAACCAATTATGGCTTATTTCATGCACAAGTAAATCTCTATAGCCGGGGTCAAAACCTCCATCGAGTGTAAGCATAGGGTATTCCATACCATCTCTTGCGTCGGCAACTATCATTTTAGGATATTCATACATGCCAAAATCTTGAGAATTAATTTGAATAACTTTGGCTGCATAAGCTGCGGCATTTTGCCAGTGGGCTGCGTGAGGTTCTTGTGCTAATGCAATACATTTAATGCCGTTCCATTCCGCTTCTCCAATACGGTAAGTCGGGTCAGTAGTAAGAGCAAAGTCATGCACATTTTCCGCATGGTACTTCCATGTTTTGGTAGTATTATCTCTAACGATAATTGTTGAAGGTTTTTCTTCCCATTTTTTTGTTGCAAAATTTTTAATGTCTAACTTTGTCTTAGCTCATCGGGCATTACTTCCTGCGTATTTAAAAGCGTTCCGGTAGCATCCGTAATATAATTGTTTGGGAGGGTAAATGCTACATCATATGTCCCGTAGTCACCATAAAATTCGTGATCCATGTGCTGATCGGTGTCCCATCCGAATTTTCTGTCATATACCGAAATGCGCGGATACCAATGTACTACATCGTAATGCTTGAATCCCCAGGCATTAAACAATTTCATGCGATTACGAATGGTGCCATCGTCAAAATATGTTTTAAAGTTGATTTTTAATGTGATGCTTTCATTCGCTTTTAGAGGTGTTGGCAGATATACTTTTAAAATGGTATTGTCTTGTTCCGTTTTTAACTCACTGCCATTTAAAGTTATTGCAGAAACATTGCATCCCAAACCTTGTTGTTCATATTTTCCGAATTTTAATTTTTTTCCGTTGTTTTTGTAAAGGTCTGCAAGATAAGAGCCCTTTGCCTGAGCGTTGCTGTATAAATGAAAATATACAAATGTTAATTCATCGGGTGAATTATTAGTGTATGTTAATTCTTCGGCACCGGTAATTATATTAGTTGAATCATTTAGAGAAGCATTTATTTTATAATACACATCTTGTTGCCAATAACCTTCGTAAGGTTTTCGGTTTTTCCAATAATGTTTATTATTTGAACTAGGGTAAGTGTTTTCAGGAAACTGTGCGTACATTTTAAATGCAACTTCAAATAATAAAAGGAGGATTAATTTCGACTTCATAAACGCATTTTTCAATTAAATAATTAAGGTAAATATACGTATTTATGCTTTATTGCTTTTTAACAAGCGGGGAATTGCAGCAGCCACAATTTGTAAATAAACGGCAGGATAAATAAAAATGAAAAATAATAATTTATTGCTTTTTGAAAAATGTTTTTTTGAAAAAATCAGCATCGCCTTATAAAAATGAATAACGTAGTTAATGCTATTTTTATTAGTGCTTTTGCCTTTGTAGTGAATTATTTTTGTTTCAGGGAAATAATAATTTTTAAAACCTGCCAGTGTTATTCGGTAGGATAGGTCAACGTCTTCACCATACATGAAAAACTTTTCATCCAACAGTCCAACTATTTCTAAAACGGATTTTCTGATCAGCATAAATGCGCCGGCAAGTACATCCACCTGATGAATTTCAGTATCATCTAAAAATCCTAAATGATACTTGTTGAATGTTTTTGATTCAGGAAATAATGTTGATAAACCTGACAGCTTGTAAAAAGCAACTAGTGGTGTGGGCAATCCGCGCTTTGATTCCGGTAAAAAATCACCTTCTCCATTTAGCATTTTAACGCCTAATGCACCGGCCTCATGGTGAGCATCCATAAATGCAATTGTTTTTTCAAATGTGTCGGGTTCAACAATTGTATCGGGGTTTAATAAAAGAATATATTCTCCTGTTGCAATTTTTATTGCCTGATTATTTGCAACGGAGAAGCCCGAATTGGTTTTGTTTTTAATAAGATGAATATCGGGAAATTTTTCGCTTAACATTTTTACCGAATCGTCTGCAGAATTATTATCCACTACGATTACTTCAATATCAAAATTCTTTTTTGCACTGTAAACAGAATGTAAACATTGCTCCAGGAAATATTGAACATTATAGTTGACAATGATAACGGATAACTTCATTTTTTACTTAACGAATTTTCATATAGCACCCTGTTAACAATAGAGCGTCCAAGCGTAATTTCGTCCGCAAATTCCAAATCATCTCCAATGGCAATGCCTCTGGCAATAGTACTAATGGTAATGTTAAATTCCTTTAAACGTTTATATATATAAAAGTTGGTGGTATCGCCTTCCATAGTCGTACTTAATGCCATTATTACTTCCTTTACTTCTCCTTTTGCTATTTTTTGAACTAATGATTCTATATTTAAATCGCTTGGACCAACGCCATCCATAGGTGAAATGATTCCTCCTAAAACATGGTATCCTCCTTTGTATTGTTGAGTGTTTTCAATGGCCATGAAGTCGCGTATGTCTTCCACTACGCAAACGGTGGTGTGATCGCGATGAGGATTACTGCATACCTCACACAGTGTTTTATCAGAAACGTTATGACATTTTTCACAGTAACGAATTTCGTTACGCAGCTTTATAAAGGCAGTTCCGAATTGTTCTACTTCTGCGTTGTTTTGTTTCATCAAATGCAATACAAACCGTAAAGCTGTTCGTTTGCCTACGCCGGGTAATTTGCTGAATTCAGTTACAGCATCTTCAATTAATTTCGATGAAAAATTCATACCCTCAAAAGTACTCATTTTTACTAAAGTTTAAATGGACCGGATGAAGAGTTTCTATGTACTTTTGCACAATTAATTTATACCATGAAATTTCATCGTCCACTTGTAAATGCAGTAGCGCAGGCGCTTCAAAGGATTTTTGAGGAAGGTGTATATGCTGATAAAGCGGTAGATCATCTTTTAAAAAATAATTTAAAGTGGGGTTCGCGCGACAGAAGGTTTGTTGCCGAAACAATCTATGAAATGGTGCGTTGGTGGCGGCTCATCAATGAATGTAATGAACTATCTCCTCATCAACATCCGAATAATTATTTTAGTTTGTTTGCCATTTGGCAAATTTTAAAAGGTACTGAATTGCCCGATTGGGAAGAATTTGCGGGGATTGAAAAAAACGAACTATTAAAAAATGCGGAACAGGTAAAGTTGGTTCGTAAATACCGGGAGTCTATTCCCGATTGGCTGGATGAGATAACAAGCAAGGAGTTAGGAGAAGATGTTTGGGAAAAAGAAATACATGAGTTAAACAAAGAAGCGCAAGTGGTATTGCGCGTAAATACACTCAAAACCACTTCGGCAGAATTAGAGAGAACATTAATTGCTAAAGGAGTAGAAGTTGTAGGTCTGAGCAACTCTTCTCCCTTGTGGACGGCTGTAACAAGAGATGCGTTGATTTTATCAAAACGCCAAAACCTTGAAAAGCTGGAAGAATACAAACAAGGGTGGTTTGAAGTGCAGGATGCATCTTCGCAATTGATCGCTCCGTTTTTAAATGCCAAAGAAGGCATGGTGGTTATAGATGCTTGTGCTGGTGCGGGTGGCAAGTCCTTACACATAGCTGCAACAATGAATAACAAAGGTAAAGTTATTGCGATGGATGTAGAAAGCAGAAAGTTGCAGGAACTTAAAAAGCGTGCCGATAGGGCAGGGGTGAGCATCATATCAACTCGCCTGGTGAATAACGAGGTGATTAATGAGTTAAAAAATACTGCCGACAGATTGTTGTTAGATGTTCCCTGTTCCGGGCTAGGTGTGTTACGACGAAATCCGGATGCCAAGTGGAAACTGAGTTTGGCGTTTATTGAACAAATAAAGAAAACGCAGCAGGAAATAATCAGTAACTATTCTCAAATGCTTAAATTAGGGGGGATAATGGTATATGCCACTTGTAGCATTTTGCCAAGCGAAAATCAAAATCAGGTTCAGGAGTTTTTGAATAAAAACAAAAACAGGTTTAAATTATTGGGAGACGTAAAAGTTCTCCCATCCATGGGGTTTGATGGATTTTATATGGCAGCCATGGAACGCATTTTAATTTAAAAACCGCAACATCTTATTTTTCAGTTCTTAATGTTTTAATATATTCTGACAGTAATTTTATTTCCGATTCTTTTAATTTGTTTTTAAAAGCAGGCATAATGCTTTTTCCATTTTGGATCCGTTCTACTATTTCAGTATCCGGAATTTTGCTTTTGCATAATTTACCTGTGCCAAAAAAAACTTTTGTTCCGGTTGCTCCGTGACAGCGGATACAATGCGTCTCAAATAATTGTTTGCCCGTTGGTTCTTCTGTTATAAACGAAGAAAAAACTAAAATTGTGGTGAAAAGCCGGGCAGTAAAAAGCAGTCGTTTATTCATTGATTTTAAATTTAAGGACTGAAAATTACATAAAAACATGCTCAATACAGTTAAATCCCATGCCTTGTTTTTTTGTAGAAGTGCTTTAACGTTTTCACACGATGTAAATTCAATACTGAGCTAAACAACTTTTTTGTTAGTTGAATATCATTTATAATTTACCTTTGCATAATAAAGTAAATGATAGAAATCAAGATAAAATGAAAACAAAACTTTTTATAGCGGTGTTGGCTTTTTTGCTATTTGTTGAGAGTGGATGCAGTGTTTATAGTGTTATTTATACTGATCACAATACAACTGTTGACTTCAGGCGTTACAAAACATTTGCATGGTTGCCGGGTGATAGCAATAGCGACGACACGCCCTATCACAATCAAATAATTGAAGGGAACACAAAAAATTATTTTACTCATGAATTTTTAGCAAGAGGTATGACTGTTCATGTTGACAGTCCTGATGTATTAATGCAACTGGTAATTAAAGCTGCAACTAAACAAAAAACAGAACAAGTTCCAATTACTTCACCTCCCCTCAACCAATATAATAATCCCTATTCCCAAAATCCGTACGCAAGTCCCTATAATAATTCGTATAATTATAACCCTTATAGTTATCAGGCTACTTCCCCTCAAAACCCTTATTACACCCCGTATCCCAATCAATATAATTATAATGTCCCAACCAATTATAACTATAATAATTATGGAAACTATGGTTATACCACAAGAATTGTTAATTATACAGAAAGCACGATTACTCTTAATATAATAGATCGGAAATTAAACCAGATTGTATGGACAACAACGGTGGAGGGCGATTTGTATGATCCTTCTGAAATGCAAAACAACCTGCATCCGGCCGTTCTTCGTGTTTTGGACAGTTATCCTATAAAATCCATACCACCTAAAAAGTATAAGATGGACGATAATTATAAATAGAAGTTGTTTAAAGTTTAATTGAAAATGTCTGCATCTCGGCTCCGCTCGATGTGACATTTTCAAGCTGTGTCAGTTCGAGTACTTCGACTTCGCTCAGCATAAAATAAAATCGAGAACAAACAGCTTGATCGTTGACTTTTGACAACTTCACAGGTAAAAAAAATTGGGTAGTATAGAATAATTGATGTAGAATGTTTTTGACAGGTTTATTGCTTTTTCTTTAGGGGAGTTAACAAATATTCCAGGCCATTCATTCTTATTTCCAACATTGTTTGTAACAGCATTCCCAATTGCCCTTCGGGAAAACCCTTGCGCTGAAACCATTCTAAATACGACACAGGAAGATTGCATAACAACGTGCCTTTATATTTACCAAAAGGCATTGGCATGTTTACCAGTTTTAAAAGGAGTTCTGAATTAGCAAAGGGGGCGTTCATGGAATTATACTTTTTAAAGCACGTTGATACGAATATCTGCTTCTTTATACAACCGTTCCATATCCAGTATTTTTATTTTTCTGTTTTTAATAAGGATCATATTTTCTTTTTGAAACTCATTGGTTAATTTAATAGTTGCTGATGTTGTTGTACTTGCTAATTGTCCTATTTCTTCTTTGGTAAGGCTTACATCTATGAAGCCTTCTTTATCAGTATCAAATGTTTCATATAACTCTATTATTGACATGGCAACACTTTCTCTTACACTTTTAAAAGCAATATGTGCAATCCGTTGAAGCATACGTACTATTTTATAGGTTAACTGACTATTTACTGCTAATAAAAAGTCCTGATTGTTTCCCAACAGATGCAGCGCAAGTGGCTTTGGAACAAGTAACATACTGCAATCTTCATTAGCGGAAGCTGAATATTCATTAGTTCCTCCCTCCAGTACATTATAAATTCCAAAAATATCCCCTTTTCTCAAAAAGCCTATTATGATTACTTTTTCTCTGTTGTCGCTTTTAAATATTTTTACTTTCCCCTTTTTTATAATGAGTAACCCTATCGGATTTCCATTCTCTTTGAATATGTTTTGTCCTTTCTGAAATCCATGTCAACAGAATTCCTTTCTATTTCTCTAAAAATTTCGGGCGATAGATTGAAAAAAAAATCTCTTGTACTGGAGGGGGAAAATAATAATGATAAATCTTTTTTCATGGAATAGATAAATGCTCTTTATATAATTTAGTGTTGCTGACAAAAATTTATAGGACGCAAGTTAAATTAATATAACGGTTCCGTTTATATGATTTTAATCATGGTTAATGGTGATTATAATAATAGGCTGGTGTTGCAAAAACTAAAAGAATAATACATATCCCTGTATTCATTGCCTCAGTTCGTTAGCTTTAGCGGCTAAATAATTTGAATTTTCCTGTCCCGAACACGGGTGAAGCATAAAATTTCATTTTTTTTACTAAGTACTTGTTAAGTACTGCTATTAAACCAAGTTAAAAAAATGTGTAACCGCGTAGTTAGCTTGGTGCATCCATCATCCCCCCGTTTTGTACGAACAAAAATAGTATAAGGCATCCCTTGTTTTAAGCAGGTGTAAATAAGTAAAACTCCCGTTATTGTTAAGCTGTAAGGGCTATAAAAACTGCACTGCGGTTTTTATATATTAAAAAAATACAGTTATTTCGCAACCGTTTTTAAGCGAATTAAAAACGAATTAAACCAAATATTATTAACTAAAACTTTAAAAACAATGACTAAGAACACAAAAGTACTTGTTAAACACACCTTAGCGGTGTTAAAAATGCCATCAAAAATTGGGGACAGAATTATTAAAGCCCAGTTTATTCAAAACAAACTTACGGGCAATGCCAATTTTCCGGTGCCTTACCCTACTAATATAGTGTCATTAGCACAATTGGGGACGGACATTACAGCCCTGGTGGCTGCCGAAACGGCTGCTAAAAACAAGGCTCCGGGAGCAACAGATGCGCGCGACGCCATCATGAATACCGTACTTGCCGACCTGCGAAGCATCATGCACCTGATACAAATAAAAGCCGATACCAACCCGGTCAATGCCGAAACCATTATTATGGGAGCAGGATATGATGTAAAAGCTACATCGGCTAAACAAAAACAGCAAAATACTGCTAAAAACGCTGAAGTATCGGGTACCGTTATACTCACCGCCGAAGGCAGCGGAGCCCACGAATGGCAACAAAGCAAAGACCAGCTGAACATCATTCACTTACCTGCCACCAGTAAAGCAAACACTACTGTAAGCGGCTTAACGTCGGGTGAAGTATGGTACTTCCGGAACCGTAAAATTGCCAATAAAAACGGGCAGTTCGACTGGAGTGCATGGCAAAGAGTGTTGATATTTTAACGGTTTGGATGTACCCCTTGTTACTTAGTAAGCACCCCATGTTACTTAGCAGGCAACCTTTAACGGTTAGTGTGCATCGTTCAATACTTTGCAAGCTAACCTTATCGGTTAGCTTGCACCCCTTAAAACTTAGCAAGCATACTTTTAGTGGTAGCTTGCTAAGTTTAATGCCTTGAATGCACCCTTTATTATTTAGCAAGCACCCCATGTTACTTAGCAAGCCAAGTTCGTTATTTAGCAACCAAACCGTAACGGTGTTCAACCAAACCGTAACGGTGTTCAACCAAACCGTAACGGTGTTCAAGCAAACCTTAAAGGGGTATAAGCAACGTTTAAAAATAGGCACGCAACCGGCAAAGGGGTGCTTGTTAAATAGGACACTGATTACGATAAATGCTCCCCTTATCGTATATAATGTAATAATATGCAGACAAACTAACGCTGCTTAAAAGCAAAATAAATAAGGGTTTAACAACTAATTATAATTATTTTTACAACATTACAACCAATACAACCATAACCCCTAAGTACCGAGGCAGCATGAACATACGCATTAGCAAACAACAAAAAATTAAAATAACCGAGGCCGAAGATGTATATAACATCATGCAGCAAATACTGCTGCGCGAAAACAAAATACGCCGCAATCAGGAACACTTTTGGATAGTAGGCCTTAACACTGCCCACAAAATATTGTTTATTGAACTGCTGTGCCTTGGGGCAAGCAACCGTGTGAGCATTGACCCGCCCGATGTGTTTCGCATGGCCATATACAAACTGGCAGCAAAAGCCATACTGGTGCACAACCACCCTTCGGGCGAACTAACACCCAGCGAACAGGATAAAGAGTTTACCGACCACATGCTAAAAGCCGGCAAGTTTTTGCGCATTGAAGTGCTTGACCATTTAATTATAACCGAACATGTGTATGTAAGCCTGGAGGAACTGGGCGTAATGAATGAGCTGGCGCAACAATGGCAATTACGAAATGATAAAAGGCGAAAGGGAGGAACTGATACAATTTAAATTAAGGATTGAAGCAGAAAGGGCTGTGAAGGAAAGGAACGTGGAGATTGCGAAAAAAATGTTATTAAAAAAAGAACCGATTAAAAATATTTCAGAATATACAGGTTTAACAGAAAAGCAAGTGGAGAGGTTGAAGGGGAAGTGAGGTTTTTACTAATTTGGAAATAGAAGAAATATGAAACAAACCCTCACTTATCTACCCAACACCTGTGGGATAAGCGAAGGTTTATTGCGGGTATAAATAAGTTAGGTGCAAGCGTAAAATGTGCATAGTCCTGAAATAGGTTGACTAAAAATTGAAATTTAAAGTATCTTTGAACTTCGAATATTTCTAAATTATAATCCAATTTCCATACGATAATCTGACTGACGAAGAGTTTGAAAACCTTATTATTAGAATTGGCAAGGAAGTTTTAGGAATAGGATGTAAAACCTTTTCAGTTGGAAAAGATGGTGCAAAAGACAGCTGGTTCTCAGGCACAGCAGAACATTTTCCTTCAAAAATTACTCCATGGACTGGGACTTTTAATCTTCAAGCAAAATACACGAAAGTTCCAAATGCAAGTTGCTCCGACAATGATTTTTCTGTAAATCAATCGAGTGTTTTATCAAAAGAAATTGTTCGACTTAAGGAAGTAATGAAAACCACCCCTTTTGACAACTATATGATTTTCACTAACAGAAAATTATCCGGCGGAACTCACCCGACGATTATAAAAATGTTGCAAAACGGTTTAGGAATTCAGAATGTTGAAATAATTGGCAGAGAGGATATTGATTCCTACCTAAACGATTATCCACACATCGCTGACCAATTTGGTCTTTACAAATTTCAAGCACCACTTCGATTCTATGAAAAAGAATTGAGGGATATAATAATTGTCTTTTCTGAAAACAGCAATGCAATTTCAACAGAAGCCAAAAGTTATATTACTTCATTCACAGTTATTGACAAGGAAAAGAAAAATGAATTGAATAACTTAAGTAAAGATTATTTTGAGTTTTTGAAAAGTCATTCACTTCAATATTTTGAGGAAATTGAAAAATTTCTTCGTGACCCTAAAAATGAACCATACATGAAAATGTATTCAAATACAGTAAGTGATTTGCAAGAAGCTATAACCGTTGAACGAAATCGGTTTAATGAATTTGAACACGTTATCAAACACTTAGTAGACTATGTAGTTGGAAATAATGAAGCTAAACTAAAAGATTTAAGAAAAACTGTTAGAGTATTTATCCATTTTATGTATTTTAACTGCGACATTGGAAAAACAGTATGATAGCACCTCACAAATATCTTGACCTTAATCTCTCGCTCCTAAACTTAGGAGGAGTGATTCTGAATATAGTTAAAGAAGATGGTGTGGTAAAATATGATGAATTGTTAGAGAAGGTAATTTTAGCAAGAGGAAATAGTGCTAAAGATATTTTTATACCTGCCCTTAGTTTTCTATATATACTAGGGAAAATTGAATATCAAAAAGACATTGACACAATAGAATTTGTAAAATGAAACTTAGTCAACTATACGCAAATAAAAGTTTTAAGAACATCGTTTTCAACGATGGAATAAACCTAGTATTGGCTAAGGTTACCAAGAAACTTGACTTAAATAAAGATTCACATAATCTAGGTAAAACAACACTAATTGCAGTTATTGACTTCATGCTTTTAAAAGAAGTAAAGGAGGAACATATCTTCAAAAAGTATCAGGAGAAATTTTCAGGTTATGTTTTCTTTCTTGAAATTTTATTAAATAGTGGAGAATTTCTAACAATTAGACGAGCTGTAGATACTCCGACAAAAATCTCATTCAAAACAAGTACGGTTTCTTCAAATCTTTTGAACGAAGAAATATGGGACAAACCAAATATTACTTTTGAAAAAGCCATAACTGCTCTAAATGACTATCTCGCATTTGATATTCTTGGGCAGTGGCAGTATAGAAAATCTGTAACATATTTCTTACGTTCTCAAAAAGATTACAATGACGTTTTTCAGCTTTCCAAATTTTCCAAGGGACAAGATATTAATTGGAAGCCATTTATGTTTGACTTATTAGGTTTTAATGGTAATTTACTAACGTCAAAATATGAAACGGACAACCAAATCTCTGAACAAAAAACATTTATAAATAAAATCAAAAATCAATTTGCCGTTGATACAGAAGAACAAGATAAAATAAAAGGTGCAATTGAATTAAAAAGAATAGAGCAAAATGAGCTACAAGAAGAGATTGATAATTTTAATTTCTATCAGCAAGAAAGAAAACTAAATAAAGAACTTGTTGAAGATGTTGAATCCCGAATTTCAGAATTAAATTCAGCGGAATATAATTTGGAATTTGATTTAGACAAAACAAAACATTCTTTTTCACAAAACATTTCTTTTGACATAGACCAATTAAAACGCATCTATGCGGAGTCAGAAATTTTCTTTCCTGATAATCTTGTGAAAGATTACAAATCACTCGAAGAATTTAACAAGCGTATCACGGAAGAACGAAATAAATATCTTGAAGAAAAAATTGTAACACTTACAAAAAAACTCAAAGAAATTAGGGTTGCACTTCATGGCTATGATAAAAAGAGAAATCAAATTCTTTCGGTGCTAAAAGATAAAGACTCATTCAAAAAATTCAAGTCTTACCAAATAGACTTAACAAAGGTTGAAGGAGACATATCTCGCCTCGACGAGAAATTGAAAAGCATTGATAAAATTGCAGTTCTTAACGAAACAACTAATAAACTTACTGACAGTCTAGAGGTTTTAGTTAAAGAAATTAATTCTCAAATCTCGGCTAGTGACAATAAAATTTACCCTGAAATTCGGAGAGTGTTTCATAATATATTCAAATTTATTTTCAATGCACCAGCTATCATTTTCATTCGTCAAAATGGTCAGGGTAATATTGAGTTTAAGGTTGAGGTAACTAATGAAAACGAGGTCGACATCACAGCAGAGGGAAAAGGAAATACCTATCAAAAAATGCTTTGTATTTCTTTTGACATAGCCGTTTTGGTTGCTTATCACAAGCATTCTTTTTATCGTTTTGTGTACCACGATGGGGCGCTCGAAGGACTTGACAACAGAAAGAAAACAAACTTTATAAACGTGATAAGACGCTACTGTAGTGAAAATAATCTACAATATATCTTCACCTCAATTGAACACGACATACCGGCTGAAATATTAAAAACATTTTCTGAAAAAGAAATTTGCCTGACTTTAAACGACTCTGGTGATAAAGGGAAACTGTTTGAATTTAGTTTTTAAACATTGAGGCAAGTACGCCAGCACCTAACAGCTAAGCACAATTGGCGAGGATTGCAAGTTGCGGCTTGAAATTTTAGCCACTCAAACAATAAATTAAAAGTAACTGTTTTTGTTGCAGCAGCCCCCAGTTCGCCGTAGCGTGTAAAAATGAATTTAATTTGTAGTTACGGCGAGAAGCTTCGCCGAACTGGGAAAACCAAAGCGTAAGAAAAATGACGATTTCAAACATAACAATTAGACAAGGACAAACAACCGACCTGACTGAATTACAACAATTATTTGTGGACACTATTAAAGCTGTTTGCAAAGCGGACTACAACGCCCAACAAATTAAGGTATGGACATCAAGCATAGACAATAAGGAACGCTGGCTGGACATTATAGAAAACCAACTATTGTTAATAGCACAAGAGAAAGAAAAAATTGTTGGTTTCTGTTCTTTAGACAATTATAATTACATTGACTTATTATACGTTCACAAAGACAGGCAAGGACAAGGCAAAGCTCAACAGTTATACCACAACATTGAATTGGAAGCTATTAAAAACGGACAGCAAAAATTAACATCAGACGTTAGTATTACAGCTCGACCATTTTTTGAAAAAATCGGGTTTACTGTTCTATCAAAACAGACTGTAGTAAGACAAGAAATCGAATTGACAAATTATAAAATGACAAGAGACCTAAAGTAACTCAGTTCGCCCCAAATCCCTATAAACCCACAAACAGACAGAAACATGAAAAACATATTTTTTATCCTGACTCTTTTCCTTGGACAACGTTTTTTATATGGACAAGCTGACACTTCAAGTATAAAAATTAAAAGGAACACAATATACGTTGAGGCGTTCGGACAAGGTATTTTAAATTCGCTTTCGTTCGACAGGCTTTATCATATAAACCGTAGAGTAAAAACATCTTTTACAGCAGGTGTTATGTTAGACCCTGCAAACCTAAGATGGGGAATACCTGTTTCATATAATTGGTTATTTGGCAAAAAGAAAAGTCATTTAGAACTTGGTGTAGGATTAACATATTGGACAGAGAAATATGTTAATGACATAGTGGACTATTACACATACGTTACACCTAAAATTGGTTATCGTTTTCAAAGGCCAAAGGGAGGACTATTTTTTCGAATTACATTCACTCCGCCAATTGGTTTAATTCACTCTGAAAAGTGGGAAAATAAAATGGGGTACTACGATCATGAAAACCCTATAGGCGGTTTAATTTTCCCTTGGGGTGGAATAAGTTTAGGATATACTTTTTAAATAAAACCCAGTTGGTCGTAGCGTGTAACAATGATAAACAATAGCCCCAGCAGGCGCTAAGCCAGTGTCATTTTTTAAGAAGCCCTCGCACCTATTTCGACAGGCTCAATATGACTATCGCGCGTAGTCAGTCTGAGACTTCGGCCTGAGCTCAGTCGAACGCTTGTCGAAGACTTTGGGCGGAAGAACATCCTTAAATAATGACATTGGGCGCTAAGCCAGTGTCATTTTTTAAGAAGAAGCCCTCGCACCTATTTCGACAGGCTCAATATGACTATCGCGCGTAGTTGGTCTGAGACTTCGGCCTGAGCTCAGTCGAATGCTTGTCGAAGACTTTGGGCGGAAGAACATCCTTAAATAATGACATTGGGTGCTAATAGACAATTAACTGTTAAGAGAAAAGAGTGATGTCAATAATTATAGAATCTGTAAGTTCTTTATCTTATTTTTGGGCGGTAAATTTGCTAAAGCTAAAGGTTGTAAATTAGCAGGCGACCGTAAATAATCTCAATCATGAATAAAATACGCCATTTTACTTTCTACTTATATTTTTCCATTTTATTTTTTACATGCCAAAAGGGAAATGCCCAAAACTACGTAAACATACCCGATACCAATTTTGTAGCTTATTTACAAAATATAATACCAGGTGCGATGAGTAAAAATCAGATGGATACCTGCAATACACTTGTAACCACTGGCACAAATACAATTAATGTCACATATAAGCATATCTCAAACCTAACTGGGATTCAATATTTCAAATCACTTACGTATCTGAATTGTGATAGCAATTCTTTAACGAATCTTCCGAAATTGCCTAATGGAATTAAAGCTATAAGTTGTAATTATAATTACTTAACAAAGCTCCCAACTTTACCGGATTCGCTGGATTATTTGTCATGCCTTAAAAATAATTTAACAAGTCTTCCTGCTTTACCCAATAACCTTCAACTACTTAATTGCAGTTATAATCATCTTACAACTCTTCCTGTTTTACCAACTCCGCTTCAAACTTTAAAATGCAATAATAATCATATAATAAATCTCCCTGCTTTGTCCTATTCTATTAATAGTATAGACTGTAGTGATAATCCGTTAACCACTCTTCCTGCTTTACCTAACACACTTCAAACGTTACATTGTGCCAATAATCAGTTAGCAAACCTTCCTGATTTGCCAAATACTCTTCAAACTTTGGTTTGTAATAATAATCAATTAACAAAGTCTTTCAACTTTGCCAATTTCACTGAAGGTTTTAAATTGTGCCGGAAATCAACTAACTAATTTGCCAACATTACCGAACACCATTAAAAGCTTAAATTGCAGCGATAACGAATTAATAAATCTTCCTGCATTGTTCGTTGACTCACTTATTTCAATAATGTGTTATAATAACCAACTAACCAATTTGCCGGCTTTACCTCCTTCACTCCAAACTTTAAATTGTGTTTCTAATCAATTAACGAATCTTCCTCCATTACCTATACCCCTTAAAAGTTCGTTTGTAGCAATAATCAATTATGCGATCTTCCTGATTTACCTGATTCACTTCAAACCTTGTTTTGTGAATATAATCTGCTTACCAAACTGCCACCATTGCCAAATAGACTTAAAGAGTTGAATTGTCAGAACAATATTATTGTTTGTTTTCCTGTTTTTCCACCCTCTATTAATTATTTAAAAATAAGCAAAGGAAATATGCTTAATTGCTTGCCAAATTATATAAAGGCTATGGATGAAATTACAATGAAACACCCTTTATGTAATATTAACAATATAAAAGGGTGTCCGGTTTCAAAAAATGCAGTTTCAGAAATTGAAATCCCAAGTATATTTACACCCAATGGAAACAAAACTACATTTGTTATTATAGGTTCTAATCTTAGTAATTTCAACTGTAAAATATATGACCGGTGGGGTACATTAATGCACCAATGGACGGATATTAATAAAGGATGGAACGGTAAAAACAAAAATGGAGTTATGTGCGCAGATGGAACTTATCGCTATTTAATTTCATACACTGACAATACAGGAAAGTTAATTGTTAAAAAAGGGTATTTTCAATTATTAAATAATGTGTATAAAGGATATTAATACATTTTCTTTCTGTTAATCGGCTAATTTAAGCATCAGGGTTTGTAAGTTTTGATTGACGGCTCTAACTTCTGCTTTGAGTTGATTTATCATATTAGTGCGGGTATGTAAATCATCCGCCTGATATTTTCCGCCGGTACCAAAATACAACTTTGTTTGACTTGTGTTTGAAGTATCAACTAAGCCGGGATGAACAAAATGTAAAGCATCACTATATAATTTGCTTTTCTTTTTGTCGGAAACTTCAACCATACCTTCTTCGATCCACCGCTCTTTTAAGTTATGAATAGTTGAGTAGGTACCACCGGAAGTAAATTGTTTTTCTTTTAGTATATACCAAATAAAAGGAGGGTAATAAGCAGATGTTTTACTGTCATACCATATATCTGTAAGTAAATTACGCTGATGTTTAAAAAGGATAGTTTGTCGCGAAGAAAATGCTGCCAATCCTCCAAATGTAGCACTAACAATACTACCAACTACTCCAATAATTAGTTGGGTATTGGTTGTATTATTGCCTAATGTTGCAATTGCTGTTACGGCACCTGTAACAACAGATATGATAGTGTATTTTTGAATACGGGTATCATTTTTTTGATCTAAATAGGTTGCTAATTGTTTGGAACGTTCGCTTTCACAATCAAGTTCGGCCGCAAGACCTGCAACTTCTATTGATGCTAATAACAGGCGATTATATATTGCTTGTTTTTTCAATAAGATAAACACCAAATTTTCTTGTGACCGGTTTTCATACATATGAGTTAAATCTTGCAATAAAAGTAGTGTTCCTGCGGCATTTGCAATAAGTAATTCATGATAGGAATATTTTTGCCTCAGAAGACTGTCTTCCTTTAAAAGGGGCATAATATCTGCCAAGGGTAAATAGGTAGAATCATAAACATAATTGTTTGGAGGAATACAATAGCTCGTTTGAGATACTCTAAGGTTATTCTTTTGAGTAACACATGAACTTAATAATATAATATTTAGCAATACTACGTTAATAAATACCCGCATATTTTCAACTTAATTACATTTAATTTCCATGTGAAGTAATTGTCGGGAATATTAATAGATCAGCCTTTAATCAAATGACTGATTCCACCTACTGCTATTTGCAGTCCTACACAAAAAATTAAAAATGCCATTAAACGGTTAACAATTTTTTCGTTATGCGAACCAATATAATTAATCAAACGATTTGCGTTTCAAAAAAAATAAAGATGAGAAAACAAATTCCGGTAATCGAAATTAATAAAGCTCCGTTATTCAGCAAATACTCATGAAAATATCTTTTGTATCTCCTCCCTGCGCACTCAAGTGTAAAGAGAACAGCTATAGTGCCGGCACCTGTTGTTATAGGAAACGTGATCGGGTAAAAAAGTTTATTTTCACTTCAGCTATAGGTTTAAAATCGGTTTTGTCAGATGAAGTTGTAGTGGCATGCCTCCGATTCTTTATCGGAAGAAAGAAATTCCCATCCTATTTTACAAATCATGATTCCTCCGGCCAATTGAATAACAGGAACAGATAAACCAAATAGTTCTAAAATCCAATGTCCGGTGAATAATGTAAAGGCACAGATACCAAATGAATAAAAAACAATACGCTTTACTGCTTTTATCCTTTCCTGACGAGATAATTCAGAAAAATAAGGACTTACAATAAAAGCTGACCCTATTGGATTAACAACCGGAAATAGGGCAATAAACCCTATAAATACTAAATGAATAAATGAGTGAAAATTTGTATTCATAACCATGTTTTTTAAAAGGTAACGGTATGTTTAATCTATTCGATTGATATTCCAAAGTTAGGCAATGTTTGCGCAAATAGTTAAAAAGTTGGTATAACAAAACACCATAACTTTTCCCACTTAAACATTATTTGTGTTTTTTCCCCACTTTATTTTATCCCATATCCGTTCATGAAAAAAATAAGCAAGTGTTGTGTAAACATTACTGACAATCGTAAATCCAATTGCTACTTTCATTTGTCCGGTAAACAAATAAATGCATATAAAATCAAGAATTAAGATAGTAGTTCTGTAACTCAATGTTTTTAAAAGAGACCTGCGAAGTGTTTCTTCAGAATGAATTTTAGGAAAAAGTTTTTCGATCATGATTTATGTTTTTTGGTTATAGTTTCTTTTTCCTTTTTTAACGTTGGCTGATTTAACTTTAATAGTTTATCTAAACAGATAAGAGTAATTCATTACGGTATTTTGTCAGTATATTCGACTTTGAAATAAAACCAAGATAATTACCCATGATCTGTAATTGGTAAATTCCATTGCCCTGATTCATCAAATTTTTTCATAATTAAAAAAATATCTTCTCCATATTCAATTCTTGTTGAAGGTTTTTCCATTAAATCACTTGCAATGATTTTATCATATAAATCATTATTAAACAGTTCTTCTTTTATACTTTCAAGCTGAATTAACCCAATAAGTTGATTACTATTACCACAACGGCTAATGTGTTTCGTTTGGTATGCTTAATTTGTTGAATAATTATACGCAATGTATCATTGGGATTCAAAACGTTTGAATCCGACTCGATTAAGGAGTCAACATCTATATGGCTTAAAATATTGGTGTCTTTGTTTTCGGATATTATGGTTCCTTTATCTTTCAGTTTTTTTAGATCCATTGATACCGGATGAAAATATTTAACGATTATCAAACTTATAGAAGATACGATCATTAATGGAATTATCAATTCATACCCTCCCGTAATTTCAGCAATAAGAAATATGGCAGTAAGAGGAGCATGAAAAACTCCGCTTAATATCCCAGACATAGCAACAATTGTAAAATTACTAATCGGAACATTTTTAACTCCACACAATTGCAAAAGAAATGCAAATGCAAATCCTAAATACGCACCAACAAATAACGAAGGGGCAAAGCTACCTCCGTTTCCACCGCTTCCAAGTGTTATTCCCGTTGCAAAAGCTTTTAACAACATGGTTAGTGTAATCATTACAAACACAGACCATTTATTTGAAATCACATTCATTAAAATACTATCTTTAAATAAATCGTGAGGTTTTACATCTGCTAATAACTTAATGCTTTCATAACCTTCACCAAACAATGAAGGGAAAATAATTATGAGTACTGCCAGTGAAATTCCACCGATAGCCCACCCTAAAGCTTTATGCCTTGTTTCGTGAAATAAGGTTTCAATTTTTCTAAAAACAGTTACATAATAAAGAGAAACGACCCCTGCCATTAACCCAAGTAAAATATAAAAAGGAACATTATAATAGTCGAAAGGTTGTTGTAACAGAAAATGAAGTAATATGTTTTCTTTTAATATTATTTTGGAAATAAGTGCGCCGGAAGTAGCAGCTATTAATAAAGGTATAAACGCTGAAATTGAAATGTCAATTAAAATAACTTCCAAAGCAAAAAGAATACCTGCTATAGGTGAGTTGAAAGCCCCGGCTATTCCACCTGCAGTGCCGGCAGCTAAAAGCAATGTTCTTTCTTTGTAATTTAATTTACTGATTCTCGAAAAATTTGAACCTATTGCAGCACCTGCACTAACAATAGGAGACTCTAAACCTGCAGAACCTCCAAAACCAACAGTAATACCACCGGTAATAATTGGTGAATACATTTGATGGAAAGGTAAAAAGCTTCCTTTTTTTGCTATTGAATGAAGTATGCCAACATTTCCGTCACCACTATCTCCTTTAAAAAATTTCTTTACAATAAGGATGGTAATTCCTATACCCAGTAATGGAAAAAGCAGGTATAGATATTTGAAGTTGAAATGTAAAAAATTTTCCTCCAACACATAATACCTGATGAAGTGTACAAAATATTTTAATAGTACGGCTGCAATACCCGCACTTATGCCTACCACAGTACTGGCAAACATCAGGAACTGTTTTTCGTTTAAACGCGAATGAATTTGTTGTAACGCAAGTTGAAGTATATTTATTTTTTTAATATTTATATTCATTAGTGTTGGTAAGGCTTTATGTAAATCTGACGGGTAAATTTTTACAACATAAGTTTATTGTTTCTATTCTTTTTTCAATGCTTCAAATCCTGATACTACATCAAACAGTTCTTCGTCAATTGAACTTTGACGCAAGTTATGAAAGCTATGGTTAAGATTATCCAATAATTCTTCAATATTTTTTTCAGCACGCTGCATGGCATTCAGCCGGCTTGCGTTTTCGCTGGCCAATGATTCGGCACATGCTTTAAGCAGCGATACAAAAAGGTATTCATGAATAAGTGCTTTTAACGTTGGTTTTAAACCTCCCGCCACCTGCGGTATTTTTTTTGTGGGCCAACTGAGTTCCAAAAAGCGTTGCCTCCATTTTTCATCCATCGGTAACAAGCGCTGCATCACCGGTTCATAAGTTGTCCTCGATTTGGGTTGGTTATGAAAAATGTAAAATTCTTTTATAGTTCTCTGTTTCTTGTGCCTCTTCACAATTAATTAAAATTTTTCCAACAAGCGGTGTAATGGCATTTATAGAATTTGGGACTGAAAAAAAATTTGTAACCGTTAAACCCGTATCGGAAAGCAGCAATTGAACACGCTCCCCTACTGCCCATATTTCTTTTTTGCCCGGATAATGTGCTCAAGCGAGCGGGTTACAAAATCGGTAAGCGAATCATTGAATTGCCCTACAAGTCCCTGATCGGAACCAAAAACAATGGCACAGGTTACTTGTTCCGTATTATTTTTTAATTCTTCGTTTTCTTTTATTGTATAAATATTCTCTTGTTTAAAATAAGCATTAATGCCTAAAGCTATTGTGTTATAATAATCATCCAGTGAATTTACAGCCAGTTCATATTGCCCAATACTTGAAGCCGCCATCGCTTTCATTGTTCGTACAATGGATTTTAGTTCTCCTGCACTTTCAATTTTTCGATGTAAGTTTTCTAAGGTATCCATAATTTTATTTTTCAGGTTGAGGTTTATCTTTGAACGGAATAAGTATGGTATCTGCCATTTTTAAAATAACAGTGCGATCTTCTTCCTCCAGTTCTTTATCAGAAGCCATTTTTTTTAAGATGGTGTCCGGTAGATCTTTACTGATTTTCAATAACGCTTTTTCAGCTTCCTGCATTTTATCAACGGGTATCGTATCCATAAGTCCGCTGGTTAATGCAAGCAGCACAACAATTTGTTCGGGAACGGACATAGGTTGCAGCTCTTGTTGTTTAAAACAAGCACGTACCCTTTTTCCGTGTTCAATTACTGTTCGTGTATGTTCATCCAAGCGCGTACCAAAACGGGCAAACGTTTCCAGTTCTTCAAACTGTGCATACGCGAGCTTAAGGTTGCCTGTTATGGAACGATAGGCTGGTAATTGTGCTTTTCCACCCACACGCGAAACGGATTTACCAACATCAACAGCAGGTAAAATACCCAATTCAAAAAGTTTGGGAGAAAGATAAATTTGTCCATCGGTAATGGAAATAAGGTTGGTTGGAATGTATGCTGAAATATTTTGCGCTTCCGTTTCAATGATGGGTAAAGCGGTGAGAGAGCCTCCTCCCAGTTCGGGACTAAGATGCGTTGATCGTTCAAGTAATTTTGAATGGATGTAAAAAATATCTCCCGGAAATGCTTCGCGGCCCGGAGGCCTTCTTAATAATAACGAAAGCTCGCGATAGGCACGGGCATGGTGTGTAAGATCATCATAAACAATCAATACATCGCGGCCTTGTTCCATAAAATATTCGGCAATACTGGTAGCAGCGTAAGGTGCAATGTATTGTAACCCTGCGGCATTGTTACCTTCCGTTACTACCACCACCGTATATTCCATTGCTCCTTTTTCCCGAAGGTTTGCAATTACTTTAGCTACTGATGATGCACGTTGTCCGATGGCGCAATACACACATACTACATTTTTATCCTGTTGATTAAGTATAGTGTCAATGGCAATAGCTGTTTTACCGGTTTGCCGGTCTCCCAAAATTAATTCACGTTGTCCGCGCCCCACAGGAATCAGCGCATCAATTACTTTTAATCCTGTTTGCAAAGGAACACTCACGCCTGCTCTATCCATAATAGCCGCAGCCGGACGCTCAATCGGTAAACGTTTGCTAAACGCAATAGCACCTTTGTCATCCATTGCTTCTCCCAAAGGATTGATAACTCTTCCTATTAATGCATTCCCTACAGGTATATCCATCACACGACCTGTCCGTTCCACTTCATCTCCGGCATTTAATAAGGAGTCTTCTCCTAAAAGAACAACACCTATTTCATGTTCATCCACATTAAATGCAATACCATATAGATTCCCGGGAACTTCATAGTTCTTCAAAACCCACACCCGGAAGACCTGAAACCTTTACAATTCCTGCCGATACACTGATAACTGTTCCAACTTCCCGTGCTTCAAAAGCGAAAGTATGGTTCTCTCTGCCCGAATCCAGTTGATGGAAGGTGTTATTGATTGTTTTATTTAAATCGCTTAAGGGCATATTATTTTTTGATTCCTGATTTCTTTTCCACTTCTTTCTCCTTTACTGTCGGTGTCTCTTTTTTTATCGGCTCAACCTTTGTTTTTTCTTTTATTGTTTTCGAAATATTTTTTTCAAGCGAACTTAGATATTCTGAAATACTCCATGCCAGCTTGTATCCATTTGCTGTAAGCTCAATACCACTTATTAACTCAGGTACGGTACTAAATTCAAGGTGTGTTTTTGTTCCGAGTATTTCTTTCACTGACTGTGTAATTGCTGTTTGTTGTTTGTGAGGCAGTTCAAATGTGCTTCGTACAAGCACCGGTTTTGAACCGGATGCAAAAGCTTCGATAAATTTTTTCTTTTCTTCCGTTTTTAATTCTTCTAAACGCTTAATGAAAACATTTACGGATTGTTCTTCTAAACTTGCAGAGGCAATATCTTCCAGTGTTTTTCTTGCAATGGCAAACACTTCCTGTTGTGTTTTTTGTGCAATTTCATGGTTCAGGTTTTGTTGTTGTTCCTTAGATGCTTCTTCTAATTTGGCGCTAAGTTTATTGGCATCAATTCTTGCTTCTTCAAGGAGTTTCTACGTTCTTCTTTTGTTTCTGCAATAGCTTTATCCATTAACTCTTTCTTTTGTTTATCGAATTCTTCATTTTTTTTCCTGAATTCATCTTGTTCTTTTTTAGCATCTGTTTTATCGTTTCAGCATCCTTCAGCTGAGAAGCTATTTTTTTTTCACGTTCGTCAACAGCCTTCAGTATTGGCTTATAGAGAAAGCGTCTCAGCAGCCATACAAGGATGAGGAAATTAATTACCTGTGCTATTAATGTAAACCAGTCAATTTTCATTTTTTTTATTTTGATATGATATGATTCCAAAATGGATTAGCAAAAATCAGAATCATGGATATCACGAAACAATATATCGACAGTGATTCTAACATCGCTAAACCCACAAACAAGGTGCGCGTGATGGTTGGAGCCGCATCCGGTTGTTGTGCCATGGCATTTAAAGCTGATGAAATAGATTTTCCCTGACCGATAGCCGGCATCATAACTCCTATACCTGTTGTTACACCTGCGGTAACGATAGAAGCAATTGCAATTAATGTTGAACTTTCCATTTGTTTATTTTTTTAAATTATTAGGTCTTGATTAGTTTTTTTTATTTTTTGATTTGGGTTCTTGTGTTGCTGCTGCAATATAAACGATTGCCAAAATGCTGAAAATATATGCCTGAACAATTCCGGTAATTAAGCCAAGTATAGTCATCATCACGGGAAATATCAATGGTGCAATGGTTAACAATATGCTTACGATCATTCCTCCGCTCATGATATTGCCGAACAATCGTATTGCCAATGCCAATGTTCTGGAAACTTCGCTGATGATATTAAAAGGTAACATGATAAATGTGGGTTGCAAATAGGATTTTAAATAACCCATAATACCACTTTCTGAAATACCAAAAAAAGGCACCGCTAAAAATACACAGATAGCAAGTGCCGCCGTAGTGGATAGAGAACCTGTAGGTGCTTCATAACCCGGGAAAATAATACAAAGGTTAGAGATGGCTATAAATAAAAACAATGTTCCGACGAAGCCAATATATTTCTCAGGTTCGTTTAACCCGATTTCTTTAATTTGATTTTTTATTCCGATCACAATCATTTCAAGTATGCACTGCCAGCGCGAAACGTGAATATCTTTTTTAAGTTTTCGGGTAATTAGCCAGGAACCTACAACCATGACCAGCATTAATGCCCAGGTAGTAACAATGGTTAAATTAATGGTAATAAAACCATGTTGCCAAAAAATAGTTTCATCAGGACTAAGCTTCATTGTTTACCTCCTTTTTTAAATTCCTGATTGGGTTTAGTAATGCGTGTAATAATAAAACGGGCAATGATAAACCCAAGCAAACAAATCAACAATCTTTGAAAATTACTTTCAGCGATATAATAAAAGCCAATTAAAGTGATCCCAATACGCAAACAGGGAGCTTACGAAAAACCAGATGGCAGGCTTTTTTGAGTCCACCGCCTTTTTTACGGTAAACCAAAGTCCGCCAAAAAACAGTGTTCCCAACATCAATCCTGCAATTAATGCAAGTATCATATATAAAGTTTCATTCATTTTTATTCTTCATTATCTTCATGCATCTTTTCATCTTCTTTAGCAACCCAATTCCAGGCAATGGTACAACCTGCTACCAAACCTGAAATCAAACAGGTTATTGTCCAGGAAAATGTTTGAGGATATTTTTTATCCAACCATATTCCCAATGCTACTCCCAATAAGGTTGGAACGGCTATTGACCAGCCCACCATTCCAAACATTCCTAAACCGGACCAAACACTTGGCTTATTTTTGCGTAGGGCTTTCAGTTTCGTTTTTCCTTTTCGGCTACTTGCCTGCTGAACGACATTTTTCATTATTTATATCTGTATTTTCCATTTTATGCATTACGGAATTTTTCCAAACTATGAATAAATCCACTTTCTAATTTAGCCATTACCGAACGTACATTTTTTTCTTCCTCATCAATATTTTTAAACTCTTTTTCAACCGATTCATGAAGCTTGCCCAAATCAACACCTCCAATAGCATTGCGTACCGAAACCATCACATTCGATCCTGCTTTTACCAACACCCCTTCATCAACTGCTAAATAATATATTCCACCTGTTTCTGTTTCATAAGTAAAAATTCCTGGCACCAATGCCGCCACACAATCCAATCGTTGCGGTAATAAGCCATACGAACCTTCACAGGTTTCCATAACAATGCGGTTCACATGGTCTGTTTCTAAAAATACTTTATATGGAAGAAGAATTTTTAAATTCATATAGTATGCTTTTGTAATTATTTATTCAATAGTCATTTTATTTTTTTATTTCTTTTTTATCTGGTACTGTTTTAACAATCTTGTCTGTTTTCCTTTTTCCGGTTTGAAGCATGCTGATGATATCGCCAATCACTTCATTCTTTGTTCGTTTTAAATTTGTTGTATCACCTTCATTTTTTTTGTCTGTTTTAACGCTTCCCTTTTTTAACGCTTCTTCCACAGTACCTATCATATAAAATGCGCTTTCCGGTATATCTTTAAATTCATCTGACATAATACGCTCACAACCATCCAGCGCATCTTTCAAACTAACATCTTTTCCTTTAACACTGTTAAATTGTTCCGTTGTAAAAAATGGCTGTGTAAGAAAACGTTCCAACCTCCTTGCACGATTCACCATATTTCTATCATCTATAGATAATTGTTCCAAACCAAGCATGGCAATAATATCTTTCAGTTCTTCATATTGTGCAAGTGTTTGACGTATTTGTTGTGCAATGCGATAATGCCGTTCTCCAATGATTCCGGGTGTGGCCATTTTTGAACTGGATTGTAACAAATCAATTGCCGGATACAATCCTTCGCTTGCTTTTTTTCGTGAAAGCACAATCGTTGCTGAAAGATGAGAAAAAGTATGTACCGCAGCAGGATCAGTTAAATCATCGGCAGGTACATATACCGCCTGAATAGAAGTAATGGCTCCGGCTTCTGTATTGGCAATACGTTCTTCTAATTTAGAAAGTTCTGTACCCATAGTTGGCTGATAACCCAATCGTGAAGGCATTTGTCCCATTAAACCGGATACTTCCATACCCGCCTGAATAAATCTGAAAATATTATCAATGAGCAATAATACATCACGGTGTTCATCATCCCGAAAATATTCTGCCATCGTCAATGCCGCATGACCCACGCGAAAACGAGCTCCCGGCGGTTCATTCATCTGACCAAACATCATCACCATGTTGTCAAGTACTCCTGCTGCTTTCATATCATGATAAAGTTCATGCCCTTCGCGGCAACGTTCTCCTATTCCGCAAAACATACTTACACCGTTGTGATGCCCCACCATGTTATGGATCATCTCAGTCAGCAAAACTGTTTTTCCTACACCTGCTCCACCAAACAAACCGGCTTTTCCTCCCCGTTCCAATGGTAACAAGTACATCAATGGCTTTGATACCTGTTTCAAAAATTTCGGATTTGGTAGATCGTTTTGACAATGGCGGCGGAGATTGATGTATGTTGCGCCTTGCCATTTCGGGTAATACTTCACGATGATCAATGGTGTTACCAAAAACATCAAACATGCGTCCCACTATTTTTTTACCCACAGGCACCGTAAGCGGATACCCTTTCGTTTCTACCTGCATGCCGCGCTCCAAACCTTGTGTGGGAGTTAGCGCAATGCCACGTACACGATGGTCATCAAGTTGGGTAAGTACTTCAATGGAAATTTCATTATTCTTTCCTGAATGAATGAGCGTATAAATGGAAGGGAGATGATTTTCAAACCACATATCAACCACACTTCCTCTCACAGAAATAACCTTTCCGTAGTTGATGAGATTATTTTTATGATTTATTTTTTCTTCCATTTTGTAATTAAAATCTATGCATTATCATATTTTAAATTTTCGGAACTTTTGTTGAAGGAGTTAAAATAGGGTAATTTATATTAATGGTAAGATTAACTCTTCCCTCAGAAGATTCGACCCCCTCTATAATTTTATGGTATAATTTATTTTTTGTGCTGCGTCTTTTTTTATAATCTACAATATAACGAAGCGTGAATTCTGCCCAGTTTTCTTTTAGAGCAAGCGTAACTATCGGATTAATAGAAGCATCCTCAATCATGTATTTATTTACCATCTTCTTCCAGCTTTCATGGGCTTCGTCAACATACATTTCCGCTATCTCTTTTGACGCATTCTCTAATATTTGTTCTGCCATTTTATAATCGCTGCCGTATTGTATCGGAACTTTTATTTCGTCCCAAAGAAAATGAAAATCGGCTGAGTAATTAAAAACAGGTTCTTTAAAAACAAAACTATTGGCAACACGTACCACCCTTCCGTTATATAAATCAGCATCTATCCATTCCCCTATTTCCATTAAAGTTGTACGCAAAATGCCAATATCAATCACATCACCTTTTATTCCATTAAGCTGAACCCTGTCACCTGTTCGGTAATAATTACCGAAAATAATAGCAACCCATCCGGCTATACTGGTAATAACTTCCTGAAGGGCAAAGGCGATACCGGCACCGGCAATTCCAAATGCCACACTTACCTTTCCTAAATTATGATTAAAAACAACGATGATAAGAATGATTGAAAATACATACCCTAAAAAATCAATGAACTTCCTTGTATGATAGCGACTATCCGTATCTTTTATTTTAGAGGCAAAACTTCTAACTATAACTTTTATAAATACCCAAATGATGATAATTCCTACAAAAACAAAAAATGTTTTTTCAATTAAAGGATTTAAAATAATTTTCTTGATTTCTTCATTCATTTCTAATGGTTCTATATTTTCAAATTACACCTAAAAAAGTTTTTCTTTGATATTTTCAGGTGTAGCCGGATAAACTAATTTGTAATTATGCGATACTGATTTTTCATCTTTATTGTGATATTTTAAGCGACCAAGAAGATGAGCAATTAAAGCAATGTGCGCCTCCTCTTTATCTTCCGCATTTATTATAAACCAGGGAGCGTGACTGAAATTTGTTTTGAGCAGCATTTCGTTACGGGCAGTTGAATAATCTTTCCAATGTTTTTGAGCCACCTTATCAATTGGGCTTATTTTCCATTGTTTTAAAGGATCCTTTTCTCTGTCTTTTAGCCTGTTGGCTTGCTCTTCCTTACTGATATCCAGATAATATTTGAGAATAATAAATCCAGCATCTACCAGCATTTTCTCAAATAACTCTACATCAGTAAAAAATAATTTATATTCTTTATCAGTACAAAAACCCATTACCTTTTCCACTCCTGCACGGTTGTACCAACTTCTGTTAAACAGCACAAACTCACCCGATACGGGTAAATGAGTAGAGTAACGCTGAAAGTACCATTCCTGTTCCTGTCTGTCAGATGGTTTCCCCAAAGCTACTATTCTTGTTTCGCGCGGGCTTAAATGTGTTGTAATTGTTTTTATGGTTCCGTCCTTACCCGCAGCATCCCTGCCTTCAAGTATTACCAACAGTTTAAGGTTAGATGAAATAATTTCCTTTTGTAATTTCACCAACTCTATATGAAGCGCATGTAAAATTTTATTTTTTTTCTTTCCCATAGCATAAATTTAAAGTGATTATTACTGTTCTATATTTCCATCTATAGCTTACATTCCGCTTAAGACTCACTATTTTTGAGGTGGAGAAAATTGTATTGTAAAATCATCACTTACCACATAATAAAGTATGGCAAGTAACATTAAAATTAAACCAACCCAAAAAAGCCAATCACGGTGCATCCGCTTAATATACGGCTGTTTCTTCTTTGGATGAATGGTATTGTTATGTTCATTTTGGTGGTGATTGTGTGCTTTTGTATCCATTTGTTATATCAAATTAAAATTGTTTTTAACTAATTCCAAAACCCGGAGTTTCAATACTAAAATATCCTTCTTTGTGTTTAATGCTCAATACCGGTATTTTAGAATGATTCACTATTTGTTGTGCAAATGCACCTAAAAAAATACCGGTAAGTTTCGACTCATGCCCTGTATTAATTACAATCAGGTCGCAATTATTTTCATTTGCATATTTCAATGCATCTTTTGCCAGATTTTTTCCATGAACAATAGTTGTTTTATAGGATAGTTTGTCGTTGTTGATTATTTTCTCAACAGATTCGAGCTTGATAGTTATTTTATTTAAATCAAGTTCTTTTTCCGAATCAGGAAGACCGATGATATGAATCGTTGAACCAAACAACTCTGCTATTAACAGTGCCATATTTACCTTTTCACGGCTATGTAGTGCATTATCAATAGGAATTAAAATGTTTTTAAATCCGGTTTTATTGATTTCCTTTTGTATTGTCAAAACAGGAATATCCGAAAGAGTAACAACACGTTGAGCATTGCTTCCTATAAATAATTCTTTATAGCCTGATACACCATGTGTTCCCATTACAATGAGGTCGATTTTTTTATTTTCAGAAAAACGAATTATTTCAGAATGAACCTGCCCACTTGTTATAAACACTTCAGGTGTTATCCCAAACTTTTTATTTATCTCCGTTTTTTTTTCTTCCATCTTTTTTCCAACAGTTTTTTCAAACTCTAAAAGAAGCGGAATGCTTGTTTGTATTTCAGGAACTACAGAATAAAAATACCCGTTAAATTCATTAAGGTATTCTACCACATGTATTAAAAAAAGATTTGCTTTTAATAAGCTCGCTAATTTTACTGCCTCAGTTAACGCTATCTCTGATGTCTCAGAGAAATCAACCGGCACAAGAATATTTTTTATTTCAGATTTTTTCATGATAATTATTTTTTTTTATGTTAATCAGTTAAACCATGTATAGGAATAGGAAAAACAAAACCTTCCAAAAGACTTGCATCAGCCATTCTTACATGCTCTGCATAACCTGTTAAACTTTTGTGAAGAACCCTTGCAAAATCTTCATCCAGCTTTTTAATAACAGTATCTAAAACAGTTATTTCTGCTTTCAAAGCCTTACGTTTTTCGTCATCAAATGGAGCATATTTTTTTGTTGCTTCATCAAAATAGGTATTAAAGTTTTTTTCAACTTCTTTATAATACGAAATCAATAAAGAGTTGGCAGTAAATGTTTTTAAGTGTGCCAGCTTTATAGCCTCAGCTTTTTCTTTTTTGTCAATTTCGTGGTCTCCGCTGGCAGCCAATACTGACACCAATACCGGTGCTTTGAACAAAAGTTCTTGTTCTTGCTTCGTTAATTTTTCTAATTGTTTTATCATAATTATATTTTTTAATTATCTACTTATATGCAAAATTGTTTATCGTTTGTAAATGAAAAAATGATATTGTCTTTAAAAAAGATGATCGTAATCATATTAGTCTAATAATATTTAAAGGCAGTTATACATTTTCTATAACAATTGCCGATGCACCACCGCCGCCATTGCAAATACCGGCTACACCATATTTTGCTTTGCGTTGTTTTAAAACATTTATAAGGGTTACGATTATTCTTGCTCCTGAACAACCTAAGGGATGTCCTAATGAAACCGCACCACCGTTCACATTTACTGTTGCAGCATCCAACCCAAGTAATTTTTCATTAACAAGACTTACAACAGCAAAGGCTTCGTTTATTTCATAAAAATTAATATCCTCTTTTTTTAAGCCGGCATTTAAAATTGCTTTTGGTATTGCCAATGCAGGCGAAGTGGTAAACCACTCAGAAGCTTGTTCCGCATCGGCAAAGCCAATTATTTTTGCCAATGGTTTTAAGCCCAGACTTTCCGCTTTTTCTTTGCTCATCAGAATTACCGCAGCAGCTCCATCACTTATTTTACTTGAACTGGCTGAAGTTACTGTTCCGTCTTTTTGAAAGACAGTTCGTAGCTTAGTAATTTTTTCAAAATTTACTTTTTTATATTCTTCATCTTCTTCAACCTTTACAGTTCCTTTTCTGTTTTTTATTTCAACAGGTATAACTTCTTCTTTAAATCTACCTGCTGTCCAGGCTGCTGCCGAACGTTTATAAGATTCAATAGCATAAGCATCTTGCTCTTGTCTGCTAAACTTATATTCTTTAGCACACAGTTCAGCACAATTGCCCATTGCTTCATTACTATAAGCATCGGTTAAACCATCTTTTGCAAGACCATCAACGGTAACACCATTGCCAAATTTTGCTCCCCATCTGTTATTTTCTAAATAAAATGGAGCGCTACTCATGCTTTCCATTCCTCCTGCAACAACTACATCGGCTATACCTAATAGAATACTTTGCGATGCAATAGAAATAGATTTCATACCACTGGAGCATACTTTATTTATGGTCGTACAAATTACAGCATCAGGTAATCCTCCATATTTTGCTGCTTGTTTAGCTGGTGATTGCCCCAAGTCAGCCTGCAGAACAACGCCCATGTAAACTTCTTCAACTAATTTTACATCGAGTTTTATTTTATCCAAAGCTCCTTTTATTGCTATTCCTCCTAGTTTTGTTGAAGAAATACTTTTAAGTGCGCCTCCAAATGAACCTATAGGGGTTCTCACTGCTGAAACTATATATACTTCTTTCATGGTTTTATTTTATTATAATTTAATAGTTCTTAATCTAAGAGCATTGACAATAAGGGATACGGAACTAAAACGTATTGTCAAAACCGCAATTGCAGAAGAAAGCAAAAGCCCGAAAAACGGATATAAAATACTTGTTGCATTACGGATGCTGAACATCATCTGTATTAAGCAAACTATGTTCAAGAAAAGAAATAGTATAAACATCTCCACTGTTTTTCAAAGCCTCCTGAAACTTTTCTAAAGGAATATGCGATGGCATTTCAACCTCTGCTTCTCCTTTTTGTAAATTTACAGTAACGTCATTCACACCTTCAACTTTGCCAAGCGCTTGTTCTACATGAGTTTTACAACTATTGCAACTCATACCATTTATGCGATATACTTCTTTCATTTTTTTATTGATTAATTGTTTCTTGTAAATATTAATTACACTGTTTTAACTTATTAGTAATTGTTTAAATCCGCTAATTATCGGATTTAATATTTTAAAATTAGTTGACCTTTACCAGTACTCCTTTGAAAAGGCTTTTAGTAAATCATCTGTAGCACCAGTACTTGAAAAACCTCCATCATGATACAGATTTTGCATAGTTACCATTTTAGTATAATCACTAAAAAGCGTCAAACAATAATCTGCACACGATTCTGCACTTGCATTTCCTAAAGGAGAATTAAGCTGGGAAAAATCAAATAAATCCTCGAAATCTTTAATGCCTTTTCCCGCACTTGTTTTGGTAGGTGACTGAGATATACTATTTACTCTAACTTTGCGATGCCTGCCATAATGATAACCGAAACTGCGCACAATTGATTCTAACATGGCTTTAGCCTCTGCCATATCGGTATAGAAAGAAAAAGTGCGTTGTGCGGCAATATAAGATAGCGCCACGATGCTTCCATATTCATTGATAGCATCCATTTTATAAGCTACGCTCAGCATACGGTGCAAGGAAAGGGCAGATACATCTAATGTTTTTAGAAATGAATCGTAATTCAATTCAGGGTAAGCTGTTTTATTGCGAATATTATCACTCAGGCCAATGGCGTGTAATACAAAATCAATTTTGCCACCCATTACCTCTTGCGATTTTGTAAAGAGATTAGTCAATTCATCCATATTAGTAGCATCAGCGGGAATAATTTCGCTTTGAATTTGTTCTGCTAATGTTTTTATTTTATCCTCATGTACAGCAAAGTGAGAATTGGTTAATACTATTTTCGCACCTTGCTGATGCGCTTTTAAGGCTACTTTCCAAGCTAATGAGTCTTCATTTAAAGCTCCGGTTATAATTCCTCTTTTACCTTGTAATAAGTTATCCGACATTATTTCATGTTTTTAAATTATTGCTAATTAATCATAGCTATATTCATAATCTCAGCTTCTCCACTGATACAAACCAAACCTCCTGTTACTTTTTGTTTTATAACGGTTTCAATAACAGCCCGGTTTTTCTCTTTTATTATTTCTTTTACCGTGAACAGGGCAATGTAGTCAGTATCAACATACATCGGTTTTAAAAAGTCAAGCGACTGCTTCAGGTAAATGGTTCCATCTCCGGGAAACAATGTGCCTAATACTTTAGAGAATACGGATGCGCTTAACATACCGGGCAATATGGGCCGTTTAAAAATAGTTGTAGCTGCAAAAGCTTTATCAAAATGCACAGGGTTATGATCTCCTGAAACATCTGCAAAAGCAACTACATCCGCCTGAGAGAACTTAAATTCGCAATTATAGGTTTGTCCAATCGTTAGCATAGGTGTTCGTATTCAAGTTAATTTGTAATTGAATTTTATTTTTTTCCTCGTTTGTAAAAAAATGCAACACCAAGCGAAATTGCCAAAAGAACCCACAAACCCCATCCTTGGAACCATCTCCATATATCATCGTTTGCCATTTTATTTTAATGTTAATGATGTTTTTATTCTTAGTTAATTTGTTTAAAAGAGTATTTTAAAATCCAATTTGCGCTTATTCCTTGATCCATTTTTTTGCTTCTTCTAAATCATTATTATTAAATACTCTGGATTCACAGGATATTAAATGACGAAAGAATTTTGCAAATGAATTTATCATCGGATTATCGGAAATTATTGCAATACGCTCTAATGCAGATACATGTTTAAAAGCAACTTTTACATCATCGAATAGTGCACCCAATTCAATCCCTGTAAAATCGGGACCGATATAATATAACAAACGGAATGTTTTATTTGACATCAACATTTTTTCCAACGCAGGAATGATAATCGTTACGTAATCATCAGCAGTTATTTTTCCTTCTGCAGAAATGCCCAACACATTCCCCGGTAAGTCTTTCATTATTTTTACCATAATTTTTAGTTTTTAAAATGTTTTTTTATTGCTTTAATAAAAATATATCTTACAGCATCTCGTTAAAAAAAACAATAAGCGAAATGATAATATTAAAATCTCAAAATATCTTGCCGCTATTTTTTAAGTATTTTTTTTCCTTCCTCATACTCTTCTTTGGTTATTTCGCCGGCAGCAAAACGTCTTTTTAAAATATCTAAAGGGCTCTCTCTATTCATTCGCCGACCGGGAATATCATAAGGTGTTGCAAATATCCAAAAGATAAATAAGAACCAAATGAACCACCATACTACGTGCATTCCCCAAAAGTGATAACCTTCGTACATCATTGCTTTTTGTTTTAATTGTTTAACTGATTTGTTTTATACTACTAATAAACCGCTATCTAAATTATTAAAAGGGTGGTCATGCTTCGGCAAGCTCAGCACAGGCGTTCGGAATGAACTTCATACTACTAATATTGTTAGCGGCTTATTATAGCTCCTTATTAAATTAATTTTCTACTTCAACCGTAATTGTTTTGCTCCAATCTTTTCCATAAGATTGGTGAAGTCCATTGGCAAACTGTAAGGTAAGTGTATGCTTTCCGGGACTTAGAATCAGCGTATCTGACGTTTGCCCTTTACCGAAATGAAGATGTGTTTCATCTTTAGGCACCATTTGTCCTTTTTCTACGTAGCTATCATCAATAATAATATGATGATGCCCTTTGCCTTCATCGATTTTTCCGGCAGGTTCTACTTCCATTCCTTTCACTCCCATTTCAACAAATAAAGGTGAGTGTACTTTTTCTCCGTCTTTAATGTTTACAAAATAAACGCCTGACTCTTGTTCAGAAGTTGTATTTATATCAGTTGTTACATCTTCTGAATGTTGGTTTTCTTTTTTACCTTCCTGATTACAGGAAAGTAGTGCTATCATGGTCAATGATGTAATTAAAAATTTTAGTTTCATGGTTTTAGTTTTTAATTATTAGTAATAATTATTGTGAAATGATGTGTTCGTTTTTTACATGTTCTTTATGCTTAGCTGATGGAGCATCTTGTTCATCAGCAAGAATTATTTTCGCATCAAAAATCACTACCCCTTTGCCTTCGTCCAATACTTTAATGGGGTTTAAATCCAGTTCTTTTATTTCAGGAAAGTCAGTTACTAATTGAGATATGCGTAGCAAATAATCAACAATGGATTCTATATCGTAAGCCGACTGCCCTCTGAATCCTTTTAAAATTTTATATCCCTTTGTTTCTTTGATCATATTCATCGCATCATGCCTGGTGAGTGGTGCCAGGCGGAATGCTACATCTTTAAATAACTCTACAAATGTTCCTCCTAGCCCAAACATAATTAATGAACCAAAACTTTTTATTCCGTTAGCACCAACAATAACTTCAATACTTTTTTCGGTAAAAAATTCTTCTATTAAAAAACCTTGAATTTCAGCGTTTGGTTTTTGTGTGGCTACACTTTCTGTAATTTCTTTAAATGCTTTTTTTAACTCGCTGTCATCTTTCAAATTTATTTTTACACCACCAACATCTATTTTATGCAATATATCAGGTGAAATTATTTTTAGTACCACCGGGTAACCAATTTTATTTGCCGCGCTAATGGCGTTATTTAAATCTTTTGCAATACTGTATTTAATCACTTTCATTCCATAAGCTTCCAATATTTTGTAAGATTCCGTTTCCGACAGGTGAATGCGTTTATCTTTTCTTATTGCGTTGAGTACTTCCTGTACCTGATGTTTGTTCACTTTAAATTTTGTGACTTCCACTTGAGGCTGTTTTATCCATTCATAATATTTAATCATGGCAGCAAGCACCCTGATATCGGTTTCAGGAAAATCGAAATTGGGAATATCCGCCTTTTCTAACACTTTATTAAAGGCTGGTTCCGGTTCTAAGGACATAAGGTTGCCTAAAATAGGCATATCGGGATGCGCTTTTGCAAAATCACAAAGATTAGCGGCGATGGCATCCATATCTGTTTCTACCGTTGGTAAAATAGATACGATGATAGCATCCACATTTTTATCTTTTACAATTTCAGTAAGTGTATTACTCAATCGTTGTGCATCCGCATCGCCAATTATATCTACAGGATTATGAATATTTGCAGTGGGTGGCAATTTTGCTTTTAACGCTTTTAACGTTTCAGGTTCAAAGGTGGTCATCTCCAATCCATATCGCTCAGCAGCATCTGTGGCAATAACACCCAAACCACCGCCATTAGTTACTACTACAATGCGGTTTCCTTTAGGTTGTTTAAAACAGGTAAATCCTTCTGCAAATTCAAATAACTCATCCAGTGTTTCTACACGAATAACGCCGCATTGAGCAAATAGCGCGTCATAAGCGGTATCGGAAGTTGACAATGCTCCTGTGTGCGAATGAGTGGCAATGGCACCACGCACCGACCTTCCGGTTTTTATTATGAGAATGGGTTTTAGTTTTGCATTTGCTTTTTTTGCCATCTCTAAAAAACGGGCAGGGTATTTAATATCTTCCGCATAGATGGTAATGATTTTGGTTGCTTCATCATCAATTAAATATTCCAGAACATCACTTTCATCAATCACCGCTTTATTACCAATAGAAACAAATTTTGAAATACCCAAATCGTGTTGATGTGCATAATCAAGTGCCGCAACACCTATGGCTCCGCTTTGTGAAACTAACGCTACGTTGCCCGCTTTCGGCATCTTTAGGGCAAAGTTGGCATTGAGGCTAATTTCCTTTTGAGTATTAATAACACCTAAAACATTCGGTCCGATTAACGCTATGTCATTCTTTTTAGCAATGGCAATAATCTCATCCTCCAGTTTTTTTCCTTCTTCCCCTATTTCTTTAAACCCGGCGGTTATCACCACTATTCCCTTCACACCTTTTTTTGCACATTGCTTTATCACATTTACTACTGCTTCTGAGGGCACACAAATAACTGCCATGTCCACCGCTTCGGGAACAGTTAGTATATCTTTATAAGCTTTTACACTCATAATGTTATTATACTTTGGATTTACGGGATAAACCGCTCCCTGAAAATTTGATTGCAGTATGTTGGAAAAAATACCATATCCAACGGTACCAATTGTTTTAGATGCACCAATCACAGCAACTGATTGTGGTTCGAAAATATATTTTAAATTTTTCATGTGTTTATGTTTTATTGTGCGACTATTTGTATAATTTATACTAGCAATTTTTGTACATCTTTTTGAGTTGTTGAATCGGGTTTAGTTTCCAGAGGGATTAACGCCGTGTTATTTTTTTCTTTCACATATCTGCCCGGAGCAGGTTCTATGGCTTTGTATTTTGTATTTCCGGCTTTTAAAGGTGCGGCAATTTCTTTACCGGATAGTTTTATTAATCGCTCCGACCAAGGTGTCCACCAGCTACCTTCAAAATACCTGGCTGTTTTTTTCCATTCCTCAAATCCACTACCCAACTTGCCATTTAAATAGTACCCATATTTGTTTTTTGAAGGAGGATTGATAGCACCCGCCACATGACCGGAGCCGCCATAAATAAATTCAACAGGCCCTTTCACCAATTCGGATGTGGTAAACACTGTTTTAGCAGGAGAAATAATATCTTTTTTAAAACCAATGATAAATACGGGGACTTCAATTTTTCCAATGTCAATGGGTGTATTGCATATTGACAACGCATTTTTACGGCTGAGTTTATTTTCAAATATCATATTTCTCATATAATATTTATACATATCTGCCGGCAGGTTGGTATTGTCATTTGTCCAGTAAAGTATGTCAAAAGCAGCAGGTTTTTTACCTTCCAAATAATTATTTATTACAAAGTTCCAGATAAGATTATTGGCTTGCATAAGATTAAACCCTGATTCCATATCGGCACCATCCAAAACACCATCATGCAACAATTCCCCTCTTTCAATTTTTTGTATCAGGGCTTCATTTATTACATCCCCCATCGGACCTATGTCCGAAAAGTCAACCATAGAAGCAAGAAAAGTAACTGAATTGATTGGGTTTTCTTTTGGATTGGTTGCTAAAACAGAAGCGGCAACACTTAACAA
>CAVSHK010000036.1:0-39736 GCA_963727705.1 uncultured Bacteroidota bacterium
TGACAGTTTATTTAATTTTTTCTTACGTTATTTTTCCACACTTTTATTTCGGGCTGACAACAACAAATTATTTAATCATTTGGACTAGTAATTGCTTTCTTATATTACTTCATCTTATTGCGTATATCCAAACAAAAAAGACAACAATATTTTTACCGCTTTTAATCCCGACCATTTTTTACGCCTTACTTTATTTCGCAAATATTTTAAATTTTTAATATTGCGAACCGCTATTTAGACTTTTACGACTATTACTCAAAGTAGCCTTTGGACTAAAACCTAGGACTGACAAATGTTTTCTGACCTTTGTGTGAATGTTCAAAACCTATTGACCTGTGTATAATTAAATAAAAGCCGCATTGCTGCGGCTTTTTGAGACAGACCAGGGACTCGAACCCCGCCACCCTGCAATGTTGTTTGTTTTACTACTTTACACTAGACCTCAAGCTGACAGAATCTGTCGGTAATGGTCTGCTCCACAACATGGAATGCCAAACAGCCTAATTGCGTTAATAAAAATGACAATATTAAATGGATGCTGACTTTGTAAATTATCTCTTTCATAAATTTAGATTTTAAGTTAATAAAAAATATTTCTGACAGGACGACAACTCCAATCTAATGAAAATGCAGTGATTTCAAAGAATCCAAACAACCCAGACTTTAATATCAAATGAAAATAAATTCAAAGGTGGTTATCAAAAATACAAAATACATTAAGACAGACAAGTGTTTGCCGACCTTTGTTTGAAAAGTGTAAATTGAAGAAGTAGCACGAGGGCATAACAAGGGCTAAAAAAAATGCGGAGTTTCTGCAAGTTGCAAGCGCAAATTTCCAGCGGTAGAAAAATGTGTTGGCGCTTGCCATAAAGTTCGGAATTATTAATAAATTGCAGTGCGGTTAGACAGTTCGGAAGTATTTATTCCGCACATTTTTCTAGCCCCAACAGTCCTGTTAAAGAGCACTAACAAATGAACAGACCGAAAAGACTGGTTCATTTTCAACTTGGTTAACTGACAATTAATAATACGTTATGGGACAAATTAAAATATTTGGAATCAAAAATCACTTACATCCAATAAGGGAAAAAGTATCGGAAGTAATCCATCAATGCGTAATGGATGCATTTCAATATCCGAAAGAAAAAAAAGCCCATAGGTTTATTTATATTGACGCAGACAGTTATTTCTACTTTGAAGGGCGGACTGAAAGACATACAATTATTGAAATCAGTATTTTTGAAGGAGCGAATAATGAAGTTAAAAAGAAACTGCACAGACTTTTGTTTGACAAGTTTGAAAATGAATTAGGAATTACAACAATGGACTTAGAAATAACGATTTTTGAGACACCTATGCACAACTGGGGAATACGCGGAAAAAGTGCAAACAAACTATCTCTTAATTACAAAGTAAACGTTTGATTAAAAGAACAACGAACCGCTAACAGCACCCTTGCAATATGCTGGGGTTCGTGCAAGTTGCAAGCGCATTTTTTCAGCGGTGTAAAACTTTTTGTTGGCGCTTGCCATAACCTGTAGAGCATTTAATATATATTTGTGGTAGCAGACATTGAAGTGCTTTCTAAACCAGCACATGGTAAGACTGAAACCGTTATATGCTATGGTGTTTCGACAAACAACAACTCAACGACAATGACAAATATTTTAACTTATTGCTTTGACAAATGGTGGAGACCAGTTCTTGTTTTCGGACTGACAGCAGTTATAATGGTTTTGTGTGAATTGACGAATATACACGAGCTTCAAGACTATTCGTTCTTGTTATTTGCGCTTGGTTTTTTAGGACTAATTATTTCGACAGTATATCAATTAGTAAAAAGACAATGGCGTTTTGCAATCTTTACAACAATAATTATTGGGATTTCATTAGTTGCTTTTTTCTTCTATTCAATTGCTATATTTTGGAAAGACCAATCAATGCCTGACACTTATGCAGACAATTTAAAAATCCCGACAAACATAAAAATCAATCAACCACTGCAACAAACACAACCGACAGACATCGCAGACCTTGACTTTTACATATACAACTCAATGCAACCAGGACTTTATCAGTATGCCTTTTGGACAAAGCGAATTGACAAAGGAATAATTTATTTAAAAGCATTTGAAGTAACTCAAAACGACCCACTTTCTGTTGACAGACTAAAAGAAAGCTCAACAATTTCTGTTTACAATCCTACCGACAGTTTAGTTATGTTTCAAATGGACAAAGGAAATTCAGACTACGGCAGACCGTTTACAATTTACGAAGGTGACTGGGGAAAACCTTATGCCGCAAGATTTGAACTTTGGTTTGTTCCAGACAACGGTGGACAAGAAAGAAAACTAATAGAAAAAAATTATAAAGTAGAGGGCTGGCAACGTTAGCAGACAGAAGAACCACAGCATATAACAGCACCTAAAGAAAAATGCGGCGGGGCTGCAAGTTGCAAGCGCATTTTTCAGCGGCAAGAAAGTGTTGGCGCTTGCGATGAACTTCGGAACATTTTATATCTTTAGTGCGGTAAGACAGTTAGGAAGTTTTTATTCCGCACTTTCTTTAGCTGCCACCCGTCAAACTGTCTAAAAACTCACAACGAATTGTTGAATACTTTTGTTGAAACAAACAAGATATTTTTTGTTTCAAATTATCTTTGTGTATGCAATACATACAAGGAAAAAACAGAACCCAAAGCATCCTTTTCCCAGAAAGTTTAGATCAAATTATTGATCAAGAAAACGAAGTACGCATCATCGACCTGTTTGTTGAAAGTATTAACATTAGCGATTTTAATTTTGTAACTAAAACCTCCATCGAAGGAAGACCTTCTTACAATCCCAAAGATTTGCTAAAACTTTTTGTTTACGGATACTTGAACCAAATACGTTCTTCACGTGCTCTAGAAAAGGAATGCAAAAGAAACATTGAACTGATGTGGTTAATGAAAGAGCTGGCTCCCGACCACAACACCATTTCAAATTTCAGAAAAGACAATGAAAAAGCAATTCGTAAAGTGTTTCGTTACACGGTAAGCATTGCCAAACAATTTGATTTGATTGGCGGTAAATTAGTTGCCGGCGACAGTACTAAACTGCGTGCACAAAACAGCAAGAAAAATAATTTTAATGAAAAGAAAATAAACGATCATCTTGCCTATATTGATAACAAACTTGCAGAATACAACAAAGCCCTTGAGTTAGCAGATGAAGAAAACAAAAAATTAATTGAACTGGAAATACTAAAACACAACAGACGTAAAAGACAGTACAACAATTATTCAGAAATTCTTAAACAAACAGGTGAAGTTCAAATCTCTACCTCTGACCCGGATAGCAGACAACTTATTACCCGCAATAACATTACCGAAGTGGCTTATAACATACAAACCACAGTAGATGCAAAGCACAACTTACCCATTGATTATAAAGTCACCAATGAAAATGACAGTAAAGCTATGGGTGCTATGCTCAGAAGAACCAAGGCTATTTTAAACACCAATGATTTTACAGCACTTTATGATAAAGGGTATCATACGGGAACTGAAATAAAAACAGGGATTGATTTAGGAATTAACATTATGGTGGCTATACCAGAAGTAGCTTCCAATGCGCCTGACACAGCTTATAACGTTGCTAATTTTAAATATGATTATCAAACCGATTCTTATACCTGTCCCCAAGGAAAAAACTTAAACACCAATGGTAGTTGGTACAACAAGGATAGAGGCAATGGCAGAACCATTGTAAAAATGAAACACTATAAAACCAAAGCTTGTAGTATTTGCCCGGTTAAAGATTTATGTACAAAGAATAAAGACGGACGATTGATAGAACGAAGTGAACACGCACCTTTTATTGAACAAAACAAATTAAACATTGATGCTGATCCTAACCTTTACAAAAAACGACAAGCCATTATTGAACATACCTATGGAATAATAAAACGACAATGGGGATTTTATTACATCCTGACAAAAAAAGGTATAAGGCACGCCAGTGCTGATGTTGGACTCATGTTCACTGCTTTTAATTTACGCCGTTTAATGAACATCATTGACAAAAACACCCTTAAAAAGTTCTTTAAAGAACTTGGCTTTTTATTTTTTCAAAATTCAAGCTCGCCAAATCAAAATAAAGCCTTTAGGTTGATTCCGATTTTTGAAAACTCATACTCTGTTTTATTTTTCAGAGCCGCTTAAATCGATTCTAACGAGTTCGTTTTTTTACTACTTTTGATTGTAACAGCTAGTTTTTAGACAAACTGCCGTTAGCGGCAACTGTGTTACAAAACTCAACTAGACTTGACATTAATATGAATACTGTAATCGGACAAACAACTAAAGACTACAAACCACTTATTTGGACACTGACTATTGCAATTAATGCACTTATTGCTATTGCATTTTTTTTGCCGGACATCGAAGTTTTAAAACAATACGACTTTTCTTTTTTACCATTACTTAATGCTATACTTAACAGTTTGACCTTTGTTTCATTGACTGTTGCGTTGTTTGCAATTAGACAGAAAAACATAAAACGACACAAGACATTTGTTTTACTCGCTCTTTTTTGGACAAGTATTTTTTTAGTTTCTTATTTACTGTATCATTTTTCGACACCTTCGACAAAATTTGGTGGAGAAGGTTTTATTAAATATCTCTATTTATTTATACTGTTGACACATATTTTATTAGCAGCAATCATAGTTCCGCTCGCGTTAATCTCAATTGGACGTGGACTGAATATGGAAGTTGAAAAACATAAGAAAATTGCAAGGTGGACAATGCCAATATGGTTATATGTAAGCTTGACAGGTGTAATTGTATATTTAATGATTTCACCATATTACTAACAAGACATACAAACAGACCGTAGACACAAAGAAAGAACAGCAGCCGCTAACAGCACCTAAAAAAAATGCGGAGTTCCTGCAAGTTGCAAGCGCAATTTTTCAGCGGCAGAAAGTGTTGGCGCTTGCCATTCACTTCGGAACATTTTATATCTTTAGTGCGGTAAGACAGTGAAGTGCTTTTAATTCCGCACTTTCTTTAGCTGCCAACCGTTACTGGCAATGCAGGCGCAAAGGACTATGCTATTAAAAAGACAGACAAGATTATAGACACTTTTGGGGGAAGTGATAAAAAACAATGAAAGAAAGGGTTACAGAAATTATAAATAGTGTATTTGAAGAAACACTACAGTTCTTTCTGTTTACATATTGGGGCAATTTTTTATTGGTTTTGTTTGGAATATACAATGAAATGCAGACAAAGCAAGACATAATAGACAATTTAGAACAGGAAGCCCAAGACGAAAGTGATCAAGAAGGATATGACCCTCGTTACTAAAGTCAATGAAAAGTGTAATCAAAATATCCGTTAAAATAATTCTCTCTGTTCTATTTGTGCTTTGCTTACTTCAAATGCCCTATTCTTATTACCAAGCAATGCGGTTTTTAGGAATGTTTGGTTTTGCATGGCTGGCATACGTGGACATTAATAAAAAAGACAAAACATTATGTATTCTCTGGACAGTATCTGCTTTATTGATAAATCCATTTATTAAGGTTTCGCTCGGAAGGACAGTTTGGAACGCAGTTGACATTATATGGGCAATAATTCTATTAGTAACAATTTGGACAGATATTTCATTGAAAGAGAATAATCAAGGCAATAATAATTTGTAATAGAAAATCAATGACCGAAAAGTTTTATAAAGACATCATATCCTATGCTTGTGCGGATAAACACCCTACAACATATATAGAAAATAAATATAAAGACCACAAAGACATTGGAATTATCTTTTGGAATAATTTATTAAATAGCTCAATAAATGCGACCTATTCTACCTCAGGAGAGAAACATAAAAGCGAAATAGAAGAATATTGTAAAGAGAGATACGAGGTAGAAAAAGAAAAAGAGCTGACAAATAAATTAATGCAAAAAAAAGACGAAGAAATATCAGACCTAACTAAATCTAACATTAAACTTCAAAATGAATATTTACCTCACGCAATAGAGCAAACATCCAGTTGGAAGAAATATTATTGGATAGGAATTATAGCAACGGCAGTAGGAACTTTAGGGGGAGCTTGGATAGGATTAAATCACTCAAACCCTCAAGAACAAAACAAAATTCAGGGTGAAATTATAATACACGACACAATTTATAAGATAGTTCACGATACAGTTTATAAATCAAAATAATTAATAAATCAAAAACATGAAAACAGATTTTTACACAAAAACAATCTTAACAATTATAGCATTTTCATTAACAATAATTGCTTTAAAAGATGTAAATATTATTAATGAAGCAAAAGCTGAAAATAATAACAATACATTTAAAAAAAATAATACTACTGATGTTATTCATGTTGTTGTTGACGAAGTAGATGCATATGCTTTTTCATATTGTACAGTTCCTGTTAAAATTAAACAATAACAGACAAAATATTTTTTGCTAGAAACCGCTGGCATTTCTGCATATTCAGAAATACCGAACCGCTAACAGCACCCTTGTGTGATGCTGGGTTCGTGCAAGTTGCAAATGTTTTTCACAGCGGTATAAATTTATTTCTAAACATTTGCCATAACCTGTGGAGCATTTAATTAAGTTTGTGGTAGCAGACAGTGGAGTGCTTTCTAAACCAGCACCACACAAGGCTGCCAAACGTTAGCTGCAAGCGTATGAAAAAATTTCAACCAATAAATATAGACCATGAAAACAAAAATTATTCAATTACTTTTATTTGTTATTGCTTTTAGTGGATGTCAAGAAAATCAAGCAAATAAAGAGAACTCAGAAAAAAAATCTTTTGACTGCAAAGTTGAAATTACAACTGAAAATATTTCAGACAACAGTATCAGAACAAAAATCCAGACAAATTTTCCAGAAAACACGCCATTTACAATAACTGTATCGCGGGAATACATCAGAAAAAATAATCCCTTAATATATGAAGGTCAACTATATTATTCTTATACTTCATTCGTAAAAAATGGAGAAATATGTTTTGATTTTATTGTAAATGACAAAAAATGGATTGATGAATATTATGAAATAAAAAAAGCATCAGACAATTTCGATAAAACATTAACAGACATTGAAACTATAAAAGATACATTAACTATAAATGTATTATACACTCCAAAAGCTGAATCCACAAAAGAAATTAAAGACATACTTGGCGAAAATGGTGAAAACATGACTGGTAAAGAAGTTGAAAAACTAGAAGGAGCTGAAGGATACAGCGATTTTTACGTGTTTAATAAATCGATTAAATTATACAATAAACTAAAAAAATAATTTTACGGTCGTAAATGACACAAGCGCGAATGAAAAAAAATATACGGACTATAGTTGTAAATTGGACGACAATTGACAAAATTGGAAAAATTAAGTGGCTGCAATCCTCAATTTTTGTATTTATACTTCTTCCAATAATAGCTCAAGCAATAGAAGAATATCAACTCAAATTGACCATACCTTTTAATTGGCTCCTACTATATTATAGCACACTTTTTATATCGCTAGGAACTCTCCTATACTCTTTATTTTGTCCAGATTTGATTAAGACATATCCAACTTTTGAATCTTTTCAAAAGGGAGGACGTGGCGGGGGACACCTTTATAATCAACTTAATATTTTTCGGAATAAAAAAAGAAACAACCAAGAAGTTTTTTCTAAGTTTTTATTTGACGAGTTTTTATTTGCACATCATTTAAATCAAGACGGTGTAAACCACACTATAAATAATTCAATTTGGGCAGCAGACAAAGAATCGTTTTGGTTTGTTTTTGATTGTTTAAATTACTCACGGACTTTTGCTAGAATACTTTGTTTTCTTTTTTATCTAATAGGTTTTGCCCTGTTGACAATTGTTCTATGCGACAAAATTTATACTGTAACAAATTACTTTTTGACACTTAATAACGCCAGCAGCTAACATGGAGTTTGCGTTATACAAATATTGTCCTCAAACCAAATTATACAATGAATCTAAAGGACTATGAACCTTTTTAGTTCTAATTTGTGCAACATGGATATACGTTAGTGTTGTTCTAATATCACTATGTCCGAGTAATCGTTGGATTGATTGCAAATCAATACCATCCTCTAAAAGATGAGTAGCAAAAGAATGACGTAAAGTGTGCATTGATGCAAGAGAAAGGCTCAAAAAAGTAATTTTAATTTTGATAGTTCAAAACATTTTCTTATACTTGTTCTCGTATTTCTTTGAAATGTTTTTGGATATACAAAAGGCTAACAAGAAGTAGCTAAAACTAAAGAATCTAAATCACTTCCTAAATTAGATTTAGGTTCTTTTAATAGCGGAAAAGTTACCTAATTGTTACCCAAGCAAATTCTACCCTACCCAAAAGCCCCACCAATAGGCGTAAGCGGAAATTTTGAAAATAAGTAACTGTTTAAATTTCATTGCTAAAACTATATCGTCACTCAATAGTTCTCGATATGCTCACCGAAAAGGCTCGCTACTCGAACTGACATCGGTATTTTCGCACAGTCACTTCGAGTAGGTTTTTTCAACCGTATCGAGAAGTGAATATTGAAAATCATATACTTAACAAATATTCGGATGAAGTTAAAACAGGCTCTTAGTTTATTATCTATTTTATAGAAAACAATTCCTTATCAATTAATAAAACGGCTATGGATAACAAGTTTAAACGTAGAGACTTTATGAGTCGGTTATCGGTTGGCATGTTAACCTTACTCACTTTTCCTTATAAAGGCATTGCTAAATCAATAAGAGAAGAATACAAACAAAATTTAAATCCTATGGCAACAGATACAAATCCAATTATTAAAGTAAAACCAATGGGTTTTCAGTGGGAAACCTTAGATCCGTTCTTGTTTTGTGTACATCACGAAGATAGATTCCCAAAAGGAAACAGTGAAATGGAACCTGCTCCTGAAACGCTTAAGGGACGACACATTGGTGAAGATTTTATCATTAAAGACGGATGGAGAATGTATCACGGAAAAAAAATTCCCGGCTTTCCGGGACATCCGCACAGAGGCTTTGAAACAATAACGGTTGTAAGGGATGGTATTGTTGACCATGCTGATTCAATGGGTGCTGCTGGCAGATACGGTAATGGCGATGTGCAATGGATGACCGCAGGAAAAGGAGTTCAACATTCCGAAATGTTTCCGTTAATACACGAAGACAAAGAAAATCATATGGAGTTGTTTCAGATCTGGCTTAACCTACCAAAGAAAAATAAAATGGTTGAACCTCATTTTAAAATGTTTTGGGGCAAAAGCATTCCTAAAGTTTTGCATAAAGATAAAAATGGAAAATCCACTGAAGTGGAAGTGATAGCTGGTGTTTTAGAACATCACAATGCCCCTGCTCCCCCACCCGACTCCTGGGCGGCGGATGCAAAAAACGAAGTAGCTGTTTGGAACATTCAGATGGATGCGGGTGCTACATATACTATCCCTAAAGCAAGTATAGGAATTAACCGAACTATTTATTTTTACAAAGGCAATCACCTAACAATTGCGAATACGGCTATACCAACATATAACGCAGTAGAGGTAAAAGCAGAGTTTGATATAACACTTGTAAACGGTGATACAGAAGCAAGATTATTGATTTTGCAGGGCAAACCCATAGGTGAACAGGTTATTCAATACGGACCGTTTGTTATGAATACCAAAGAAGAAATACATCAGGCATTTGAAGATTATCACCGCACACAATTTGGTGGCTGGCCATGGTCAAGACCCGATCAGGTACATAGCCGTGACTCGGGACGATTTGCGCTTCACGCAAACGGAGTAAGAGAAACAGGAGTGTAACTTAATTAAAGTGATAAAGTCAACTCTTATTAGTGTGAAGCACTTTCGTTATTCCGTCTCAATCATTTTATTAGTTGTAATTTATCAATTCAACTCCTTTGCTCAGGACATTACTTACGCCCATAAAGTAGTGAACACACTTGCATCGCAAGAGATGAAAGGCAGAGGCTATGTACAAAATGGAAACGGATTGGCTGCAAACTACATCTGTGATGAGTTTAAAAAAATGGGCTTGCTGGCGTATAGCAAAAATTATTTACAAGCCTTTACAACTCCTGTTAATACTTTCCCAGGCAGTATGAGTGTAAAAATAAATGATATTGAACTTAAACCGGGAATTGATTATTTGATTGATGCCGAATCGCCTAGTATAGAAGGAACTTTTAAAATTGTATATATTAAAGCAGAGGAATTACTAAAAAAGGATCTAATTGTTTCAAAGATAAAAACCGCAAAAGATAAATTAATTGTAATTGAAGCCTATGATAAAAACCAATACAGCAAGGATGAGAATAAAAAAATAACAGATGCCATTTTCTTCTTAAAAACATTTCCGGACAACCCAATTGCTGGGATCATTCTACTTACCAAAAGCAAACTCGTATGGGACGTATCTGCCATACGTTATTCCAAACCATGCCTTATCGTTAAAGTAGATAATCTCTTCCCTGCTATTGAAAAAATAACGGTAAATATAAAAAGTAAATACATCAAAAAATTTAAAGTCCAAAACATAATTGCTTATGTTGAAGGTAAGAGAAAAGATTCACTGATAGTGCTTACTGCACATTACGACCATTTAGGAATGATGGGCAAAAAAACAATTTTTCCGGGTGCTAACGACAATGCAAGTGGAGTGGCAATGTTACTGAATCTCGCAAAATATTATTCGAAAAACAAACCCGAATACACGACCGTATTTATTGCCTTTGCAGGAGAAGAAATTGGTTTAATCGGATCTGAATATTTTGTAAATCATCCAATGTTTAAATTGCAAGCAATCAAGTTTCTTATCAATTTCGACCTTGCAGGTACAGGCGACGAAGGTATTCAGGTGGTGAACGGTTCAATATTTAAAAACGAGTATGAAAAGCTTTTAAAAATAAATGAAGAACAACATTTTTTACCTCAGGTAAAGATACGTGGTGAAGCCTGCAATAGTGATCATTGCCCTTTTTATAAAAAAGATGTACACTGTTTTTTTATTTATACCTTAGGTGGTATTAACGCTTACCATGATATTTATGACAAAGCCGAAACTTTGCCTTTTACCAAGTTTGATGAGTATTTTAAACTAATGCTTGCGTTTATTAAGGACTTATAATTAGTTACATTCAAACAGTTAATAAAGCAAAAGTCTATCAACTCACTTACACTTACAAGTATCTTTTGTCAAGGATAAATCCAGCACACTTGTTATTTGAGTAACAGTATCAATGTCAGTAACAAAAACTCTTAGCTTTTTTCCCTTAACGGTCGTTGTTTCAATGGCGTATGTTGCAAATGGTTTTGCATGTACATCACTTTCATCATAATTTACTTTTCCTACTTTCATGAGTAAATGAAGCTCTTCCGGAGTGATATTGCGGCATCGAAGCATACAGGTTCCATGCTCTGAATATTCAGCTCTTTGAAAATTTAATTCTTGCAGCTTCATTGAGCCCGGCAACTGACAGCCTTCTCCTTTATAAACAAAACTAACGATCAAGATTCCAAGCACAAAGCCGAAACCATATAATCTAAGTCGCCTGTATAAATCAGCATTTTTTCCGGGAATTGACATCGTTTTAAATTTTATATACCTGGCATTAATAAATTAATATCCTTGTAAGGCAGTTTGAACCTGTCACCAAGCACTTTATTGGTTAGTATTCCATTATATAGATAAATACCATTTCTAACTCCTTCATTTTTCCTCAACATATTTTTTACGCCTCCTTCCTCTCCAATTTCTAAAAGTATTTGAGAAAAAATAGTACTTAACGCATATGATGCCGTACGGGATACGCGCGATGCGATATTAGGAACGCAATAATGAATCACTCCATATTTGCGAAATACAGGATTGGTATGATTAGTAACTTCTGATGTTTCAACACATCCACCTTGATCAATACTCACATCAATAATTACAGAACCTGTTTTCATTTTACTCACCATTGCTTCCGTTACAATAAGTGGGGCACGACCGTGTTGCCCACGAACTGCACCAATTACTACATCGGCAGTTTTTAGATGTTTAGCTAGTACACGTGGTTGAATAACGGATGTAAAGATTCGTGTACCCAAATCGTACTGTAAACGACGCAAACGAGAGATTGAATTGTCGAACATTTTCACAGTAGCACCCAATCCTAAGGCAGCCCTTGCTGCGGAATCACCAACAGATCCTGCACCCAAAATAATTACCTCTGTGGGTGAAATACCAGATATACTACCCAATACAGACCCTTGCCCATTATTGGCATTACTTAAATATTCAGCAGCAATTAAAACAGAGGTGATGCCGGCAATTTCGCCCATAGAGCGAATTACAGTATAAATACCATCATCATCTTTGATCCATTCAAACGAAATTCCAGTAATCTTTTTAGCTATTAGTTTTTTGATGAAATTTTCGGGCTGCACTGTTAATTGCAAAGTACAAATGAGTGTTTGGTTTTGCTGCATCATGTCAATTTCATCCAATGATGGAGGACTTACTTTTAAAATGATGTCGGCTTTATAAACCTCCTCGGGTGTATAAACAATTTCGGCACCAGCCTCACTGTAATCTGTATCCTGAAAGTTAGACGGCTTGCCCGCATCGCTTTCAACAACAATACGATGACCGCTGTTTACAAGCAAAGCCACAGCGTCCGGTACTAACGCAACTCTGTTCTCCTGAAAAGTGATTTCTTTTGGAATACCAATAAATAACTTACCTTTTTTTCGAGCTACTTCAAGCATTTCCTCTTGTGGCATCATAGCCGACTGGGTTAACGATGCCAGTAATTCTTTGGATGTTTTCATTTTGTGGGAGTAGTTCTAAGAACTTTATTTATACAAAAATAATTAATATACCTACTGTATTAGGAACAATGTATAATAGTTATTAAGATACAATTGTTAAATCAGATGTTGAAGTGTTGTTGAAATATCATTTATACCTGACTTACAAACCAGAGTAAATAAATTAATTAGCTGTTTCAGACAGAGCACCATTATAAGTTAATTTCATTTTTTTAATGAAGCTTCCTGATTTTTAGTATCCGGTCTCGTTAAAAATTATTTCTCCTTTATTATTTACTAAATAAAATAAGTAACTAAAAATCAAATATTTAAAATCATTACCTAAAGAATAAAAACAACCTAATTTACAGCTTGCTAAGCTCAATTTATTTTGATACTTTTGTTCTGCCTGTTTTGATATTTATTAATTAATTTAACATGTACATTTATGGAAACAACAAATAATAAACCTAAACTTTTAGTTAGGGCAAAAAACCTTCAATTGGTATTTGAGTATTGTATAGAGAACAAATTGAAATTTAGTGTTGCCCCAAAATTATCAAACGATGAGTGGGAATTTGAATTAAATATTTCTGACATTATGAGCGCTGTTGCGCTTGGTGTTTTTGTACGCGAAAACAGATTGGACGTAATTGGTCTAAACATCGGCACTCCTAAAGTTCAAGCAGTGGCACAACCTGCTGCTAAACCAACAAAAACCAGTAAGCCGGTTGCGAAAAAAAACAATGATGATGCCGGATTTCTTGATATACCAACGTCAAATGACGCATCAGAAATTGAAAGTTCTGAATTTACTGAACCTGTTGTAATGCCTAGTAATACAGAATTAGCTTTCTAAAGGCGTACATATAATTATAAAAAACAATTCCAAAATGATTAATAAAATCATCAACCATTTTATTAATCATTTTGTTTTTATATGCACTGATTAGCGCATAAAGCAACAAATATTTCTTACCTAATGGTTGATTGAACAATAACAATGATAAACATTGAACTTTTGCTTTCCGGAAAAACAATTGAAGCGATTGAAAACCTTTATGCCGCTAAAATTGAAAAAGTAACTTTTGAAAAAACAAACCCTGACTTTCAGGGCGATTTAACATTAGTTGTTTTTCCTTTCCTTAAAATTTCAAAGAAAAAGCCTGAAGATACCGCCAACGAAATTGGTAATTATTTACAATCCAATCTGAAAGAAGTAGCCGGATTCAATGTTGTGAAAGGCTTTTTAAATATTGTTATTGCAGATACCTTTTGGTTAAATTATTTTGCTTCTATTTATAATCAACCAATTGTTAATACCATCTTATCTGTCAATTCGCCTAAAGTATTGGTTGAATACTCTTCTCCAAATACCAACAAACCTTTACATTTAGGTCACATACGTAATAATTTATTAGGTTATTCAGTTGCCGAAATTTTAAAAGCTGCAGGGAATGAGGTAATAAAGGTAAACTTGGTAAACGACAGAGGTATTCATATTTGTAAGTCGATGCTGGCATGGCAAAAATGGGGTAATGGTGAAACGCCTGAATCTACAGGTATGAAAGGCGACCACCTTGTTGGTAAATATTATGTTGAGTTTGACAAACATTATAAACAACAACTATCCGAATTAAGAGCCGCAGGTTTAAGCGAGGAAGAAGCTGAAAAAAAAGCACCCATCATGCTCGAAATTCAGGACATGTTGCGCAAATGGGAAGCAGGAGACAGTGAAGTAAGAGCATTATGGCAAATGATGAATGCTTGGGTATATAAAGGATTTGATGTTACTTATAAAACGCTTGGGGTAAACTTTGATAAAACTTATTACGAAAGTAAGACTTACATTTTAGGAAAAGATATTATTGAGCAAGGCTTACAAAAAGGTGTTTTGAAACGCAGAGCTGATAACTCCGTGTTTATTGATCTTACAGCCGACGGCCTAGACGAAAAAACATTGTTGCGTGGTGACGGCACCTCCGTGTATATTACACAAGATTTGGGAACAGCTGTTCAACGAGCACAAGAGTATAACTTTAGCAAACTAATTTACACCGTTGGAAACGAGCAGGACTATCATTTTAAAGTATTGTTTTTAATACTTCAAAAACTGGGCTATACTTGGGCTAATGGATTATTTCATTTGTCTTACGGAATGGTGGAATTACCTGAAGGTAAAATGAAATCGCGTGAAGGAACAGTTGTTGACGCAGATGATTTGATGAAAGAAATGATTGATACCGCTGCTGCCATTACCCAAGAACTTGGCAAAGCAAAAGATTTGACTGAAGAGGAAAGCAAAAAATTATATCACACAATAGGTATGGGAGCATTAAAATATTTTATGCTCAAAATTGATCCTAAAAAGAAAATGCTGTTTAACCCTGCCGAATCAATTGATTTTAATGGAAACACCGCCCCTTTCATTCAGTTTAATTATGTGCGTATTCAAGCCATGATGCGAAAAGCTTCCGAAATGAATATTATCACATCTATTTCACCTTCTGCAACACAATTACTACCTAAAGAAAAAGAATTACTTATAAAACTCTACAACTTTAACGCTACATTGCACACTGCTGCCACCGAATACAGCCCTGCGTTAATAGCTAATTATTCATATGAATTGGCTAAAGAATATAGTCAGTACTACCACGACACTCCTATTCTAAAAGAAACCGACAATGAAGTAATGATATTTAGAATACAACTTTCTAAAACGATCGGCGATACTATAAAGGCATCTTTGAAACTACTGGGTATCGATGTTCCTGAAAGGATGTAAACCGGTTGAATTAAATAGAAGTTAGTTGAACCCAACACAAATTTGCTGTCCGGGTTTTAGAGAAACTTTTTTAGCGTAAAAGTTGTTCATCTCTCTTATTGCCGCAGGTTTCAGTTTCAATTTTTTAGCAATTACATAAAGGTTATCGCCTTTAACAACGGTGTAAAACTTAGTATTGGGCGTATAAGCAGCTATTCCGGATTTTGTTTTTTTAATTATAAATTCTTCAGAAACAAGACTTTGATCAGAAAAGGAAATAAGGTACTTAGGATTTATTGCTATACCCTTTAAGCGGACTTCAAAATGAAGATGTGCTCCTGTTGAATGTCCTGTACTGCCACCTAATCCTATAAGATCGCCTGCGCTAACATACTGGTCAGGTACTACATTTATTTTTGAAAGATGGGCATACACCGTTTCCAATCCGTTAAAATGACGAACAATAACCACATTGCCATAACCACCACCTCGTTTTGCATAGCGCACAATACCATCAAAAGCCGCTAAAACAGTGTCTCCTTTTAACAAATCAATATCTACACCTTTATGCATTGTTCCTTTCCTCCAACCGTAAGAAGATGTGATAGGTCCATTAAAAGGGTGTTTGTAATCTTTATGTTCATCTTTATTTAAAACAAGAGTAAAAGTGGTGTCTCTTATGTTTGTTTTGGTTTTGTTCGCATTATTATACTCAGAAAATAATTTATCAGCACTCCAACCTTCATACAATTCGGAAGAAGAAAAAAGGGAAAGCGTATCATTCTTACTCTCTTTTTGATTAACGTTACAAGCAGCTATGTTAATAGCTGTAAGTAATTCAGTTGGGATGCTATCCTTCTTCATCAACTGATCAACTAAGTTATTCAATTGATTTTCATTCATCGTCTGAATGATACTTATTTGTTTTTCAAACGTAAATTCCGTGTTAAAAGGAGAAGGAATGCTGTCGTTATTGCCCGTTATCGCTTTAAGCGCAATAGTGTTTAAAAGAAACAACAAGGTGAACGTGAATAAAATAAGATTGAAATAAGGTACTGACTGATGTTTTAAAAGCATTTTTTGAACAGCGTAATTTTTTAAAATTTGGCTAATGTAAAAAAAAAAGTTTATAAACCAATTGGCACCGCCTATTGTTTAACAAAATATAGGAAAGAGTAACCATTAAAAACTAAGTTAAAACATGATAATTACAATAGCGTTTAAACAAGCAAATAAATTTAATAGCGAAAAATTGTGTAGTCAAATAACTTCGTTTATATTTGTAGTCAAATAGCTTCACAATGAATTTAAGGCGAGATGTGTTTCAGGCAATAGCAGATCCGACTAGAAGATCAATTTTGCTGCTTTTGGCTTCGCAGTCGATGACAGCAGGAGCTATAGCTGCAAATTTTGATACTGCACGACCAACAATATCAAAACATATTCAAATATTAACCGAATGCGACCTTTTACATCAAGAGCAAACTGGCAGAGAAATTTATTATCACTTCAATCCTAACAAAATGAAAGAAATAGCGGAATGGTTAATGCCATTTGCAAAAATGTGGGATGACAGGTTTAATAAATTGGAAACCGTAATGAAAAAATATAAATCAAAAAATAGAATGATATGACACAAAAAACAAAAATTGATGCAGAAGATGGTAAACAAGAAATACTGATAACAAGGGAATTTGACCTATCAGTTGAATTACTTTTTAAAGCATATATTGAGCCTGACCTTATAGAGCAATGGATGGGAACGAAAGTACTGAAACTGGAAAGCAAAAAGCACGGTAGTTATCAATTTGAAACAACCGATACTAATGGAAATGTTGTATTTAAGGCAAATGGAGTAATTCATGAGTTCATCCTAAACCATAAAATCATTCGGACATTTGAAATGGAAAATGCTCCTTTTGGCGTACAGTTGGAGATATTAAAATTTGAAAAACTAACAGACAACTCCAGCAAACTAAACCTACAAACAATTTATGAATCGGTTGCATTAAGAAACCAGTTATTGGCTTTACCTTTTACTCAAGGCATTAACATGGCGCATAACAGATTACAAGATGTTTTAAGTAACTTAAAATAATAAACCATGATAAAGGACAATGCGAATCACAAGGTTGATTTTTATTTTAATAAAAACCAAAAGTGGCAGGAAGAAATTGAAAAATTGAGAATGATCGTTCTTGACTGTGGACTTAGCGAGGAATTGAAATGGGGTTGTCCATGTTATACATTTCAAAAAAGCAATATTGTGTTAATACATGTATTTAAAGAATACTGTGCATTTTTGTTTTTTAAAGGAAGCTTATTACAGGATTCTAATAGCATCCTTATCCAGCAAACGAAAAATGTGCAGGCAGCGCGCCAAATTCGATTCACCAATGTTCGTGAAATAATAAAGATGGAGCCTATTTTGAAAACCTATATTCATGAAGCCATTGAAGTGGAAAAAGCCGGTTTGAAAGTGAATTTAAAAACAACTTCCGAATACACTATCCCTGAAGAATTTCAACATAAATTAAATGAAACACCGGCTTTAAAAACTGCTTTTTATAAGTTAACGCCCGGGCGGCAAAGAGCATACCTTTTTTATTTTTCTCAACCCAAACAATCCAAAACCAGAGAGGCAAGGATTGAAAAATATATACAGCACATTATCACCGGAAAAGGATTGGATGATTAGTACATTCACGAAAAAGAAATTAACAAACTAAAAAAAAATGATGGAAAAAAGAAAATTAATTATCTATTGGGTTGCCACAGGCTTAATGGCATTTGGCATGTTGGCAAGCGGCATACAGCAAGTATTGCAGACAAAAGAAATGGTTGACATGATCATTCATTTGGGCTATCCGCTTTACTTTATGACGATACTGGGCATTTGGAAAATTATGGGAGTTATCGTTATTTTAATTCCGGGCTTTAAACTTGTTAAAGAATGGGCATATGCAGGCTTGCTTTTTACTATGACAGGAGCTCTTTTTTCTCATTTGGCATGTGGCGATAATGGTGTAAAAGAAATTATTGGACCTCTTATGCAATCTATTTTTATTATTTTGTCCTGGTACTTAAGACCAACAAGTCGCAAAATCCAATTGAATTAATAACTAAAACTGATGTACATTAGTTTACATTAACATGAATCCCAAGGTTGATGAATATTTGAGTAAAGTGCCAAAGTGGTCGCAAGAATTAGAACAATTGAGAAATATTATTCTTGACTGTGGGCTGACTGAAGAATTGAAATGGAGTGTTCCCGTTTACACATTTCAAAAAAAGAACATTGTTGGAATAAATGGATTAAAAGAATATTGTGCCCTTGCGTTTTTCAAAGGTACCCTGTTACATGATGCAAATGGTATTCTAATTAAACCGGGCAAGAATACCCAAGCCGGGCGTTGGATTAAGTTCACCAACGTTGGAGAAATAGTTCAGATGAAACCCATCTTGAAAGCCTATATTCATGAAGCCATTGAAGTGGAAAAGGCGGGTTTGAAAGTAAATTTAAAAACGACTCCAGAATACTGCATTCCTGAAGAATTTCAATATAAATTAAATGAAATCCCTGAATTAAAATCTGCATTTAGTGAATTGACACCCGGACGGCAAAGGGCATACATCCTTTATTTTTCTGCTCCAAAACAATCCAAAACCCGTACAGCGAGAATTGAAAAATGTATGCAACTGATCCTTAATGGAAAAGGATTAAATGATGAATGAAGCTGATAAAAAATAAAAATGATTCATAATCAGCTTCTACAATTACATGCTTCCAAACACACGCTTTAAAATGTCGGAAACTCTGGCTACAGGGTCTTTTCTTATTTTCAACTCTTCGGCAGCAACTAACTTAAATAAACCTAACATCGCTCTGTTTGTTACGTAAGCAGTTAAGTCAGGATTTTGTTTTTGTACAAACGGAATTTTATCATACTCGCTTATTAAGGGACTCCAGTATTTTGTCAATTCTACTTTATTAATTGCAGCTTGCACTATTGGAGTAAATTTTTGCGTTAGTTCATTTGTTGTTTTGCTTTTTAAATAATGAGTTGCAGCGCTATCCCCACCTCTTAATATTGCAAACCCGTCTGTAATATTCATACCTTTAATCGCATCTATAAAAACCGGAGCTGCATTTTTTGCTGCTTCTTCTGCAGCTCTGTTCAACGTCATTACAAACTTGTCAGTTTGACTTTGTAATCCTAATTCATCCAATGTATTTTTTACTTTTATCGCTTCAGGTGGAAAAGGAATAAACAAAGCGGCATTCTTATAAAAACCATCTAATTTAGAAGCTGATGCTGTTGAGTTGTTTGTTCCTACCGTTAATGCTTCTTTTAAACCATTTATTACTTCATCATTGCTCAATGGCTTAACTCCTGAAGTGCTGGAATTTAACGTTTTTTCTACTGCTGTGGCGGCGTCAACAACCGATTTAAGTGTTTGGCTACTACATGAAGTGATTGTAGAAGCTATTAACAAAACGATACTTGTTTTTTTTAATTTCATAGTGTAATTTTTACCTTGTATTATTTAACATCAAATTCCAACATTTTTTCATTTTCTATAAAGGCCTGCAACTTATCGCCTATCTTCACCGGACCAACACCTTCAGGTGTTCCGGTAAAAATTAAATCTCCTGTTTTAAGTGTAAAATATTTCGAAATATCGGCAATCAATTCATCAAAAGGAGTTAATAAATCCTGAGTATTACCAACTTGTACCACCTTGTCGTTTATCAACAAATGAAAATTAATATTTTTTACATCCGTAAATTGCGATTTATTCACAAACTTACCTAATGGAGCAGCCCCGTCAAACCCTTTTGATTTTTCCCAAGGCAAGCCCTTTTCTTTTAATTTAGCTTGTAAATCTCGAGCTGTAAAGTCAATACCTATGCCTATTTCTTCATAATATTTATGTGCGAATTGCGGTTGAATATTTTTTCCCGATTTACTTATTTTTAAAACCAGCTCCACTTCATGATGCACTTCCTTTGAAAAATCAGGATAATAAAATGGCTGATTGTCTTTTATTATAGCTGTATCCGGTTTCATGAACACAACAGGTTCAGGAGCTCTGTCCGCCCATTTCATTTCTTTAACATGTTTGGCATAATTAAGCCCGATGCAAAAAATTTTCATAACATTAAATTATAGAAGTTAAGACTTATGTATTAAAGTTGTCTAAAGTTGAACTTCATTATCAAAATGCCTATATCTCGACTCCGCTCGATATGACATTTTCAATCTGTGTCAGTTCGAGCGAAGTCGAGAACAAACAGCTTCAAATGTCGACTTTTGATAACCTTATTATAAATGATTCAAAAGTAACAAAGTAATTGGAATTCAGAAAAGTGAATACGTTTAAAACTCTTATAAGAGAAAAACCAAATTCTAAATATATGTACCACTGAATTACTAAATTTAAGCAAACTCTATACTTTATTAAAACTGCAAATAAATCGGCATCACCTGATCGGCTTGTTTTACCTGAATAACCAGCCAAATGAAAAATAAAAGTACAGCTATTCTTCCTGAAAATTTTATTTTTAAAAGAAATGTTTCTGCCAATCGTTCATATGTTTTAGGCAACAGATGTAACATATAACCAATAATCATAATAATAAAAACACTTTTATAAGCAGCAAACATGGGGCTTACAGCTGCTATATTAAAATTGTAAAAAATTTGGGTAATGATAATTCCCGCATCATGAAACGAAGAAGCTTTGAAAAATATCCAACAGAAACAAACAAAATTAAATGTAACAATAACCCCCAACATTTTTAGTACTTTCGATTTTACAACGGGTAAATAAGTCATCCGAAGTTTATCAATTATTAAAGCTACGCCATGCATTCCTCCCCACACAATAAAATTAAAGGATGCTCCATGCCATAAGCCGCCCAACAACATTGTAATAAACAGATTGATATATTGGCGCACCTTCCCTGCTCTATTACCTCCAAGTGATATATACAAATAATCTTTTAACCATGCCGATAACGACATGTGCCACCGGCGCCAAAATTCAGTTATGTTTGAAGATTGATAAGGGGAATCGAAGTTTTCATTGATAGAAAAGCCCATCCATTTTGCCATACCTATTGCCATATCCGAATAGCCCGAAAAATCACAATATATAACCATAGCATATCCGTAAACGCCCATTAAGCACTCTATTCCTGAATGGCGTGAAGGATCGTCAAAAATATATTGTACAAAATTTACATAAATGTAATCGGAAATAACCACCTTTTTGAATAAGCCACCAATGACTTGATACAACCCTTTTGCTACATCAGCATTGGTTATAGAAATGTTTTTTCTGATTTGAGGAATAAAATCAGAAGCCCTTACTATAGGTCCCATCACGAGTTTTGGAAAAAAGGTCAAGAAAAAACAATAGTCTAAAAAGCCCTCAATGGGTTTAAACTTACCCCGGTATACGTCCACCGTATAACTTAAATTTTCAAATGTATAAAACGATATACCTATTGGTAAAATGAGGTTTAGCGGATTAATATGTCCTACGTTAAAATCATTGAGTATCTCAATAAAAAAATTGGTGTACTTGAAATAAAACAGCAACCCTAAATTGATGATGATACTAAATATTAAAATATATTTTTTGATATGTTGCTTTGAGGTTCTGAAAATCCAGTTAGCCAGATTATAATCAACAACTGCGGAAAGGAGAATAAAACCAAAATAAAAACCACAGGCTTTATAAAAAAAATAAAGCGAAAACAATATGAAATAAATGACGCGCAACAATTTTTTCTTATACAAAAACTGGTAACCCAGCATAAATACAAAAAAGAAAAAAAGAAAAAAACCGCTATTGAATAACAATGGGTCTTTGGAGTTATAAGTGAGTTGCTCCAATAGCTTATCCTGATCAATAGTGCTTTTAATTTTTTGCCAGTATTCAATTATATTGGTTTCGATAAGAAGCTTCAGGTAAATGGCTTGTAACAGGTTAATCATCTATAAAAATGGGGAATCTATAATCAATTTTTTTACAAAGATATGTAAATGGAATATTAGAAATTGCTCTGTAATTAACTATTTACTGTTATTTTATTCCGTTTTAAGTGTGAGGTCATGAATGAGTTTTATAACAAATTCCAGTTGCTGTTCTCTTGTGAGTTCAGAATTGTCCAAAACAATTGCATCCTTGGCTTTTACCAATGGATTTTCTCTTCGGTGCGTATCATCATAATCACGTTCCATTAAATTCTTTTTTACTTCATCAAATGGAATGTGCTGCCCTTTTGAAGAATACTCGTCAAACCTGCGGTGTACCCGTATATCCATATCCGCAGTCATAAATAATTTAAGTTCAGCGTAAGGAAAAACATTGGAACCAATATCTCTTCCATCCATTACAATACCTTTTTTTTTGCCAAGCTGACGTTGCATTGCAATCAGCTGAACACGCACTTCGTGTATGGTGCTTACAATACTTACGTTTTCAGAAACAATCATCTGACGAATTTCCTTCTCAACATTTTCATCATTCAAATAAGTTTCAGAAGACTTGGTATGTGGATTAAATTCAAATCGAATATTTATTTCAGGAAGTAATTTAATAATTTCTTCAACAATAAAATGTTTGTCCTTTATCACACCTTTGCGCAATCCATACAACGTTACACATCGATACATGGCGCCAGAATCAACATATGTATATCCCAATTTAGCCGCCAAGGCTTTGGCTAAAGTGCTTTTTCCGCAGGATGAGTATCCGTCTATTGCAATCGTTATTTTTGACATATGATTAGAAGTGTAAGACGATAACAATAGTAACAATTTTTTCCGGTAAATAAAACGCCCTCCATTTCTAGAGGGCGTTTTAACTAAAAACCATGGCGTGATTTTTAGATTTTGTTCCGCATTTCTGCGAAACAAAATGAGTTTAAAGGTTTATTATTGTTTCCCTTTTTTCTCAGTAGCTTCCATGTCAGCTTTTAAGTTCGAAAGAACATCCATGTCTCCAAGAGTTGTTTTTTCAATACTGTTAGCTACCTTTTTAGCTGCTTTTTTTGTATCCTCAGCTGCTGCTTTCTTTTCAGAAACTTCTGCTTTAGGCTCATCTATTCCGCCTTCTTCATGCGTTTTGCTTTGAGATACAACAATTTTTTTAGCTTCTTTATTGAATTCAATCACTTTGAAATCCAATGTTTCTTCAACTTTAGCAGTTGTTCCATCAGGTTTTACCAAGTGGCGGGTTGGAGCAAATCCTTCTACACCATAAGGCAGAGAAACAATAGCTCCTTTTTCCATCACATTGATGATTGTACCTTGATGAACTGAATCCTACAACAAATATAGTTTCAAATACATCCCAAGGATTTTCTTCAAGTTGCTTATGACCTAAGCTGAGACGGCGGTTTTCAGTATCAATTTCAAGAACCACAACATCAATTTCTTCACTTAATCTTAGTAAATTCTGCAGGATGTTTAATTTTCTTTAGACCATGATAGATCGGAAATATGAATTAAACCATCAACACCTTCTTCAAGTTCAACAAATATACCATAGTTTGTAAAGTTGCGAACTTTAGCCTTATGCTTTGAACCTTTAGGATATTTTTCAACGATATTAGTCCATGGGTCAGGTATCAATTGTTTAATACCTAATGACATTTTACTTTCTTCCTGATCAAGAGTTAAAATAACTACCTTCAATTTCATCACCAACTTTCAAGAAATCCTGGGCACTTCTTAGATGTTGTGACCATGACATTTCTGATACGTGAATCAAACCTTCAACACCCGGTAGCAATTTCAATAAATGCACCATAATCAGCAATAACAACAACTTTACCTTTAACTTTATCGCCAACCTTCAAGATTAGTGTCAAGTGAATCCCATGGATGAGGAGTAAGCTGTTTCAAACCAAGAGCAATACGTTTCTTGCTCTCATCAAAATCAAGAATGACAACATTGAGCTTCTGATCTAAGTTTAACAATTTCTTCCGGATGATTGATCCTTCCCCATGATAAGGTCAGTAATATGAATTAAACCATCAACACCGCCAAGGTCAATAAATACTCCGTAAGAAGTTATATTCTTTAACAGTACCTTCAAGTATCTGTCCTTTTTCAAGTTTGGATATGATTTCAGCTTTCTGCAGTTCAAGTTCAGCTTCAATCAAGTGCTTTGTGAGATACTACAACATTTTTGAATTCATGATTGATTTTTACAACCTTTAATTCCATTGTTTTACCAACAAAAACATCATAATCACGTATAGGTTTAACATCAATTTGTGAACCCGGAAGAAATGCTTCAATTCCAAATACATCAACTATCAAACCACCTTTTGTGCGGCATTTAACAAATCCATTAATAACCTCATTTTTCTCAAGAGCTTGATTAATTTTCTCCCATGATTTTAATGTCTTTGCTTTTCTGTGTGAAAGAAGCAGTTGACCACTTACGTCTTCCTGGCTTTCAACATATACATCAATTTTATCTCCTACTTTTAATTCAGGATTGGTCTCTGAATTCAGAATCGGTATAACTCCGTCAGATTTATATCCTATATTTACAATTACTTCTCTTGCATTTTTTGCAACACTGTACCTTCAACAACTTCATTGTTGGTAACTTGTTTAAGCGTTTTTTCATATAAAGATTCTAAATCTTCACGCTCTTTTTTTGTGTAACCATCTTTTCTCTCTTCTACTGAATTCCAGTCGAATGCTTCTAAATTTGGTGCTGTTAGTGTTTCTGACATCTTTTTTTTTCCGAAGAACTTCTTCGGTAGTGTGATTTGTATTTAATTGCCGTATTTTCAGTCAATTAAAGGGGTTAATACTTAAATTTATTTATCTTTTCCCAACCAATTTGGGGCGACAAAGTTAATCAATATTTATTAAAAGTCAAGTGTTTTATTGTTATAATTAATTGCAGTAATATGATTGATTTAAAGCATAAATAACATACACTTAAAACACTGATTTTAAAACATATAAAATTTAAGTTTTAAGTTTTTTACTTTTTATATGAAGCCAAATGTATTAATAAGTACTTTTGCCGACTAAATGATATAACATATGTATGAAGATTTTATTGTAAAAAAATCAAAAATTCCTGGAGCAGGAAAAGGACTATATACAAAACGTGATATTAAAAAGGGGGAACGATTTCTTGAATATTTAGGAGAGATAATTACCGAGAAAGAATTGGATCGAAGAGCTGAAAACGACCTGTATGGTTATGCTTTTTATATAAGTAAAAAAAAATGTATTGATGCATACAATACACCTCAAGCACTTGCACGTTTTGCAAATGATGCAAAGGGACTTACAAGGGTAGATGGCCTTAAAAACAATAGTTGTTACGATATTTGGAAAAACAGAGCCTGGATATTGGCCGAAAAAAATATAAAAGCCGGAGAAGAGATTCTTGTGAGCTATGGTGCTGAATACTGGAAAGATATTAAGTACAATATTAAGTTAGAAAAAGAAAAACAGGAAAGTAGTAAGAAAGAAAAAACTAAAAAAGGCAAAAAATAACAATCTGGTTTTAAATTAAACACTAATTTAAACGTTAACCATACACCTCTTTTTTGCTAGCTTTCAATGTGTTAATTAATAACGAAGCTATAGTCATCGGACCAACGCCGCCCGGTACCGGTGTAATATAAGAAGCTTTGGGCGCAACTTCATCGTATTTTACATCACCTACTAATTTGAATCCGTTTTTACTTTTTTCAGATGGCATACGGGTTATGCCAACATCAATAATTACAACACCCTGTTTTACCATATCGGCCGTCAGAAAATTGGCTTTACCTCTTGCTACAATAATTATGTCGGCTTGCAAGGTATGTTCTTTAATATCTTTTGTTTTGCTGTGGCAAAGCGTTACCGTTGCGTTTCCCGGATAGTTTTTTTGAGACATTAGGATGCTAACCGTTGCTCCCACTATCTGACTTCTTCCAATCACCACACAATGTTTACCTTCTGTTTCTATTTTATATCGTTTCAATAATTCCATGATACCTGCAGGAGTTGCAGGTAAATAAGTTTTTAAACCCAATGTCATTCTGCCAACATTAATTGCATGAAATCCATCAACATCCTTTTTATAATCTATTGCATCTAAAACTTTTTCTTCATTAATGTGTTTAGGGAGCGGAAGTTGAACTATATAACCATCAATGCTTTGGTTGTCATTCAATTCTTTTACTTTTATCAATAATTCTTGCTCTGTTGTTGATTCAGGTAAACGGATTAATGTTGAATCAAATCCTACTTTTTCACAGGCTTTAACTTTTGCTGCCACATATGTTTCACTTGCCCCATCATTGCCAACCAATATAGCAGCCAAATGTGGTTTTTTGCCTCCTTTTGAAATGAGATTTTTAACCTCCAGTGCTATTTCGTTTTGAATTTGCTCTGAAATTAATTTACCGTCAATTATTATAGGTTCCGACTTCAATCTTTTAGTAATTAGTAGTTTAAAGTTTTAAATTAAATGAATTTTAAAGTTAGCATACTATTATAAATGTGCTTAAATACCCAAGCCTTTCATGCCCGGCATATTTTTCATCTGAGCCATCATTTTTGACATCCCATCTTTACTATTCATCATTTTCATCATTTTGCGCATGTCTTCAAACTGCTTTACCAGGCGATTTACCTCTTGTATGTTTGTTCCGCTGCCTTTTGCAATGCGTTCTCTGCGTTTACCATTTAGCAAATCAGGGTTTTCGCGCTCGGAAGGCGTCATAGAATAAATAATGGCTTCTATATTTTTAAAAGCGTTATCGTCCACATCCACTCCTTTCATGGCTTTACCCATGCCAGGAATCATGCCCATCAAATCTTTCATATTACCCATTTTTTTGATCTGCTGAATTTGACTTAAAAAATCGGTAAATGTAAATTGATTCTTGGCAATTTTCTTTTGTAACTTCTTTGACTCTTCTTCATTAAATTGCGATTCGGCACGTTCCACCAAGGAAACAATGTCGCCCATGCCCAATATTCTATCTGCAATACGGTTTGGATGAAACACATCAATGGCATCCATTTTTTCACCGGTACCGACAAATTTAATAGGCTTGTTAACTACCGACTTAATTGAAAGAGCAGCTCCACCGCGTGTGTCACCGTCCATTTTGGTAAGAACCACACCACTAAAATCCAATACATCATTAAATGCTTTAGCTGTATTTACGGCATCTTGTCCGGTCATGGCATCAACTACGAACAATATTTCATGTGGATTAATCGCAGCTTTTATTGCTGCAATTTCCTTCATCATTTGTTCATCAACCGCCAAACGACCTGCAGTATCTATAATTACAACGGAGTTGCCATTTACTTTTGCTTGTTCAATACCTTTTTTTGCAATGTCAACCGCATTTTTATTGTCAATATCAGAATAAACATCAACTCCTAATTGCTCTCCTAAAACTTGTAATTGCTTAATGGCAGCCGGACGATAAATATCACATGCAACTAATAATGGCTTTTTACCTTTTTTGGTTTTGAAGTAATTGGCAAGCTTTCCCGAAAAGGTAGTTTTACCCGATCCCTGCAAACCACTCATCAATATTACTGTTGGGTTACCACCCAGTTTTATTTCGGAAGTTTCTCCCCCCATCAGTTCAGTCAATTCCTGTTGGGTAATCTTCACCATCAACTGCCCCGGAGAAACGGAGGTTAGTACATTTTGACCTAATGCTTTTTCTTTAACGGAGTCGGTAAACTGCTTGGCTACCTTGTAGTTAACATCGGCATCAAGTAAGGCTTTTCGTATTTCTTTAACTGTTTCCGAAACGTTTATTTCGGTAATTTTCCCATGTCCTTTAAGAACTTTAAAGGCTCTGTCCAGCTTATCACTTAAACTATCAAACATTGTTTGTGAAATTTAATTTATCGAATTGCAAAATTAATATTTTTGAGGAGAGTTGTATAAGGTAATTTGCAATATAGTTTTAAACTACATCAAGTCAAATAAATCCTTTACTCCAACACTTCGCTCTACGGTAAATCCTTCGGCATATTCAAAACCGGCATCGCGACCAAAAACGCTCATTTTCCCCTTTATTACCTCTAAAAAATTTTTAACGGAAATTGGTGTAACCGGCTCTTTGGATTTAGGATTGTAAAATTGAGAATCAAACGCCATGATGGCTTCCATTTTCTTGTCCACATATGTAGTAACATCTACCACAAAATCAGGTTTTAGTTGCCTGTCCTGTATATAATGATACACTGCTTTTGGACGCCAAACATTTTGTTTTTTAGAATTAACAGTTGTTTCTATTTTAATCAAGCCGCTGTAAAAACAGGCTTCCGAAACAAGTTGTGCAGCACGACCATGATCGGGATGACGGTCGGTAACAGAATTGCATAAAATAATTTCGGGTTGGTATTGACGTATTTTTTTTATCAGTAGTAATTGGTGTTTTTTATCATTCGCAAAAAAACCGTCTGCCATGTTTAAGTTATCACGTACATTCAGTCCGAGTATTTGGGATGCCTTTAAAGCTTCTTTTTTTCGGAGTGCGGCACTTCCTCTGGTTCCAAGTTCACCTCTTGTTAAATCAAGCACCCCACATTTTTTGCCTAAAGCAATGTGTTTTAAGATGGTTCCTGCACATGATAATTCCACATCATCAGGGTGTGCACCTATTGCAAGTATGTCTAATTTCATTGCTACGAAAGTACTAATTTTTTGTGGGATAAAAGTAAAAGCAATACGAGGTTTTGAAAACATAAGAAACATTTGTAAGCCGCCCTTTACTTTCTCAAAAAGAATGCGATTTCGTAATATATTTTTAGCGATTTGAATTTGCGTATCTATCTGAATACTCTAAATTTGCAAGGATATGATAAAGAAAATTGAGAAGTATGGCTTTTTGTATTGTAAAAAAGCAGTTCCTATCATCTTCTTTTTAACCTCTACCCTACCCTCTTTTTCTCAGGATGTGTTGTTTAACAGCAAGTTTTTCGGGATAAACGCCGGAGCCATAATAGCCTTTGGCACACACTTTCAGAGGGTAGGTGTAGTTGTAAATGCGTATTATGTTTACGATTTTGCACAGGTTAATGCCGAAACTCGTTTGTATTTTAACATAAAAAACTTAGGTCCCAAACAAGTTTATACCGAAGCTGTAACAAGCATGGGTGCAGTAGTAGCATATGGTCAAAAACAAACCTTCTTTAATCCTTTTTTTAATGCGGTGTCCAACCAAACAAGATATGAATATAGTGTTGCCTATTCATTTAACGCGTATTGGAATAAAATAAAAACATCTCAACAAACTGGGTTAATTGCTTTGCAGTTCAATAAAGTGAGCCTTATTACAGAGAATGATATTTTCGCCAGACAAATATTGGATCGCTTCAGAACAGGAGCTATATTGGTACAATATCAATACGATTCACTGTTTCAGGTGGGTGTTAACTGCACTATGTGGACAGGACAAATGGGTAGTCGCCAAGCAATTGCTTCTCCTCATATACATCCTCAATGTTATATGGATACTGTGGGAGGTACATATACGAATATCTCTCACGGATTATTAAGTGCCCAATTTAAAATGAATATTGGTTACTCTCAAATAGTACAAATAAACACAGGGGTAGATGCCGAGCAGGTAAGAAATGCAATACAAAACAAATTCATTCACGATATGAAGTTTGTTCCAAAAAAATGGCAAAAGAACAAGAATTGTCATGTCCCTATGTTGGATGATACGGGATCACCTTTTTTATATAAGGATGGGCAAAAGATAAAACCTGCTAAGGTGTATTTTAATGTGTTCAGCAATTCAGGTGTATTTTATTAAACGCCTGCAACCAATAATGGGATGCGTAATTCTAGTTTTCCACTTGTCTGCAAAAGCGCATATTGGGAAGTTTTGTGTTCATAGAAAATGGTTATAAGTTATATTTATCGTCGCATAAAGTTACAATCCGATTATAAAATGATTTTATGTTTAATTAACGAAAAAGTTATCACGTAAGTTTGAAATGATTTGTATTATTGCACCAGACTTTAAATAAATTAATATATGACAATGACGCCTTACAAATACACTCATGACTTGCTAAAAGCATCATCTTTACCCTTATTGTTCTTGGCTTTAATACAAACAGGGTTCTCATTTGCTCAAACTCCGGATGTCAATCAGGCAAATTATAACAATCAACCCAATTACAATCAACCCAATTACAATCAACCTGATCCTAATCAGGGTGATTATTCACAACCAGCAGTGGTAAATCCTCCAAGCTGGGCTCCGCCCTATGATAATGCTTCAGGTTCACAATATTATTATTTACCTGATATTGAATGTTATTATGATGTATGGCACAATGAATTTGTTTATTTAGATAATGGTAATTGGATCTATTCTTTAACATTGCCCCCTATGTATGCCGGCTACGATTTATTTCATGGTCACGTGGTAATACTTGATCGGAACGTACATCAGCCATGGATGCACCATGAGTTATATGTATCACATTACCCAAGATATTACCATAATGTAATTTATCCAAGAGTAGTAGGTCAACCACATCCATATGGTTTTAACGAAAATACAAGAAGACCTATTTATGCTCCCGAGCGCGAAATCGGATACCGTCAACCATCTATGCCTGCAAGAGCACAACCTGTTGTTTACAGAGATTTTAACGTTGGTAAGCCAGTAAGAGTTGACTCCTATATGATGAGACCCAACCGTAGATAATATTATCATTTTGTGTGTGATTAATTATACAGCTTCGCCTCTTTCAACTGCTGAAAGAGGCGAAGCTGTTTTTGCTTTTCTATGGTATAAAAAAATCGATATTACAACGAGTAAATTATCAAACATCTATCCTATCAGGTTATTTTAAATTAGTATGAAGCCTGTTATTGTAAAACCTTATTGTTTATTAGTCGTAAAACGTCAAGGAGTTCTTTTTTAATGGCAATTACTAAAACATTCAACATTTATGCTATCCTTTAACAATACTGAAATTGCCTTTGCCAACAAAACCAACAGCGATCTAAATCAATCGTATTGGCTGTTTAAAATAATGTCGAATAATACTGTTGTGAGCATTGGCAATCAATTGATACATGCAGCATTAAAACTGCACTTACCCATTAAAAGCTTAATAAAAGCTACTATTTTTAAACAATTTTGTGGAGGAGAAACTATTGAAGAATGTGACAAAAAGATAAAACTGTTGGGCTCAGCAAACATAGGAACCATACTTGATTATTCGGTAGAAGGGAAAAAAACAGAAGCCGATTTTCAAGTTTGTGTTAATGAAACAATTAAAACTATTTACAAATCAAAAAACAATAAACACATCCCTTTTTGTGTATTTAAAGTAACCGGTTTGGCCCGGTTTGAATTGTTGGAAAAAGTTGCCTCCGATGTAACTCTAAACCATGATGAACAAAAAGAATATGAGCGGGTTTACAACAACGTAAATTCAATTTGCGAGGCAGCGTTTAAAGCACAAGTTGCTATATTTATTGATGCCGAAGAAAGTTGGATACAGCCTGCCATTGATGATTTAGCAAACAAAATGATGATAAAATACAACAGTCAAAAGCCCGTTGTTTACAACACTTTTCAGATGTACAGAAAAGACCGGCTGGATTATCTGAAAAGCTCTTTAGCAAAAGCTGAAAAAGAAAATTACTTTTTGGGAGTTAAATTAGTACGTGGTGCCTATATGGAAAAAGAACGTGCCCGAGCTATGGAATTAAATTATGCATCGCCCATACATGATACGAAACAAGCTACTGATAATGATTACAATGCCGCATTGTTATTTTGCTTAAGTAATATTCATAAAATTGCCTTTTGTGCAGCCACACATAATGAACAAAGCACCACTTATCTTACAGAATTAATTGCAGAAAAAACAATTCAAAAAAACAATTCGCACATCTTCTTCGCGCAACTGTTGGGTATGAGCGATCATATCAGTTATAACCTTTCCAACACAGGCTACAATGTAGCCAAGTATGTTCCCTACGGTCCTGTTAAAGAAGTATTGCCTTATTTAATACGCAGGGCACAAGAAAATACTTTCGTGAAGGGACAAACAGGACGTGAACTGAGTTTGATTATTAAAGAAAAAAAAAGAAGAAAATCAGTTTGAAAGTTTTGAGTTTATTTGTTGCTTCACATCAAATTCATACAGATAAAGTACGGTAATACAAAATGAAAAAAAATGATACGCCGAATATACCTATCCTCTCCTTTGCCTCTCCTATGGAATGGGAACAATGGTTAGCAATTAATTACACCAATACAACTGGCATTTGGTTAAGGTTTTTCAAAAAAGGTTCTGCTATTTCTTCTGTTACCTATGCCGAAGCGCTTGATGAAGCGCTTTGTTATGGTTGGATTGACGGGCAAAAGAAAACGTATGATGAGCAATCCTACCTTAACAAATTTACTCCTAGAAGGGCAAAGAGTATATGGTCAAAAAAGAATATTGAGCACGTTGAGCGTTTGCACAAACAAGGAAAAATGAAGCCCAATGGGATAAAAGAAATAGAATTGGCGAAAGCAGATGGAAGATGGGACAATGCTTACGACTCGCCAAGCAATATGAAAGTGCCTGAGGATTTTTTGCAACGGCTTAGTAAAAATAAAAAAGCAAAAGCCTTTTTTGATACCTTAAATAAAACCAATACGTATGCCATTACTTGGCGATTGCAAACGGCAAAAAAAGCGGAGACGAGAGAAAAGAGAATGCAGCAACTAATTGAAATGTTATCCCAAGGAAAAAAATTTCACTGATATTTAAAAAATATTAAACATTTTTAACAAACATCTTACTCATCTTTTTTACTGAAAAATTTATTTATCAAATTAAAAACAATCGTTTTTAATCCATCTGAGTTTTTTGAAACAACATCAGTCACTCCCATTTGTAAAAAATTTCCTAATAATTGTTTTAAAGGATTGTTGGTAGATCCTACAATTGCCTTTTTAGATACAAATCCAATAGCAAGACTAAGGAGTGTTCCCAGTAAGTCTTTCTTAAAATCGGGAGAAGTGGTTAGGTCGTGAAATGTATTTTTAATAATATTCACAGGTTTTAAACTATCAACGGCCGTAAGACATTCTTTCTTCAATAATGACCATTCTTCAGCTTGTTTTTGTTCCAATTGCTGAATAGCATTTTTTAGTTCTGCCGCGTTGGTGATGGGTTGCATAGTAAAATCAGTTTAGCAATTGTTTGATAATAGAATTGTTGATGCTTGATTTTATGGAGGGATGAATGAGATACACAACAAGTGCCACTAGTGCATCAAATGCAGCCACCGTAAAAAAACCGTAATAATTTTTACCCATTACTTCGCCTAACCAAAGCGCTACGGCAACATTGAGCATTAGCGCAAAAGCTGAAATAGCGATTACCAATAATGAACGAGATAATAGGGTTGATGAAACATGAGCGGTTTTTTCTACCGTTCTTAATTTCGCTAGTTCAACAGTGGTATTGCCGTAAGCTTCTATTCGTTCTATAAGAGGCTCTATAATTGTTTTTTGTGTTTCCATTTACGTGTCTGCTTTATTGAAAGTCGTTCTGAACTTGTTTCAGAATCTTTTACATGAATACAATCTACGATTTCACAGATGCCGAATCATACTTTGACAAGCGTTCGATTGAGCTCAGACCGAAGTCCCGGTAAAAGCATTCGGCACGACTCAGTGCTGACTAATAATAGTCAATTAAGTGGTTTTGTTTTTTAATGCTTCGGCTTCTTTTTTTAACTCATCCAAAAAGTCATCAAACTTTTCTTTTAAGCCATCGGTAAGGTCATCCCCTTTCGACAGTATTTTTTTTCGTGTTTCACTGCCTTTATCCGGGGCAAACAAAATGCCCAAAGCCCCACCTATGGCAGCGCCTAACAGCAGCGCTCCTATTAGTTTTCCGTTATTATTTTTTGATTCTTCCATTGTTTTAATGATTGAATAGGTGAATTTTTAATGATTAAATAAAAGTATACACTAAAGTTGTCAAAAGTCAACTTTTAAAGCTGTTTGTTCTCGACTTTAGTTTATGCTGAGCGAAGTCGAAGTACTCGAACTGACACAACTTTAAAATGTCATATCGAGCGTAGTCGAGATGAAGACATTGTTCTAACTTTAAACGACTTTACTTAAAAACAAACGAAGATAACCCAAATGTAATGAAATTATAACTGAGGTTAATCATTCGCAAATGTGATTGATATCAGTAAGTGTATTGCATTAACATTATTAATTACAAACTCAATCCCAGTTTAAACCCTTGTTCAATGGCACGTTTAGCGTCCAGTTCACCTGCCATGAAGGCTCCTCCAATTAGGTGTACCGATTTGCCTTTTGCTTTAAGCGGTTCGTACAATTCGTTTTTACTAACTTGCCCGGCGCAAATAACAATGCTGTCCACTTCCAATAGTTGAGCTTTGCCGGATATTGTAATGTGTAAACCTGCGTCATCAATTTTTTCGTATTGAACACTGTTTATCATTTTCACCTTTTTGCTTTTTAAGGAAGCGCGGTGTATCCAGCCAGTTGTTTTTCCCAATCCGTCGCCCACCTTGGTTTCTTTGCGTTGCAACAGAAATACCGTGCGTGGCGAAGGGTGAGGGTGTGGTAAAACACCTTCAATGCCTCCACGTACTTGGTTGGTAGCATCAACACCCCATTCTGTTAAAAATGCCTGAACATCCAGCGAGGTCGATTTTCCTTCATGTGTAAGGTATTCGGCAGTGTCAAAACCAATGCCGCCTGCCCCAATGATTGCCACACGTTTGCCAACTTCTTTTTTGTTTTTTAATACATCAATGTAAGATAATACGTTAGGACTTTCAACACCGGGTATGCCCGGTTTGCGGGGAGAAATACCAGTAGCAACAATTATTTCATCAAATCCATCCAAATCATTTACACCCACTGTTGTATTAAGTTTTAAGGTGATGTTGTTTAACTGAATTTGTTTACTGAAGTAACGCAGTGTTTCATAAAACTCTTCTTTACCGGGTATTTGTTTGGCAATGTTAAACTGTCCGCCAATTTCACTTCCTGCATCAAACAGGGTAACTTTATGTCCGCGTTTTGCTGCGGTAGTAGCGGCAGAAAGACCAGCCGGCCCGGCTCCTATTACTGCAATTTTTTTAGGTGTTGTTGCTGCTGTGTAATTCAATTCCGTTTCGTGGCAGGCACGGGGGTTTACCAAACAACTGGCAATCTGACGTTTAAAGATATGGTCTAAACAAGCCTGATTACAACCAATACACGTATTTATTTCATCCGCTCTACCTTGTTGTGCTTTGTTAGAAAATTCAGGGTCGGCAAGAAAAGGGCGAGCCATAGAAACCATATCGGCACAACCATCCGCCAAAATTTGTTCTGCTACTTCAGGTGTGTTTATTCTGTTGGTGGTTATCAATGGTATTTTTACCACACCCATCATTTTTTTTGTAACGAAGGAAAAAGTTCCTCTGGGAACCATTGTGGCAATGGTAGGTATACGTGCTTCGTGCCAGCCAATACCGGTGTTGATAATGGTGGCACCTGCTTTTTCAATTTCTTTGGCAAGCAAAACCACTTCTTCCTGAGCTGCCACCTTCCACCAAATCCATCATAGAAAGGCGATAGATGATAATAAAGTTTTGTCCTACAGTTTTGCGTATTCTTTTCACAATTTCAATAGGGAACTTAATTCTATTCTCATAGCTACCTCCCCATTCGTCAGTTCTTTTGTTTGTTCTCGCTGCTATAAATTCGTTTATCAAATACCCCTCGCTACCCATTACTTCCACCCCATCGTAACCTGCTTGCTGAGCGTATTTGGCACAATCGGCATAATCGGCAATAGTACGTTCAACACCCGAAGCACTCAATGCCCAGGGCTTAAACATGGATATGGGCGATTTTATGGCACTGGGTGCAACACACAATGGGGTGTAACTGTACCGTCCGGCATGTAATATTTGTAAACATATTTTACCTCCGTTTTTATGCACTTCTTCAGTAATAACTTTGTGTTTTTTAGCAGTACGGCCATTACTTAATTTGCTTGCAAACGGACCCACCCAGCCGGCAATGTTTGGAGCAATGCCACCTGTTACAATTAATCCCACTCCACCTTTGGCACGTTCTCCGTAAAAAGCAGCCATTTTTTCAAAACCGTTTTTTTCTTCTTCCAGTCCGGTGTGCATGGAACCCATCAGAATTCGGTTTTTTAATGTAGTAAAACCAAGGTCAAGTGGTTCAAACAGTTTTGGGTAATGGGTGTTCATTTTGTACAATTTTTTTAATGAATGTCAAAAAATAAGATAGATAAAGGTATGTCAAAATTTTACAATAACATACTTCATTTTAACTCCCGCGTCATCAATGTTTTAAGTTAAGGATGTTCTTCCACCCAAAGTCTTCGACAAGCGTTCGGCTGAGCTCACGCAGAAGTCTCAGACTGACTGCGCACGATAGGGCATATTGAGCCTGTCGAAATATGTGCGAGGGCAATCTCACTTTGTAACAGCATATCTCTAACAGATTGCTTCACCCTGCCTGCTCTTAGCCTGTTGAAGGATTCGCAATGACGTTCTATCAATAAAAAAGAGGCTGCTTTGTGGGCAGCCTCTTTTTTCAATGAAGTATAAAAAATTATTTTTCAATAATAATAGCAATACCTTGTCCACCGGCAGCGCAAAGGCAAATTAACCCTCTGCCGGAACCCTTTTGGTTAATGATTTTTGCCAATGTTCCAATTATTCTTCCACCTGTGGCAGCAAACGGGTGACCGGTAGCTATACTGCTTCCTTTCACGTTCAGTTTGTTCATATCAATGCTTCCTAAAGCACCCGGTAAGCCTAGTTTTTCTTTACAGACTTTTTCATCCTCCCACAATTTTAAGTCAGCACCTACTATAGCACCAAAGGCTTCGTGAATTTCATAAAAATCAAAATCTTGCCAATCTTAATCCTGTTTTTTTCAATTGGCTAGCAACAGCATATACCGGAGCAATTATTTAATCTTGTTTGTTTTGAACGAACTCAACTGCAGCCGTTTCTGAAAAAGAGAAGTACGCTCAGAATTGGCAATCACCTTCTTTCGCCCATTCTTCGCTTGCCATTAATACCACAAAATTCGTCAGTTAAAGCTAATGAGTCACCAGCTGTTAATGTTCCGCTTCCGCCAAACACACCTTTAAGGGTAGCCAGTTTTTCTAAGGTAGTATCAGGTCTTAAAGTATTATCCTTTGTTATTCCTAAAAATGGAGTCATCAAATCATTAAAAAACCTTCTTCATACGCTTTAGCCAATTTTTTATGACTTGTGTAGGCCACTTCATCTAGAATTTTGCTGCGATTTTATAATAATCAGCAGTAATTTGAGTGTGCCCTCCCATCGATAAGCCTGTTCTTGCCTCTGCATTTACGGGTACTTTAATTCCAATGTCGCTGAATTTTACTTTTAACAGTTTTTTTATTCTTTCACCTGTTCATTTTGCTCTGTTAACATCTAAAAATTTAACTCTTAATTTATCGCTTACGGCAATGGGAGCATCGCTGGTTATCTGTACCACCTGCAATACCGCATTCAATTTGACCCAAAGCAATTTTGTTTGCAATGTAAATGGCTGCTTCTAAACCTGTAGCACATGCTTGTTGAAAATCAACGGCAGGGTAATGGTGATAATTTTGTTCCTAAAACCGATTCGCGCATTAAAAACGAATCTTTTGCATGTTTTACAACAGCACCACCGGCTACTTCGCCCAGTTGTACACCTTCCAGTTTAAATCGTTCTACCAAACCGTTTAATGCAGCAGTCATCCTTTCCTGATTGCTTGCATACGAGTAAACAGTGTTCAAACAAACAAACGGAATTCTGTTCGACCCAATAATAGCTACCCTTCTTACATTTGTTGATGTTGACATTTTTAATTTTTTTAAGTTAATAGTATATGATAATTTTAAATAATAAAGTTCATCGACTGAATGTTGGCAAATGTAGTAATTCTAATTTATTATGCAATACATAATAAGTGGGCGAATGCAGGGTTGTTGTTGTTTGTCTTATGGATTGGCACTGTGTAGCCTCAGCCCTTCATCCCCCCTCCACCCTTCGACAAGCGTTCGACTGAGCTCACGCCGAAGTCTCAGGGAGCGGAGAGGGGGCAATGCTTAACCCGAAGTTTGATTTACATTACTCCACTTATCTAATCACATAAACCAAGGAGAGGAACTTACGAACCAAACCTGAGCTCCTTGTAAACATGGAAACGAACAATGGAAGTAGGGGGAATTGATTTGAAACCATAGAGATGAACAATGAAACCAAAGACACAAATTTACGAACCAAACCTGAGCTCCTTGTAAGCATGGAAACGAACAATGGATGTAGGGGGAATTGACTTGAAACCATAGAAATGAACAATGAAACCAAAGACGCGAACTTACGAACCAAACTTGAGCTCCTTGTAACCAGATACACGAACAACGGAACCAAGGAGATGAAACTTGCAACCAAAAAGAAGAACCTACCAACCAAGTTAATTCCCCCTGCATCCATTGTTTTAAAATTAAATCATAGACTGATGCACAATAGCTAATAACCGATTAAAGGAGGAGGCAATTAAAGTGAAATAAGCTGACAAAAGAAGTAATTACACAACGAACCAATACAATTTTAAGACAAAGGAGTCAAACTTATAAACACAGTAACTCAAAACTTTTATAAATATTTTAAACAATGTACCTGCTTAATTACTTATTTTTACAACATTACAACCAATAAAACCATAACACCTAAGTACCGAGGCAGTATGAACATACGCATTAGCAAACAACAAAAAATTAAAGTAACCGAGGCGGAAGATGTATATAACATCATGCAGCAAATACTGCTGCGCGAAAACAAAATACGCCGCAATCAGGAACACTTTTGGATAGTAGGCCTTAACAATGCCCACAAAATATTGTTTATTGAACTGCTGTGCCTTGGGGCAAGCAACCGTGTGAGCATTGACCCGCCCGATGTGTTTCGCATGGCCATATACAAGCTGGCAGCAAAAGCCATACTGGTGCACAACCACCCTTCGGGCGAACTAACACCCAGCGAACAGGATAAA
>CAVSHK010000037.1:0-14115 GCA_963727705.1 uncultured Bacteroidota bacterium
CCTGACTTCGGACGCTTTTCAAAATTAGTGCGGCATTCTTTTATAAGTCACTAATAAACAAATGAATAAAATTTGATTTTTTTGATTTTACCGCACTAACGCCTATTTTTGCGTGATGTTTTCTATTAGAAAAGTCCGTACAAAATCAGGTAGTATTGCCATTCAGGTTGTCAGATATGTTGGACACTCCTCTCGTGTATACAAACATATAGGGAGTGCTAAGAATGACGAAGAAGTAGAAGTACTAAAAGCAACAGCCAAAAGGTGGATTGAAGATCAAACAGCACAATCTTCTTTGTTCCCAGTCCAACGTCAAAAGATACTTCAGGTTGAAAGAGGCGAGTGTGTTAATGTAACACATTGTTTTGCATGGAAATTTTTTATGAGTTGTGCGGAAGAGTGCGGGTTGAATGGGTTTCCGGCACTATTACTTGATCTGGCAATTATGCGACTTATTGAACCTAGCTCAAAACTACGAGCTATTTCTTTGCTATCGCAATACTTTGGGATTCGCTATTCTGAAAGGATTTACAAGAATATTCCAAAGTTAATCATGCACAAATCAGATATAGAGCAGAGCGCCTTTAAATTGGCATATAAAAAATTTAAAGAATCTTTCTGCTTTGTGTTATATGATGTGACAACGCTTTACTTTGAAACATTCAAGGATGATGAATTTCGTGTTCCTGGTTTTTCTAAAGACAACAAGCCACAACAACCTCAAATAGTCATTGGATTATTGACAACCCAATCTGGTTTTCCATTAGCGTATGAGGTATTCTCAGGAAATACCTTTGAAGGGAAAACCATGCTTCCCATTGTGGAAGAGTTTATCAGCAAACATCAAAACATCAAACCTGTCATTGTAGCAGATGCTGCAATGCTTGACGAAGAAAGGCTTGAAGAACTCAGACAAAAGAAAATATCATAACGTGAGCTATGGATTAGCATTAACAGCAAGATGTTGAAAACAAATAAGAAAGGATAAAAAAATCAAAGGACTAAAGATGTAATATGGTTTTGCCAAACTATAAATCTAAATTCCAATGATTTTAACAGATTCAAAACTAATAGAAATTTTCTGTGATTGTGATGATTTTTGTAATTTTTTTGAACAATGGCAACAAAGCATTATGATAGAATCAGGCACAAAGGAAAGGAAACCAACGAGAACGACAGGATTAAGTCTGAGCGAGAGTATGTGCATAATGATAGTCTATCATCAATCGGGTATGAAATGTTTTCAATACTATTATCAAGAAATGGTAATCAAAGAAATGAAAGGATATTTTCCAAAGATTCCATGTTATGAAAGATTTGTTCAACTAATACCCCGTACAACAGTTGCACTGTTTATGTTCGTAAACTTATTTCGTATGGGTCGGACACAAGGATGCTATTTTGCTGATTCTAAAAAATTACCTGTATGTGATAACTTACGCATACGAAGCAATAAGGTGTTCAAAGGAATTGCATGTCGCAGTAAAAGTTCAACGGGTTGGTTTTATGGACTAAAATTATTTCTAGTCATAAACGCATATGGAGAGGTAATGAAATGTTTGATTACACCTGCTGGTATTGCTGATAATAATTTGGAAGTAATGAAAAAAATATTTAAAAATTTGACAGGATATGCTTTTGCTGATAAAGGATTTTTATCTCAACCAGCTTTTGAATATTTTTATCAGGCAGGATTGAAAATCGTAACAACAATACGAAAAAATATGAAAAACAAACTTATGTCTCTTTTTGAAAAGGTTCTCCGAAGGAAAAGAGGAATTATTGAATCTGTCAATGATCTTTTAATGACCCTTTGCGATATTGATCATACCAGACATCGTAGTCCGATAAACTGTATTGCTCATGCTTATGCTGGTGTGGCTGCTTATACTTATTTGGATAAACTACCAACTATCTTTTCGCATAAATTCAAAATTTCTAATCCATAATTCACGTTATAATACATCGTTGGTGCCAGATTAGCAAATGCAAGTTTAACATTAGTCAAACAAATTCATGATCATCTTCAATGTGTAAATGGAGCCGTTTCGAGATTTTCATCAAAGCATGGCCACTTGATTTGTGATTTTTCGAGCAAACGATATAAAAAAGAAACATTCGAACTGCACAAGCAGATTCTCAAAGCGGAAGAATTAGTGGCCAAACAATCTAGCGGTAACAGGGTAAAGTTCGTTAAAAAAGTATCCAAAGAAAAAGTTGAACTCAATACATTGCTCATTGAAAAACGAAAACTACTCCTAGGTATTAAGGGATATTGCACCGATTTGAATGAATCAGAACTCACCAATGAACAAGTTATCGGATGGTATCACCAACTATGGCATATTGAGCAATCATTCCGTATGAGCAAAAACGATTTGAGAGCCAGACCAATTTATCATCGAAATGAAGATCCAATAAAATCGCACATCCTGATATGTTTTGTTGCACTGATAATGGAAAAATATCTTGAGCTATCTACCGGTATGTCCTTGCGTGAAATACGATCTTTAGTTTGGAATATTACAGAATCTCATATTCAAGATTCATTAACAAAAGAAATTTTTGTTTTTCGTTCTCCTACAAAAAATATTTTACAAAGCACATTGGCTGCTCTGATTAAAAAATGGAATTTGCTACCGCACTAATCGTCCGAAGTCAGGAGGTCGGTAATTTCAATAGTACCTTCAAGCGAAAAACAATCCAGGCAGCTTGCTTTTGCAGGGATAACGCCTTTACCGCTAACCACCGCAACCCTGAAAATATGCCCTTCCTGTCCTTTCACTACTTTCTTTGCATGAATTTGCACCCAGCCTATTCCGGCAGCAGTTACCCCAAAATCGGGCTGAGCGCTTGTTAGTTTTCTTGGTTAATCTGCCCCCGCAGATATTTGCCAGTGTTATCCCTGCTGTAATATCGCCGGCTTGCGCAGCAGCATCATTGCAGGCGCCTTTCATAAAATTAATTACCTTGTTATACAGGTCAACCGTTATTTTTTTCTGGCCCAGTACCTGGTTGCTGGTATAGAGCTGCGGTATAAGTAAGTGCCGTTTACCATGGTTTGAAGCAAATTCGCTGCATTATGTACCATGGTATCGGTAGTTGTACATCCCGCCATAGCTGCAACGCCGGTTGTTTTCAGTCCTAAAGATTCTTTAATTACTAAATCGGATGGATCCCTACCTTAAGAAGTTTAAGGTTGAATTTTGGGAGATTTTTAATTAACGCCATCATGATAAACGTCATTACGAACCTTTCGCCATAGCTGATTGGTTCTGATTTTAAAATTTTTGTTTTCATTGTTTAAGTTTTTTTAGTTAATAAATAATTCCCGACTTTGACACTTGCAATTTGTAACTAATTGATGGATCAAATAGTCATATTTTATATAATGATTTGTGCCACTACATTTTCAATTTGAACTTATGATTTTAGAAGGTATGCGCATCTTAAGAGTTCGCAAGAGTTTGTTTCCATTTTCAGGAATATCAGTTCTCACCCAAATGGTTTTATTTTTTACTTGTACAGGTATAGCCATTACTGTTGCCATGTCCTCCATAGCTTGAACTGCGGTAAGTTCTCTTTCTTTTACAATTTTATTTTCAATTGATTTTCGGTTAAGCATCTGGTGATTTTCCCTGAGCATTTTTGTTATATATGCTTCGCAATAATAAGCAAGAAAACAAAGCACAAAATGACCAATAATTCTGTTATCTGTCCAATGAAACACCGGACGGGTTCGTAGTGTTCCTTTAATTTCACCGAAGGCGTCTTCTATTTTCCAGAGTTGTTTATAGTGCATTACAACTTCTTGCTTTTGCATGGTTTTCACATTGGTGATAATTCCGAAAAAACCATCCTTTCTGGTTTCCTGTTCAATGGCTTCAATGTTGAGTTCAGGTAGAGAATCCTTCTCATTGAAGCGGACATATTTTTTGTAATTGGTGTTGGTAATAAAGTCTTTTTCTTTTCGTTTTTTTACCATCAACTTTTTCCTGATTTTATCAAGAATATCTTCCCGTGTTTTTTTGTCACGCCCGGCACGGACTTTTGACCATGTGATGATACAGCGATCCTCTCCCAGTAATGTTTCATAAACAGCAAGATTTTCATTGATCCATTCATACTGCTGAAGGTTATAAAAGTCCTGCTGGATCAAATCTTTCATTGCGCCCATTCTTAATCCAACAATGAACTCCCCTTGTTGACTGCGGATATATTCAAGATTGGGAAAAGAAAAAAGACCCCGGTCAGCAACAAAAATAAAACGCCTGACAGAAAATTTATTCCGTATTTTATTTACAATTTCATCCAGTGTTTTTCCCTCGAACGTATTGCCCGGATGCACTTCAAAGCTAAGCGGTATGCCATCGGTGTCGGTAAGTAATCCCAATACCACTTGCGTACAATCACTCCGCATTTCCTTGCTATAACCAAATCTCCGGTAACTGTCCAGATCCAATCGGGTACTCTCAAATCGGATCGTGGTCAAATCATACAAAACAACATCTATCTCGGATGTGAACAAATCTTTTCCCTGATAAAATAATTGCTGTTCTATTTCATCTTTATGATGAGCGAGTAAATCAAGAGTGCGATAGATTTGATGAAGTGCAAGCCCCGGATTAATCATTCCGGGAAACATCCTGTCTAAAAGCTTGTCATATAGAGCAAGCTTGGAGCCTGGTTTAATAAAGCGTCCGCATAGTTGCGTAAAAACTGATTTCTCAAAATCAAATTCCAATTTTGGATGAGCCGTTCTGATTTTACTTAGAACAGTATCAATCCCTAATGACTTCAACAAATCATGCAAAACATACAAAGGTCCATAAACATAAGTGGTTTTTACATCAATAGATTTTGCAAAATTAAAAATACTCATATAATCAAGATGTTTGCTAATGGCTTCGGCGAGTTCTTCCAGCTTCCCATCTTTTACATTGCCCAAACTTAACAAAGTGCGTTGTTTTACTTTACTACCCTCACGATACGACTCCACCAGATGATAATATGCCTCGCCTCGTTGATTCTTTGTAATACGTATATACATGAAATAGATTTTGCTGTCAATGCAAAATTACTTCAACCGTTAGTAAATACAACCGGTTACGCAAAATATTGTTCACTACATTTTTTGAAAACAAAAATATGTTTTCAATATTGACGCGGGTTTCAGAGGATAGTTTTGATGACTGGTGTCAAAGTCGGGCCATCATGATGAACGTCATTACGAACCTTTCGCCATAGCTGATTGGTTTTGATTTTAAAATTTTTGTTTTCATTGTTTAAGTTTTTTTAGTTAATAAATAATTGAATTGATTTCAATACAAAGTTACAACAATGAAAAGGTGGAATTCCACTGGATTTCACCTGTGGTACACGGATTTCACCTGTGGTACATTTTCATCAAAATTTCCATCAAAAAGGCTTGAAATGGATCTTATAATAAAGATTGATAACCTCATCTTTATAATTTCGCGAAACAGGAATTTTAATGCCCGTAATAAGCTTTAATTCGGTATTTCTGCAGCAGTGTTCAATGGAAAGGACACCATTGATGTTAACAATATACGATTCGTGGCACCGTATTAAATAATAAAGTCCTAATTTTTCGTCAACAATGCAAATACGGCAGGAAACTCGTTCGGGTTCGAAACAATTGTAGAAAATATTCGTGTAGCTGCCTTTTGCATCGCAGTATAGTATGCTGTCTTTATGCTTCATAAAAAAAGCGTACTTAAAACGATTGCTTTCGTTATCTGCATTAGTTTCCATATAACCTTGCCCTCCGTATTTACGGGACTTTTATAAGGTATATGTCATTTCATAGCTATACAGTTTGGTTATTGTTTTGTTTTTCAAACAGCACATAGCTCTCTAATAAACCAACGGTTAAATTTTGTGTTTATTGTGTATAAGTGGAACTTTCGAAATAACATCCACCAACCGGTACTGAAAACACATGTAGTTTTCAACATTTCGATCTTGATAAAAAAAGGTCATACGAATATAAATGTAGGCCTAAAGTTTTTTCCTTTGTATTATTATGATAGTAGTATTCGAAGAAAAAACCATTATGCTGATGCAATTGCATTACAGCCGATTATCAGAAAAAGACCGCAGACAATATGCGGCATTAGAATCCTTGAAGTTAGGGCGAGGAGGTATAGCCTACATCTGCAAAATACTAGCAGTTGACAAGAAAACCGTTCTTAAAGGACGCAAGGAATTGACTATGGATTTGCAAATTTTCGTTCCACGTGACCGTCAACGTAAAACTGGCGGTGGCAGAAAAAAAAACTGAAAAAACACCAGAAATAAAAGTGTTGCTGATTGCTTTGATTGAACGCTATAAAGCGGGCAGTCCAACCGAAAGCAATGTATATTGGGTAAGTCTTAAACCATGTGCTATTGTTATGCTTTTCGAGAAACAGCATGGCATCAAAATAAGCAATGGTTTGGTAAAGCGGTTGCTAAAAGAATTGGGGTACGGTTATCGTAAACAAACAAAACAATTAGCTATAGGAAGCTATGCACATCGCGATGAACAGTTTAAAATTATTTGTTTTTTGGTGCTTGCAATGAGTTTAGAAAGTCCCGTTTTAAGCATAGACTGTAAGAAGAAAGAGAGGTTGGGAAATCTTTACCGAAATGGAAAATGCTTTTGCACTAAAGCTGTCAAAGTATATGACCACGATTATGAACACTTGTCCGAAGGGAAAGTTATTCCACATGGAATTTATGATGTCCGAGCCAACAAAGGTTATATCTCTATTGGAGGCAGCAGCGAAACGGCGGATTTTATAGTGGATAATCTGCTTTGGTGGTGGTGGGAATATGGTATTCATCAATATCCCGATGCCAATAACATCCTGCTTTTATGTGATGCAGGAGGAGCGAATTCATACAGGCATTATATATTTAAACACCGCATCATGGAGTTCACTAAACAAACCGGATTATCAGTTATCGTATGTCATTATCCCCCGTATTGTTCCAAATGGAATCCTATTGAACACCGTTTGTTCAGCCAAATACATAAAGCAATGGAAGGTGTTGTTTTTTCAGATTATCTAACTGTTCAAAAACTCATTGAACAAACATCTACTAAAACAGGGCTTACAGTTGTGGTTCGATTAAACCTCAAGGATTATAACATAGGTATCAAAGTAAATAAAGCTGATATTGACGAAAAAAGAATTGCATATCATCCCGTTATTCCCGAACTCAATTACAGAATTTATCCGTAATTTTGGGGATGTTATTTTGAAAGTTTTACTAAGAAAGAAAATATTTTTTTAAATTGATGTTACGCAAACATGTACTTATCCTGACAGGCAACCGGGCAGGCATGTTTAGATTCCTTCTTTCACTTCGTTCGGAATGACAATTAAAAGCAATATTTAATCATTTGTGTGTAACATGGCATTAAAGTAGTAAGGCTTGCCGGGTTAAAGTTAATGAGAAAAGCCCGGACAACAAACAATTGAATAAGAACAAACAACCTAATGACAGCAAAGCACCTGCCTGTCCTGCAGCTACCGTGTGGACACATCTTTTTCAATTTGTTTCGCTAATAACCAACCTTGATAAATCAAATCAAATTTGTCCAAACCTCTTTTCATTGTTATAGGACCTGGCGGTCTTTGTTTGGTATAACCCTTCCATCCTCCTAACCTTGCTATAACCCACGAAGCCCATGATAACTTATCTTCAGAGTAATTATTCTGAACTTGTGTTTTACTTTGTTTCATTTTTTTTGACAGTCCTTTCAGGCAAGTTATTTCTTCGCTACAGAACACTTCATTAATGGGCTGACTTTCTTCCTTCCCATATGCCAGAAGCAACTGCATTACCCGTAAAACATTATTTAATAAAAGAATTGTAAGTTTTCTGATTGCCCATCCTGATGTTAGTTCGCTTTCTTCTATTTTAAATCCTTGCTTTTTTAGTAATCTAAACACTTGCTCGATATACCATCGTTGCTTATACTTATTAATAACGGCTATTGCTTCTTCGAAAGTTGTTACCGGATGCGTGGTCAATAATCGCCATTTTATTGCATCTTTTTTCGGCCCGTTAATTTCTTTTGCCTCTACTGCATATAATGCTAATTGATCCGGAAGTTTTTTTGATATTTTGCCTGATGGCTTTTGTATCAAGACTTTTTTATATCGTACTTCTATGGTGGCAATCCTTGATTCCTTTTGTTTCCTTTTATCGGCATCAACTTTAATGTTATAAGTTCCCGCCAGTGGTTCTAAAGCAAGTGCATCATATAAACGAGTACCATCTGCCAATCTCCTGTTGTCTCTGCTTCTGATTATCAAATGTGTTTTGTCATCTGGTATCATGCAAAGCTGTTCATAAATATCTCCTTCTCTGTCTTCTATTATCGTTATACTTTTTGCTGATTCCAGTATTTTCTTACTTGCATAACCTGATTGAATCCATCTGAATGATTCCTTGTCTTCAATGGGTTGCGTTTTATATACTCTTGTTGTATTGTTTGATTTATCTTCCTCCCGATGCCATAGGTGTACATCTGAAAAGCCCAACATGCTTCCGTCATTCGCATCTATTACCAAACTACAATGTGCTAAAAAACCAAGACCTACTTTATTGCCAACAAGGCCTATTCCACTTCGGGGTTTTAAATGCTTACTATGTTTGCTTAGCCCAATACTTGATGTGTCTTGAATAACTAGCACATCCCTGCCTTCAACATTTAATCCACATCGTTGCGTTAATTCTTGTATAAGTTGTGATTCATCTACTCTTTCATTTTCAAGGAAACGATAAAATCCTTTTTGTGCCGCCTCATTATGGGTAATGTTCTTGATGCTACTACTCCTACTACTTATAAGTGCAGTACCGATTATATTCCCGCGTTTATCCAAGCGCTTATCTGAAAATACCCCTTCAAAATCTGGTGTATGGTTTATTCTGTTCATGTTTTTTATGCCAAAACTAATAATATTTGTGTCCACACGGTAGCTGCCGGCAAGGCAGGGTAAGCAAGGAAGAATTACAAAACAGGAACTTAACCCCTTCTTAATACACTATTAATTCGCCCTTAATTTCTCTCCCCTTTTTAAGTGGTTAATTTGTGTATAATTTATGAATTGTTTATTTCTTCATAATTATATGTATTAAAAATGATGGATGCAACCCGCAATGCAAGAAGATATAAACCGATATTAATTGTATCGGGAATTGGTATTAATATAATGGCAAGGCAGGTGCGATGCCCTTCCTTTTTACGTTTCTTTAATAGGAACGCTGATAACACTGATCCGCCGCGGCGGATACTGATTCACGCTGATTTTAAAAGAAGCTAACCACTAAGTGGACAAAGGAAACACTGAGGTTCACAAAGGATGGTTATCGGTAAACGGTTATCAGTTATCGGTATTAACTTTTAAGTTCCCTGATTACTTATTGACTGCCAACTGCCGCTGCGTACTGCCCAATTCTTCAAAGCTTCACGCAAAGACGCTAAGCCGCAAAGTCTTCACTGTTCACTGCTCACCGATTACCGTTCACTGATTACTGTTTATCTATTTATTGCCTACTGCTGCTGCTTACTGCCTGCTTTTTTAAAGTTATTAAGTTATTAGGTTATTGAGTTATTTCACGCAAAGCCGCTAAGGCGCAAAGAAACTCCCAACTCCAAACTCATAACTCACTATTCTTTCACAAACTTCTTCACCGCAATTCCTTTTTCATTTTCTACTTTAATGAAATACAAGCCTTGAGAAAGCCGAAATATTAACACTAGTCTTAGCCTGTAACATTGGCTGCTGTAATAATAATTCTCCTTGAATATCGTAAACAGAAATCGTTTGACCTTTAATAAAGGAATTATTTTCAATTGTAATATGATCATTGGCGGGGTTTGGATAAACAGAAATAATATTATCTATAGATAATTCATTAATCCCAGTAGTTGCTTGCACCCAATTTGATTTTACAAGATGATTGGATTTACTCTGCATGGTGAAGTATAAAATCCAACAAAAAATTTACTAAAACCGGAATAGGGATTTGTATAATTATAAAAATACTGGTTCCCGGAACTGCCTATATAGATATCAGTTCCATTGGCTAGTAATTCCATATAAATAATAATTTGCTACAGTAAGCCCTTGTATGCCGACCATGTGAAACCATAAGTGTTTGTTCCGGAGTCGTATGTTGATAATAATGTAATAGTAGTATGGGATGCCGAAGAATCTGTTTCAATACCACATGTATCTTTTACCGAAATTTTATAACTATATGATTGATTAAAAGGATTTGAATTCATATCAATAAAATTACTTTTTCTTGCAGATACTGAACCTATTCTGTTCCACACATTAGTTGATACTTCATTATAAATATGAACACTATCAATGTTATGTCGGAAGGTTTGTTGCCCAGTTAATGCTGTTCTTTAATGTTATTGTGTCAAATTCAACATAGCAGATTTGTTCAGCAGGTAATGGGTTTAATGTAACTGTTGCCTGATTAGTGGCAACGCAGCCATTGGGTGTTGTTACAGTAACTGTATATATAGTTGTAGTAATCCGGGTTTGCTGATGGATTAGAAACATTAGTAGCACTTAAACCAGTTGTTGGTTGCCAATTATATGTTAGCGTTCCTGAACCTGTATAATTATTTGTTGTGCTTAAAGTAACAGGAGTACCGCAGGTAGTAGAAGTATTGCTTACATTTATTGTTAATGGATTTACATAAACATTAACACTCTCAATGCGGTACAGCCATTAGGTGTTGTAACAGTAACAGAATATGTTGTATTGCTTGTAACTGTTGCTAGTAGGATTTAGAATTGTGCTACTGTTTAATCCTGCCGCTGGTGACCAATTATAAGTTAGAGTTCCGTACCTGTATAATTTGAAGTAACATTATCCAATTGTGCAGTACCTCCGCAAATTATTGTCTTATCTGTTCCTGCATTTGCTGTTAATGGATTTACATAAACAATAACGCTATCACACTGGCGGTACATCCATCAGTAGTAATGTAACAGTATACATAATATGTTGGTATTAGTTGTAACAGTTGTTCAGGTTTGAGAATTGTATCGCTATTTAATCCTGTTGCTGGCGACCAATAATATGTAAGAGTTCCTGTTCCTGTATAATTTGTAGTAACATTATCCAATTGTGCAGTTCCTCCGCAAATTATTGTTTTATCTGATCCTGCATTTGCAGTAATTGGATTTATATAAACATTAACACTATCAACGGCTAAACAGCCATCAGAGTAGTAACGGTAACATAATATTTAGTATTACTTGTAATTGTTGAATTAGGATTGAACACTGTATTGCTATTTAACCCTGCAGCTGGCGACCAAAAATAGGAAAGTGTTCCTGCTCCTGAATAATTAGTAGTAACACTATCCAGTTGAAGTGCGAGTGCCCCCGCAAATTATAGTCTTATCTGTTCCTGTATATGCAGTCAATGGATTAACAAAAACATTAACGCTATCAACGGCAAAGCATCCACCAGGTGTAGTTACGGTCACATAGTATTTAGTATTAGTTGTAACAGTTGCTTCTGGATTGATAACTGTGTTGCTATTTAACCCTGCCGATGGCGACCAATTATAAGTAAGTGTGCCTGTGTAATTCGTAGTAACATTATCCAATTGAACTGTGCCCTTGCAAATTATTGTTTTATCCGTGCCCGCATTTGCAGTTAATGGATCTACATTAACAACGATGGTCGCAGTTCCGGTGCAACCAGAAGTGTTTGAAACTGTAACAGCATATGTTCCGAGGCTGGTTGTTACAGAGATAGTTTGCGTTGTTGCGTTTGTTGTCCATAAATATGATAAATAACTGCTATTGACATCAAGTGTTACAGTATCTCCGCAAATTATTGATGAAGGCCCTGTTATGGTTGGAGGTGTATTTTCATAATAAAGAACGACCGATACCATTCCTGAACAACCTGAAGCGTTTGAAACAGTAACCGTATATGTGCCTGGCATAGTCTCATGTATGTTTTCTGTAATTGCCCCAGTTGACCATAAATATGAAGAATAACCGCTGCCCGCATCAAGTGATGCAAAACTTCCTGAACATATTGTATCATGTCCTGTAATAACAGGATTAGGTGTTGGATTTGCAACAATAATTACTGATGAACTTCCTGTACAGCCTGAGCTATTTGAAACAGTGACCGTATATTTGTATCCTACCATTGCAGAAATTGTTACTGTATTTTCGCCGCTAGACCATGAATATGATAAATAACCGCTGCCTGCAGAAATATGTTACTGAACTACCCGTGACAACCAGATGATGGTCCTGTAATGGTAGGTGTTGGATTTGCATTTGCCTTAATTGTAATAGTTGCCGGAACAGGTGCCACCTATTGCTGTACCTGTAACCGTATAAGTTGTGTTAACAGTAGGACTTGCAATAACAGTTGCCCCTGTGACAGCGGAAAGCCCTGTAGCAGGTGACCATGAATAAGTTAGTAGCTCCGCTTGCTGTTAGAGTTGTTGAAGCCCCATCGCAGATGGAGTCTGTAGATGCTGAAACACTAACTACCGGAATTTGTGCTTTTCCGCTAAAGCCAATAATGGCAAGTGCTGTAATAAATATTATTTTTTTCATGGTTTTATTTGTTCAATGTTAATGACTGCCTTCTATGTTGCAAACCAAATTTCAGAGCAATTATTTTTTTATCTTTGTGTCATAAATCTGAAGAGGAAGTGAGCTCTGCTGGAGAGCAACTCACCAGCAATAGGATTTATGACTTTGGATAACGCTCCCTTTCGAGGGAGTTTTTTATGTTATTCATTGCCTTTTATCGCTAAAAAAACTCAAAGCCTTTTCAATTTATTATCCTATTTCAATGAACAAAAATCTATAAAAACATCCTTCTATCAACAGACCTGAATAAATTACGGGCTGCATTGCCACGCTTTAATTTTTATAGAAAGTGAGCTGTGGCCTACGGAGAGCAGATTCAAAAATTCAGAACTGCAAGGCAGCTAACAGTCTCACTATAAGTATGTTTTTATAGAAATCTTTTTTATTTAACAACTGCACACACATAAGGTTGTTTATTTTTTAATACATAACTTATTCTACTTAATAATTTTTTTGCTATCCTAATGATTGCTTCATTTGGCTCCATTCGCTTACAATAATCATTATAACTTTTCATTAATGCAGGATCAAATCTTGCTGCCATCCATGCACTTTCAATAATAGCACTGCGTAAAATACTGTGTCCTCTATTAGTAATATCACCGTATCTTTCTTTTTCTCCTGTTGAATGCTTTGATGGTACTAATCCAATAAATCCACAAAACTATCGATATTGCCAAACCGTTTAATGTTTTCTAATTCTGTTAGTATTATCATTGCTGTTATTAATCCTATTCCTGGAACACTTTAAAAGAGCATCTTTTCTTTGTAAATTCTGTTTTTGATAATTCCTTTATTTGTTCTTGTTATTTGAAGCAATGAAGCTCGTAAATTTTTTAATGTTACAATATGTAATTTAATGATTCTTTCCCACTATTTTCCGTCATTTCAATATTTTCCAGCCAATCTATAAATCGTTTTGACCAACTGAGATTTTTATTAAAAGACATCAGGGAATTTCAATGCCATGAAAATACAGAAATGATTTGATTCGGTTTTTATACCTTGTTATATCTTTTACCAACATTGCACTTGTTCGAACCAATGTTCTATCTTCAAGTGTTTTTAATGATGGCACATAAATAGGTGTAAATCATTATTCCTTAATGATCTTGCAATTTTTACGCTATCTCTGGTATCATCTTTTCGGTCTCTTTCTTTATCGGTTGTGGGTATATCTGCCGGATTAACTACTATCGAATTTATTCCTAAGATTTTAATTTATTATGTATCCAATAGCCGCAAAATCCAGCTTCATATGCCGAATGATATGTTCCTCCCGGAAAATTCTTTACCAGATATTGATGCAATATTTCCGGTTTCGGTGGCTGTGAAAATGTCTTATGTGTAAGATGATCTGTCATGATCGTTACACTCCAATTTTTTAAATGTACATCAAAACCTACATAAATATTTTGTCCTGTGAAATCTAATTTGTTAA
>CAVSHK010000038.1:0-50995 GCA_963727705.1 uncultured Bacteroidota bacterium
GACGACCGGCTCGATGTCCTCCAGCCCGTGCTCGCCTGTGACACGGACTTCCACGTCATCGAGGCCGCGCTTTTCGATTTCGTCGAGCATGGTCTTCATGACTTCGCGGGCGCCGGAGGCAATGCCGCTGGTGCCCATGCTGACGACGACGCGGTATTTTTTGCCGCCTCGCGCAGGGCGATTTGTTTCTGGGCCTTTTCCTTGAGTTGTTTCAATTGTTCCAGGTTCATAAATTATTATCCTTTCGTGGCCGGCTCACGGGAGTCGAAGGAAAACTTCTCCTCGTCAGAGCGGTAGTTCAACTGCACGTCCATTTTTCTGTCCGTCGCACACAGCGCCAGGATCGTCGCGTTCAGGTCGCCCAGCGGCGGCCGGTCAATGTGACTGAGCCGCATGGAGGCGGTCACCGACGTGCCCCGGCCGGGGGCGGACCGCACGTGAAAATGTCCGCCGCACATCTCGGAGGTCTGTTGCAGCAGGGCGAGGCCCAACCCGACGGGCTTGCGGCGCTGTGACTTGCTGCTCCAGCGGTTCGCGAGCACCCGCTTCAGCGTGGCCGCGTCCATGCCCCGGCCATCGTCACGCACACGCAGGATCAGCCAGTCACGCTTGCGGCTCTCCAGGATGCTGATTTGCACCTGCTTGGCGTTGGCGGAGAGCGAATTCATGGCTATGTCCAGGATGTGTTGTGACAGCTCTTCAAACATATTTTTTCAGGTCCACCTTGCAAAGGTGCGGCACCTTGTCGGCCGTCAGCTTGCCGTAGACGTCGTCGCCCACCGACAACGCCGGGGCCAGCGCACAGGCGCCGATGCACCGGGCGGTGGTCAGGCTGAACAGGCCGTCCTTGGTCGTTTCCCCTTCCTTGATCCCCAGTTCCTTCTCCAGCGCGGCGATGATGGCCTCCGAACCGCGCACGTGGCAGCCGGTGCCGCGGCAAACCATGATCTGGTGCTTGCCGCGCGGGACCATGGTGAAAAAATGGTAGAAGGTGACAACGCCATACACGTGCGAGATGGGCAGCTTCAACGCGGTGGCGACGTAGCGGAGCACATCGGCGCTGAGATAACCGAACATCTGCTGCGCCGCGTGCAACACCTGGATCAACGAGGTTGGCTCGTGGTTGTAGCTTTCAATCGTGCGGTCGAGGTCCGCAAACCGCGGGTCGCCGCTCGGGTGGGTCGTATCCATGGCCGCGATGCGCGCGGTCTCGCTGATGGCTTTCGGGTTCATCGCAGTCCTGCCTCCCAAAGTTTGCCGGCCGCCTCGTAGGCCGCCAGTTTCGTGGACAACAATACAATGCCTTCCGCATCCGCCTCGGCCACGATTGCCGGATCGGGTTTGCGGCCGCAGGTGAACAACACCGCGCCAATGTCCTTGGTCAGCGCGCAGGAGATGACATTGCGGTGTGTATGGATGGTGATCCACAACATGCCGTGGCTGGCATGCGCCAGCACGTCGCTCAGCAGGTCACTGATATAGCAGCCGGTAATATCCGCTTCCGCCCGGTTGGTCAAAACCTCGGCTTTTACCGCGGCAATGATGGATGACAGTTTTATCGGTTTATTTGTTTTCATTTGTGTTCTTCCTGCTTGGATGGCCGGCCTGCTTTGTTCAACAGCACTTCAGAGTGCAGGTGTGTGCCGACGCTCATTTGGGAATGGATTTCAAACTTGTCAGAACATTTCTTGACGTTGGGCAGGCCCATACCGGCGCCGAAACCCAGTTCGCGCGCCAGCGGCCCGGCGGTGGACCAGCCTTCCTGCATGGCCAGATCAATGTTCTCGATCCCCGGCCCGCGATCCACGGCTTCAATGACCACTTTCTCCGGGGAAACAACAACCGAGATGTCCCCGCCGATGGAATGGATGACGATGTTCATCTCGGCCTCATAGGCAATGATTGCAGCGCGACGTTGTACGTCCGGATCAACTCCACGCACCCGCAGAATCCGGCGCATGCGCTGCGAAATCTTGCCGGCACTGTCGTAATTGCCGGCTTTCACTTTCGTTCGCATGACAACTGATTTTGTGCGTTCCAGATCATGCATCTGGCCTGAAAATAATGCCGCCTCGTTGGCAGCGGCTTCCTCGGCGCGTTTCTCCAGATGTTGCATCAGGCAGGCGGTGATGTCTCCGCGGGTGAGGATACCCACAAGTTTGCCGCTGCTGTTCAGCACGGGAAAACGCCCGAAACCGTGCCGGTCAAATTCTGCCACGGCGCGCACGAGCGAAAAATGGTCACGAAGCGCGATGATGTTTCGCGTCATCCATCGCTCTGCCGGGTCGTTGACATGGCCCTGGTCAAGGGCGTTGATAATGTCTTCGATGCTGACCAATCCCACCAAAAAGTCGTTCTGGAGGATGGGCACGCCTGAAATGCGATGGGTCTTCATCAAATGCTGGATCGTGCGCAGCGAATCGCCCGGCCCGGCGGTCACCGGGGCTGGGTCATGGCATCGCGCACGCGCAGTTCATAAACCAGAACTTGGGCAACGGAAACTTTGAGCGGTTTGCCCGCTGTCATGCCAATTTCAGTTGAAGGCCTTTCAGACATGGTCGTGGTTGTGGCGACGGCGTCGGCCTGCGGCCGGCCTGATCGCGGCCTCGGTGGTCGTGCGGGACCTGGTCGCGGGATCCAGGGCATCTGTTGCCGCGCCCGGCGTCATCGTATATCCTTCTGCCGCGCGAGGTGAAGCATGAACGTCATAGCGATCAATGGCAGCCCAAAGCCCAAGGGCAACTTCTCTTCTTTCTCGAGCGAATCGGTTCGGTCTTGGCCAAGGAGGGCGTCGACTTCGAGGTCCTCAATATAGGCGGTTTAGTGATCCGGGGATGCGTGGCCTGCGGCCAGTGCGGCACGCGGAGGGACGGCAGGTGCGCCTTCGACGGCGACGCCGTGAACAAGGCCTTGCCCAAGCTGCGGGAGGCTGACGGAATCGTCCTCGCCTCGCCGGTATACTTCTCGGGCGTCGCGGGCACGATGAAGTCCTTTTTGGACCGGGTCTTCTACGTCGCGAGCGCCAATGGCGGCCTCTTCCGGCACAAGGCCGGGGCCGCCCTCGTCGCGGTCAGGCGCTCGGGCGGCTCCTCGACCCTGGACTGTCTGACCCACTACCTGACCTATTAAATTTCAGCTACCTCAATGCCTGCACCAGATATAGTACGTATAGCTGATTCTCTTCCTGCTCCCGGTCCTTTAACAAATACTTTTACTTTTCTTAATCCTGAATCATAAGCAACCTTAGCACAATCTGCAGCTGCCATTTGGGCAGCATAAGGAGTGTTTTTCTTTGAACCTCTAAATCCAATTTTACCTGCAGATGACCAAGAAATTACTTGTCCTGCATTGATTTGTCAATGAAATAATAATATTATTGAATGAAGCATGAATATGGGCTTGCCCGATTGCTTCAACTTTTACTACTCTTTTTTTGGTGAGCTTTTGTAGCTTTTTGCCATTTGATTTTATTTAGCCATTATTTGTTTATTGATCGTTAACTTTTATTAACCTATTTTATTATTTAGGTAGCTTTTTTCTTGTTAGCAACAGTTTTTTTCTTACCTTTTCTGGTACGTGCATTATTTTTAGTTCTTTGTCCTCTTACAGGTAAACCCACACGATGACGAATACCCTGTAACAACCAATATCCATCAAACGTTTAATATTCAATCTGAATTTCTGAACGTAAAGCACCTTCAACTTTAAATTTATCAGTAATAATGTTACGTATTTTGGTTACTGTTCATCGTTCCAATCCTGAACTTTTTATTAAAATCAATTCCTGCTTCAGTTAATATTTTCTGAGCATTACTTCTTCCAATTCCAAAAATATAAGTTAAACCAATTTCTCCTCTTTTATTTTTTGGTAAGTCAATACCTGCAATTCTTGCCATTTTATTATTAATGTTTTAAAGTTTGTTAAAATTATAATAATTTCATTAATTACTAATTATTATCCTTGTCTTTGTTTGAATTTAGGATTCTTTTTATTAATCACATACAATACTCCCTTTCTGCGTACAATTTTGCATTCAGACTTCTTTTCTTAACTGATGTTCTTACTTTCATTATTTACATTTAAATTTTATATGAATTAAACGTTCCTCTACTTATTTATATCTGTATGTTATTCTTCCTTTAGTTAAATCATAAGGTGACATTTCAATTTTCACTTTATCGCCCGGTAAAATTTTAATATAATGCATTCTCATTTTACCTGAAATATGAGCAATAATAATATGTCCATTTTCAAGTTCAACCTGAAACATAGCATTTGCCAAGCGATTCAACTAATAGTCCATCTTGTTCAATTGATGATTGCTTTGCCATATTAATTATATTAATTTCTAATTCTATTTAATTACTTCTTCAATATATTCAAATGTTGATAAAATATCTGCTTTGTCTTTTCCTAATTGCAACAGTATGTTCAAAATGAGCTGAAGGCATCCTGTCTGCTGTTCTAACTGTCCATCCATCTTTTTCCTGAACTACATTCTTTTTCCCCATATTAATCATAGGTTCAATGGCAATTACCAAACCTTCCTGCAACTTTATGTCCGGTTCCTCTTTTGCCATAATTTGGAACTTCGGTTCTTCATGAAGATTCTTTACCTACTCCATGTCCTACCAAATCTCTTACCACTGAATAATCCAAAACTTTCAACATAGCTTTGAATTGCATATCCTAATATCTCCTAATCTTTTTCCTGCAACTGCCTTTTCAATTCCTTTATACAAGTGATTCCTTAGTTACTTTTAATAAATGTAATAACTTCAGGTTTTACCATTCTCCAACAGCAAATGTATAAGCTGAATCACCATAATAATTATTCTTTAATTACCCCACAATCAACTGAAACAATATCTCCTTCTTTCAATTCATCTTTACCTGGAATCCCATGAACAACCTGTTCATTAATCGAAATACAAAAGTTGCAGGATAATCCACTGTATCCTTTAAAAGCCGGTAATGCTTCATTATCTCTTATAAATTCTTCAGCAATTTTATCAAGCATAATGGTTGTCACTCCGGGTTTAATATATTTGCTACTTCTGCTAATGTTTTTCCAACAAGTAAAGAACTATTTCTTATTAATTCAATTTCTTCTTTTGTCTTATAATATATCATCTTCGACATAACTACACTTAATAATTAACTTAAGCAGATGCTGTCATGTCATAGATGAACGTCCTTTTATTCTTCCTGATTTCATCAATCCATCATAATGACGCATCAACAAATGGCTTTCAATTTGCTGTAATGTATCCAACACAACACCAACAAGAATCAATAATGAAGTTCCTCCATAAAACTGAGCAAATTGACTGTTAACACCTAATCATACTTACAAATGCAGGCATAATAGCAACAAAAGCCAAGAAATAATGAACCAGGCAATGTAATTCTTGACATAATTATCAATAAATTCGGCAGTTTTTTTTCCTGGTTTAATTCCAGGAACAAATCCGCCATTCTTTTTCATATCTTCAGCCATCTGGTTAGGATTAACTGTAATAGCAGTATAGAAATAAGTAAATAACAATCATTAACAATGCAAAAGTAAAATTATACCAAAATCCATTAAAATTGGAAAATGTTCTTGCAAAACCTGTTAATAGCTTCCGAATCTGAAAATCCTGCAAGTGTTAATGGTATAAACATAATTGCCTGTGCAAAAATAATTGGCATAACACCTGCAGCATTTACTTTTAAAGGAATATACTGACGAACACCACCATATTGTTTATTACCAACAATTCTTTTTGCAAATTGAACAGGTATCTTTCCGTGTACCCTGAACAAGCAAAATACGTTACCAATATATACAACAACAATACAACAAGTTCTACCAATGAAAATAACAAGACCTCCACCTGCTCTTCCATTCTTGATACCAAATTCACCAAAAAATGCAAAAGGCAAACGAGCAATAATTCCAATCATAATGATAAGTGAAATACCATTTCCAATTCCTTTATCAGTAATTCTTTCCCCAAGCCACATAATAAACATTGTTCCTGTAACCAATATTAATACAGATTGCATATACCAGAACATACTATCGATCTATTACTACACCCGGTTTATTTGTAATTTGAGTAGCTATGTATCCAGGCGCTTGCAATAGGGTAATACCTACCGTTAAATAACGAGTAATTTGATTAATTTTTTTACTTCCGCTTTCTCCTACATTTTGTAACTTACTGGAAATATGGAATTGCCATTCCTAAAAGTTGCACTACAATGGATGCCGAAATATAAGGCATGATTCCTAATCCAAAAATAGATGCACTGGAAAAAGCACCACCAGAAAAATATTAAACAAACCTACAATTCCTTCGTTTGCCTGAAGAATTGCAGCCGATAGTGCATCTGGATTAACACCCGGCAACACAACATAAGAACCCAAACGGTAGATTAATACAAAGCCTAACGTATTTAAAATACGCATTTTTAGTTCTTCAATCTTCCAAATATTCTGTAATGTTGTTATAAAATTTTTCATAAAATAAAATTGTAGGATATATTATGCTTTACCAACTACTTCGCAGTACCACCTTTGCTTCTATAGCAGATTTTGCCGTAGCTGAAAAAGCATGAACCGAAACCTCTACTTTTGAATTCAATTCGCCTCTACCTAACACTTTTACTCAATCGTTTTTACTTGCCAAACCATTTTCAATTAATAAAGCAATGTCAATTGTTATTTAAACCATTTGATCCACCAAATTTTGAATAACGTCCAAGTTAATTCCACGGTATTCAACTCGATTGAAATTTTTAAAGCCAAATTTAGGAACACGTCTTTGCAAAGGCATTTGACCACCTTCAAAACCTCTTTTAGCTGAGTAACCAGAACGATTGAGCACCTTTATGACCTCTTGTAGAAGTTCCGCCTTTTCCTGACCCCTGCCCTCTTCCTAAACTTTTTTTTCATTTTTACCGAACCGTCAGCCGGTTTTAAATTACTTAATTCCATTTTTATAATTTAAAAATTTGAAAAATCGCTAATTTTAAAATTAACTCCTCTCCTAATTGATTTATATTACCTCTATTTTACTTCAACTATTAAATGAGCTACCTTGTTAATCATCCCTTCTATTTGAGGCGTTAGCTTCTATTTCAATAACTTGATTTATTTTACGAAACCTAAAGCCTGCAATGTACTTTTTTGACGACAGGATGACCGATTCCGCTTTTTATTTGTTTTATTTTAATTGTTGCCATTTTGTTTATTAGTTATTAGCAATTACTCTGCGACTATTGACTTAAGATAAATTATTATCCATTAAATACTTTTTCTACTGAAATACCTCTGCTTTTGTGCAACAGAAACTGCATCGCGCATATTCACTAATGCATCCATAGTAGCTTTAACCACACTGTGAGGGTTGGAAGAACCTTTTGATTTAGCTAATACATCTGTTACACCAACACTTTCTAAAACGGCACGCATAGCACCACCTGCAATAACACCTGTACCATGAGCAGCAGGTTTTAAAAACACCACAGCACCACTAAATTTTCCATGCTGCTCATGAGGAACTGTTCCTTTAATGATTGACACCTTAATCAAGTTCTTTTTAGCATCATCAATACCTTTAGAAATAGCATCTGTTACTTCTTTTGCTTTTCCAAATCCATAACCTACTACTCCTTTTTCATTTCCAACTACAACAATAGCTGAAAAGTGAAGTTTCTACCACCTTTAGTTACTTTAGTTACACGTTGAATGCTTACAAGCTTATCTTTAAACTCGATTTCGCTTGATTTAACTCTTTTGATAGTTCGTTTGACAGATATTAAAATTTTAAATTTAGTTTTTAATTAGAATTGTAATCCACCTTCACTTGCGCTATCAGCTAATGCTTTTACTCTTCCATGATATAAATAACCATTTCTGTCAAAGCGTACTGATGAAATTCCAGCTTCAACTGCTTTTTCAGCAATTGCTTTACCTACCAATTTTGCTTGTTCAACTTTATTAACCTTTTGTATCGGAAACATCTTTATCCGCTGATGAAGCTGCAACGATTGTTTTTCCTGAAGCATCATCAATTAATTGAACATAAATTTCTTTATTGCTTCTAAAAACAGTAAGTCTAGGACTTTTAGCATCACCAATAACTACTTTACGAATGCGTTGTTTAATTCTGTTTCTTCTAAATTCTTTTGTATTGCCATTTTGTTTTATTTAAAATTTGAAACTATTAAATCTGATTGTTAATTGTCAAATTATCTAATTATCAAATTGATTAATTGATTTTATTTACCTGCTGATTTACCTGCTTTTCTTCTTAATTCCTCCCCAACGAATTTAATACCTTTTCCTTTATATGGTTCAGGTTTACGCAATGAACGTATTTTCGCAGCAACCATTCCTAATAATTGTTTATCAGCAGACTCCAATATAATTGTAGGGTTTTTACCTTTTTCAGATGTAGTAGAAACTTTAACCTCATCAGGCAATTGAAAAGAAACATTATGTGAATAACCAAGAGTTAATTCCAACAATTGTCCTTTGTTTGCAGCACGATAACCAACACCAACAAATTCTTGCTCTGTTTTATACCCTTCGCTCACGCCTTTAACCATAGAGGCAAGCAAAGCACGGTACAATCCATGCATAGCTTTATGACGTTTTTGCTCTGTTGCTCGTTCCAACACTAAGGCTCCTTTTTCTTGTTTAATAGAAATTGAAGAATCAACTTTTTGATGTAATGTACCTTTTGCGCCTTTAACAGTAACTAGATTTTTATCAGAAATCTTAACATCTACTCCTGTCGGAACTGTTATCGGGTAATTTTCCTATTCTTGACATTTTTATTTCCTCCTAAAAATTTTAGTAAATATAACACAATACTTCACCACCCACTTTCTGCACTCTTGCTTCTTTATCTGTCATCACACCTTTTGATGTAGAAATGATAGCAATACCTAGTCCATTTAAAACACGAGGTATCTCACGAGAACCAACATATTTTCTAAACCCGGAGTACTTATCCTCGTCATCGTTTTAATAGCCGATTGTTTGCTGCAGGATTGTATTTTAAAGCGATTTTGATATTTCCCTGAGGGGCAGTAGTCGATCTCTCTTCAAATTTGTAACTTAGGATATATCCTTTTTCAAAAAGAATTTTTGTTATTTCTTTTTTCAAGTTAGAAGCAGGAACTTCTACGATTCTGTGATTTGCTTTAATAGCGTTTCTTACTCTCGTAAGGTAATCTGAAATTGTGTCTGTCATTTTTTTAGGTTTTATATGTTATCCCACACGTAGGATAATTATATATTAATACTCTCTTTTAATATTTAGCCTACCAGCTTGATTTAGTAATACCCGGGATTAAACCGTCCAAAGCCATTTCACGGAAACTGTTACGTGAAATACCGAACTGACGCATATATCCTCTAGGACGCCCAGTTAATTTACAACGGTTACGTTGACGTACGGGAGACGATGCTCTTGGAAGTTTTTGCAAACCAACATGGTCACCTGCAGCTTTTAAAGCAGCTCTTCTGTCAGCGTATAAGTCAGCAAGGTGTTTACGTTTAACCTCTCTTGCTTTCATTGATTCTTTTGCCATTTACTTATATTTATTTTTTTTGGTTTTTAAAAGGTAATCCAAATTCTGCTAATAATGCCAACGATTCTTCATCGCTACCGGTAGATGTAACAAAGGTAATATCCATACCTCTTATTTTTGTTACTTTGTCAATATCAATTTCAGGGAAGATAATTTGCTCAGTAACACCTAATGTATAATTACCGCTTCCATCAAATCCTTTTTCATTAATACCTTTAAAATCACGAATACGAGGCAATGCAACAGAAACTAATCTATCCAAGAACTCATACATTTTATCACCACGCAAAGTCACTCTCACTCCTATTGGAACACCTTTACGAACTTTAAAGTTGGAAATATCTTTCTTAGAAATAGTAGAAACCGCTTTCTGTCCGGAAATGGTTGTCATTTCTTTTATTGCTGTTTCAATTATTTTTTTGTCAGACACAGCATCTCCAACACCTTGGTTAAGGCATATTTTCTGTAAAACAGGAACTTGCATTCCGCTGCTGTAACCGAATTTTTTACGTAAAGCAGGTACTACTTCAGCCTTATATTTATCTTTTAATCTTGGTGAATAAGCCATTATATTTGCCTCCCTTTATTTTTTTTGTTTGCCGGCACCCGGTTTAATAAGTTCTAAATTTGAAACATGAATTGAAGCTTCCTGTTTCACGATTCCTCCTTGAGGATTTACAGCATTCGGTTTAGTGTGTTTAGACACTAAATTAACACCTTCAATAATCGCACGGCTTTTAGCTCTATCAACTGATAGAACAACACCTTCTTGGCTTTTTGAATCACCGGCAATTACTTTTACCGTATCCCCTTTTTTAATATGTAATTTAGCTTGCATTGTTATTTTATATTTTTGCTGGCACTATTGTTTAACTTTTATACTTAAAGTACTTCAGGAGCAAGTGAAATTATTTTCATGTATTGTTTATCTCTTAACTCACTAGCAACTGGACCAAAAATACGCGTCCCTCTTAGCTCATCTGAAGCATTTAATAATACTGCTGCATTGTCATCAAAACGAATATAAGAACCATCTGCACGTCTTACTTCTTTTTTCGTTCTAACGATAACAGCTTTTGAAACCGCTCCTTTTTTAATATTTCCAGAAGGTAAAGCATGTTTAACTGTAACTACCACTTTATCTCCTATAGAGGCGTATCTTTTCTTGGTTCCACCAAGTACACGTATAACAAGTACTTCTTTGGCACCACTGTTATCGGCTACTAATAATCTTGATTCTTGCTGTATCATTGTATGTTACTAATTTCAACTATTGCTATTGTAATTATCCTCTAATATCTAACAGTATAAAAACTACTTCACTTTTTCAAGTACATCTACCAATCTCCAGCATTTGTTTTTGCTAAGAGGGCGAGTTTCCATTATTCTCACTGTGTCGCCAATACTACAAGTATTTGCTTCATCATGTGCAACAAATTTCGTAGTTTTTTTAAGGAACTTCCCGTATTTAGGATGTTTTACCTTACGTTCAACCGCAACAACAATTGATTTATCCATCTTGTTACTGGTTACTACGCCAATTTTTTCTTTTCTTAATTTTCTATCTTCCATTGCTTGAAATAATTATTTTTTTGCTTCCGCTAATTCTCTTTTACGAAGTTCTGTTTGCAACCTCGCAACTGTTTTCCTTGAAAATTTTATCTTTTAAGGGTTTTCAATTGGCGAAACTGCATGGTTCAACTTTAGTTTCATTAAAGTTGACTTTTCTTCTTTTATTCTTTCAACAAGATCAGTTGTTGAAAGTTGATTGATATCTGCTTAATCCATTGTATTAACTTGCTGTTATTTTTATATTTTCACTATTGTTATGCAACTGTCTCGGCAACATAATCTCTTTTAGTTACAAATCTTGTTGTTACAGGTAATTTTTGAGCTGCTAAGCGTAATGCTTCTTTTGCTACTTCTACAGGAACCCCTTCGGCTTCAAAAATGATGCGCCCCGGTTTTACCACAGCTACCCAATATTCAGGAGAACCTTTACCTTTACCCATACGAACCTCTGCTGGTTTTTTGGTAATTGGTTTATCAGGAAAAACACGAATCCAGATTTGACCTTCACGTTTCATAAAACGTGTTACAGCAACCCTTGCTGCTTCTATTTGACGTGCTGTTACCCAGCATCCTTCAGTTGCCTTTAATCCAAATGAACCAAACGAAAGTTGATCGCCACGTTTTGCGTTGCCTTTCATTTTCATTTTGTGCATTTTTCTAAATTTCGTTCTTTTAGGCTGTAACATTGTGTACTATATATTAATCAATTATACTTAATACTTTTCTTATATCTCTTATTTTCTGAAATCTTTTTTATCTCTTCTTGGTGCTCCACCTTTAGGAAATTTAGGATTTCCTCCTGCTTGTGCTCCGGCAGCTCCACCTTTTGCACCTTGAGCAGCTGCTCCTACATTAGGTGATAAATCACGTTTACCATACACTTCACCTTTACAAATCCACACTTTCACTCCTATTCTGCCATAAGTTGTATGAGCTTCGCTAAGTGCGTAGTCAATGTCCGCACGTAATGTATGCAATGGAGTACGACCTTCTTTATATCCTTCAACACGAGCCATCTCCGCACCAGCCAAACGACCAGAACATTTTACTTTAATACCTTCAGCTCCCATGCGCATTGTTGAAGCAACTGCCATTTTAACTGCTCTTCTGAAAGAAACACGACCTTCAATTTGACGAGCAATGCTATCTGCAACTAAACGAGCATCTAACTCCGGACGTTTTATTTCAAAAATATTAATTTGAATATCTTTTTTGGTAATTTTCTTTAACTCTTCTTTAATTTTATCAACCTCTTGTCCACCTTTACCAATAATAATTCCAGGGCGTGAAGTATTAATGGTTACAGTAATGATTTTCACTGTTCTTTCAATCACGATTTTTGAAATGCTGGCTTTAGCCAAACGAGCTTTCAAATAATTTCTGATTTTTTGGTCTTCAACCAATCTGTCAGAAAAATCTTTTCCACCATACCAATTAGAATCCCATCCTTTAATGATGCCTAAACGTAAGCCTACCGGATTTGCCTTTTGTCCCATTGAAAATTATTATTATTTAGTTGCTTCTTCTTTTTTGGTTTCTATTGCTTTTTTATCTACCACAATTGTAACATGGTTAGAACGCTTTCTTATTCTGTTTGCACGACCTTGAGGTGCTGTTCTCAAACGTTTCATTTGAATTGCGCTGTCAACAAATACCTGTTGTACAATTAAATTACTGTTTTCCGGACGCTCTCCAGTTTTAGCTTCGTAATTAGAGATAGCAGAAGTTAGTAATTTCTCTAATCTTCCTGAAGCCTCTTTTGGATTGAATTTTAAAATATTCAATGCTTCATAAACACCTTTGCCTCTGATAAGATCAGCCAACAATCTCATTTTTCGTGGAGATGTAGGGCAATTTCTCAGCACTGCAAAATATTTAGTTTTATTTGCCTCTTTGCGTGCCTCTGCTGTATTTTGTTTTCTAACGCCCATTTTATTAATTTGATAATTTTAGAATTTGAAGATTTGAAAAATTATTTGCTATACTTTCAAACGTTCATCTTTTCAAATTGATTTATTATTTTGCTTTATCTCTGTTACCTGAGTGACCTCTGAAAGTTCTTGTCGGAGAAAATTCACCTAATTTATGTCCTACCATGTTTTCTGTGATATAAACAGGGATAAACTTTCTACCATTATGTACAGCTACAGTTAAACCTACAAACTCCGGAGAAATCATTGATCTTCTTGACCAGGTTTTTATAACATTTTTTTTAGTAGAGGCTTGTGTTTCCAACACTTTTTTCTCCAATTTCCAATCTATAAAAGGACCTTTTTTTAACGAACGTGCCATTTCTTGTTTTTTGTTGTGAAACTCATTCTTTAATTAGAAGAGCCATTAAACTTTATATTAATAATTTATTTTTTCTTTCTTGCTGAAATGATATACTTGTTAGAAGCCTTTTTAGGGTAACGAGTTTTATATCCTTTAGCCGGTAAACCTTTACGTGAACGCGGGTGACCACCAGAAGCTCTTCCTTCACCACCTCCCATAGGATGGTCAACAGGATTCATCGCTACCGGACGAGTTCTTGGACGGCGACCTTGCCAACGAGAACGACCTGCTTTTCCGCTAATTTCTAAATTGTGATCCGGATTTGATAGTGAACCAATAGTAGCCATACAATTTGTAAGTACCATGCGTGTTTCACCTGAAGGTAATTTAATAACGGCAAATTTACCGTCTCTTGCGTTAAGTAATGCTGAAGAACCGGCACTACGAACAAATTTTGCACCTTGTCCCGGACGTAATTCTATATTGTGAATGGTGGTTCCCAATGGAACTTCTGACAAAAACAGTGCATTGCCTATTTCAGGACTTGCATTTTTACCAGATACTAATTTCTGTCCTACTTTTAAACCTGCAGGTGCAAGAATATATCTTTTTTCTCCGTCAGCATATGAAAGTAAAGCTATACGGGCAGTACGGTTTGGATCGTACTCAATTGTTTTAACAACCGCAGGAACTCCTTCTTTATCTCTTTTAAAATCAATAATACGGTATTGTTTTTTATGACCACCGCCAATGTAGCGCATTGTCATTTTACCAGTATTATCGCGTCCTCCGGACTTTTTTACGGAAGTCAATAAACTTTTTTCAGGAATATCGTGAGTAATTTCAGCGTTATCACTTACTAATTTAAAACGTTGCCCCGGCGTTAGGGGTCTAAATTTCTTTAAAGCCATTTTTGTTTTTTTATTATCACAGGTTACAGACCTGTATAGTTCCTATAAAATTTCTTAATCTCTCTTACTAGATTCCTGCGTAGAAGTCAATTGTATCACCATCTTTAAGTGTAACAATTGCTCTTTTATGCTGATTCACTCTTCCCACAGCTAATCCTCTTGTAGTGTTACGAGATTTTACTTTGCCCACATAATTTTGTGTGTTTACAGAGGCCACGGTAACATTATACAATTTTTGAATAGCTGATTTTATTTCAACTTTATTGGCTGTTTTTTCAACCACAAAACCATAGCGGTTGTGCTTTTCGCCTTGTTTGGTTAATTTTTCGGTAACAACCGGTTTTACTATTGTGCTCATGGTATTAATTGCCTAATAAATTTTCAATTTCTTTTACTGAGCTCTCTACAAGCAACAGATTATTTGCATTCAAAATATCGTAAGTGTTTAATTCCGAAACCATTACAACTTTAGCGTTCGTTAAATTTCGGGAGGACAAATATATGTTTTTATTTGATTCACCCAACACTAATAATGTTTTTTTATCTGCAAGCTTCAAATTATTTATCAAATCAGCGTATTTCTTTGTCTTTGGAGCATCAAACGAGAAGTCCTCTAACACTGTGATATTATTATCTTTCGCTTTATATGTTAAAGCCGAAACGCGAGCTAATCTTTTTAATTTTTTATTCAGCTTAAAAGAGTAATCGCGTGGACGCGGACCAAAAATACGACCACCACCTACAATAGTACCTGATTTAATACTACCTGCGCGAGCTCCGCCAGTACCTTTTTGCTTCTTAATCTTTTTAGTTGATCCGGATACTTCATTTCTCTCCTTAGATTTATGAGTACCTTGACGTTTATTTGCCAAATGTTGTTTAACATCCAGATAAATAGCGTGGTCGTTAGGATCGATGCCATATATTGCATCATTTAAGCTTACCTTCTTTGAAGTAGCTTTGCCACTTATATTTACGATTGATACTTCCATTTTATTTTTCTATTGTAACGTATGAACCTTTAGATCCTGAAACAGAACCTTTAATAACTATCAGATTTTTTTCCGGTATAACTTTTACTACTTCTAAGTTTAAGTTTTTAACACGGTTTCCACCCATACGACCCGCCATGCGCATACCTTTAAATACGCGTGAAGGCCAAGATGATGCACCTAATGAACCCGGAGCTCTTTCTCTATCATGTTGACCGTGAGATTTGTTAGCGTGACCAACACCACTAAACCCGTGGCGTTTTACAACACCTTGAAATCCTTTACCTTTTGAAGTACCAACAACATCAACGAAATCACCTTCTGAGAACAATTCTACATTTACTATCTCGCCCAGATTTTTCTCTACTTCAAAATGTTTAAACTCAACCAACTTACGTTTAGGAGTGGTAGCAGCTTTTGCAAAGTGACCTTGCATTGCTGAAGAAGTATGTTTTTCTTTCTTCTCATCAAAAGCTAACTGCACTGAAGCGTAACCGTCTTTCTCCAAGGTTTTTACTTGCGTAACAACGCAAGGACCAGCTTCGATAACTGTGCATGGTATATATTTACCATTGGCACCGAATATACTGGTCATTCCAATTTTTTTACCTATGATTCCTGACATTATATTATTTTGTTAAAAGTTTTAAAATTTAAATTATGATGCTTTTATTTCAACTTCAACACCACTTGGTAATTCAAGTTTCATTAATGCGTCTACTGTCTTAGAAGTTGAATTATAAATATCCAACAATCTTTTGTAAGAACATAATTGAAACTGTTCACGCGCTTTTTTATTTACGTGAGGAGAACGCAAAACAGTATATATTTTTTTGTTTGTTGGCAATGGAATAGGACCACTTACCACAGCTCCTGTCATTTTTACTGTTTTTACAATTTTTTCAGCAGACTTGTCAACTAAGTTGAAGTCGTACGATTTCAATTTGATTCTGATTTTTTGGCTCATTGTTTTATATAAAGAACGTTAGATATTAAACTTTTTCTGCTGTTTTTCCTTTTGCTTTTGCTATTACATCATCAGCAACGTTGCGCGGCGCTTCAGCATAATGATCAAATTCCATTGTACTTGTTGCACGCCCGGAAGTAATAGTACGTAATTGAGTAACATAGCCAAACATTTCAGACAATGGAACTTTAGCTTTAATTACTTGAGTAACGCCTTTAGAATCCATTCCTTCAATTTGCCCCCTGCGTTTGTTTAAGTCACCTACAACATCCCCCATATTTTGCTCAGGAGTAAGAACTTCAATTTTCATGATTGGTTCTAATAGAACAGGTTTACATTTTGGCAATGCTTCACGGAATGCTGTACGTGCTGCAATCTCAAATGACAATGCATCGGAATCGACATTGTGATAAGAACCATCAACCAAACGAATTTTCAACGAATCCATCGGATAACCAGCTAAAACGCCATTTACCATTGCTTGTTTAAATCCTTTTTCAACTGCAGGGATAAATTCACGTGGAATATTACCACCTGAAATTTCATTCACAAATTGTAATCCGCCGTCTTTCACGATATCCCAATCTGCATCAACCGGAGATGCATGGAATTTAATATCTGCAAATTTACCACGACCACCAGATTGTTTTTTGTATACTTCGCGGTGTTCAACAGAACCGTTGATTGTTTCTTTGTAAGATACTTGAGGCGCACCTTGGTTAACTTCTACTTTAAACTCACGTTTCAAACGGTCAACGATAATTTCTAAGTGAAGCTCACCCATACCACTAACGATAGTTTGACCGCTGTCTTCATCTGTTTTAACACGGAATGTAGGATCTTCTTCAGCAAGTTTATTCAACGCCACACCTAATTTATCCATGTCAGCCTGAGTTTTAGGCTCAATAGCAATACCAATAACCGGTTCAGGGAAGTTCATTGCTTCTAATACTATCGGGAACTTTTCAGCACATAACGTATCACCTGTACGAATATCTTTAAAACCTACCGCAGCACCAATATCACCTGCTTCAATAAAATCAATTGCATTTTGTTTGTTAGCATGCATTTGGAAGATACGTGAAATACGTTCTTTATTTCCTGTACGAGTATTCAATACATACGAACCAGCATCTAAACGACCTGAATATGCACGGAAGAAAGCTAAACGACCAACAAAAGGATCCGTAGCAATTTTAAATGCCAATGCTGTAAATGGCTCATTAACATCCGGTTTACGAGATACCTCTTCGTCTGTATCAGGATTTGTTCCTTTTATAACATCTTTATCCATAGGTGATGGCATTAATTCCATCACTAAGTCCAACATGGTTTGAACACCTTTATTTTTGAAAGCTGAACCGCAAAGCATAGGAACCACTTTATTGTGGATACAAGCCTGACGCAAAGCTGTCAATACTTCTCTTTCTGTAATTGAGTTTCGGATCATCAAAAAATTTCTCCATTAACTGATCATCAAATTCTGCGATTGCCTCCAATAATTTTCCTCTCCACTCAGCAACATCATCTTTCATATCTTCCGGAATAGGAACTTCTTTAAACGTCATTCCTTTATCCTCTTCATTCCAAACGATACCTCTGTTGTTAATTAGATCAACAACACCAATAAAATTCTCTTCTGAACCAATTGGTAATTGTAATGGTAATGGGTTACCACCTAATACTTCTTTTACTTGTTTTACAACATTTAAGAAATCTGCACCTGAACGATCCATTTTATTAACGAATCCCAAACGAGTAACATTGTAATTATTGGCTAATCTCCAGTTTGTTTCAGACTGAGGTTCAACACCGTCAACTGCTGAGAACAAGAACACAAGACCATCCAATACACGAAGTGAACGATTCACCTCTACTGTAAAGTCAACGTGACCCGGGGTATCGATGATATTTACTTTGTATTGTTCGCCACGGTATTTCCAGAAACAAGTAGTAGCTGCAGAAGTGATTGTTATACCACGCTCTTGCTCCTGCACCATCCAGTCCATTGTAGCTGCACCATCATGCACCTCACCAATTTTGTGAGTAACACCTGTATAATAAAGAATCCTCTCTGTACAAGTAGTTTTACCCGCATCAATGTGAGCGGCAATACCTATGTTTCTTGTATATCTTAAATCTGCCATGGCTTTATTTTATCTAAATCTTCTTAATTTAATTAAAATCTGAAATGAGAGAATGCTTTATTCGCTTCTGCCATTTTATGAACATCTTCTTTCTTTTTGAAAGCTCCACCTTCTTCTTTAGCAGCAGCAACAATCTCTCCAGCTAATTTTTGAGCCATTGATTTTTCGTTACGTTTGCGAGCGTAAAGAATCATCCATTTAATACCCATAGATACTTTTCTTTCAGGACGTATTTCGCTTGGAATTTGGAAAGTTGCCCCTCCTACTCTACGGCTACGTACCTCAACATTAGGAGTAACATTAGATAATCCTTTTTTGAAAGTTTCTAATCCATCAACTTCCGGATTTCTTTTTTGTACAATTTCAATTGCATCATAAAACAAATCATACGAAATGCTTTTTTTGCCATCGTACATTAAGTTGTTTACGAAACGAGTCACAAGTACATCGTTAAACTTTGGATCCGGCAATAGGATTCTTTTTTTTGCTCTACTTTTTCTCATTGTTTTCTAAGAATTACACCCATCGATAACTCTAGGGCACAAAATTATTTTTTCTTAATTATTTCTTTTTTCCGCCTTTTGCTGGTGCCGCCGCCGCTGCTCCTGCTTTAGGTTTTTTAGTTCCGTATTTTGAACGACGTTGGTTACGACCTGCAACTCCCGAAGTATCAAGCGCTCCACGAACAATGTGGTAACGAACACCCGGTAAATCTTTAACCCTGCCACCGCGAATTAACACGATAGAGTGCTCTTGTAAGTTATGACCTTCACCGGGAATGTAAGCATTCACCTCTTTTTTGTTGGTTAAACGAACCCTGGCAACTTTTCTCATTGCAGAGTTTGGTTTTTTAGGTGTTGTGGTATAAACACGAGTACATACCCCACGTTTTTGAGGACATGAATCAAGAGCCGCCGATTTGCTTTTGTTTTCAGCTTTCGACCTTCCTTTACGCACTAATTGTGATATTGTAGGCATTTTAAAGTTTTATTTTTTATCGTTATTTTGTTCGAATAAAATAGTTCCCTAGCATTTTTAGGGAGGGCAAAGGTAATAATTTTTCATTAGAAACAACAGTTGATTAAAAAAAAATGCGTTTTATTTTCATAAAAAAAGGAATTCTCCGTAAACATGAATACAGATAACGGTTTGAGAGAAGTTTGATTTATTATTTTATTTGAAAAAAAATTGAATGAGGAAGTAGTACATAAAAAAATGGCAATTGATACATTTGCCAAAGAAAAGGATCAGCATGAGCTTCAAGGAACACTAATACACATTAACAATACATCATCTATTTGTTCATGTGTACCTTTCCATTGCTCAAAAAAATCGAGAATAAAATGATTTTGTTCATTAACGGACAACTCAGCCGATTGAATTATTAATTCTCTTAACCGTTTAATGGTTATTTTTTTATTTAATTGTTCCGAAAACTGATCTACATACCCATCAGAGAATAGAAAAATCCGATCGCCTTTTTTTATTCTGATTTGATGATTTGTAAATTGCAGGGTGCGTTCCTGAATACCGCCAATAGAAATTTTGTCGGGTTTTACTTCTATTAGTTTTTTTTCTCTTTCAATAATTAAAGGGCGGTTTGCTCCTGCATATGTTAACATTTTGTTTTTGACATCAATTGAACAAAACGCCATATCCATTCCATCGCTTACCGATGTTTTATCTTGTTTAAGGATTCGTTTTACTTGTTTGTTGAGCCGATGCAAAATAGCAGATGGTTCTGAAAGTTTTTTTAAATTAATTGCTTCATTGATTAGATTGTTTCCCATCATGGCCAGCAATGATCCCGGAACTCCATGCCCGGTGCAATCGGCAACACAAACAAAAAACAGATCCTCCCTTTTTTCAAACCAATAAAAGTCTCCACTCAATATGTCTTTTGGTTTAAACATGATAAATGATTCAGGAAAAGCCTCCTTTAATATCGACTTATCGGGTAATATTGCATCCTGAAGCAGCTTTGCATAACCAATACTATCTTTTATATCAGAATAAGCGTTATTTAGTTTTTTATTAGTTTGTGATAACTCGGCATTAAGTATTTCTATTTTTTTCTTACTCAGTAAATTTTGTATTGCTGAAGGCAATCGCAAAAGATTATCTTTCAGTATATAATCGTCAACTCCTTCTTTGGCATATTCCGTAAGTAATTTTTCGGAAACCGAACCTGTAACAATGATAAACGGGATGTGTATATTCATACTTTTACACATGTGAAATGCCTCCATTCCGCTAAACTGAGGAAGGTTATGATCCGCAATGATTAAATCATACGGTTTATTACTTTTAATCTCATACAAAAACGCATTTGCGTTCCATACTCTGGTACAACTGAATTTTATTTTTTGTTTATTCAAAAATCGCACGAGTAAATCAGCATCTATGTCTGAATCTTCGATTAAAAGAATTTTTAATTGTTCATCCATTTAATGTGGGGGTTGATTTAAAACTACCCAATACATGCCCAACTCTTTTATTGTTTGAAAAAAGTTATCGCTTTCTACGGGTTTTACAATATAGCTGTTTACGCCAAGTTCATAACATTTTTTTATATCAGGATCTTCTTTGGATGAAGTAAGAATTACAACCGGAATCAACCTAAATACAGGATCGGCTTTGATTTTTTCCAATACTTCAATTCCAGATACTTTGGGCATTTTTAAATCAAGCAAAATTAACTTAGGTTTATGGTTTGTATTACGAAATTGATGAGCTCCTGTAGCAAAAATAAAGTCAAGTGCCTCTGCGCCATCTTTTAAATGAATAATTGCATTTGCCAGTCCGCTTTTTTTTAATGCACGCATGGTAAGTGTTGCATCATCTATGTTATCTTCCACAAATAGTATCTCAATAGTATCGTAATTCATTTTATATTAGTGTTAAGAGTGAATGGTTGGCAAACTAAAATAAAAACAGGATCCTTCGTGCAAATAGGATTCAGCCCAAATTTTTCCGTTATGATGGTTTATTACTTTTTGAACTATCGCTAAACCAATTCCTGTACCCTCAAATTCATCCTGAGAATGCAGGCGCTGAAACACACCAAAAAGTTTGTCATAATACTTCATATCAAATCCGGCTCCGTTATCCTTTACATAGTAGGTAACCATATTGTCTTTGTAGTAAGACCCTATTTCAATAATGGTTTTAGCATTGTATTTTGAATACTTGATGGCATTGGAAATTAGGTTAGCCCAAACTTGTTTTATCAACACTTGCTCACCCTTGGCGGGAATAAGATCCTGATTTTGATTAACGAATAGCACATTACGGGTATTTCCAACCATTTCTTCTTCTATAACGCTTCTCACAAGACCTGTCATATTTATTTCGGAGGGAACGCCATTCAATCTTCCTAATCTGGAAAAAGCAAGCAGATCATCAATCAGTTCGCCCATTTTTTTTGAATTGTTCAGGATAGACGTAAGACTGCTTCTTCCATCATCGTCCATTTTTTCCGAGTAATCTTCCTGCAATATTTTAGCATATCCGTTAATTGCTCTGAGCGGTGCCCGCAAATCATGCGAAACAGAATAGGTAAATGCTTCGAGCTCTTTATTAACACTAGCCAACTGATTGGTACGCTCAGTTATTGTTTGTTCCAATCCTTCGTTCAGTTTTTTCACTTCTTTTTCTGCTTTTTTTCGCTCGGTTACATCCACCGAAAGAATAAAAACACCTTCAGGTACAGGCTGCAAGCTCAGTTCAAACCACCCAATTGTGTTATCAGGAAAAGTAAATTCGCTTTCCATTTGCATGGCAATGCGTTCATCAAAACAGCGTTGTATTGCTTTAAACACTTCAGCGGCTTCAATGCCCGGATACTTCTCCATCATTGTATAACCAATCAGCTCCTCTTTGGGGTATTTACCTTGCTTTTCAAGTGATTTGTTCACATACAGGTAACGCCAGTCAAACCCTATTATCTGCGCACCTTCCAGCATATTATCAAGCGTATCTCTGTATCGCTTTTCCGTAGCAATTATTGTTTTAGTTCTCTCTTCTACCTCCTGCTCCAATATGGCATTTAAATTTTCCAGTTTTCTGTTTGCCAGCATCAGTTGTTCCTCAGCGTTTTTTCGGAGCGTTACATCTTCAACAGAGTGAATAATATAAACCACTTCATTTTTAGCATTTAAAACAGGCTTGTTTAAAGGACTCCAGTACTTTTCAATAAATGTACCATCGGGGTTCCGTATGTCGTATTTTTGTATTGCCATGGTATGCGGCACTTTATTTTTTAATACGGTAACAAGCGAAAGTTGTAAGTTAGAAACACCATCTGCAGATGGGTCATCAGGGTTATCAGGGAATACGTCAAATAAATATTTCCCTGAAATTTCTTCCCGTTTGGTCATTGTGGCATTTAAATACGCATCGCTCACTGCAACAATTTTAAAATCAGGCGACAGAATAAGATACAAACCCGGTGCAGTTTCAAACAAGGTTTTAAAATCTATTTGTTCATCAGTTATCATATTCATCATTCATACAGAATAAAACTTAGATTAAAACACACAAACAAGGTGATATAGAGCCATTATTTTAGCTAAGCTATACAATTTAACACATACTTGCAAGCATATAAGGTAAAACCTTATAACAAAAAAGCTGCTTTAAAGTGCTGAACTGCCTGCTATAAAAGGGAAAGGAAAATTGAATTGTTTTTTATTATTTATTTTTATTGTTATTCCATTTAGAATGATAGAATAAGGAGAGGAAAGTTAAAATGAGTTCATCATCAACCACACTATAATACAATGATTGAATTAACAAATGCTTATGCGGAATCAGTTAAAACATATTTATTCATCTATTGATAACAGGCTCGGAAATTTATTCGGGAATAAGTGTATTCGTATAAAAATCCTAAACAAATTTGCGAATGTTCATCATTAAGCCCAGATGAAGCCCTTCGTGGTAGTTGTTAAACTGAATGGCTTCTTCCGCCGATGCTAAGTGAAAGCCTGTTAGGGTTGTGAACTCTTTATATGAGCCGAATGTGCCCTTTGTATAATCGTTTTTTGTTTGTGTAATCAAAGAAAGCAAGAGAGCTCCTTTAACAAATCAACCCTTTCCTGAGTATCAGTGGTACTTGGTATTGTGCCGGGTTTGTATTGGGCGTATAATCCCTCCGGCAAATTCATCGGCAAACCTGATGGGCGATACACCAAGCCTTGCTGAGCAACAATGATGTGACCAATGTTCCATATCAGATTATTACTAAATCCTTGAGGGATTGTATTAAGTTGTTCGAGTGTGTATTTCTCCAAAAAATTTAAATGAAGTGTTCTGTTTTTTGTCCATATTTTAAAGGCTGATTCCATGTATTTTATGTTTTTAATAGTTCGTTTATATTGTTAACTGCTTATAACCTTGTTCCCTGAATTAATATTGATGTTTTTATTGATTGTTCCTTTAAATGTAAAAACTTCTTTCGCTCTTCGTCATGTTTAAAGTTCTCAAAATCCTGTTCTGTATCAAATTCTACCAAGTGAATTTCATAAGGTTTTTCAATATGATTTTCAATAAATGACTTTTCGGTTGGTCTCACCCTTAATAACAGGCGTCCGTTGTATTTTAAAATAGTAGGGATTGCAATGGCCTCAAATTGATCAAATACCTTTTCCTGCCCTTTTATGATATAAATTAATTGTGTTATTACTATCATTTGCAGATGATTATTAAATTATTTGGCCAGCTCATCAGCTTCAAAAATACCAAATGTATTGTTGTCCTGATCTATAAAATACCCTTGCCAACATCTACCGGGAATGGCAAACTTTGGTAAAGCTATTTGTCCTCCGTTTTCAAGTATCAGCTTACTTGTGTTATCAAAGCTCTGCACCTGAACAGAATTTACAAAGGCATTGGTGCCGCTTTGTTTAGGTGGCACCGGTGCGGGACGTTTTAAAAGACCACCGTTAATACTATTGGTTTCAATTCGGTAGTATTCTATAGGAACAAATTTTTCTCTGATAAATTTCCAGCCGAAAACAGTTTGGTAAAATTTTAGTTCTCTCTCAGGGTTTGATGATTGAATTTCAAAATATCCTATTGTATTCATCTGTTAATTATTTGTAAATAAATTTCTTTTTCTTTAGAGCCTGTTTAAATTTCATTGTTAAAAATAGATCGTTACTCAATAGTTCTCGATATGATCACCGAAAAGGCTCGCTACTCGAACTGACATCCGTATTTTCGCACAGTCACTTCGAGTAGGCTTTTTCAGCCGTATCGAGAAGTGAATATTGAAAATCATATACTTAACAAATATTCGGATGAAATTTAAACAGGCTCTTAGTGCGTGGCCTTTTCAGCGCAATCATTTACTATTCTTTATTCATATGGTAACTCAAAGCTCCGCTGGGGCAACGTTTTATCTGACTGATAATTCTTTCTGTACTTGCCGCTTCAGGTTTTATCCAGGGTTTTTCTTTGGGATTAAATACTTCAGGTAATGAATCTTCATGACGCCAGCAAATGGCAGAATGAATGCAAAGAGATGGTTTCCACACAATGGTTACTTCTCCATTGCTGTATTTTTTAGTAAGGTCCTTTTCCATGGTTTATACAATTTATAATACATCTTTAAATTCAGGTGTTTGCTCAAACACTCGTTTGGCAAACGAGCAAACAGGTACTATTTTTATATGTTTTACTCTTGCAAATTCAACAGCCTTATTTACCAGTTGTTTGCCTATCCCCTGCCCTTTTAAACTGCTGTCAACTTGGGTATGCTCAATTATTATTCTGTCTGCACTCGCCCATACATAGGTCATTTCCGCAATTCGTTCTCCATTTTGTTCAATGTAAAACATCCCATCCTCCAAATTATTAATATGTTTTATTTCCATTTTAAATTGTTTTAGCTGTGCTTTATGAATGTTGTTTGTAAAATCTTTTCGCTAAACTTTCAATCACTCTTACAAATATAATTAACACATTCAGATATAACACAAAAAACATCCCTACCGATTAAAAATTGTTGGCATATATTTGCAAACAAAATAATACAAAAGCGCGGGCATTGTAAATTAACTAAACACATTGAATAGTATGTCCAAACAAAACCTTTCCGTTTTAAAAATAAATCAGTTTCAGAATAAATCGGATGTGTATATACGCACGTTTCAGCAGCACAAAGCGGAACATCCTTTTGTGATGGACGCACATACACACGATTTTTATCTGATTACACTTTTTACAAAAGGCAGCGGCACACACACTATTGATTTTAATACTTACGATGTAAGCAGAGGCAGTATTTTCTTTATGTCGCCGTCCGAAATGCATGCATGGACGCTGAGCGATGATACGGACGGGTATGTATTGTTTTTTAATACTTCATTTTACGTGATGGATGCACTTTCCCAACAACTGTTTTTGTTACCCTTTTTTAAATCAAAAGACAAAATAAGGCAGTTGTTATTAAATGAACAGGGTTCGGTAAAATAGAACCTGTTTTTACATCAATTGTACAGGAAGCCGAAAATGCGCAGGTATTCAGGCATTCCATATTACGCGCCTATCTGGATGTGTTGTTATTTAAACTGGCAGACTTGCGAGCTTCTAACAACAACGAACGCATTCAACCCGTTTCATTGGTACCTGAGCTACAGGCATTGATTGAAAGTAATTTTATGCAGCACTGGCAAGTTTCTCAATATGCCGAAAAGCTGAACACTACAGCGCAACAATTAAATAATATTACCAAAAACTACCTGAACAAAACAGTTGCTGAACTCATTCAGGAACGAATGATGGCTGAAGCCAAACGATTACTGGTATATACCTCACTTACCGTAAGCGAAATAGCCTACCAGCTTAACTTTAACGACAATTCCTATTTTAACCGTTTCTTTAAAAAAACAGAAAACGCCACTCCCGAACAATTTCGTAAACGATTTAATTAAGTACTTACTGTATTATAGATTTACACTGTACGACCTCACCCCTGCCCCTCCAATGTCATTAAGTTAAGAAGCCCTCGCACATATTTCGACAGGCTCAATATGACTATCGCGCGCAGTCAGTCTGAGACTTCGGCCTGAGCTCAGTCGAACGCTTGTCGAAGACTTTGGGCGGAAAAACATCCTTAACTTAATGACATTGCCTGCCCCTCTCCAAGGGAGGGGGGAGTAACATAAACCAAACTTCGAGTTAAGTATTGCTCTCTCCTTCGGAGATCGGATGAAGGGGGGAAACATACCGTTTCTTAATTTTAACAACTAATACCAAGTATTGATAATATTTCTAATCCATCATCCACATTAAATTAAGAGCCTGTTTAAATTTCATCCGAATAGTTGTTAAGTATATGATTTTAAATATTCACTTCTCGATATGGCTGAAAAAGCCTACTCGAAGTGACTGTGCGAAAATACGGATGTCAGTTCGAGTAGCGAGCCTTTTCGGTGAGCATATCGGGAACTATTGAGTGACGATCTATTTTTTGCAATGAAATTTAAACAGGCTTGTAGTACCGCATTAGTATAAAATAGTACCATTATAAAGTTTGGACCGTGCTGTAACTTTGTGTCAACTAAAACCCACAAACACATGAACTATCATCAAACAAAGGTGTACAGCATTTTAAACAATAAATGCCCACACTGCCACGAAGGGAATTTTTTTAAAACCAATCGTGCTTATGATTTAAAAAACTTTGGCACCATGAACAAACAATGCCCCGTTTGTAAGGAAGATTTTATTCGTGAACCGGGCTATTATTTTGGAGCTACTTATGTAAGTTATGCACTTACTGTTGCGTTTGGCATAGCATTATACGTGGCACTTTACTTATTGCTGGACGTTGACAGTACTTCCTATTTAATAACCTTTGCAAGTTTGCTCATACTGTTGCTGCCGGTGTTTTACAGATTGGCGCGCATCATTTGGATTAACTTTTTTGTTGATTATAAAGCTGATGCCATTCATCAATGACCCTATATATTTATTAAATAGCGTTGTATCTGAACCAAAGTGCTATTTTTTATTCATTTTTACACGCTACGGCAAAGTGGGTTGTGCAACAACTACTTTTGTTAGCGGCTGGTTTTATTTTCAATAGAATGACAAATTCTGTTAATTAATTAGTTCTATCTTACTGTTTTCTTAGTTACCAAAATAATTTAATCATCAGTTCGTTTGTCATTGTGTATTTTTTTTCGCGCCATTGCACCTAACGATTGGCGGCTTAAAGAAAGTGCGGAATACATACTTCCTAACTGTCTTACCGCACTAAAGATATAAAATGTTCCGAAGTTCATCGCATTCTTTTCATTAAAATTATTTTTCTTGCTGTTTTGTGCACGCAGTTTAGTACTGTCGCCGGCAACTAATTTACCGCCAATCAAATCAAATTGTTTGGCAATGCTTACCGTGTAACGAAACACTTTACGAATTGCTTTTTCATTGTCTTTTCTGAAATTTGAAATGGTGTTGTGGTCGGGAGCCAGCTCTTTCATTAACCACATCAGTTCAATGTTTCTTTTGCATTCCTTTTCTAGAGCACGTGAAGAACGTATTTGGTTCAAGTATCCGTAAACAAAAAGTTTTAGCAAATCTTTGGGATTGTAAGAAGGTCTTCCTTCGATGGAGGTTTTAGTTACAAAATTAAAATCGCTAATGTTAATACTTTCAACAAACAGGTCGATGATGCGTACTTCGTTTTCTTGATCAATAATTTGATCTAAACTTTCTGGGAAAAGGATGCTTTGGGTTCTGTTTTTTCCTTGTATGTATTGCATACACAAAGATAATTTGAAACAAAAAATATCTTGTTTGTTTCAACAAAAGTATTCAACAATTCGTTGTGAGTTTTTAGACAGTTTGACGGTTGGCAGGACGTGCTGTTACCAGCAGTATTTATTAGTTGTCAAATTGTTCAACGGCTTCTATTGCAGTCAGTACAATAATAGATTTTGCTTTTAATTTTTCTCTTGTCTGATTGCTTAAATCTTGATCTCTGTTTAGGTTATTCTTCTTGCCATTAATAAAGTCTTTAGTGTTGTCTGTTATAAAATATTTAGAGTCTGAATGAGCATGAGCAATTAAATGCATAACATCATTAACTTGATTGTCGTTTAATTTTTCTGTTTCAATATTTGAAAATAAAATTTCTGCAAGTTCTCTAAAGGTCGGAAGGGCTGGGTTTTCAGAAGCGATATAGGCGTGTCCAATACGTGAATGACCTACAACAAAAGGTTCACCAATATTTTCATATTTTTTCGCTTTATCAAACGCTTCAGGTTTATGATTGCGCATTTCTTCATAAAGTCTTTCAGCTCCAACAATTTGAATTATTCCTTTTTCATTAAGCTCTTCTAGTTTGTTTACAGATTCAAGTTTCTGTTTAAGATTAATTAAGTTTGAATCAATCGTAATTTTGATTGATGTATTAATTTTCTGCTCCGCTTTATCAGCAGTATTTCTATTTCTCAATGTCAAAATATTTTTTAATTACAAAGCCTGATTTGGGTTCTCCAGATTCAAAGTCAATATATGTTATTAGTAGATGTTTGTGTCTTATTTCTATTACTGTCACTTGTTGTCCATGTTTTACGAGTCCAATTATTTTTGAATTTTTTTTGTCTGAATACCTTAAGTTGACGTCGGTTCTAGCAGTTCTTGTTTTATTTAGTTTAGTAAGTTCTAATTCAATTTTTTCTGATAGTTCCTTATCTATTTTCTCTATTTCCTTTTTCGTTTCATTAAGAACTTCTGTATTGCTTTTGTCTGAATATGCTTGATATGTACCATAAAATGTCAACAGAAAACCAATAATTGTTATGAGGTCTAATACAAATTGTCGAGCCTTGTCGGTTTTTGTTTTTCCCAGTAGTAGAAAAAGGTCTGAAACGATTGATTGTCTTAAATTGTCAAGGTCTTGAACTGTTACTTGTGAGGTATTATTTAAAAGTCCTTCTGTAATATTTGCAATAGTTTCATTTGCTTCTTCTGCAACAGAAATGTCTTCCCAGTCACGAGTTAAAACAATATTTTTTAAATATGTCTTTGAAATTCCTTGTAAAGCAATGTCAAAAGTATTGAACTTGTTTAAATGTGATTTGTCTAATGCTCGGGCAATTTCCTTCAGATTATTAGAAAGAAATAGTTGACTTGTCGCAAAGCCTGAAAGTCTATCTGAAACAAGTTGGTTTGTCTTTGCAAGTTCTGAAAGTGTAAAAGTCAGACCCGATAATGCAAAACTATTTTTTTGTTGTTGAAGTGCTCTCAATTGGAAGGGGATACTATTTTCTAAAATCTTTAAAGACGGATTAAGAGGTTTCATTTGCTGAGAAATGATTTTTGCAATGTCTTGTATTCCTTTTAATCCGGAGAAATCGAACTGTCTTATGTTCTGGTTTTCCATTGCTGCTGCAATTCCTTGAAGCGAAGTCAGTCCTAATGCTCCTTTCATTGTCTGATTTTGCTTTTGAATTCCTTTGAATATGTCTTGTAGGTCTTTCATTAATATTGCTGGTAACTTGTTTATAAGACTGATTTTTTCATCCTTATCTCTTTAATTTACAGAGATAAGCGCCATAAACTCCCCTCACTTCCCCTTCAACTTCTCCACTTGCTTTGCTGTTAACCCTGTAAGTTCTGCTATAAGTTTCACATCCATGTTCTTCTTTAAACCTTTTTTAGCAATCTCTTCCGCTTTTCTCTTTTCTGCCCTTTCCGCTTCAATCCTTAATTTAAATTGTATCAGTTCATCTCTTTCGCCTTTTATCATTTCGTAATTGCCATTGTTGCGCAGCTCATTCATTACGCCTAGTTCCTCCAGGCTAACGTATACATGTTCGGTTATAATTAAATGGTCAAGCACTTCAATGCGCAAAAACTTGCCGGCTTTTAGCATGTGGTCGGTAAACTCTTTATCCGGTTCGCTGGGTGTTAGTTCACCCGAAGGGTGGTTGTGCACCAGTATGGCTTTTGCTGCCAGCTTGTATATGGCCATGCGAAACACATCGGGCGGGTCAATGCTCACACGGTTGCTCGCCCCAAGGCACAGCAGTTCAATAAACAATATTTTGTGGGCAGTGTTAAGGCCTACTATCCAAAAGTGTTCCTGATTGCGGCGTATTTTGTTTTCGCGCAGCAATATTTGCTGCATTATGTTATATACATCTTCCGCCTCGGTTACTTTAATTTTTTGTTGTTTGCTAATGCGTATGTTCATACTGCCTCGGTACTTAGGTGTTATGGTTTTATTGGTTGTAATGTTGTAAAAATAAGTAATTAAGCAGGTATATTGTTTAAAATACTTATAAAAGTTATGAATTACTGTGTTTATAAGTTTGGCGGCTTTGTCTTAAAATTGTATTGGTTCGTGGTGTAATTACTTCTTTTGTCAGCTTATTTCACTTTAATTGTATCCTCTTTTAATCGGTTATTAGCTATTGTGCCACAGCTTGTAATCAAATTTTAAAACAATGGATGCAGGGGGAATTAACTTGGTTGATAGGTTCTTCTCTTTGGTTGCAAGTTTCATCTCCTTGGTTCCGTTGTTCGTGTCTATGCTTACAAAGAGCTCAAGTTTGGTTGCAAGTTTATTCTCCCTGCATCCACTGTTCGCATCTATGTTTACAAGGAGCTCAGGTTTGGTTCGTAAGTTCGTCTCTTGGGTTCGTAAGTTCGTGTTTTTGGTTTCATTGTTCATTTCTATGGTTTCAAGTCAATTCCCCCTACATCCATTGTTCGTTTCCATGCTTACAAGGAGCTCAGGTTTGGTTCGTAAGTTCGTGTCTTTGGTTTCATTGTTCATCCCTATGGTTTCAAGTCAATTCCCCCTGCATCCATTGTTCGTGTCTATGCTTACAAGGAGATCAGGTTTGGTTCCTAAGTTCCTCTCCTTGGTTTCAAGTTTATTCCCCCTGCATGTTATGTGATTAAGCATGCTTACAAGTTACTAAGCGATGCCCTGTAACTTGCAAGCCCTGCTTACTACTGCTTATGATATAAGCACACGTATCCATTCGCTCCAATCAAACCGTTCTCCTTTTTTGGCAATTTTACGGTTGCGGAAATACCATGTTTCGCCCTGTTTTAAACCTGTTACGATAGTGTTTGCTGTGCTGGTGGCAGGTAAATAATCAATAACAAGCTGGTCTTTGCTTTTTTGCCATTCGTGCGCTCCGCTGCCTTCGGCGGTGAGTATAACGGTACCCGATACTTCAGCGTTTTTAGCTGTGTTTTGTTGTTTTTGTTTAAGCGATGTAGCTTTTACATCATATCCGGCTCCCATAATAATGGTTTCGGCATTGGCAGGGTTGGTATCGGCTTTTATTTGTATCAGGTGCATGATGCTTCGCAGGTCGGCAAGTACGGTATTCATGATGGCGTCGCGCGCATCGGTTGCTCCCGGAGCCCTGTTTTTAGATGCTGTTTCAGCAGCTACCAGAGCGGTAATGTCCGTACCCAATTGTGCTAATGATACTATATTGGTAGGATACGGCACCGGAAAATTAGCATTGCCCGTAAGTTTGTTTTGAATAAACTGGGCTTTAATAATTCTGTCCCCAATTTTTGATGGCATTTTTAACACCGCTAAGGTGTGTTTAACAAGTACTTTTGTGTTCTTAGTCATTGTTTTTAAAGTTTTAGTTAATAATATTTGGTTTAATTCGTTTTTAATTCGCTTAAAAACGGATGCGAAATAATGCTATTTTTTTGAGATATAAAAGCCGCAGTGCAGTTTTTATAGCGCTTACAGCTTACCAATAGCGGGTGTTTTACTTATTTACACCTGCTTAAAACAAGGGATGCCTTATACTATTTTTGTTCGTACAAAACAGGGGTATGGTGTATGCACCAAGCGTAACATACCGTTAACCTTTTTTTAAACTTGGTTGAATGGCAGTACTTAACAAGTACTTAGTAAAAAAAATATGAAATTTTATGCTTCACCCGCATCAGGGATACTGAAATTCAAATTATTTCGCCCTAAGAGGGCTTATCAGATAGGTCGGGTAATTGATGGTTACTGTCATTCTGAACTTGTTTCAGAATCTTATAATCAGTAAAATCAGTTATCTCACAGATGCCGAATCAAGTTCGGCATGACTACGTGAGACTTTTGATACAGCCTCTTTTTTGTAATAGATGAGCTTATTAAAAAATCAACTATGTTACCCTTCAATTTTTTTAACAAAGTCGGCTATTTTCAAGGAAAGTTCATCAAGCATGGCATACCTTCTTCTGTACACTGCACGTTTATGTGATTTAATTTCCTCAATGCCTCTGCGAACAGGCGTTAATGGCAGTTCAAACCAACCCTCTTTGTCGGATTGTCCACCACACTCTTGCCAAAATTCGTCATAATCAAATTTTATACTGTGTTTTGAATGAATGTGTATGGCATGTTTGCCACGGTATGCCTGAATTTGATCGCCTACTGCGTAAATACCGGCAAATGCCCAATGCCGGGACAGTTCCTGAATGGTAAATGTTACAAGCGCTTTTGGGCGAAGACCATGTAATTGCTTTTGTGCTGCTTTTGATGAATAGGATTCGTTTTTTTCATGTCCCTGAATGCAACCAATTTTGCATATCCAACGGCCTTTTTCTGTTTCCTCTACCGAAAATGCCAATGCTACAATATTACCTCCCAACTCATCACAAAAAAAGGATAAGGTTAATTCCCCCTCCTTTCGGTAGCGCGCATCATACCCTAAGGTTAAATAGCCTTCCATTGTATCGTTCATTTTAAAACGTGCAATTTCCAGCCCTTTATCGGCTTTTATTACCGGTAAAAATGCCTGGCCTTTACTGGTAATAAAACGATAGGTGTCTTTAATCACTTTAATTTTTTGGGCGGTATTCCAGTTAACCGATATATATACCCTGAATGGTTTCAGATACAATTCCGGGCGGTGCAGCATGACTGCATGAAAGTCGGGCGATTCAATAATTTTAAACCATTCGGCAGCGCTTTTTGCATTTAAAAGAGCGAAAAAAAAACCTTTAAATTGTTGTTTTATTTTTGAACTTGGTTTTGCATCGGCATAGGATACGGATGCAAAATGCCAACCTTTAACAGCAGTAGAAAAAACGGGAACAGGTATCATAATAATTAAAAGTAGGCTTTGTCATTAACTAAACTTGCATTTTTTTTGACGAAGGTATAATAAAAAACAATTTAACCAACATTGCAAAGCGTTAAGACCAGGCATATTTACCATTATTGTTTTATAATAAAACGTACACTGTAAAATTGTAAAAGTTGAATGTAATAATTTGAATGTCCGTATCCGGACTTGGTTCGATGTGATAAGTCATCCGAACGCTTGTGCTGAGCTTGTTGAAGCATCATTCGGAATCTTCCTGCGCACAGATGCTGAATCAAGTTCAGCATGACAATCATTTTAATAGTTTAGTTTGCGAGGTATTTACTGAATAAAGGTTTCAACCATGGGAATCACCTGTTCAGGATTTTCTTCCATAGGCACGTGTCCTGAATTTTTGAGTACTACCAATTTGCTACCGGCAATGTCCTTTTCAAATTTGTAAGCCACATCTACAGGTATCAAACCATCGTGTTCTCCCCAAATAATAAGCGTAGGAGTTTTAATGTTTTTTATACGGTTTTCGTAATCCTGCATGGGCATACTCAGCCTTGCCACAAGTGCTCTTCGGTTGCCTGCCCGTAATAAAAAGTCCATATAACGTTCCTGCGTTTGGGGTGTTATTTTGTTTTTGTCATAATAAGCACCTTCAACGCTTTTCTTTACAATGTTATTTGGAGTAATGTAATACAACATGTTTTTTAGTACGGGTATTTTACCAATGGTTGCCGTCAGTTTAAAGCCTACAGCTCCTTTGCCTCTTTCAAATTTATATCCTGCCGCATCAATCAAAATCAGCTTTTGCACTTTTTTAGGGTAGCTGTAAGTATATTGCCATGCAATCGCTCCACCTAATGAATTCCCTGCCAGGTAACATTTTTTTACATGTAGTTTTTCAAGTACATTGTTTACAAAATCAACATAACGTTCGTAGGTATATACATTGTCGGCATTAGGTCCTGTAAGCGCAAAGGCCGGCAAATCAAAACGTATTACACGGTGGTTCTTTTTCCACACCTGTGTACAGGCATCCCATGTAAATAAGGAGGAGGATGTTCCGTGTATCAACACCAGCGGAACAGTATCGGCCGTGTTTCCTTCGTCGCGGTAATGCACCTGCATTCCGTCCACCTCCATAAACTGCGAAGGAGGTACAGCATATTTTGTTTTTAAGGTTTCAACAGGAATGTCGCTCTTAAAATCTTTTATTAAAAAAACGGCAATAATAACAAGCAGTATCAGTAAGAACCACTTTGTAATTGTTAGAATTTTTTTCATGTTACATTATTTGTTTCAGTATTTAATAGCTTTTCTTCATTCTTAAACTTGTAAGAAGGAGGATAAGATCCGGTAGTTTATTGTTATTAATTCTCCCTCACCATAAGGCTTTCGGCAAGCGCAATCAGTTTTTCCTTTTTTAAGGGATTAACGGGTATCGTGTTCAAACAAGTCAAGGCATTGCTATAGTGTTTTTTCATTTCATTACGCGCCAGTTCTTTGATATTAAAAAAGTCATATACTTCAATAACGGCTTCTACCTTTTCCTTTACATCAAACTGAGGTGCATTTATCCACTGCTGCAATGCCTCTTTCATGTACCTGTTGCTTTCGGCCATTTCAATAGCCTTTAATAACAAATACGTTTTTTTGTTCGAAACAATATCTCCCCCTTTTGTTTGCCGAATTTGTCGGTAGTGGCATATACATCCAATATATCGTCCTGCAATTGAAACGCAATACCAATGTGTTTACCAAATTCGTACAACTGTTGTGCATCCTTATTATCGGCACCTGCAATGATTGCCCCCAGCTGTAAGCTGCCTGCCAGTAGTACCGCGGTTTTAAGCTCAATCATTTTTATATACTGTGGTATGGAAACTTTAAAAAGTTTTTCAAAATTCATATCCAGCTGTTGCCCTTCACACACTTTCATTGCCGTATCGTTAAATACATCCAGTAAAGCAGGCAGTATTGCAACATCTGTCTTACACAGCTCCTGGTAGGCTTTTACCATCATTACATCGCCACTAAGTATGGCAATGTTTTCATTCCATTTTTCATGAACCGTGCTCTTACCTCTTCGCAAAGGCGCATTGTCCATAATATCGTCGTGTACCAATGTGAAATTGTGAAAAATTTCTACCGCTAATGCTGCATGTATGGCATTGTTTACATCCTTATCAAACAAATCACATCCTATTAAAACAAATAAAGGGCGCATACGCTTACCCCCGAGCGACATGATGTAATCTATCGGTTCATAAAGTTCTTTTGGTGAAGAGCCGTAAACTTTTCCTTTTAACGCTCTTTCTATTAACTGCTGATGATGAAGAAAGGAATCCACGTAATTATTATAAAATGTATTTTGTATTTGCCAACACTTTTTTTAAGCCCTGTTCCAGTGTAATCATTTCACGATTAAGCAACTGTTTCATTTTAGTGATATCAGGTTTACGACGTGTCATGTCCCCTTCTTCCAAAGCAGGTAAATAAGCTATTTTGGAAGTTGAACCTGCTGCTTTTATTATTGTTTGAGCCAATTCCAAAATGGTAATTTCCTTATCACCGCCAATGTTTACAATGTCGTTCTCAAACTTTTTTTGATAAAAGGCATTGGTCGTTGCTTCAATATTATCATCCACATAACAAAAAGTACGGGTTTGGCTGCCATCGCCATAAATGGTAATGTCTTCACCTTTTAAAGCACTTGCAATAAATTTTGAAACCACAAAGTCCTTGCTTTGTTTAGATCCGAATGTATTGAAAAAACGAAAAATGGTATAGTTTAAATCGTATTCCTTTTTGAAAGATTTGAGATAGGCTTCACCCACATTTTTAACAATGGCGTATGGTAATCGTGAATTAAGCGGTGTGGTATGTTCGTTTTGAGGGAATTCAACAGGCTCGCCATATACCTCGGACGATGATGAAAAATAAATGTGCTTAACACTCGTGTTTTTGCATAAGTTCAATACATTTTTAATACCCACAATATCTTCTAACACCCTTACCGGATTTTCCTGTGTACGCTTCACTCCTACCATTGCTGCATAATGAAATACATAATCGAATGCGCTGGCATAAAACACACTCGAAATTCCGGTAAAATCATTTACATCGCATTTAACAAATCGAATATTGTTATGCTCAGACTGTGGTATTTTATCGAGACTTCCAGTTAATAAATTATCTACCAGTACAATTTTGTTTTCAGGATTTTCAGCAAGCTTCTCTGCCAATGCACTGGGTATAAATCCCGCCCCTCCGGTAATTAATATTTTAGCCATTATTGCTTTTAATAGGTTTATTGATTCGCCAATTTTACCAGATAATCACCATAACCACTCTTAAGCAATGGTTTTGCAAGTTCTAATAATTGTTCTTTGTTGATGTATTTCATTCTAAAAGCAACCTCTTCTATACATCCAATGCTAAGCCCCTGACGTTCTTCAATTACCTGAACAAACTGCCCTGCCTGCATCAATGATGCAAAGGTTCCTGTATCTAACCAGGCGGTACCTCTATCCAATACTCCTACCTGTAATTTGCCCTGTTGTAAATAATATTTATTCACATCGGTTATTTCATATTCGCCACGAGCACTTGGTTGTAGCGTTTTAGCAACCTGTACCACCGAGTTGTCATAAAAGTACAAGCCGGGAACAGCATAATTTGATTTAGGTTGTTGAGGTTTTTCTTCAATGGTAACGGCCTTTCCGTTAGCATCAAACTCCACTACACCGTAGCGTTCAGGATCTGATACGTGATAAGCAAACACCACCCCTCCCTCCGGATTTTGGTGTTGTTGCAATAAACGTCCTAAGCCTGCACCATAAAAAATATTGTCGCCAAGTACTAACGCCACTTTATCGTTTCCAATAAACTTTTCGCCAATAACAAAGGCTTGTGCCAGTCCGTTCGGAATTTCCTGAACAGCATATGAAAACTTACAGCCCAATCTTTTTCCATCGCCCAATAAACGTTCAAAGTGAGGTAAATCATGCGGTGTTGAAATAATTAATATCTCTGAAATGCCTGCCATCATTAATACTGATAGCGGATAATAAATCATTGGTTTATTGTAAATAGGCATTAGTTGTTTGCTCACAGCCAATGTTAAGGGATGCAAACGGGTTCCTGAGCCACCTGCCAAAATAATTCCTTTCATACTTTTAGTTAATTGTTGTTTGTTAGTTATGATTATTAAATTTATTGTTATTAAATTTTGCGTTTGTACTCTTTTAAATTAGTACATCTGCACATTTTCTGATTAGTTATCTGCTAATCCCGTATCCTCTTCAAGAGTAATGATTGACTCTTCAATAAAACCTTTGTTTGCCAAACGTTTTTCTAACGTAAGTAAAAAACACGGTAAAAGTATTAAATTAGAGCAATAAGCAACCAAAAGAGTTCCTGAAATAAGAATACCCAATGCGGCTGTGCCTCCAAAACTGGAGGCAGCGAAAATACCAAAGCCACAAAATAAAATAATTGCTGTATAAATCATACTCACACCGGTTTCTTTAATGGTAAGCGATACCGCTTTTGAAATTGAAATTTTTGAAGTTCGCAGCTCCTGCCTGTATTTAGTAAGAAAATACAATGTGCCGTCGGATGCAATGCCAAAAGCGATACTAAAAATCAAGATGGTACTTGGTTTTAAGTAAATGCTGAAAAAGCCCATCAATCCTGCTGTAATCACTAAGGGTAACAAACTTGGAATAACGGATACAAAAATCATTCGGGGCGACATAAATAATGTGTACAACACTATTGATATGAGCAACACCGCCAACAAAACACTTTCCAATAAGTTCTGCACTAAAAAATCGTTGCCGTTAAGAAAAGTAAAACTCGTTCCGGTAAATACTATTTTATACCTCCTATCAGGTTCCACCCATGAATTAGTTCCATAATCAAAATTGAAAATGCTGTCAACGCGGGGTTTCAGTTCTTTAGTGAGTTCTTTCATTTTTATAGAGCCCACATCTTTCATTTGAATACTCACACGGGTGAATCGTTTCGTGGAATCAACAAAGGCATTAAATTGCCCTTGCCGGCTTTTACTATCTTTTAAGTCATTGCCTGCATAATTTGATATTTTTTGTAGCTCCATTGCACCCGGCAAACGGTAACGCTTTTCTTCCCCATTATTCATTGCCTGATTGGCAAATTTTATTCCTTCAATAATGGATACCGCTCTCGAAAAGTCAGGATATTGCTCAAACAACTTTTGTAATTTATTTATCTTATAAAGTGTTTTACCTCCGTCGGCAAATACACCATCCGGTTTTCGGGAATCTATACTTATTTCAAACGGAAGTACACCATGATAATTCTTCTCAAAATATTTAAGATCGAGCAATATAGGATCGTTTTGAGGTAAATCGTCAACCACATACCCAAGCGGCAACAACTTAGTTACACCAACCGTTGAAATAATAACAACTAATGCGGTAACAATGTAAATCCGTTTACGGTAATTGTGCACCCAATAATCAATATGTTCCAGTATTTTTACTAGACGCTTGCTTTCTAAATGTTTGGTGTGTTTTACAGATGGGGGCGTCAAAAAGCTAAATACAATAGGCACCAGCATTAGTGAAATTAAATATGTTAAAAATACACTTACTGACGATACCAAACCAAATTCGAAAAGCAATTGTGTGTCGGTAGAACAAAACACGGCAAACCCAATTGCGGTAGTGATATTTGCCAAAAACAAAGAAACTCCAACCTTTTCAATGGCAGTAGACAATGCCTGCATTTTATTTCCTTGCTTACCAAATTCTGTGTGATATTTATTAAGGAGCATAATACAATTGGGCACACCTATTACAATAAGCAGTGGGCCTATTAATCCTGTTAATGCAGATATTTTATAACCCAACAACACAAGCAATCCTATTGACCATACCACTCCAATAATGATTACTGCCAATGAAAAAACAACGGGCTGCAACGAACGAAAGAATAAAAACAAAATGATTGCGGTAACAATAATTGCAAGAGCAAAAAAGAGTACCATTTCGTGCTGTATTTTACGCGCTACAAAGCTGCGTATGTATGGCATACCTGAATAACGCACTTTAATACCTGTTAATGCTGCAAATTTTTCTGCCTGAGCACGAATAGAATCTACTACCTCAAAACGCTTTTTGGTGTTCAGCAGTTTATTGTCGAAGGTAATAGCCATCAGCGTGGAGTGTGAGCTATCATTATATATAATACCACGATAAAAAGGCAAGTGCTGTATTACCTCTTTTATACTATCTACCTCAGTTTGTGTTTGCGGTTTATGAGCAATTACCTGAAGGTTTTCAAAAGTGTTGAGGCTATCATTTTTAACCACATTATAAAGCCTTGTTATGGATAATACGGCTTTAACTGTTGTGATTTTTCTGATAGAATTGCTTAAATCGTACCATGCATTAAAGTGCTTGAGGTCATACATATCCTTATCGTCAATACCAATAACCATAATGGCTCCATCCTGACCAAACATTTTTTTAAATTTCAGATATTCTACTGTTGTGGTATCAGTTGCAGGTAATAATCTTGGTACTTCGTAGGAAATTTCTGCTTTACGGGCATAATAACCCATAAAAAGAGTAATAACAGCAATGGTAAGTATAATTTTTATTCTATTGTTTAAAACAAACTGCGCTATCCACGACCACATCAGGCTCTTTATATTTATTAATTAAAAGTAATCGCTACACCTATATTGTTAATATAATAATAGGTGATAACTTATTCAATTCCCGAAAATAAGCATTAAAATGATACTTGCAAAAACGTATACTGATAACCCATTAAGAGGATAGTATAACTTATTAATGCTTCAACCAAAAAGCAATCACACTCTCCTCAATTTAAAGGGATACATGAGCTTTCACTTGTTTACAGGTAATTAAATGGAAGAGTAATAAGCATCTATCTATTCAGCTTAATCCCTTTTTCCTCCAACACTTCTCTCAAATTAGGACGTAACCTGCTTTTGTATACAGAAAGAGAATCCTCTTTTTTTCGTCCTTTCCGCAAGGCTTTTTGTTCTTCTATTGGTAAGGATGCTATGTGCATACATTCGGGAGTGCAGCACCCTTGCATCTTTTCGGTACATGCTTCACATTGAATAAATAATAAATGACAATCGTCATTGGCGCAATTAACATGTGTATCGCAAACTGCTCCGCATTGGTGACATTGAGCAATAACATCATCAGTAATCCGTTCGCCCACACGTTCATCAAACACAAAGTTTTTACCAATAAATTTTGAGGTAAGTCCTTCACTTTTAAGCTGACGAACGTAGTCAATAATTCCTCCGTGCAATTGATTTACATCTTTAAAACCATGATGCTTTAAATATGCACTTGCTTTTTCACAACGCACACCGCCTGTACAATACATCAATATTTTACTTTCTTTTTTATCTTTCAATTCATCAAGCACAATGGGTAATTCTTCTCTGAATGTATCTGCATCAGGACAAATGGCTCCTACAAAGCGGCCCACCTCACTTTCGTAATGATTACGCATATCTACTACAATAGTGTCAGGTAATTCCAGTGCCTGGTTAAATTCTTTGGCAGTTAAATGATTTCCCACATTGGTAACATCAAAAGCATTATCATCCAACCCATCTGCAACTATCTTATGTCGCACCTTAATGGTAAGTTTATAAAACGATTTTCCATTATCTTCTACCGCTATTTTAAACGGCATGTTTTCAAAACGTTTATCGTTAAAAAGTTGTTGTTTAAAAACCTCCCAATTTTCTTTAGGTACACACATTTGCGCATTTATACCTTCCTGTGCAACGTAAATGCGACCTAAGATATTTAGTTTATTCCATTGAAGAAATAACTGATCACGAAGTTCTTGAGGATTATCAATAATTACATAACGATAAAACGAAACAGTAGCCCGTTCGATGGTTTCTTCCTGAATTCGTTTTTTTAGTTCCTTTTTGTTAACTCTGTTTTGCAGTAACATAGTTTCGGGGTTTAAAAAATGAAGGACAAAGGTAATATCTTTTAGGTATTAATAAAGTGCAATGGGTATATGAAAATGCTTTAAAATTTGTTGCGGAGATTTACAACTAAAAAAATAGCTTATACGAACACAGCACAACAGACCATAATAAGGTGGATACAAACAAATAACCTATTATTTTTTGTTTGTCTTTATGATAGTATTTAACCGCAATAAAACATCCGAATGGGTAAGAAAACAATGGAGTCATAATAGCAATTCCGGTTAAGCCTAAACGTTTTTTTATTCTAATAATCACTTTGTTCGTTGTTGTGAATTTTTTTGGAGGAGTAACGTTTGAAGATATTTGCTTTTTCAATTGCAGCTTTTTAATTGAAATTAATACTCTGTGCCATATGATTATGTATAGAACTGAGCCACACAATCCGCCTAAAGTGGTTATGGTAACGGATTCAAAAAACGAAAAATTAAAACTAAATGCCGCAGGAATACCTGCCTTTAAAAGCATAAAAGAACTAAGTAAAAAAACAATCACTATTTTAAGTGCGAAAGACATAGTTGAATTTATTTACCACTCAGTTTTTTTAACAAATAGGGTAATCTGTTTTTTTTAATTTGTAAATATACGCAATCTTTCGCGCCAAACTTTTTATTGAAATCAGCAATACTCTTGATGGATGAGCCTTCAAAATCAAACAACTCTTTTCGGGTGGCATAGCGCCTGAACAATTCATCAAATAAAAAAAACATAGCACCTGAATGTTTCCCTTCATCATTCGAGCTACCGTTAAAAAATGTAATTTCTCTTTCCGAAACCATAAAAAAAGCAGCCGCAATTAACTGTTTATCTTTATTCACAACACCCATTGAAAGTGCATATTGGCGCTGCATAGCTGTTTCCATAAGCATCTCTAAAACAACGTAATCTTTCGCCTTTAACTGTTTTATTTTATAACTAACATTGGTTTTAAATAATTCGATAACTTGTTTAACAGAAACAGGCTCAATAATTGAAAGATTATTTTTACATGCTTTGTTCAAACTTCGATGTACGGATTTGTGATAATCTGATGCAATTTTTTTATAAGGTACAGTTAAATCAAGCGATTGAAATAATTTGCTGTTAATAATAAAATCGTTACGATGCAATTGTTCATTGAGCTGCAAATTAATATCTATTAATTTTATTGAAGACGGGATGACATCTAAAAAGGTATCTATTAATTCAGACGATACTTCGCTTTCAGAATAAATTTGTAATGTCTTAACAAATAAAGGTTGAAGTAGGTAGGGAATATTTAATTTTGTTTTTACAGGAAGTGGTAAAACAGCTTGATAATTATTGTATATCAATGCCGACCAGTTTGCACATACACTATCTAAATACCAAGTATATCCTGAAACAGAAGAATTAAAGGATTGTTTAACGCATCTATTCCATAAATCATCATCTATTTGCGCGCGTTTGTATAGCTGTATCATCTTTATACAACTCTTTTTTCGGAGGCATACTTTACGGTTTCTTCATATACCTGCTGCCAGCCTTCCCATAATTTGCTGTTGTTCAGACTATCATTGTGCCATAAGCTGATAAAAGTCCCATTTACTTTTTTTACAGAATCTACCAAAGGTTTTATTACAGCCATTGCTTGTTTTGGATCTGTTTTCATACTGTATTTTAAAGTTCCTTCCATAAAAGCAAAGGGATGAACTTTTAGTTTGGTTTCTAACTCCATATCCAAATCATAAAAATTGAACGTACTGCAAATACTTGCCCTGAATCCAACATAAGAAGCGTATCCCATAGTATAATCATCAACAATATCCGAATCTATCAAATCACGGTATGTTTCGGGTAAACGCAATTTAAGAAAATGCTGACGACTGGATGTAATATCACGATGGAGAACTCGCGATAATCGAGCAATTTCTTTTTTTAGTTGTATTCTGCTGGTATTTGAGGCGTAAGAGGGATGAATGCCAACCTTAGCATAATCGCCAACCATTTTTATCAACGATTGAAATTTAGAATTTAAAACAGATAAATTTTTATCATTTACTCCATAATTGCCCACCAAAAAAAAATACACACTTTTAAACTTGTATTGCTTTTGAATGTTTAATTGAAATTCATACGTATCATAGGGATCTTTTTCTAAACCCAACAATACTTTTGCGCGTGCTATTATTCCTTTAAAATTGAGATTTAATGTGTCTTTTAAAAAACCTCCAACACCTCTCACAAAGCCTTTTTGCGCAAATGCGTATGCATTATCAATATCAATGGTTGAAATGAAATTATATTTTTTTTCAGGAAAAACAAAGGTTGGATAGTTGTTTTGAACGATCTCCTTAATCCATTCTGCATATATATTTACCAGGGGAATTTGAAGGAATTCATGAATAAAAGCTAAACTGTTTTTAGGTTCAAATCTGTCATGTTCATCTCGAATGTGCGGTAAATATTCTTCGTACCTGCTCACCAAATAAAAACAAGCAGCGAATACGTCAAAAGGCAGAGCAGCTATTTTACTGGTTGCATAAAAAACTTTAGTGTGATTGTATTCAAAAACAACAATATTTTGCTCTGTTATTCCTGTTTCAAACAATAAACCGCGTGAACAAAAAAACAATTCATTAGTTATACAATGATTGGTATAACTGAACTTTGCTCCGTTATAATTTTTAAATTCTTCAATGTCCGAAGAGAGTTTAAAATCAACACCAAGCAAGTCCTTAAACATTAAGTTAAAAACATACTTATTACGATTAGTTATTTTATGTGTATATATTAGTAGCAACTTTTTAATTTATATATTTCACCATACTTTCACAAATAAAATCCGACGCTCTACCATCTCCAAACAAATCAGGAAATTGCAACCTTTTAGCAGACGAAAATTGATTGTATGCCTGTATTATTCTTGTTTTATCCGAATCTGTAATTATTGCAGAACCACAGTTGACAAGCTCTATCCACTCTGTTTCCGAACGTAAAATGATGCAAGGCTTTTTAAAGAAAAATGCTTCTTTTTGTACACCACCGGAATCGGTCATTACCAGTTTTGCATTTTTTTCAAGCGCTATCATTTCTAAAAATGAAACAGGTGGTATTATTTTAATTAATTTATTTCCGGTAATCGCTTTATATAACTTAAGGGGGAGATTTTTCTGCAATAACTTTGCTGTACGTGGATGTAAAGGAATAATCACAGTTATATCATTTTCAACCGAAATGGTATTGATTGCATCAAACAATGCTGAAAGTCGCAAAGGATCGTCGGTATTATTGTTGCGATGAATGGTTGATAAAATAAAATTGTTTTTTGTTAATCCATTATCTTTAATAACACTTGTTTTTTCTTCGGTCATCTCCGAAAAATAAAGGCTGTTATCATACATTACATCACCGCAATGAAATACTTTAGGATTGTTTATAGTGTAAGGAGATTGATTGTTTTCTTCAAATCCTTCTTTTAACAAATTGTTGTATCCTGTAATTGTTGGCGAAAACAGCAATGTAGAAACATGATTGCACATAATGCGATTCACCTCTTCGGGCATTGCTTTGTTGAAGGAACGTAAACCTGCCTCAATATGTACAACAGGTATATGGATTTTTGAAGCCGCAATTGCTCCTGCCAATGTAGAGTTTGTATCACCATACAAAACAATAGCGTTGGGTTTTTCTTTTATTAATATTTCTTCAATCTTATCAATCATCAAAGCTGTTTGTTTTCCATGACTACCCGAACCTGCATTCAAATTATAATCAGGATGAGGAATTGCTAATTCAGCAAAAAACACTTGCGACATATTTTCATCGTAATGCTGACCTGTATGAACAATTATTTCAGTAATCTTATCCGAATAATTGTTTTTGATTGCTCTGCTTAATGCAGCCGCTTTAATGATTTGAGGCCTAGCTCCTATTATTGTTATTATTTTCATTTTTTAAACCCGAATTACGAATACTGACGAAAATCCGCATCATCTCCCCTCTTTTATCTTTTCAAATCAGGCAAGCATTCCCTCATCGGCAAAGCTATAAAAACTTTCTTCTGTAATTATCAAGTGATCCAATAATGGAATGTCCATTATTTTTCCTGCTTCTTTTATGTTTTTTGTTATCTTAATATCTGCCTCACTCGGCTTTGTATTTCCGGACGGATGGTTATGACAAACAATAATTGAACTTGCATAGTGAGTAATGGCAGTTTTGAAAATTATTTTTGTATCAGCTACTGTTCCTGCAATACCTCCGCGGCTTATCAGCTCCTTTTTAAGTAGTGAATTGGATCTGTTTAACATAAGTAACCAAAACTCTTCGTGCGGTAAATCAAGCATTGACGAACGCATTATGTTATATACATCTTTGCTGGTAACAACTTTTTCTTTCTTTACTAATTCCGTTTCCTTTCTTCTTCTACCAAGTTCCATTGCTGCTATAATACTTACAGCCTTGGCATCCCCCATGCCTTTAAAATTACATAAATCACTCACCGAAAGTTTACCTAACTCGCTCAAATTATTACCAACACTAGCCAATATACGCTTTGAAAGCTCTACTGCAGTTTCATTCCTATTGCCTGAACCAATTAAAATAGCAATTAGTTCAGCTTCAGTAAGGGTATGCCGTCCTTTATCTATAAGCTTTTCGCGAGGGCGGTCTTCTTCCGCCCAGCTTTTAATGCCAACAAGTTGGTGAGTATCTGTTAAATTATTCATACTTAAAGTTTTTTAAAAGTAATAAAATTCCATAAAAAAGCTTCGAAAAACTGCGAAGCTTTTTATGTTTTTACAATACCAAGTTCAATTCTACTTGTCCAAATTTACTAATACTCTGCCTGTTAGTTTGCTCGCAAGCATGTCATCAATACAGGCACCAAGTTCCTCTAGTCCTTTCTCTATACATACTTCCTCCAAATTATCTAACTTCCATTCTTTTGCCAATTTATTCCAAATAATTGTTCTTGCAATTTTTGGACAATTTTGAGAATCAATTCCAATTAAACTTACACCTCTTAATATAAAAGGAAAAACGGTCAAATCTAAAGTTGGTGAAGCGGCGTTACCGCAGCATGTTACAACACCCAATGCTTGAGTCGATTTGATAATATTATCCAAGATAGTACCTCCCACAGTATCAATAGCCCCGGCAAATCTTGTTTTTAACATAGGACGAGTTTCCTTAACGGCAAACTCTTCACGAACAATAATTTCTTTAGCACCCAATTTTTTCAAAAAATCAACTTCCTGCTTTTTTCCTGAAATGGCTACTACCTTATATCCCAACTTACTCAATATTGCTATACTTAATGAACCTACCCCGCCTGTTGCCCCTGAAACTACAATCTTTCCATCGGCAGGTTTAACCTGTTCTGTTAATTTTAAAATACTCATTCCTGCTGTTAATCCGGCCGTTCCTAACATCATTGCTTCTTTAAGCGATAATCCTTCAGGAAGTAATATAAGCCACTCAGCCGGTACACACACATACTGTCCAAAACCACCGTTGGTATTCATTCCAAAATCATAACCGGTAATAACTACTTTATCCCCTGCTTTAAATTTATCTGACTGAGAATGTTCTACAATTCCGGCAGCATCAATACCCGGAGTGTGAGGATAATTTTTTGTAACGCCCTTATTGCCTGATGAGGATAGTGCATCTTTATAATTTAATGACGAATAGTTAACTTTAATCACAACTTCTCCAAGTTGAAGGTTGCTGATAGTTTGAGTTTTGATATTTCTAACAAACGCTCCATCTTGTTCTTCTATTACAAGTGCTTTAAATTTCAGGTCTTCCATTTTTGATTTTTGGTTAACGATAAAAATGATGCCAGTAAGCTATTTTCACCAGACTATTAAAAACAAGAAAGCTCTAACTTTGGTATTTCTAATTGTTATTCAATAATAGAAATACCAAAATTAAAGCTTAAAATCAGGCACGATTTATTTTAAAGCGTTTACCTTTTTTGTCAATTTAGATTTTAAGTTAGCAGCTTTGTTTTTGTGAATTACATTTTTCTTTGCCAACTTATCAACCAATGATATAACAACCGGTAATTTTTCCGCTGCAGTAGCTTTTGTAGTTTCGCTTCTTAATGCTTTTACCGCGTTACGAACGGTTTTAGCTTGATAACGATTTGTTGTTCTTTTAGCATCGTTTGAACGTATTCTTTTAATGCTCGACTTATGGTTTGCCATTTTGTTATTATGTTACTTATGATAAATTATTTGCTTTAAAATTCCCTCCTTATAAAAGGAACGGGCAGCGAAATTACAAAAAAAAAATGACCCGACAAGTTTAATGTAAAAAAAGGACAAAATATTATAATTCCACCTCTTTCTTGAGCATGTTTAATGCGCTATTGGCAGCCTTTTGAATGTTGCGTTCCCGATTTTTTCCAAATAAGTATTTTTCAGAAACCACACCTTTTTTTGACGCTACAGCTATCCAAACCAGTCCCACCGGCTTGTCATCAGTTCCACCTGATGGTCCGGCAATACCGGAAGTAGCAATACCATAATCAGTATTGAATTTTTCACGTATTGCTTTTGCCATTTGTTCTACAACAGGCTTACTTACAGCACCATGTTCTGTTAATACCTCTGCCGAAACAGATAATTCCAGCTCTTTTATCTTATTAGAATAGGCTATAACCGAACCCATATAATAATCGGAACTACCTGCAACTTTGGTAACGAGGTGAGCCAGGTAGCCTCCGGTGCAGCTTTCGGCGGTGGCAATCGTTTTCTTTTTTTCGACTAATAACTTCCCTACAATTTGTTCAATTGTCTCTCTCTCTTGCCCATATAACTCATACCCATATATATTATTGGGGATAATTAATTGAGCTCTTCAATTTTTTCATCAATCAATTCATTCAATTTAATCTTATCATCTCCTTTAATGCTTAAACGTAATCTCACGGTATCAATGGAAGGCAAGTAAGCGAGTTTAATATTGTATTTTGACAAACTGGTTTCCCAATCACTAATTAAATCAGCTAAAAATGATTCACCCATACCCTGTGTTAATACTGTTTTATGAACAATGCAAGGAAGACTAAATCGCTTTATCAATCTTGGGATCACCTCATCCTGCATCAAATTTTTCATTTCATAAGGTACGCCAGGAAGTGAAACATAAATTTTATTATCCACATCAAACCACATCCCGGGAGCTTTACCATAAGCATTTGTAATGACTGTGCAACTAGCAGGCACCTCAGCTTGCAAGCGATTAATGGGTGTAACCTCTCTTCCCATTGAAGTGAATATACGTTCTACATTTTTATAGGCTCCTTCATCAAAACACATCGAAGTATGAAAATACTTACACAATGTTTTTTTTGTGATATCATCTTTTGTTGGTCCCAAACCTCCGGTTATTAATATAATATCTGCCCTGTTTCGGGCTTCATCAATCGCCTTTACAATATGCTCTGCATTATCGGAAACCGAAGATATTTGTTTTACACTGAGTCCGTTCAAATTAAGTAATGTAGCCATAAATGCAGAATTGGTATCCACTATTTGTCCGATCAGAATTTCATCACCTATAGTAATTATTTCTACTGATTTTTCTGTTATTGGTGTATCTATTGGCATATAAAAATTAAAATTTGTTTATTCTACCCAAAAGATTGTATAGTCCAAGTATATTGATAACCGGACGTGATCCTTTGCAGGATGGGTGTAGCATAAAAAAGTTGAAGTTGAGTAGAAGTAGCATTAGGATCTGGTTGCGATTGAATATTAATCTCCTGCTTATACAGCAGACCCACATTTCGGGCATATTTTTCGGTGAAATAATTTCTGCTTGTTAAAATTGTTCCTCCATCATCATACACGGTTTGCAATACAGAATCAAATGCAATGCTTCCTACATTATCTTTAAAATCAACTGACTTATAGTCAAAATCTGTTTCAGTCAAAAAATTTTGACTATTCACATTCCATGATTTATTTACTTTAACGGGAAAAACCAAACGAACAAATCGTACATTTTCTTCTACTTTTTCTGCTGTTGTAGCGGTATTATTTTCAACCCAAACGTCTTTTAATGTCCATGGTATAGAATCATAAACAAGGGTACTGTCATAATATTTCACATATCTCTCTAATCTGGCTGTTGGTCGGTTTAAATTATCATTAAAAACAGATTGTATTTTTTCTTTTAAAAGAAATTTTGTGTTGATTGCTTTAGTAGGAACATAAAAATCACCATAATAAGTGGAATCAACACTATACACGATGTAAGCTCCTGCTTTTATTGGAAAATAATTTCTCCCAATATCAACATATGCATTAGTAACCTCTTTTACAGGAATAAAAAAAAAGTGAAAGCACAATTCCAATGCATGCTGAGTTTTTAAGTTTATTCATCATTACAATGCTTATTAACTCTTCTGATTCTGCTTAAGCTATCCGGATGAATGCCCAAATATTTTGCAATTTTTGAAACAGGTATTTGCGCAATCAAGTCCGAACGATATTTCAACAAACTGGCATACCTTTCCTCTGCTGTTTTTGTAAGCATCTCTTTTTCCTTTTTCAAGCGTCTGACAAACCAATATTCCAAAATATATCTGCTCAATGAATTTAATAACAAGGATGTTTTTAGTTCATTTCGATAATCTTCAACAGACATTATTTCAAGGGTAATTCTGTAATACAAGTGATGTAATAAGAAGGAGACCCTTCTGAGTAAAAAGAGTATATGCCAAAAAACTCTTTAGGATAAAGAAACTCCAAAATCCGTTCTTGCTTATCTTTTTTATTGGTGCTAAATTGAATAATTCCGGAAATGATAAAATAATTATTCTCAAATCTGTCGCCTGGTTTAAAAAGAACTGTTCCCTTCGCAAATGTTTTAGTTTGAGTAGTAAAAGGTAGTCTTTCATCAGTCCCCAATATCTCTTTTAAAATTTTACTAATGGAATAAGGTTTGGTATTGATTATTTATGAGCTTTGAAGTTTTATTTTATTGCTAAATAAAGATAGAAAACGAGCTAATATATTCCTAATTTAAACATTACATGAGAATAAAAAGACCTGCAAAACTATTTGATTTTTCTTTCGATAATACCACCGCCCACCAAATCATCACCTTCATAAAAAACAGCTGATTGACCAGGTGCTATAGCTGTAACAGGTTGATGAAACAACACATTTAACTTATCATCTAAATGAGAAACGGAAGAAATAACACCAGGATCTTTGTATCGTATTTTAGTCAATGTTTCAAAATTATCAGGTAAGCGTTCGTATTTAATAAGGTTATACTTCCCTACTGTTGTTTGTTGTTGCTCCAGCTCATCCTTTGTTCCAAGCACCACAGTATTTGTTTCAGGAAGTATTTCCAACACATGCAATGGCTCACCTACCGCTATTTCCAAACCCTTTCGTTGCCCAATTGTATAAAATGGATACCCT
>CAVSHK010000039.1:0-269571 GCA_963727705.1 uncultured Bacteroidota bacterium
AGGCCGCTTTTGAAGTGCTGAGTGATCCTACAAAGCGAGCAGCATACAACTGCACCCAAGTCTCCTTCGCCACAACGCGAAAGCCGGAAGAAGCTGGCCGGGTATCGTCAGTCCGCTACAATCCGCCACCGAGACGCCGATGGACACGAGATCCCTGTGCTGCTGACTTAATCCGCAGGCCAGCGATATGTCTTCTGATCGTTGGATTGATAGCTATCCCCGTGGACGTTGGTGTCAGCAGCATAGAATACCAACGCACTAAGGCGGCGCTTCGAGGAATGGCGGGGCACGCCGCCGATGAGACATATCAAGACCTACGTGAAACTGAATTGGAGTTGCTTCCCTTTTTCATTGCGGTCAGGATCACGTTCAGCGTCGTTGTGATTGTCGGGGCTCTCAACATGCTAGCGCTGCGGATTCATTCCTTGGCAGTGCTCGCTTCAATTCTGGTAACACTGCCTTACCTTGGGCCATGTCATGGGTTGGGGCTGGTGTTCGGAGTCTGGAGCGTAGTCCAGTTACGCGACGAGATGGTCAAAAGTGCATACTGGTTGCATTGACGAGCAGCGGCTAGCCGCGGCATAACGGGGTCGGGAGTCTTTTGGCTTGACAGGATGGCGGAAAGGTGATAGGTTCCGGTCAGGGGGGCATAAAGGGGTCGGGAGTCTTTATCTTGACAGAATGGCGGGAAAGTGGTAGTTTCCGGTCATGCCACGACGATTGCGAGTTTCCAGCGGAGGATATGCCTACCACGTGCTGAATCGAGCCGTGGGGCGGATGCGCATTTTCGGCAAAGAGCGAGACTTCGAGGCGTTCGAGGAGGTGATCGGGCAGGCCAAAGCCCGACTGCCGATGCGGGTTTTGGCGTGGTGCGTGATGCCCAATCACTGGCATTTCGTGCTTTGGCCGCGCGGCGACGGCGACCTGTCGGAGTTCATGCGTTGGTTGACGGTCACGCACACGCAACGTTGGCACGCGGCGCATCGCACGGCGGGCACCGGCCCGCTGTACCAGGGCCGATTCAAGTCGTTTCCGATCCAGGAAGACGACCATTTATGGACGGTGCTGCGGTATGTGGAGCGAAATCCGTTGCGGGCGAATCTGGTCGAAGCGGCCGATGCCTGGCGATGGTCGAGTCTTTGGCATCGCGTCCGCGGCAACAAGGCGGGACTTTTGGACGACGGGCCGCTGGCGCTGCCGCGACGTTGGCGGCAACACGTGCAGACGCCGCAGACCGAAGCGGAGTTGGAGGCGTTGCGGCGTTCGGTGGTGCGCGGCTCTCCGTTTGGCGAGGCGTCGTGGCAGGAGCGAACGGCGAAGCGATTGGGGCTGCAATCCACGCTACGTCCCCGCGGTCGGCCGTGGCAAACCACCGCCCGCGGAGCCGATTTAAGACTCCCGACCCCTTTATGCGTCACCTCTTCCCTTTGAGTTATTGGTGAGGAAAGTTTCGGTGCCCCAAATTTTGTTTTGCATTGCCGCTTTTGTCTTATCAGGACCAGTGGCAACTCAGCTTAACCCAGATAAGCCGCCGCCGGAGCGAGATGTGGTGGCTGCGGAGAAGCTGCGTGAGGAAGGCGAATCGCTGCTGAGAAACGGTCATTTTGAAGAGGCCATCGTCACTCTCACGCGCGCGATCGCGCTCACCCCTTACGACCGCGAGGCTCTCCGCCTCCGCGGCTTCGCGTATTACGGCAACGCGGACTTCGATCGGGCTGTTGCAGACTTTACGGAAGTCATCGAGCGTGCCCCCGGGACCGGCGCGTACATGAATCGAGCGACGATCTACAAAAGGGTTGGAAAGCTGGACTTAGCAATCGATGATCTGACGCACGCTCTAAGGTGGCGAAGGAGCTGTGCCGACAGTCTACTCGCTGCGCGGAGAAGTCTACGAATTGCAGGGAGATCACGACCGGCGCTAAGCGGACTACACGGAAGCCCTCCGTCTTAAGCCCAACTTCGCAAGGGCGTACGCGCTTCGGGCGGCCTCCTACGCAGCCAAGGACGAGCAGGACAGGGCGATGGCCGATGCGATGAAAGCGGTCCGCCTGAATCCGAAGGATCCTTATGTCTACTGGCAGCGTGGTAGAGTTCGAGCGCGCCACAAGGATCTCGACGAAGCCCTTGCCGACTACACGACCGCCATTCGGCTCGCTCAGCATTGGGCCCAGGGCGCATAACCGGGGTGGAATATATGACACTAAAGGTGATACCGAGAAGGCAATCGCTGACTATTCCGAGGCCATCCGGTTGAAACCACAATGTGCGAGGTCTATTTTGCCCGCGGGATCGCCTACCGCAAGGTCGGTGCGGCATCCAAGGCGGCGGAGGACTTCGCCAACGCCAAGAAACTCGGATACGACGGGCGGCAGACTGATTGTCCAACCTACCTAAAGCTGGAGGAGACAACTCAGCTTGGCGGCGGTGGCAAACGGTAGCAAAACGGGGGTCGTGCCCTGGTCCAGGGACTATGGACAGCGGGACGATAAAAAGGGGTCGGGAGTCTTTTTCCTTGCCGACCTTAACAGAAATGGCAGAGAAAGGGAGCGAGTGGCCTTGGGCGGTTGCCCGGCCGAGGCCCCGTGGAACCGGACGGGTGGGCGGGTCGGCTTGCTGGCGACGTTTGGCGAAAACGGAGATAGCGTCGGCGCCTTGTATCGAGAGTCGGGTCAATGCCCGGCTGGCTGTTGCGGCTGCCGGCCGGGAGTTCCGCCTTCATAAGACCGCAGCTGGGCCTTTAACTCGTTCTGCCAGGGCCGCGTTGTTCTGTGTCTCGGCCAAGACCAGGCCTTCCGGTAGTGGTCGATCGCCTCGTCGATCCGGCCGCGCCCCGCCAAGACGATGCCGAGGTTGAAATGGGCATTGGCGTAGTCGGGCTTGATTTCCAGGGCCTTCTGGTAATGCGCGATCGCCTCGTCGATCCGGCCGCGCCCGTCAAGAGCGTTGCCGAGGTTGTTGTGGGCCTCGGCGTAGCCGGGCTTGATTTTCAGGGCCCTCTGGTAATGCGCGATCGCCTCGTCGATCCGTCCGCGCGCCGCCAAAGCGAGGCCGAGGTTGTAGTGGGCCTCGGCGTAGTCGGGCTTGATTTCCAGGGCCTTCTGGTAATGCGCGATCGCCTCGTCGATCCGTCCGCGACCGGCCAGAGCGATGCCGAGGTTGTTGTGGGCCTCGGCATAGTCGGGCTTGATTTCCAGGGCTCTTCTGGTAATGCTCGATCGCCTCGTCGGTCCGTCCGCGGTCGGCCAAAACGAGGCCGAGGTTGTTGTGGGCCATCCAACATTCGGGATTTCGGTCGATCGTTGTCTCGATAGAGCGTCTCGATGTCGGCGTACATCCGGCTTTGCCGCCAGGTCAGCGTCGCCAAGGTCGCCAACAGCGCCAGACCCAGCAGCACGCCGGGCAGTCGAGAGCCGGCGCCGGCGGCTCGATGCCGCCGCCGGCGACGCCGGCCAGCGCGGCGCAGGGCACGATCATGGCCGCGTACTGCCAATGGTCCGCCACGAGCGAGTATTCCATGAAGTAGATGTTCACAAAACCCAGCGCCGGCAGCAACAGCGCCACGTAGCACACGATCAGCATCAGCACCGGCCGCCCCCAGGTATGCCGCCACCGCCAGGCCAATGCGAAAATCGCCGCCAGCAGCAGGCCGGGCAAGAACCACAGCCACGTCACGGCGTCAAGGTTCCATCGCGGATAGACGAACATCAGGTTGACCGGCCAGATCAGCTTCCAGAAGTAGAACCACACGGCGCAGCCGGCCACGGCCGTTCGGCTCAAGAGACCGTCGGAACGCACGACTGGTTTGCCCCGCCGCCACGTGTTGCTGGCACACCTCCATGCCGACCATCACCAGTCCGATCAGCAGGAAAGGAACAACCCGCAGCAGATCGCGCCGCTCGATGCGGCCTCGCTGCCACCAGGCGCACGCCAGCAACACCACCGGCAGGGTCAACGTCATGCCTTTGGCCAGCGTCGCCAGCGCGAACACGACGACCGCCGCCACGAACAGCCGCCGGCCGCCGCGCCGCTCGTGGAGCAGGTAGAGGAGCACGGAAAGCAGCGTCAGCGCCAACGACAGCGTGTTCTTCAGTTGCGTGATCCAGGCCACGCTCTCGACGTTGACCGGGTGCAGCGCGAACAGGGCCGCCGCCAACAGGGCGCCCGGCACCCGCAGCAACGCGAGAATGCGCCAGATCAAAATCGCCGAAACGGCGTGCAACGCGATGTTGACGAGATGGAATCCGACCGGGTTCAGTCCCCAAAGCTGGTATTGCATCCAGTAGGCCGTGGACGTGACCGGCCAGTAGTTGACGTACGTGCCGGGCACCCAGGTGCGAAACACGCCGCCGGGCTTGAGCACCGGATTGTTCAACAGGTGGAGATCGTCGTCCCAGATAAATCCGCCCTGCCAGGCCGGCTGATATGCCAAGACACCGCGACCACCAGGGCGGCCGCGAAAAGCCAGTCGGTTGGCCGGAGAGTTTTTTCGAGGGCCGGATACCGCTCGGATGACCCAGGGGCCGGCCGCTCCAAATCACCTACAAAGTAATTCCAGAAGTTATGACTGTTCAAGGAGATAGCGTTGCCATAACAATCAAAGGTACATATCCTGCGAAAGTATTTCCTAAAAAAGCAACTGTAACTACAACTCCTGTTATAGTTTATACCGGTGGCGAAAAAGCGTTGACACCTATAACCCTTATAGGAGAGCAAGTACAAGGGAAAGGAACAAAAATAACAAATGCAAAAGGAGGCAGTTTTTCATATACATCTTCTCCAAAAATCGCTTATTTGCCCGAAATGAAAATGGCAACTCTTGAATTAAGAACAAGTGGTCAGGTTAAAACTAAAACTAAACAATTACCGGCTAAAAAAGTGGCTGATGGAATTATTACTACTCCTCTTTTAGTGAAGGGTGATGATAAAGTTATTTTGGCCAAAGATAATTTCCAAAAGGTAGCATCATCCACTAAAACTGCATCCATTTTCTTCTTAATTGATGAGGCAAGAGTACTTTCTTCGAAAATATCCCCGCAAATAGCTAGCCTATATCACTATAACAGCAATGCCGTTAAAGTTTCAGAATCTAATGCAGAACAAATAAAAGCGTTTAAATCTTTTGTTGTTGATGCTGTTGCAAAAGGCTCTGTATTCAAAGGAATAACAGTTTCTGCTTATGCATCTCCTGACGGAGAGTTAACATTAAATACAAAACTTGCTGAAGAGCGTGCTACAAATTCTATAAAAGAATTGATAAAAATCTTTAAAGAGAAAGGGTCTAAAGTTGATTCTGCTACACAGGAAGCCTTTTATAGTAAAGTAACTACAGCCGAAGACTGGGATGGATTTAAAACAGCAATGGAAGCATCTTCTATACCTGATAAAGATTTAATCTTAAGAGTTTTAACAATGTATCCTGACGGAGAAACACGTGAAAAAGAAATTAAAAACTTATCTGCTACATATACTGAAGTATCGGAGAAAATTTTACCTCAATTAAGAAGGTCTGTATTAACTCTAAACATCGATGAGAAATGCAAAACCGATGAACAACTGTTGAAATTAGCAACTTCTCATGCTGACAGCTTAACTGTTGAAGAAATTTTGCGCGCAGCAACCTTAACTGAAGATTTGAATACTAAAACAGAGATTTACAAAAAAGCGGCTCAATTATTCCCGAATGATTGGAGAACAGTGAATAATCTTAAGTATGTATACTTATTGCAAAATCAAATAGATGATGCACATGCCTTGTTTCAAAAGGCGGATACGCTTAAGCAGATAATCCTATTGTTAAAAACAATTTAAGCGATATAGCTAAAAAAGAGGAAACCGTAAAGGAGCAATGGAATTATTTACTGCTGTTACAGGCGCAGGTTCCGAAGTGTCATACAACATGGGAATCTTAGAAATTCAAAATGGCAATTACGCTGCGGCAGTTACAGACTTTGGAGATAACAACTCATTTAACTCGGCTTTAGCTAAGTTGTTAAACAACGGGCTTGACGATGCAGTTACAGCAATCGATAATTCAAATGAAAAAGACGTGCCATTATCGTTCTATTTAAAAGCTATTGCTGGTGCTCGTAAAAACAGCGCAGAAGTTTTAATCAGTAATTTAAAAACAGCAATTGAAAAGGATGCTACCTATAAACAAATGGCAATTGGGACGCTGAATTCATCAAATTTCGCGATAATGCTGACTTCAAAGCTGCAATAAATTAAGTTAAAATTGTTTGAAATTTCAAAACGTCCCGCAATATTCTGCGGGACGTTTTTTTTAATTTTACCTCTTTAATGAATTAACCACGCAGCAATGCCGCTAGAGGTTTATATGATAAACTTGTGTCCGATAAACAAACCCCAGGCTCCAATTTTAAAGTATAACAATAACTAAATAATTAACTTTTTTAGGTTGTTTTTCGTCTTGCAGAATGACAGAGATAGCTAAATTCATTGAAACAGCAATAATTGAAATTTTTTAATAAATTTACTTGGAATAAAAAAAAAATAATTGAATATTGCACGTTAAATTGTTGGATCGAGAGAGAGTGGAAATTTTTAAATAATTTATTCTTGTTACTATCATCTAAAAAGTCAATCATGCCAAAACGAATTAGTCTAATAATTGCTTTGTTCTTTCCATCAGGATTCGAGCAAAAAATTCCTGCTCAAGATCCTATATTCTCTCAGTTTTATGGAAATCCTCTGTACCTTAATCCAGCTCTTGCAGGAGCAGAACACTGTCCAAGAGTTAATTTGAATTATAGAAATCAGTGGCCGGGACTAAATGGCACCACTTACGCCACTTATTCTGCTTCGTATGACCAATATATTAATAAATTAGCTGGCGGGGTTGGATTGCTAATTCTTCATGATGTTGCCGGACCTGCATCTTTAACTACAAATAATATATCCGGGATGTATAATTATCATCTCAAGGTTAATCATACTTTCAACTTGAATTTTGCACTGCAAGGAACTTGGTTTCAAAAAAGCATTGATTGGAGTAAGTTAACTTTTGGAGATATGATTGACAAAAGATTGGGATTTGTTTATAACACTTTAAAACACCTAAACAAAATCAAGTACAGGGTTTGGATTTTTCTGCAGGGACATTTGGTTATACTAAAAATCTTTACGGCGGAATAGCCGTAAACCACTTAACACAACCAAACGAAGGCTTACTTACACAAAGTAATTTGCCAATGAAGTTTACCGCACATTTTGGTGCAGTTATTCCTTTGGGAGATCATAGGACAACAGATGCCCTTACCCTTTCTCCAAATATTTTATTCCAAAAACAGCAAGATATATCTCAATTGTTTTTGGGATTATACTTAAAAAAGGGAGCACTTGTATCAGGGCTATGGTATAGAAATAAAGATGCTTTCACTATACTTTTAGGGATACAGCAACCGCACTTTAAAGTAGGTTATACATATGATGTAACTGTTTCTAAATTAACTAATGCGACATATGGCGCCCATGAACTTTCATTCGCATTATTATTTTCATGTAAGGATCCTAAAAGAAAGTTTAACCCTGTTAATTGTCCTTCATTCTAGTCTAGAAAAGTAAAAAAACATTGTTTAGTAACTTAATTGTTATTTATTCGTAAAACACAGACAACTTAAAATAAAAAAGATGAAAAATATATCTATTAAAACAATTACCCTATGCCTAGGAATTGTTTCTGTGGTATCATGTAATAAATATAGATCTCCAATAACGGCATGGGAATATAACAATCCTAAGAACGGCGGGTTTGAAGTTGCGGAATATACAGAGCAGGAAACTGGTCCAGGTTTGGTATTAGTAGAAGGCGGAACTTTTACAATGGGCCGGGTCTGAGCAAGATGTTACTTAGGATTGGAATAATATCCAGCAGAGTAACAGTGTCATCATTTTACATGGATGAAACTGAAGTTAAGGAATGTAGATTATCGAGAATATTTGTATTGGACAGATGTTTTTTCAAATTCCCTGAGTTATATAGAAAAGCTCTTCCAGACACTTTGGTATGGCGTAGCAAATGGCTTATAACGAACCTTATGTTGAATATTATTTCAGGCATCCTGCCTATAATGAATATCCTGTTGTTGGGGTTAACTGGTTACAAGCCAATGATTATTGTGCCTGGCGAACTGAAGGGTAAATGAAATATTATGATTCGGGAAGGTATATTAAAAATGACTCCAAATCAGACAGAAGCAGAAAATTTTAATACTGATGCATATCTTGCAGGACAATATGAAGGCATTAGTTATAAAAATAATCCTTCCAATGGGACCTAATGGAGGAAAAATTAAATTGGAAGATGGTATATTTTTACCAAAATATAGTTTCCCAACTGAAGCAGAATGGGAATATGCTGCATTTTCTTTAATTGGCAACAGTTTTGATGAAAGAATTAATGAACGCAGGTTATATCCATGGAATGGTCATACTAAGAAATCGATGATACAAATACCGGGTAAAATGATGGCAAATTATGTAACGGGGCAGACGGCGATATATGGGAACTGCAGGAGACTTAACGATAACGCAGGAAATTACAGCTCCTGTAAAATCATATTGGCCAAATGATTATGGGTTATATTGTATGGCAGGTAATGTTAGCGAATGGGTGATGGATGTTTACAGGCCATTATCAGCAGAAGACAAATCAGATTTTAGAGCTTTTAGAGGAAATGTATTTAAAACTCAGGTACGTGATGAAGATGGTATTGTAATAAATACAGACAGTGTATTATACGATGCAGATAGTAACATAGTTAGCATTCCGGGTATGGTACTTTGGAGAGACGTAAGTATTTCAGTTCCTGATGATAATTTGGATGAGAGAAGAAATTACAAGTATGCGGACAATATTAATTATCAAGATGGAGATTCTAAATCACAAGTTGAGGCTTTAAGTGGTAATTCATGGAGTGAGCCATTTGATCAGGCTAGTGGAAAAGCAGAAAGTGGCGGTATGTATGACTATTCAAAAACATCAATGATTAATGATAAGGCGAGAGTTTATAAAGGAGGCTCATGGAGAGATCGCTCTTATTGGCTTGTTCCTGGTACCAGAAGATTTTTAGATCAGCGTCAGTCATCAGCATGGATAGGTTTCAGATGTGCGATGACACGTGTAGGAAGTCCTAAAGGACTAGGTAAAGATTAGGTTGCTGCCCTTTATCACAGTATATAAAAGCCCTTACAAATTAATTTGTAAGGGCTTTTACTTGTACAAGTTATACATATCCTATCCCTGATTTTTTTCATATTGTTCTGATACCAGTGATTAATTTTACCCCTTTAAAAAAAAGGATTGGGTTCAAAAGTTGTGGATTAAGCAAATAATTCACGTTAAATTTACTGTTCTTTCTTACCGTTGTTGGATACTAAACTGTCAATTTTTTTAACTTAATCTTGTGACTGATTTATAAAACTTGATTTTATCTTAATTTTTTTAGCTTAACTTCATACCGTTAAAGCTACTATGTCAATGAACAACAAGCTAAAGTCATAAATCGATTATCGAAAATGAACAAACTAGTCACCAATCTCAAATATCTGTTTTTAAAACTAGTTATAAAAAAAGGTATTAAAACAAAACCCAAAGATGCAATGCCACCCGCGAATGCAAAATCGTTTTATGATTTTAAAATGAAAGCCAACAATGGTAAAGAAATTGACTTTTCTTACTTTAAAGGCAAAAAAGTACTCGTCGTAAATGTAGCCTCAAAGTGTGGATACACACCTCAATATAAAGAACTGGAGAAGTTACACCAACAATACAAAAACAAACTTGAAATCATTGGTTTTCCTGCGGATGATTTTTTGCATCAGGAACCAGGTACGGATAGTGAAATAGCGCAATTTTGCGAAATAAATTATGGAGTAACTTTTCAATTATTTCAAAAATCGTCTGTAAAAGGCAAAGATCAAAACCCGCTTTATTACTGGCTTTCACATAAGTCGGAAAACGGTTGGAACAACATTCCGCCCGTTTGGAATTTTCCAAATACTTAGTTAATGAAAAGGAGAATTAATTAATTTCTTTTCTCCCTCGGTAAGTCCGCTTAGCGCAAGATATTATAAAACAATTGTAAACACATGACTACTGAAGAAATTGCAGATGCTCTAAAACTCACCGCAAAACTCATGGAGCTGCATGATGAAAATCCGTTCAAGATAAAATCCATTGCCAATGCGGCTTTTAAGTTAAGTAAAACCAACATGGATTTACAAGATAAATCCTTGCAAGAGCTTGAAAAAATTGATGGTATAGGAAAAAGCATTGCTGCAAAAATTCACGAACTTCAACTTACAGGAAATTTAAAAGAACTTGATGAAATGATTTCAAAAACACCTCAGGGAGTTATTGAAATGATGAGTATTAAAGGAATTGGCCCCAAAAAGGTAGCTCAGCTTTGGCGGGAATTGGAAATTGAAAGTGTAGGTGAATTACTCTATGCCTGCAACGAAAACAGATTAATTACACTTAAAGGTTTTGGAGCTAAAACACAAGCCGAAGTGAAAAAACAAATTGAGTTTTATCATGCCAACCTCGACAAACATCATTATGCTTCAGTTGAAGAATACGCATTGAAATTAGTTGATACACTTAAAGAAAAAATATAACACCGAATTAGTTTCACTTACAGGAGCAATGCGAAGAAAGTGCGAAATTATTGATGAAGTAGAAATTGTAATTGCATCCAAAGAGACTGTTAATACAGAAGAATTATCAGATAACATAAAAACAAAGATAATCACTTGCTCTCAAGAAGAATTTTACACTACTCTTTTTGAAACAACGGCTACAGAGGAGCATTTAACGAAAGTGAGAAGTGCAGAAGTTAGAGGTTAGAAGTGAAGAACGTTTAAAAGGAGATTTTAAATCCGAAAAAGAAATTTACGACTATTATCATTTACAATACATTGAGCCCGAATTGCGCGAAGGATTGAATGAAGTTGAACTGGCAAAAGAAAATAAAATTCCTATACTTATCGATGTTAAAGACTTACGAGGTATTCTTCACAACCATACTACTTATAGCGATGGTATCAACACGTTGAAAGAGATGGCGGAATATTGCAAAAAACTGGGTTATGAATATCTTGGGATTTGCGATCATTCCAAATCTGCTTTTTATGCAAACGGATTAAACGAAGAGCGGGTAATTGCTCAACAACAAGAAATTGATGAACTTAACAAAATACTTTTTCCGTTTAAAATTTTTAAAGGTATTGAAAGCGATATATTAAACGGTGGTTCATTGGATTATAATGAAGATATTCTTAAAACATTTGATTTTATTGTAGCTTCAGTACATTCCAATTTAAAAATGAATGAAGAAAAGGCCACTGAACGTTTAATAAAAGCAATTGAAAACCCTTATACCACCATTTTAGGACATCCTACAGGACGATTATTATTATCACGTGCAGGTTATCCCATCAATCATAAAAAAGTAATTGACGCTTGCGCTGCCAATGGTGTAATTATGGAATTAAATGCACATCCTTATCGTTTGGATATTGATTGGAGATGGATACCTTATTGTTTGGAAAAGGGTGTAATGATTTCAATAAATCCGGATGCGCACGAAACACAGGGCTATCATGATATGTACTATGGAACTTGCGTTGCCCGCAAAGGGATGCTTACAAAGGAGATGTGTTTTAATGCACTGTCGTTGGAGGAAATAACAAAGCGATTTTTAAAGTAGCAGCACCTAAATTACGCTTGCTCATTAGTAAGAGAAAACACAGGATTAGAGATATTATATTGTTTGCATATAAACATGAGTACCGTGTTAACTATCATGTGAAAAAACGGCAGGCCGAGTAATGCATAGATAGGAACTCCCAACACCTTCATTGGCCAATGATACGTCCATACGTGCAAGTATATTGTTATTACCTCTCCTATAGCTGGCAAAAATAAAGACACAGCAAATACAATTAATAGTTTTGTTTTAAATGATTTTATTTTTTGAATCGTAATAATTTTTTTCTCCACACTGTAAAGAAATACAAATGCAAGTATCCAGGCAAAAGGTAACCAATAAGGAAATGTTCTGTTACCTGATAAATCATGATACGTCCAGTGATCATTGGCAATCCCCCAGCTTTCTACAAGTATTCCCATTATGGCAGATAATATCATTCCTGAAATATACACCCACTTTTGCTTACCCTGCTCCGCAATTTTTCTTAAGAAAATCACAAAAGAAACTATACTCAACAAAATGGAAATAACTAAATCAAAAGAATGAAAGACACCAATAAATATACCCGCAAGTGATAGCTTTAAGAGTTCTATAATAAGTTTTCTTAATAACATAACAATTTTTTATCAATACTAAAATCCCGACCATTCTGTTCTGTTGCAATAATACAATATATTTGTAGAATTAGTTATATATGAAAAGTTCAACTTCTGACTGAGCAAACATGGCGATTATAAATAGTTTAGCAAGTTGGTGGATGCGCAAGAGAATGCATCAGATAGAGCTTTTTATGAAGTATCCGTTTGATGTACAGAATGATTGCTTTAACAAGCTTATCACCGAAGCAAAAGATACGGAATGGGGAAAATTTTATGATTATAAAAACATACATAATCATGAACAATTTAAAAGAAGTGTCCCCATTCAAGATTATGATTCCCTTAAACCCTTTATTGACAGAATAAGAAAGGGAGAACAAAACATTTTATGGAACACAGATATAAAATACTTTGCAAAATCATCGGGTACAACAAATGACAAAAGCAAGTTTATTCCTATCAGCGAAGAGTCGATGAATGATTGTCATTTCAATGGAGGACGTGATATGATTGCTTTGTATTGCAGCGCTTACCCCGAATCACAATTATTTACGGGTAAATATTTAGGACTATCGGGGAGTCTAACAATTGATAAATATGGCGATTACGAATCACAAACAGGAGATTTGTCGGCTTTGGTAGTAAACAATTTACCCCTGTGGATGGATTTTTTCAGAACACCCGATAAATCGGTTCTGTTGCTTGACAAATGGGAAGTGAAATTAAAACAAATAGTAGAAATTGCCGCAAACGAAGATGTTGTAAGCTTGGCAGGGGTACCTTCATGGTTATTGATTTTGATGAAACAATTGTTGGAAACAACCGGCAAAAAAAATATTGCAGATGTGTGGCCCAACCTTGAAGTATATTTTCATGGAGGAGTAAATTTTACTCCTTACAAAGAACAATTCAAAACCATCATCAACAAACCGGAGATGAACTTCATGGAATTGTACAATGCATCAGAAGGTTTTTTTGGAATACAAGACCAACATGATTCATCCGAATTATTGCTGATGTTGGACTACGGAATTTATTACGAGTTTATGCCCACCAATCAGTTGGGTACAACAAATCCTAAAACCATACCGCTAAACGATGTAGAGCTAAACATTAACTATGTGCTTATCATCTCTACCAGTGGAGGTTTATGGCGGTACATGATTGGAGATACTGTTAAATTTACTTCACTCAACCCATTTCGTATTCAAATAACAGGACGCACTAAACATTACATGAATGCTTTTGGAGAAGAGGTGACAGTTGACAACGCAGACAAAGCACTTTATCTTGCTTGCGAAAAAGCAGGTGCAATAATAAATGAATATTCAGCAGCTCCTGTGTATATAAGTGACAACAGTAGCGGTGCTCATGAATGGTTGATCGAATTTGAAAAGCCACCAACATCTATTGAGTACTTTACCGAAATGCTCGACAATGCTTTGAAATCAATCAATTCCGACTACGAAGCAAAACGTTATCACAATTTTATTTTGAAATCTCCCATTGTTAAATCAATACCACAAGGAACTTTTTATAAATGGCTGAGTTCAAAAAAAAAATTAGGCGGTCAGTACAAAGTGCCTCGACTAAGCAATGACAGAAAAGTGATAGAAGAGCTATTTTCAATAATTCAATCACAAATTATTTTCTAAATTTATGAAAGGATGAATAAACGAATTGATATTAAGTTGAAATTCAACAATAATTTAAAAAACAACTATATCATCAATATTTAAAATGCAAGATTGGTAGTTAAGAAGTCACTATTTATGAAAAAAATAATTTATTTGCTTGTATTTGTGGTTTACTCCGGAGTTGCACAAAATTCGTTTAAGCTTGTTACTTCAATAGAAACTAAAGCAGACTTTATTACAACTGATGTACAAAGTAATGTATATGTTGTAAAAGGAAACGAACTTTCTAAATATAACAAAACAGGCAAGTTACTTTACAAATACAGCAACAAAAATCTTGGAAATATTGATTTTGTTGATGTTTCAAACATGCTGAAACCCTTTTTGTTTTATAAAAATTTTCTGCAAATTATTTATTTGGACAATACACTTAGTACAAACGGTGATCCTGTTGCTTTGGATCTGATAGGATACAATCAGGCGCAATTAGCCTGTTCATCATACAATAGCAGCATTTGGCTGTATGACCAACAAAATCTGGAGATAGTTCGTCTTGATCAAAATCTTCAAAAATTAACAGGAACAGGAAACCTAAGTGTATTACTAAACATGCAATTACAACCTAATTTTTTACTGGAATATGATAATAAAGTATTTATGAATAATCCGTCAACCGGTATTTTAATATTTGACATTTACGGAACCTATTTCAAAACCATTTCCATCCCCAACATACAGCATTTTCAACCGTTTGGCGAGTGGGTATATTTTATGACCGCCGATAATAAAATCGAAGCTTATCATATTAAAACATCAGAAATAAAACAATTTACTATTCCGGATGATAGCTTTGTAAACTTCAGATTGGAGGATGACATTTTATTTTTACAAGATAAAGATGCTGTAGAGCTTTATTCTAAAGAACAATAATAAATTCATTGAAAAACTTATTCACATTTTCAGATTTTCGATTGTGCTACTTAATAGAATTTGTATTTTCGTTTCATATTGATTTTCCATAACACGTTGTTTTATTGAAATACAAAATCCAATCTTTAACATAGCTCATCACACAACTAAACTATTTTTAACAGTATGCACATAGCAGTAGCAGGTAACATTGGCTCAGGAAAAACAACATTGGCAGGTCTTTTGGCCAAACATTACAAATGGGAAACACATTATGAAGATGCTGATGACAATCCGTATTTGAATGATTTTTATGACGATATGCAACGGTGGTCATTCAACCTGCAAGTGTATTTCTTAAATTCTCGCTTTAGTAAAGTAATGGAAATAAGAAACAGTGGGAAAACTGTTATACAAGACAGGACTGTTTATGAAGATGCGTACATATTTGCTCCCAACTTACACGCTATGGGTTTAATGACCACACGTGATTTTGAAAATTATTTTGGAGTGTTCAAGTTATTAGAAACGTTTGTTACTCCGCCCGATATTCTTATATACTTGCGAGCCTCTGTTCCTACTCTAGTAAATCAAATTCAAAAGCGAGGAAGAGATTACGAAAGTGCCATTCGTATTGATTATTTAAAGCGTTTAAATGAACGTTACGAAGCATTTATCTCTTCCTACGAAACAGAACATCCCAATGCAAAACTTTTAATTATTGACGTTGACAATAATAATTTTTCGGAAAAATCAGAAGATTTAGGATTGATTATCAATAAAATTGATGCGGAAATTAATGGGTTGTTTTAATTTCTAACGCATCTTTCTTAATTGAATTGGAATTTATGACAGAGGTATTGACATGTTCTGAATACAGTTAATCTACTATATAACTCTCTCAGTTGTACTTTAAAAACAGCGTTTGTACATTTGTTGTTAACTAGCCTGCCATGGTGCTTCTTCTAACACCTACCATTTCACTGGCATTGGCTACAATACTGTCAACATCATAACCGCATTCAATATGCAATTCTTTTTGTTCTCCATGTTCAATGTACCTATCAGGAATACCTAAACGTTTAACATGTGCGCTATAATTGTGATCGGCCATAAATTCAAGCACTGCCGTACCCATTCCGCCAATTATACAGCCATCTTCAACTGTTATCACATATTTGTATTTGGTAAAAACTTCATGTAATAATTCCTCATCAATGGGTTTAACAAAACGCATATCATAATGTGCAGCATTGATGTGTTGTTCAGTTAACTTTTTGCAAGCTTCTATGGCATAATTACCAATATGCCCTATTGTTATAATTGCTATATCATCGCCATTTTTTATTCTGCGTCCCTGACCAATAGGGATTTTTTCAAACGGTCGTTTCCAATCTGCCATTACACCATTTCCTCTTGGATATCTGATGGAAAATGCTCCGGCATTTTCTGGTAATTGAGCGGTGTACATCATATTGCGCAATTCTTCTTCATTCATTGGCGATGCGATTACCATTTTTGGAATACATCTGAAAAAAGCCAGATCATATGCGCCATGATGTGTAGGACCATCTGCACCCACCAGTCCTCCTCTGTCTAAACAAAATACAACATGCAGATTTTGTAAAGCAACATCATGAATTACCTGATCGTAAGCACGTTGCATAAAAGTTGAGTAAATATTACAAAAAGGTATCATCCCTTGCGTTGCTAATCCCGCTGAAAACGTAACAGCGTGCTGTTCGGCTATACCCACGTCAAAGGCCCTTTCGGGCATAGCTTTCATCATTATATTTAACGACGAACCGCTTGGCATAGCAGGTGTAACACCCATTATTTTTGAGTTTTTTTCGGCTAGCTCTACCAATGTATAACCAAACACATCCTGATATCTGGGAGGTTGAGGTTCTTTAGGAACAATCTTAATAATTTCACCTGTATCTTTATTGAACAATCCGGGTGCATGCCATAAGGTTTGATTTCCTTCTTCCGAAAATTTATACCCTTTGCCTTTTTGCGTTAATATGTGTAAAATTTTTGGTCCCGGAATGTCCTTTAAATCTTGTAACACCTTTGTAAGACGTTCTACATCATGCCCGTCAATGGGACCGAAATAGCGAAATTTTAATGATTCAAACAAATTACTTTGTTTGAGTAATGTTGTTTTTATACCACCTTCAATTTTTGAAACAATTTCCTGCGCATTGGGTCCGAACTTACTTATTTTACCAAGCAAATTCCACACATCATCCTTAAATTTGTTATAGGTATGGGATGTTGTAATGTCGGTTAAATACTCTTTTAATGCTCCCACATTGGGGTCAATACTCATACAATTGTCATTAAGCACAACCAGTAAATTGGAATTTGATATGCCTGCATGATTAAGGGCTTCAAAAGCCATTCCACCGGTCATTGCACCATCGCCAATTACGGCAATGTGCTGACGGTCTTTTTCTCCTTTATATGCCGACGCCACAGCCATGCCCAACGCCGCGCCAATGGAAGTAGATGAATGACCAACACCAAACGCATCGTATTCACTTTCCGAACGTTTCGGAAAGCCGCTGATTCCTTTGTAAATTCTGTTTGTATGAAATCCTTTTCTTCTACCCGTTAAGATTTTATGTCCATAGGCCTGATGTCCCACATCCCACACCAGTTGGTCATAAGGCGTATTAAATACATAATGCAATGCCACGGTAAGCTCCACCACACCCAAACTTGCACCAAAGTGTCCGCCTTTTTTAGATACCACATCAATAATAAACTGACGTAGTTCCTTACTCACTTGCGGTAGTTCTTCTTCTTTAAGTTTACGCAAATCTTCGGGGTACTCAATCTTTTCAAGTAATTGTCCGGCTTTAAACTCCATTGCTTTTGATTAAGGTATTAAATACAAAGATAAAAATATTTAGCCATCAATATCGGAATACGTGATAGCTATAATTAAGTAACAAAAAAAACTTCAAATTGTTTTTTTGTTTGAAAAAAAATTTTCAGAGATTTGTCAGACAAAAGTTATTTCAACAAACACAAACTCAAAACCATTTAACTCAAAACTCAAATTTCATTTACAATGAAAAAAGTAACAAATGCTAAGGGCGGTTCTTCTAAAAACACATCTGGAAAAGCAGCAGATAATGGGGAATTGAAAAAGCCAACGAAATTAAAACCATTAAAAGAAAAAGAAAAGAAAGGATGGAAAAATAAGTTGGGAGAAGAGGAGGAGGATTTAATTTTAGAAGATGATTTAAAATTTGAGGATGGATTTGAGGACGATGACGACAATGTTTACGATGATGAGTTTTAATTAAAACAACCACACATACTAAGAGGCAACGTGTAATTATAGTTATGCGTTGCCTTTACTTTAAAGGACGATACACGATACCTCCCACGCTGTCAGCTTTAGCTCCTGTAACACTTTTCAAGCAATTAATTTCATTTCGAATACGCAACACCCCTAAAAAAGCAAATATCAATGCTTCTTTAAATTCAATGGTGCTTTTAGAAGGTATTATTAATTGATGTGAAGTATGTTTTTTTATTCGTTCCAATAAAAAAGTATTAAATGTGCCGCCTCCTGTTACCAATATTTTCCCTTTAGGTTTGTTTTTTAAAACATTTGCAATTTGAATTGCTACATGTTCTATAATTGTTCTTAATACGTCTTTGGGCAATAGTTCATTCTTTATTAAAAGAGGATGTATATGTTCTATCACCCACTCCTTACCTAATGATTTTGGGCTATCCAAAGGCAAGTGATAAAATGAAAGGTTGTTTAATTCATTTAACAATTGTTCATTAACAATTCCCGATGAAGCCAGTTCACCGTTGTTATCATACTCTTTTCCAATTGTGGTGCAAACAGCATTCATTACAATATTTACAGGACAAATATCAAATGCAATTCTTTGGTTTTTATATTGATAAGATACATTGGCAAAGCCTCCCAAATTCAAACAAAAATCGTATTCAGCAAATAGCAACATGTCGCCAATTGGCACAAGAGGCGCACCTTGTCCGCCCAAAGCAACATCCAGTGTTCTGAAATCGCACACAACCGGCAAGTCGCATTCTGCCGCAATGGCGCTGCCTGCACCAATCTGAACCGTTAGTTTTTTTGTAAGTGCGTTGCCATCGGTTGATTTTAACAACGAACAATTAAAATCGGCATGAAAAATAGTATGCCCGTGCGAAGCAATAAAATCAGGTTTTATAGCGTACTTGGCAATAAAGTGTGTTAGCAATTTGCCTAAATAGAAACCATACTCCATATTAATTTGCTGAAAGCGCAAGGCAGTTGTATTCTCTAAACTCAATAAGGTTTGTTTCCATTCTGCTGAATAAGGAATTGTTTCGGCGTTTACAATTTCATACAACCATTTCCCATCTTCTAAAGCAATTTTACAAAAAGCGATATCCACCCCATCCAAGGAAGTTCCTGACATAAGACTGGCAATTGTGTAATTTGAAGTGTTTTTCAAGTTCATTTTGTGCTTACTTATTGTGGGATATGGATTTATAATGTATGTTTGTCCAGTCAAAATTAATGGATTTTATCCACACTAAAATTTTATTCTTATGCAATTTAATTTATCAGAAGAGCACTTAATGATTCAAAAAGCAGCTCGCGACTTTGCCAACGATGTGTTAAAACCTGGTGTACTTGAACGTGACGAACATCAAGCATTTCCAACCGAACAAGTTAAAGCTCTTGGCAAGTTGGGTTTTATGGGAATGATGGTGGACACTAAATATGGTGGTGGTGGATTAGACACTATATCCTACGTATTAGCACTGGAAGAAATATGTAAAGTAGAAGCGGCCGTTGGAACCATCATGTCAGTAAATAATTCATTAGTATGCTGGGGGATTCAGAAATACGGAACAGAAGAACAAAAGCAGAAATATTTACCTCGTTTGGCAAGTGGAGAAATTATTGGTGCATTCTGTTTATCAGAACCTGAAGCAGGTTCTGACGCTACATCACAAAAGACGACAGCTATTGACATGGGCGATCATTACCTTGTGAACGGCACTAAGAACTGGATTTCGAACGGTGGCACTTCGTCCGTTTATTTAGTTATTGCACAAACCGATGCTGCTAAAGGTCACCGTGGTATTAATGCGTTAATAGTAGAAAAGGACATGCCCGGATTTGTTGTAGGACCTAAAGAAAATAAAATGGGAATACGTAGTTCGGACACGCACCAATTGATGTTTACCGACGTAAAAGTTCCTAAAGAAAACCGCATTGGTGAAGATGGTTTTGGATTTAAGTTCGCCATGCAAACACTGGAAGGCGGACGTATCGGAATTGCCGCACAAGCCTTGGGTATTGCTTCAGGAGCTTTTGAATTAGCACTTGCTTACTCAAAAGAAAGAAAAGCTTTTGGAAAGGAAATTTCACAACATCAAATTATACAATTCAAATTAGCGGACATGGCAACTGAAATAGAAGCAGCCCGTTTGCTTTGCTTAAAGGCTGCCTGGTTGAAGGATGAACACAAAGACTTTTCAACCGCTTGTGCTATGGCTAAAGTTTTTTCATCAGAAGTGGCAATGAAAGTTACTACCGAAGCAGTTCAGGTACACGGTGGATACGGCTTTGTAAAAGAGTACCATGTAGAGCGTATGATGCGCGATGCCAAAATCACTCAGATATATGAAGGCACTTCGGAGATACAACGTATTGTTATTTCAAGAAACTTGTTGAAGTAATATTTATTTTGCGATTAACAAACGCCTCTTCTCGTAAAAGAAGAGGCGTTTTGTTTTATCCGTTTAGAGCCTGTTTAAATTTCATCCGAATATTTGTTAAGTATATGATTTTCAATATTCACTTCTCGATACGGCTGAAAAAGCTTACTCGAAGTGACTGTGCGAAAATACTGATGTCAGTTCGAGTAGCGAGCCTTTTCGGTGAGCATATCGAGAACTATTGAGTAACGATCTATTTTTAGCAATGAAATTTAAACAGGCTCTTAATGTGAACCCCCAAAGCAATTGTTGTTCATTCATGCTTTATCAAATCTAATAATTAGACCTCTTCGGAAAATCATTTTACGTTAATATTATGATTGTAAACAGAAGCAATCAGATTATTCTTGAGGATTGCTACAATTGCGTAAGTAATGATTTCGATGTGAATTTGTGTCTTTATAATTAGAACATCAACTAATTATACTCAGTTTTGCAAATTTTATCAATAGTTGTTTTTGTCCTATTCCTTCAAAAAATACTGTTGCTTTGTTGTTAGGGAAGGCGCCCTCCATGCTTAGTACTTTTCCAAAGCCAAATCGTTCATGATTTACCTGCATACCTACTTGTAAGTTTCGCAAACTTTCTGTGTCAAAATCGCTGGTAGTTTTTGCCGCGGTGTTTACTTTTACCAGTTTTTTACCTATTACCGGACGTTGCACAAATGTTGTTTTTTGAATTGGCAATTTCGGTTTTGATGAATACTCCTCTTCCTCAAACATGGCATTTTTTCCAACAGCAGATATGTCTAAATATTTGGAATCTATTTCATCAATAAATCTGCTGGGTTCGCAAAATGTTAAGTTGCCCCATTTGTAACGCGACGTGGAGTAGGATAAGTTCACTCTTTTTTCAGCGCGGGTAATAGCAACGTAAAACAAGCGTCGTTCTTCTTCCAGAGCGGTTCGGTCAGTAAGTACCATTTGTGAAGGGAACAAATTTTCTTCCAAACCTACTACGTAAACATAAGGAAACTCCAGACCTTTTGAAGCATGAATAGTCATCAATACCACTTTGTTTTTTTCTTCATCTGTTTCGGCAACTTTATCTGCATCGGTCATTAATGCTATATCTTGCATAAAGGCGTTTAATGATACTGTAGACTGTGCATATGGAATAGCGGACGGTTGAGGATTGTTGTTTTGTATTTCCTCTGCTGCAAATAATCCCGTACCGAAAACGCTTGTTTGTTCCAAGCCAACAGTAGGTTCAGTATTATCTTCATTCGTTACTTTTATCTCGCTTTCAGCTGCATTTTCCTCTATCTCAGTAGCCTCTTCACTAAATTCTTTTAATCCGTTTAATAACTCCTGAATGTTCTCATAACGCGAAACACCTTCGGGAGTTTTGTCAGCATACAAGTCGCGCAATATTCCACAATGTGTTGCAATGTGTTGTCCCAAGTCATATGCATTATGTGTGGTTGTCATGGCAGTAAAGCTCTTAATCATGCTCGAGAACTCATCTAACTTGGCTTTTGCACCTGCATTTAAACCGATGTCAAAATCCTGAACATTTTCAATAACAGTCCAAAGGCTTATGCCGTGGTCGTTTGCTGCTACAACAATTTTATCGATAGTAGTATCGCCAATTCCGCGAGCGGGATAATTGATAACTCTTTTCAACGAAATTTCATCGTGGTTATTGATGGTAAGACGATAATAAGATAATAAATCTTTAATTTCTTTACGCTGATAAAAGGACAATCCTCCGTAAATGCGGTATGGAATGTTTTGTCTCCGCAAAGCTTCCTCCATTGCACGTGATTGAGCATTGGTTCGGTAAAGTATAGCAAAGTCGCTGTTGGAAGCGCGTTCGTTCATTTTTGTTTCAAAAATAGAGCCGGCAACAAAATTCCCTTCAGCATTGTCGGAATCTGTTTTGGTTACTTTTATAAGTTCCCCGTCATCATTGGTGGTAAAAACATTTTTTTTAAGTTGCTCTTTATTCTTGCCAATAACTGTATTGGCAGCACCTACAATGTTTTTGGTGGAACGATAATTTTGTTCCAGTTTATACATATGCAACTCCGGATAATCTTTTTCGAAATTTAAAATGTTTTGAATGTTGGCACCTCTGAAGGAATAAATACTTTGCGCATCATCACCTACTACACATATGTTACGGTAGGCCGCACTGAGTTGTTTAACAATTATGTATTGCGAAAAATTGGTATCCTGATACTCGTCAACCATAATGTATTTGAACTGGTGTTGGTATTTATGCAACACTTTTGGATGGTCACGTAACAATACATTGGTGTTAAACAGCAAATCGTCAAAATCCATTGCACCCGCCTTAAAACACCGAGTGGCATAGGTTTGATATACAATACCCATTTTGGGTTTCGCTGCCATTCTATCTTCTTCCTGTATTTGCGCATTTATAGCGTAAGATGGAGCAGATATTAAATTGTTTTTTGCTGCCGAAATACGTGATAACACGCTGCTTGGTTTATATATTTTGTCATCCAGGCCTTGCTCTTTCAAAATGGTTTTGATAAGGCTTTTGGAATCGTCGGTATCATAGATGGTAAAATTTTGAGGGTATCCCAGCTTTTCGGCTTCGCTGCGCAATATGCGGGCAAAAACGGAGTGAAAGGTTCCCATCCATAAATTTTTGGCTTCACTTTTTCCTACAATTTTTGCAATCCGTTCCTTCATTTCCTTTGCCGCCTTATTGGTAAAGGTAAGTGCAAGTATGTTGAAAGGGTCAGCGCCTTTTTTCATCAAGTGAGCAATACGATAAGTAAGTACACGCGTTTTGCCGGAACCAGCTCCTGCAACAATCATCACGGGTCCTTCGGTACATTCAACAGCTTCGCGTTGTACTGAGTTAAGTTCGTCTAAATAATTTTTTGTCATGCTTAATACTAAGAGTAGAATATTCTGTTTCCTAAAAACACAAATTTACTTTTTTGTTGCTGATGAGTTAGAATTGTTGAAAAGTAAAAGGTTCGGGAATAACCATTTTATTTGTTCTCATATTGGAACAAAAGTAGCTGAGTAATCTGAAAGGCGTTAAAGTTGTTGTCGGAAATAAATAGGATTGTTTTTTTATTTCCACTTATTGGGTAGCCCCATGTCATGCCTTCAATGTTATCAATGTATTTAATTCCTGATTTTGAAAAGTCGAGTAAGAGTTCTTTTTTCATAAAAGTGAATTGTTTCTCTTTCAACTCGGACAATTGTTTTACATCAGTTGTTTTATTTGCAGTTGCCTGATATAATCTAATTGAACAACCACTCATCATGTCAAAAGCTCTTTCTAATACCCATAGTGTGTCTGCTGAAATAGCAAGCAGTTCTACCACCCCGTTGGAATTGTTTTTATATACATCTTCTATTGGGTATGCAAACTGAGATACTGTAATTCCGGAAGTTTTGTTTGCTATTGTAATGCGAATAGGCTTGATTTCATCTTTTAACGTGTGGATATCTTGCAATACACTTTTTTCGGAACAATAAACAATGTTATTGCTGTGTGGAATAATGTCTAGCGCTTCGAAAGTGGCATTGTGTTGAACGCCTTTTTTACCGGAAGAATTAAACTCAAAAACAGAATCAGTCTTCAGTTGGCTAATAAAAAAGCCGTTGCTGTCCGCATTAAAAATGAAAGGTTGAAACAACCTTCCTTTGGAATTGTAGCCTTCACTTGACCAAAGAAAATGTCCTGTGTTTTTATCATAGCGAATAGATTCGGCATCACTATAACTGAATTTACTATTATCAGCACTGTTCGTCGAAGCTTCAAAAGTTTTGCCTAATGGAGGCTTCAAGTATTTTACAGTTAAAAATTTTACATTTTTAATTCCTTGTTTCTCCGAGTAGTCAATAATCACTTTGTAAAATCTTGGTGCACCATGTTCACCCGGATCATCAGATACCGCGTAAAAAATATTTCCCGAGCTGTAATCAATGCCTGACAATCCGCCTATTACAGTATTATCATACTTTTTATTGTTTTCAATTGTATATTCACCCTTTAAAGAAAAAACGGGTAAATTGCTTTGTGCAAAAGCATTATTTAAAAGTAATAATATCAGGCATCCAGAAATTACCGGTATGCGCACTATGAAGTAAGTTAGCGACATCATGTTTGCTATTTGGTAAAGCGAAGCTATAAAAAGATTATCTTTATATGTGTTATTACGGGTTATGTTTATATTATTTCAGGTAAATAATATAATGTGTAAAAATACTTTTTGCTTTTAAATAAGGTTTCTCCCTTCTTCCTTAATAGATAATAAGGGTTTTGCTGTAAAATTATGACTGTTGATATTTTTAAAATTCAAAATCAATAATTTTACTACATTTATCCCCCGTTTAAAAAATTACTACATGTTAGTAGCTGATACTAAAGATACTGTTAAGCAAATTTTTTCGGATTATCTTACAAAACACGCTCATCGTAAGACTCCCGAACGCTTTGCTATATTAAATGAAATTTATTCGCAGGAGGAACACTTCGATATAGAATCACTATACATACAAATGAAAAATAAGAAGTATCGCGTTAGCCGCGCTACTCTTTATAATACAATTGAATTATTGCTTGCCTGCGATTTAGTTACCAAGCATCAGTTTGGTAAAAATATTGCTCAGTTTGAAAAATCGCATGAGTTTAAACAACACGACCATTTAATTTGTTCTGATTGTGAAAAGGTGTTTGAATTTTGCGATCCGCGACTACAGCAGATACAAAAAACTGCAAGTGAACTATTGGGCTTTAACGTTACTCATCATTCGCTTAACTTATTTGGAGAATGCCTCAAATTGAAGCAAACAGGAACTTGCGAACATAAAAAAACAAAAAAGAGTTATACAAAAAAGTGATATTTATATTCAAAAAAAGAATTAAAAACACGAAGAAATGAAAAAGGTAGATGTATTGTTAGGTCTTCAATGGGGAGACGAAGGGAAGGGGAAAATTGTTGATGTATTAACGCCTAAGTACGATATTATCGGGCGTTTTCAGGGTGGTCCAAATGCCGGTCATACGCTTGAGTTTAACGGAATGAAACATGTGTTACACACAATCCCTTCCGGTATCTTTCATGATAAAAAAATTAACATTGTTGGTAATGGTGTAGTGATAGACCCTGTTATCTTCAAAAAAGAGATAGACGCATTGGTAAAAATGGGAGTGGATATTAAAACCAAACTCATTTTATCCAAAAGAGCACATTTGATTTTACCTACACATCGTTTGATAGATGCAGCTTCGGAAGCTGCGAAGGGAAAAAACAAAATTGGTTCTACCCTTAAAGGGATTGGTCCAACATATATGGATAAAACAGGTAGAAATGGTTTAAGAGTGGGTGATATTGACAGTCCGAATTTTAAAGAAAAATACGATGCACTTGTTGAAAAACATAAACAATTATTAAATTTCCATAATTATCAATACAATTTGCAAGAGCTTGAACCTGCTTGGTTTGAGGGTATTGAGCTTTTGAAAACTTTACAGAGAATAGAAAGCGAGCATTATATTAATGAAGCATTGAATGCAAACAAAAATATACTTGCCGAAGGGGCTCAAGGTTCGTTATTAGATATTGATTTCGGGTCTTACCCTTTTGTGACGTCTTCAAATACAATATGTGCGGGAGCTTGTACAGGATTGGGTATTGCTCCTAACAAAATTGGAAATGTAATAGGGATATTCAAAGCCTACTGTACTCGCGTTGGCAGTGGACCATTTCCTACGGAGTTGCATGATGAGACAGGAGAACAGTTAAGGAAAATCGGTAATGAATTTGGGTCTACTACAGGCAGAGCAAGACGTACCGGCTGGTTAGACCTGCCGGCTCTTAAATATGCGGTGATGATAAACGGCGTAACAGAATTAATGATGATGAAAGCTGATGTGTTGAGTGGCTTCGAAATCATTAAAGTGTGTACCCATTACAACTACAAAGGCGAAAAAATTAATTATCTACCTTATGATTATTCTCCGGAGCTATTAACTCCTGTTTATACAGATTTAAAAGGATGGAACAAAGATTTAACGGGGCTTGACAGTGCTGAACAAATGCCGAAAGAGTTGAATGATTACATTGCTTATATAGAGAGAGAAACGGGTGTGCCTATTTCTATTGTTTCCGTTGGTCCGGACAGAACCCAAACATTAATACGTAAAAAGGAATTAGTGTAAATAGTGTGAAAAACAATTGTAAAAAACAAGTTTTTGTTAACAGCCTAAGGATTTTTGAAACCCTTAGGCTGTTGCGTATTAATGGACTTGTCCTCCTTCTTTTAGTGTCCGGTTTAGCATCATTTGCGCAAACTTCCGCTACAAAAAGTGTTAAAAAGCTGGAGATTATTCATGCCGGTTCGTTAATATTTGATGAAAGTCTTGGTAATGGGGCAAAACGACTTATAGGAGATGTACAGTTTAAACAGGAAGATGTATTGATGTATTGCGATAGCGCTTATTTTTATAGTGACAACTCATTAGAAGCTTTTAGTAAAGTTCATATCAATCAGCATGACAGTGTTCAACTATACGGGGATCACTTAAAATATACCGGTAATGATAGAAAGGCGGTAATAACCGGCAATGTTATTGTTGATAAAGGCGATATGAAGTTATATACGGGGGAATTGAATTATGATATGAATTCCAGTATTGGTTATTATCTTATTTCAGGTAGAATTGTAAACAAAGAAAATGACCTCATCAGCAAGCAAGGTCATTATTTTGCTAAAACAAATGATGTTTATTTTAAAAAAGATGTAGTCCTCACACATCTGCCTATAGGAGCAAAAAAGCCGAATTTGGTGATTAACTGCGATACGATGCGTTACAACAGTGTTTCTAAAATCACCTATTTTTATGGACCAACCACCATAAAAAACGAAAGCAATTTGATATACTGTGAAGATGGGTGGTACAATACAGATAATGAATTATCGCGGTTCAGCAAAAACTCATACATCCTTACCAGTGAACAAAAAATGCTTGGAGATAGTGTGTTTTATGATGGAAAGCAAAATATAGGGCAAGCTTTCGGCAATGTTCAAATAATTGATACTGCTCAAAATACCACGATAAAAGGCGATTACGCCATACATTATGAAGTTACTGACTTATCAATAGTTACAGGAAATGCGTTACTTATCAAACCCTTTACAAATGATACCCTGTTTTTACATGCTGATACATTAAAGGCGTTGGGGGTAAAAAACAAACCGGAAGAGAAAAGTCCGAAGATGAAAACAAAAAAACACAAGGCTGCGGATAAGATAGGAGAGGAGGCAAGTAAAAAAGGAAAAGCTCCAAAGAGAAAAGACAAAAAGGAAAGGCAAAAAAACGAACCCTTAGAAGTACATCAGGAGATAAAAGAAAGTAAACCAAGTGGTAAAGGAATAGACACCTCTAAAAGTGACTCAACAAATCATTTGTTATTTGCCTATCACAAAGTAAAGTTTATTAAAAAAGATTTTCAGGGTAAATGTGATTCTATGTTTTATTCGGCAAAGGACTCTATAATGAAAATGTACGGAAAGCCAATTTTTTGGTCGGGAGAAAATCAATTAACAGCTGATAGCGCAAAATTATTTACAGGCAGTAAGTCTATAAAATCAATAGAATTGCAAAATGACGCATTTGCTATTTCGCAAAAAGATAGCGTGCATTATGATCAGGTACGTGGTAAAAATATGCACGGATTCTTTAATAAAAACGAGTTGTCGCTTATTAAAGTTATTGGCAATGGACAAACTATTTATTATGATGAAGAAGATAAACAGTTAAGGGCAGCAAACCGTGCGGACTGCACCAACATCGATCTTTATCTAAAGGACAATGATATTAACCGTATTGTATTTCTTATCAAACCCGATGCAACCTTGTTTCCTATTGATGATATAGATCCCAAAGAATTCAAGTTGAAAGGATTTCAGTGGAGAGCAGATGAACGACCTCATGAATTAGCAGATATATTCATTTGGTAATTTGATTCGTCTGTCAAAATGCGTTTTTTCTCCGTCATTCGAATTGAAAAGTGTTTTTTCAACAATTGTTGAAAAATTTATTCTATCTCCTTCTCAACTTTCTGGTTTGCAATTACGTCATATCTTTTCAGACGCTCATTATGTTTTGTTTGCTATTATTCTCTATTTGTCTTATAAAAGCATATGAGATTTTGAAACGAACTGAATGTTTATATATTTGTTAACTTATAAGTTTTAAACCACTACTTAATAATTGTATCATAAAAAAATGTAATTCCATGGGAAAAATATTTACTCTTTGTACTTTATTGGTTTTAATGATGCTAACTAATAGAGTTTTTGCACAAAATGCCAATGTAACAGTAAGCACAGGAACCACCACAAATGGATCATGGTCAGGCGGTACAGCCGGTCCATACACATTTTCTCCTACTGCTAATAGCGCCGTTATTTTAAATACGGATATTGTAAACCGAATTACCGGTGCCGGCGGTTATACTAAAGGCAATGTTACAATTGTAACAACATGCAGTAGTTGTTCAGAAGCCGGTAATATTACGGTTAGCAATGTTATTACCGCAGCCAATACCAATTCTGTAGTACCAACCTTAACTTTTAATGCGGCCAACAACATAAATGTTATGGCTAATATTAATCTTACAGGAGCTACGGGTGCAGCCGGTACTGCTTTTCCTGTTGCTGCTGCTGCTGTAGGAGGGTTTGGAGCCAACATTACATTAACAACAAATTCTTCCGGCTCAATTATACTTGATTCCACGTCCGCGGTTACAATTTTAACAACAGGGGGTACCGGTGGTGCAGGTGCTAATGGTGGTGGTTTTGCAGCTGGTGGTGCAGGTGCAGCAGGAGGCAACGGTGGTACAATAACAATAAATACTGGGGGGGCATTTTACATGAAAAATACTAGTTCTGCATTAACTGCTAATGGCGGAACGGGTGGCGCAGGTGGCACAGGAACGTCTACCGGTGCGTCAGGTGCTGTGGGTAATGCAAATAACATTTCTATTACAGGAACAGGAGGAATAAGTATTGCCGGTAATTTAACTGCTACCGGAACCACAAATGGTAATTTTACTATTAACGATGGCAATTCAACCGTTACAACAGGTGGTGGTGCCAACAACGGGCAAACAGCAGGTGTTATTGCCGGAGGAAACTTAACAAAAACAGGAAGCGGAACTTTTTTTATAGGTGGGAATAATACGTACACAGGAACAACAACCGTAACAGCAGGAACATTAAGACCTACTAATAATACAATAGCTGCTAGTGCAAACGGTCCATTGGGAAATAATGCAAGCGGACTAATTTTAAACGGAGGAGCTATAGAAAGCAATGTTGCTACGTTTAGCAGACCTATAACAGTAATTGCAGACGGCTCTCGCTTAGATGCTTTTGGAGCCGCCCGTACTATCAGTTCAACGATTACTCAAACTGTTGCAGGTGCTTTTAATTTAAATGTGGGAGGTACAACTGCTGCGAACGCAGAAGGACAAATATTAACGCTTTCAGGAATCATCGGCAATTCATCGGGAACACTTTCTATAACAAAAGTAAGAACAAGTGAAGTTGCTTTATCTGCTGCTAATACGTTTGGTGGAGGAGTAATATTAAGCTCAGGAACATTGGATATTAATAATGCCAGTGCACTTGGTAATGTAGCCGGCACTTTTACCATCGATTCGGCAACTACCATTGATAACACAACAGGCGCAGCTATTACCACATCCAATTATCCTCAGGTATGGAACAATAATTTTACATTTAAAGGAACGCAGGCGTTAAATTTAGGAACGGGAACGGTGACGATGAACGCCGATATTATACTTACAACCACAACAAACACACTTACAGTAGGAGGTGCAATCAACAATTCTACCCGCAGTCTCACCAAAACAGGAGCAGGAGCGTTAACGTTTGGGAGCCAGTCAATAACACTAAACAACTTAACCCTTGGTGCAGGAGTACTTACATCTACTTCCGGTAATTTCACTCTGAAGGGCAATTTTACTAATAATGCAACTTTTGCCCATAATGGCGGAACAGTTAGCTTCACCGGAAATACAGCGCAAACCATAGGTGGTAGTGCAGTTACAACGTTTAACAATCTTACCACAAATAATACATCCGGAACTTCACCTCAAATAATACTGGCTAAAAACGAAACCGTTACGGGCACGTTAACTTTAACACAAGGTAATATTGATGCACAAACAAATTCAGATACTCTATATGTTTCCAGCAATGCTACCGGTGCAATTTCCCGTAGTAGTGGTTATGTGATAGGTAACTTAAAAAGAGCAATTACCAATACAGGTTCTCCCGTATATACTTATTATATAGGAACATCTACAGGATATACACCTGTAAGTTTAACATTTAACACGTTAAGCGGTACAGCAGGTGCAATTGTCGGGGCTGCAAAAATAGGAGACGAGCCCCATATATGTTCTTCAAAAATAAATGTTGGGTTAACGGTTAACGATTACTTTATTTTCACAAATAATGGTGTTTCGTTTACAAATTATAGTGCAACATTTAATTATCCTTCAAACAATTTAGATGCGGGCATTGCCGCTTCAGGTTTTGTTGTGGGTACATACAGCGGTTCTTCTTGGATTTATCCTGCAATTAGTGGTACCTCCACAACAACTGTAACATCTATTTCGGGTGCTACAACATTTGGCAACTTTGCAATAGGTGATACGACGGCAAACCAAATATCTTATATGGGTGGTTCTTTTTGCGTAAATAACACTAATCTCCAAGCTGTAACTTTAACTGGAGCTCAAGGCGGAAAGTACAAGTCAACTTCTGGTTTAGCACTTGATTCCATTTCTGGTGCTATTAATCCAAGCGCAAGCATACCTGCTACTTATACTGTCACATATACAACACCGGCTGGTGTATGCCCTGCTGCATCAGTTACAGCAACTGTTACTATTAAACCATTACCTACTGCCGGAATAACAAACAATTCAGGAACCACTATATTAACATGTTCTACAACAAGCATTAGTGTTATTGCCACAGGTGGGACAAGTTATGCTTGGTCAGGAGGAACCAATACAGGAACAGCAGCAAATTCATTCACTTCGCCCAATGCTTATACAGTAACGGTAACGTCCAATGGATGTTCTAAAGATTCAAGCATTACTATTACACAAAATACACCCCCTCCAACGGTAGGTATTACAAACAATACAAGTACAACTATTCTGGATTGTAACACTACCACAATAAGCATAACAGCAACAGGAGCGGTAAGTTATTCATGGTCGGGCGGAACAAGTACGGCTACCGCAACAAATACGTTCTCAAATCCCGGAACATATACAGTTACCGGAATTGGCGGCAACGGATGTTCTGCTTCTAAAACGATTACAATAACTCAAGACATAACGCCTCCGGCGACAAGCATTACAAACAACACAGGCACAAACGTTTTAGATTGCAACAATACCTCTATTAACGTAATTGCAACAGGCGGGAAAACTTACGCATGGTCAGGAGGAAACAACTCAAACACAGCAGCTAACTTATTTACTTTACCTGGCACATATAGTGTAACGGCGACAGGTAATAATGGTTGTACAGCTTCAAGCAGTATTACGGTAACTCAAAATACTACTCCTCCTATAATAGGTATAACGAATAATACAGGGACAACTATTTTAGATTGCAATAACACATCTATCAACGTTACTGCTACAGGAGGTAACACTTATGCATGGTCAGGAGGCGACAGTAGTTCAACAGCTAATAACACGTTTTCAACTCCAAATACATATTCTGTTTCAGCTAAAGGAAGCAACGGGTGTTCTTCAACAAAAACTATTACAATAACACAAGATACACTTCATCCAACAATTGGTATGACAAACAACACAGGTACAACCGTATTAAATTGCAGTACCACATCCATTAGTATTACAGCAACAGGTGGAACAAGTTATACATGGTCAGGAGGCAGCAATACTGCCAGCGCAACTAATACGTTGACCAACCCCAACACCTATTCTTTAATAATTGCAGGAAATAATGGATGTAAAACTGATTCGGTTTTCACTATCACTCAGGATATAACTACCCCAACAGTAAGCATTAGTAATAATACAGGAACCACATTATTAAATTGTGATACAACATCCATAAGCGTTACAGCTTCGGGAGGGGGAACATATTCTTGGTCTGGTGGCAGCAATACAGCATCTGCTTCAAATTCCTTTACAAGTCCAAACACATATTTTGTAACAGTTACCGGAAGTAATGGATGTTCATCTTCCAATGCTATTGTAATCACACAAAATATATCGACCCCAACAGTAAGTATTACGAATAATACCGGTGCCACTATATTAGATTGCACCAATACCTCTATCAGTGTAACAGCTAATGGGGGAGGGACATATTCTTGGTCGGGTGGAAGCAGTCCTTCAACTGCATCAAATACATTCTCATCTCCGGCTACTTATAGTGTTGTTGTGACAGGCAGTAACGGATGTTCATCTACTGATACCATCACAATAACAAGGGATTTAACAACTACAGGTATAACTAACAACACGGGAACAACAGTTTTAGATTGTAATGTTACATCGATAAGTGTAACTGCCACAGGAGGAGCTCCTTATTCGTGGTCAGGAGGAAGCAGTACTAATACAGCTGCAAACACGTTTACCGCTCCGGGAACATATACAGTTACGGTAACAAATAACAATGGCTGCAATAATCAAGCAACAATAACCATCACACAAAACACTTCGGCACCAATAGTTGGTATAACAAATAATACCGGAAAAACACAGTTGGATTGCAATACGGCGGCTATAAATGTTACGGCAAACGGTGGTGTAAATTATTCATGGTCGGGAGGTACTACAACATCAACTGCAGCGAATACTTTTATTGCTCCGGGTACATACTCTGTAACAGTATCAGCAAGTAATGGTTGTACTGCAACCAATACCATTACAATAACACAAGATATTACAACACCTACAGTTAGTATAACAAATAATACAAATAAAACATTATTAACTTGTACTACCACTTCTATAAGCGTCACAGCTTCAGGAGGAGGAACGTATTCTTGGTCGGGCGGAACAAATACAACTTCAGCTTCCAATATACTTACTTCTCCCGGTAAATATATTGTTACAGTTACATCTAGTAATGGATGTAATAGCAAAGACAGTATTACCATTACTCAGGATATCACTCCTGCAGGAATAACAAACAATACAGGATCTACAGTATTGGATTGTAACAATTCCTCTATCAATGTTACTGCAACAGGTGGTTCTTCGTATGCCTGGTCAGGCGGAACTAGTCCTACAACAGCCGTTAATACATTTACAACGGTAGGTAGTTATTCTGTTACCGTTACAAATAGCAATGGATGCACTAATAAGGCAAGTATAGCTATAACAAAAAACATTACTAAACCCAGTGCTGCACTTACAAATAATACCGGTTCAACTGAAATTAACTGTAACTACGCTGCTATTAGCATAACGGCACATGGAGGGGGAACCTACTCTTGGACAGGGGGAAGCAACACTGCAAGTGCAACTAATTCATTCTCTTCTCCGGGCAGTTATTCTGTTACCGTTACCGGAACAAATGGTTGTGTCTCATCCAACAGCGTAACGATCACTCAAGATTTTACTGTTCCAATAGTTGGCATAACGAATAATTCAGGTGGAGCTACACAAATAGATTGTTCACATCCTACCATTATGGTGACAGCTACAGGAGCCGCTACTTATGTATGGTCTGGTGGTAACAGTACTTCAACTGCAATTAATACCTTCTCCTCGTATGGTTCATATAATGTTACCGGAACATCAGCCAATGGTTGTTCCGCTTCCGATGATATTTATTTAACTCAAGATAATACTCCCCCAACTGTTAGTATAACCAATAATTCGGGAGGTAATACAGAATTGACTTGTACAAATACCTTTATTGATGTTTTGGCGATAGGGGCTGATTCTTATATATGGTCAGGAGGTAATAGTACAGCAACTGACGCAGATACACTTACATCCCCCGGAACATATACCGTTACAGGTACTAGTGCCTCAAATGGTTGTTCGGATACCTCAACCGTTGTTATCACTCAAAAAATAACAATTCCAACTGTTGGCATTACTAACAATACGGGAACAACTGTGTTAGATTGTAATCATGATTCTATCAATGTTACTGGTTCAGGAAATGGAAGTTTGTCATGGTCAGGCGGAAGTACTCCTTCTTCTGCCAATAACTCATTTACAAATAGCGGAACATATACCTTAACTGTAACTGACGTTAATAATGGTTGTACAAGTACCGCTAACATTACTATTACAAAAAATGTTTATACTCCTACATTAACAATAACCAACAATAGTGCTACAACTGTTTTAACCTGTACACAAACGTTCATTAATGTAACTGCAGGTGGAAGTGCGAATAGTTATATCTGGTCAGGTGGTAATACTCCATTAACGGCAGCTAACTCGTTTACAAATGCAGGTACCTATTCAGTAACAGCTACAGGAACAAATGGTTGTACAAGTACTTCGACTATTACAATTACTAAAAATGTTGTACTTCCAACAATTAGTATCACTAACAATACAGGAACAAATACCTTAACTTGCGGAACAACCTCAGTTATGCTAACAGCAGGTGGTGCTAATAGCTATATTTGGTCAGGAGGTAGCGCAACCACTGGGGATGTTAACACATTTACTACTCCCGGTACATATACTGTAACAGGCATAGACGCATTGGGTTGTTCTAATAGTGCTGATGTAATAATATCAGAAAATATAACTCCGCCTGCTATAACCATCCTTAATAATACAGGTGGAGCAACTCTGTTAAGCAATGAACATACTTCGATTAATGTCACAGCTACCGGTGGTATAAGTTATAATTGGTCGGGTGGTGATAGTACTTCAACTGCCGGTAATAACTTTACAAGTGCAGGAACTTATACTGTTGCAGTTATTGGATACAATGGTTGTTCAGGTTCTAAAACAATACAAATACAAAGGCTATCTGTATCTAATTCAATAACATCAGGAAGTGATACAAGTTGTGCAGGTCAGTATTCTTCGTTTAGCTTTTCAGCAATTGCGACTAATGCGGGTGCAAATCCCAAATACCAATGGAGAATAAATGGGGGCAATGCGGGGAGCAACTCCTCAACATTTACTAGCTCAAGTTTAAGCAATGGTGATGTTGTAGATGTTATAGTAACATCCATTACAACATCCCTTACAGCTACATCAAATTCTGTTGTCATGATTATTAACGCTACACCTGCTAAGCCAACAATTGTACAAAGTGGATACACATTCATGTCGAGTGCAACAACGGGTAATCAATGGTACTTAAACGGAGTAGCTATAAATGGTGCAACATCTCAGTTTTATCCGACAACACAACCTGGTTTTTATTCTGTTCAGGTTACTAACGGAGGGTGTTCATCTACATCTGCTGTTGCAAGTTTTGTCACGGGAATAGACCAATACAGCGTTTCTAATAATGTGTCGGTTTATCCGAATCCATTTGGGCAACAAACAACCTTATCGTTAAGCGATGATGTAAAAAATGCTACAGCAAGAATTGTTAACTTACTAGGAGCAATTATTAAAGAAACTAATTTTTCAGGCAAACAAATAACTATTGAAAGGGGCGATTTACAAGCAGGTATTTATTTTATTCAAGTAATTGAAAATGATAAGGTAATTGCCCACCAAAAAGTGGTAGTTCAATAAATAAATGTTACGCATTAAAAATGCTTGCGGGAGTTGCATAAAAAAGTGTAGCTCCCGTTTGTGTTTTAGGTTCAAAAAACTGAGTCTGGTCATACCTACAATTTCATGACAATTGCATGAGAAATAGAATGCAAATTTGTTGTGTAAAAGAAAAAGACGGTGGACAAAATTAAAATTATAGCATTTACCCATAAAACTACTGATGTAAATGACATAGGTAAGTTTTTCATTGAAGATGCACAATTGCAGGTTCGTTTACAATCTTTAAAACAAACTGCAAATATTGAAGAATTACTTTACTTGTCAACCTGCAACCGCGTGGAATTTGTTATTGTAAACAATGAACCTTGCAGCAATCCGTTCCTTAAAAAATTCTTTTCAGCTTTTGATACCAATTGGAAATATGATGACATTTCCTGGGCAATCAACAACGCTCAGATTTATGAGGGCGATGCTGCTATGCATCACTTATTCAGCGTTGCTTCATCCATCGATTCATTGGTGGTGGGCGAAAGAGAAATCATTACTCAGGTACGCAGTGCTTACGAAAAGTGCAAGCAGCTTAACTTAACCGGAGACCTTATAAGATTGGCAATAAAAAAGACCATTGAAGTTGCAAAAGAAGTTTACACCCATACCTCTATAGCACTCAATCCGGTGTCGGTAGTATCATTGGCATATCGCAAACTACGTGCGCTGAACATTAAAGAGAGCGCTCGTTTTCTTATCATTGGTTCCGGAGTAACTAATAGTACGATGGCAAAATACTTGAAAAAGCATAAGTTTGCCAACTTTACGGTATTTAACAGAACACTTGCAAATGCTCAAAAACTTGCAATTGAATTGAGCGGGGATGCTTTTCCGCTTAGCGAATTAAAAAGTTACAAAAAGGGATTTGACGTTATCATAACTTGTACCGGTGCAGCAGAAAGCATTATCACACTTGATATTTACAAAAGTTTAGTTGGAGAGGATACTGCTAAAAAGGTGGTGATAGACCTTGCTATTCCTAATGATTTAGATGCTGCCATATTAAACAATTACGACGTAAATTTAATTGCAATAAATAATCTTCAAGAAATTGCAAAAGAAAATTTAATTGCGCGTGAGCAGGAAATGAAAGCGTGCGAAAATATTATTGAAAAAAATATAACAGATTTTAAGGATCTGGTAAAAGCCCGTAAGCTGGAATTAGCCATGAGCGAGGTGCCAAAAAAAGTGAAAGAAATAAGAGAGGCTGCTAATGAAGTTTTCGCCAAAGAACTGATGAACATGGATGAGTCTTCAAAAGAAGTGTTGGATAAAATCATCTCTTACATGGAAAAAAAATACATCAGCGTGCCGATGAAAATGGCAAGAGAGATTTTAATAGGCGACGTAAAAAAATAAGTTGTTCATCCCTTTCTGTTAAATAACAATTTCCGTGAATCGTAAAATTATAATAGGCTCCAGAGGCAGCGATTTAGCGCTATGGCAGGCAAATCATGTATTAAAACAGGTACAACAACTTGGACTTACTGCCGAAATAAAAATAATTACCACTCAAGGTGACGCTATTCAACATTTGAGTTTTGATAAGCTGGAAGGTAAAGGTTTTTTCAGCAAAGAAATTGAAGAAGCTTTATTAAATAAGGAAATTGATTTAGCTGTTCACTCCCATAAAGATTTACCGACCACTTCTCCGGCAGGACTTAAAATAGCAGCTGTTTCGGCGCGTGAAAACCCTGCTGATATGTTGCTGATTCGCAAAGAATGTGTAGATATTTCGTTAAAATTATCAGTTAAAAAAAATGCTGTTATTGGCACTTCGTCTGCTCGCAGAAAATCGCAGTTGTTGGCATTCAGAAATGACATTGCTATTGATGATTTGCGTGGCAATGTACCCACTCGCATTCAAAAATTACGAGATAAAAAATACGATGCCATTATGCTTGCTGCTGCCGGCGTTGAACGTTTGAAAATTGATTTGAGTGAATTTAAAGTGATTCATCTTGCTCCCAAGGAGTTTGTTCCTGCTCCGGCACAAGGCGTGTTGGGCTTGCAAATACGAGAAGAAGATGCGGAATTGTTCAGTTATATTAATAAATTAAACAACGATACGATTGAAGATATTATTGGCATAGAACGCAAAGTATTGAACTTGTTTGATGGCGGATGCCAGTTGCCATTGGGTGTGTATTGCATCAAGGAAGGACACGTATTTAAAGTGTGGGCATCTAAATCAGACGCATGGAACACCATGCCCAAACGCATTTACCATGAATCAACAACAACTGAAGGCGTTGCAGTAAAAATTGTAAACGAATTAAAAAATATAAAACCTGCTTCGGTTTTGATTACAAGAGATTTGGACGGTAATTCTTTTTTTAAAAATGTGTTGGAAGGGAATGGGTACAAGGTACAAGGCGTGTCGTTTATAGAAACTAAAAAAGTACCGTTTACAAATTTTCCGGTAACCGACTGGGTATTTTTTGCGAGTTCCAATGCTGTTCGTTTTTTCTTTGAACAACAGCCTCCGTTAAATCAAAAAGTTCAGTTTGCGGTTGTTGGAAGTGGAACCGAGCAGGCATTAAAACAGTACAATAAAAATCCGGCTTTTGTTGGAATTAACAACGATACCAAAGTAATAGGCAAAAAATTTGCAAGAGTGGTGGGTGACGGAACAGTATTGTTTCCGCAAGCGAAAGGAGGCCTACGTACGGTGCAACAGCAGTTTTTAACTCAGGATAGCATTTTTGATTTGCCGGTATATGAAACTGTAAAAAAAGAAAATGTACTAGTTGATGATTTTGAACTACTTGTGTTCACAAGCCCTTCCAATGTTGTGTCGTATGTTGAAAAGAAAAAAATAAGTGCTCAGCAAAAAGTAATAGCAATTGGAAAGTCTACTGAAAAAAAATTGAAAGAAGAAGGAGTAACGAATATAATATTACCTGAATCGTTTGATGAGGTTGGATTGGCGGAAGCCGTGTTTAAAATTACTGCGAATAGCGATTAAATACTAAATAATCTGTGTTTCATTAAAATTATCACATCATGATTTCACGTCCACGCAGACTAAGAAAAAATACCATTGTCCGCGAAATGGTTGCCGAAACAAAACTTTCAAAGGATATGTTCATTTATCCGTATTTTGTTGTTGAAGGAACAAACATTGTTCATCCGATAGATGCAATGCCGGGAGTTAATCATTATTCTATTGATGAACTTATAAAAGATGTTGAAAAGGGTTTAAAAATAGGGATTAACAAAATTTTATTGTTTGGAGTTGGAGAACAAAAAACAGAAGATGCAAGTTCATCGTTCAGCGATAATTCCATTATTGTAAAAGCTGTAAAAGCATTAAAAGAAAAATTCGGTTCGGAACTGTATCTAATAACTGATGTGTGCGTGTGTGCTTATACCACTAGCGGACATTGCGGAATATTACATGATGATTATGTACACAACGATTCATCTGTTGAGGTGTTAGCAAAAATGGCTTTAGCACATGCACAAGCGGGTGCCGATATGGTTGCTCCAAGTGATATGATGGACGGGCGCATTGCGGCTATGCGTGAGCTGTTGGATAAAAATAATTTTGAAAATACAGCCATCATGTCGTACTCTATTAAGTATGCTTCGGCATACTATGGTCCTTTCAGAGAAGCGGCGGATTCTGCTCCACAAAAGGGCGACAGAAAATCGTACCAAATGGATTTCAGAAATGGGAATGAATCAATGACCGAAGGTTTGCTGGATGAAGCCGAAGGTGCTGATATATTAATGGTAAAGCCGGCTTTGGCATATATGGATGTAATTTTTAATTTACGTCAGCATACCTTATTGCCAATTGCATGTTACAATGTTTCCGGCGAATATTCTATGGTAAAAGCCGCTGCTGCAAAGGGTTGGATTGATGAACAAAAAGTTGTAATGGAAAACATGTATGCCTTTGCGCGTGCAGGTGCAAACATCATTATTACCTATCATACCAAAGATGTTTTTGAGAAAGGCTGGTTGTAATTAATTAGGCTTGTATATAAAGATTTTTACAAGTTTATGTTTGCTAAAATGGCACGATTAATTTTATGCAAATATTTCTCCCCATACTGTATATCCCTAAATGCCCGTTTGGGGATTGTGTGTAGTACTCGAAATATTTAAGGCGGCTTAAATTAGACTGATACGCTTCATTCAATAAATTATTTACCTGTACCTGCACTTGTAGTTTTTTGTTTTTGTAATAATTTATTTCGGCTAAAGCTGAAATGTTTAATAAAACATAACCTTGTGTGGCTGTTTCAGTCTTATCTAAGCCTAAGTAACGGTTTTGGGAAGCATTATAATCTGTTTCTATTTTAAAATTGAATGTAGGAATACGGATTGATTTTGTTTTAATTTCTTGATTAAAGCTGCTTAATAATTTAAGCGGAGGAATAAATGGTAAGTACTCTCCTTTTACGCCTTCGTTAGTATATATTGCTTTCCTGTTAAATCCATACACCACCGAAAAGTTGTTGTTAAAACTGAATCCTTTCAGCTGTTTCGGGTGGTAATCAAACAACGCCTCTGCTCCATACAATTGAGCTGTTGACTGTTGGTATTGATAGGTTTTATTACCCTGAGCACTTACAATAGGATTACCTTGAGCGTTTAACAACAATGCCTGATAAATATAGTTTTGAATGTTATTATTAAAAACACTTACAGATGCAGAAATATCTCTAAACGTTCCGCTTAGTCCAACGTCTTCCTGCAAACTATATTCGGGTACAAAGTTTCTGTTTCCTAAATAAATAATATGAGCACCCGGGTCTAAACCATTAGATGCAAATTCGGTAATATTAGGAGCTCTGTACCCTCTCGCAAAATTTGCTTTGATGCTTATTTGCTTTGTTAGCTGATAAGTAGTGCCAATGCTGTATGCCAAGCCTTTGAATGTTTTATTATCGGCAGTAAACTGATGGTATGCACCCACTGTATCAGACGAAGATACTTGTTTGGCAAAGCCTGTACTTGAATCAGTGCGCGTATAAAAATTAGTGATGTTTAAATAACGAATATCATACCTTGCCCCACCGCTTACAGTCCACCTGTTATATTTCCAATTTGCATAGATGTATGTGCCAACATCGTATAAAGAATAATTTGGTATAGGAAAATCGGTTGCATTTTTAGCCAAATTATTTTGATACATACCGTTTGTACCAATAGATAATTCAGTATTTAAAATTTTTGGCGCGTTATACCTAAAACCTGAACCGATTGTATTTAACCTCACATACATTCCCGCTTGTTGAGGGTTGGTAGGATGGTCGTATTCTCTGCGGATACTTTGTTGCAAGGAATTTAAAACATCTATAGTTCCTTTACCCAAACTGTAATGATTATTATTATAGATACGATAATGTTGAATGTGCTGGTGCAAAGGGCTTAGTGCGTAAGAATTTAATTCTTCATCAGAAACAACAGGTCTGTTTTTTATATCGTCTTTATCTCCTTCATAGATTTGTTTGGTAAATTTTCGGGTCAATGAATCGCGGCTACCATCTGGAATGCCTTGTAAATTATCATATAGCGTGAGATTGAAATTTGAAAAACCTTTTTCGCCTGTGTGAACAACAGTTGCAGAGGCATTTGTTTCTCTAAAATCGGTATTATAAACTCTGCCATCTATGGGGTTTGAATAATTTTTTGCTATGCGATAGGAGCCGCGGAAAGCATATGCCCAATGATTGTTTCCGTACATAAGCCGCAAACCATTTCCTATTAATCCATTATTACTTTGGTATTCGGTATAATATTTTCCGGTTATTTTTCCATTTGTATTATGAGGCATTACAGGAAATAAACTTACTACACCAGCCAAAGCATCAGAACCGTACATTAAACTGGCGGGACCTTTTATCACTTCTGCTCTTTCAATATTGTAGGCATCTACTTCAATACCATGTTCGTCTCCCCATTGTTGCCCTTCCTGCCTTACTCCGTCATAAAGGGTGAGTACGCGGTTATAACCCAAACCGCGAATAAAAGGTTTTGAAATATTTGGTCCCGTTTTTACTGCATTTAATCCTGACACATTTTTAACCAACACATCTATAATATTACTTTCGGTTGTTTGATCAATGGCTTTTTGTGAAACAGCAATAATAGGTACAGGGTTTTCTTTTATCAGGGTTGCTCTCGAAACACCTGTAACCACCACTTCATTTAATGAACTTGGAACCGGACTCAAAAAAATCTGATAGTCGTTTTGTGTTGCAATGAGCGAAATGGTGTCGGTTTTGTATCCGATAAAAGCAATGCTCAGCTTGGGAGATGAACTGTTTTCTGGAACATTTATTTTAAATTTTCCTTTCATATCTGTGCTTGTTCCAATAGTTGTATGGAGAATGAAAACGGTGCAATAACCGAGTGGCTCTTTTGTTTGATCGTCTTTTACTATTCCTGTAATTATTCTGTCTTGTGCGGAAAGTTGGAACGAGAAAATAATAAATAGGATTCCATAATTACATTTTGAGAAGAGATTCATTTTAGTTGGCGATTATCATTAAAAGCATTATTTATTTGCGTTACAAAAGTACAATTAATTTAGATTTATATAAATATTAATTTAGATTAATCTAAAAATGTATTTTTGACAGACTAAAAAGTGGAATGTTAATAATAAAAGTGGGTATAGCTAACAACAAGATTGATGAGCAAAAGTGGCAATCGGAAAAATGTGTGCTTTGCTAATAGCACGATGAAAAAATAGTATTTTCAATTACGCCAAAGATATTTTTGAAAATGGCTGGTAATAATGCGGTAGAAAGTAGTTAAGTAAAAAATGTTCGTTATTTATTCTTGCTAGTAATGGAAATTACTTGCAATACACAATTAAAACTCCACATGCCCTCTTATTGCAAACACATTAACCGGACCCCGGTCCTTGTTATAGCCGGGATTTGTTACAAACTGGTAATCAAACGTTGCCCATAGGTATTGGGTTAATTTTACTTTATAAAAGGTTTCTAAAATTTGTTCGTAACCGTAATTCAGCTTTCCATCTCCTAACATAAATCCATATCCTCCGGCATTCAAATAATCACGATGCGTTTTTGAAATTCCATTTACAACATAAGCAATTCCAAAATGATCGCTTGGTCTTTTATCATTGGGCTTTATGCGCATTCCTGCACTTGCCGTTTGATCTATTTCGGTAAATGCCCATGTTGCCGTATGTCCGTCGTTCCAACCTATACGCGAAAACACGCCTATTTTTCCTGTAAGTTCCTGATTAAAACTTATCCCTCCTCCATATTTTAAACCGCCATAACTCAGACCTGTTGTATGACCACTAAATACACTTATAAGTGAGCTGTCTCCATTTTTCATTTCATTGATAGCTGCGCTATAAGCAGGAGCTGATGAAAAATTGGCGAAGCCTAAAAGACGTAAATTTCCCGGATGATTTTTTATCTTGAATTTTTTTTCAAATTCTGCTGTTTCTCCATTGGCTCTGGCAACATTAAAATCATAAACCTGACTGTTTGCTATTTTAGGAACAAGAACGCTTGATATACGAATAGCATATCCGGGTTCAATTAATTCCACAACTCCGCCCCATGTGTAACCGCGTGTATTTGCAGGGTAGTCCCAGGCACCATTGTCCATTAATGACCAGTTCATAAATTCGCTGCGCGGGTCATGGCTATATGCATTATCATCAAAGAAGTCAGCCAAGCTGAATTTACCTAATGTTATTGTTATACGTGATGAGGGAAGTGCTCCTGCCAATTGATTTTGTTCTCCGTCATTATGATCTGATCGGCTCTTTCTCAAAGCAATGTGTTGTTCAAAATATCCACGAGCCATATATAAAGCCGGTGCCGGATTTCCGACCCTAAACGTTTCTCCGTTGGCGGCGCCAGCAAGCCCCAATGCCGAGCTCATCCCACTACCTCCTGCTACTTCTGCGTCCATAAAAACGGCAGCTCCTTTCCATAATCTTCTTCCTATGTATAATGTTGAAGTAACTGAAAGTGCATTTTCTGCTTTGTTTTGCAAACTGTTTATTCCTGAATAAGGAGCCTGAAAATCGGGATGACCTTGTACAATACCTGTAAATTGAAAATGAGAACTCCAATGCTCCAGCGAATCAAAACGATTTGCCAATAGACCTTTGTAATGGTTCTCATTATCGTCACTTTGCGCGTTCGTTTTTTTCGAAAAAGAAAAAAAGGATATCACTAAAATTATGGTAAAATATCGCATAGTACTTGTTGCTATCTTATGTAACAATGTAATTTATTACACAAAGACATATTTATTTTTTTTAGATTAACACAAAAAAATAATTTAGACTAGTCTAAATTATTTTAATAATAAAACCGGCATCACTTATATTTTCAGTTGCCCTTAAGATTGTTTTTCAAACAAATACATATTCGCCTATTACTCATAGGTAATTGTGCGAAGTTAATTATTTATTTTGTTTGATGATTTTTACGAATAAAAAGAGTGTTCAATCATTGAACCTTAGTCGCCATGTTTGTTTTTACCTTCATCAACCTGCACATACTGACGGATAGTATATGTAAAGTTTACCATAAAATAACGTTGAAGTAAAACGGTTTGAGAATCTTCAATGTAAGCCGCCGTAATATTACGACTTACACTGGTGTTTTGCTTTAATAAATCAAATACTGTTAAACGAAATTCTGCATTTTTTTCTTTCAAAAATTTATATCCCAAGCCTGCATTCCATAAGATATAATTTTGATTTAAAGATGCTGCAAGTCCTTTGTAATACTGATGGGTGAGGTCGGTGTTAATGACAAGACTTTTCCATATAATCCAATTAAATTTAAAACGGGTTTGCTGGCTGAAGTATTGATTATTAGATGCTTTGTTATAGGTGTTTTGAACGGTAGTGTAACTGGATGTACTGGACAAATTATAATCAATAGTTTTACTAATGTTACTGCTTAAAACAATTCCAGCACCGGCCACGGGTGAATTGGCATAATTTGTTTGATTATTGATAAGACCAGGAGTGCGGGTATAACCGGCATTTAAATTAAAATTCAAATTGGTCTTAATATACTTTATCGGAATTCCATAGGTGATGAATGAATTCACTTTATAATAACCACCCATGTTTATTGGTTGGGTTAATTGAGAACCTTTAATTAACGTAACACCATCAATTACTGTATTTTCTTTTGCAATATATACGCTGTTTACTACATTATTCTGTATGGCAGAGCCACTTAACAATGCAAAAAAAGAGGTGGCTTTATCGCTATTGGTTGCTGAATAGCGAATAAATAAGCTATGCTGATAGCTTTGTTTTAAATCGGTATTACCAATGCTTAGTTGAATTGGATTGGAATTGTTGACTACATTTTGCAGCTGATTAATACCAGGTTGATTGGTTGATGTACGGTAATTAATTCGCAAATTCTTTTTTTTATTCAGGTTGTACCTGAACATTGCCGATGGTAATACACTCTGAAAAGTCCTGTTTAAATTGTAACTGGCAGGATACAGTTCCGTACTAGTAAGTGTCGCCACCTGATAATTTGTATTCACCATCCATTGAACCGCCTTAAAATTATATCTATAACCTACACCTCCGCTTTGTGTATTGTAAATACTCTTGTATTGATTACTCAACGGGGTGTTGAGGTTACTAAAGCTGTTTGAAGTATCAGAATAATCATACGTTTTTTTATTATTGTCATTAAAATTATAAGTGTTAGCATAACTTAATTGCACAATGCTTTTGTCATTAATTACCGGTTCGGTGTAATTAATAGTGGTGCTAATGGTTTTGCCCTGATTGTTATTGTTGGAAATCTGATCTAATGTTTTAGAGGTTGTATCAGTAAAATAATTATTGGAAGAAGTTAAACTTCCTGTTCCGTTTGAAGGACTATAAACAGTATTGATGTCAGCAGAAATAGTTCTGCCCTTTTTATGAAATTTATGCCTTAGCAATAAATCATTGGTAAAGTTTATGGCTTGCATATTAGAAGTAGTATTGCTGCTTGTACTGTTCAGAGGCTCGCTGTTCAAAAATGTTTGTCCGTTCAGCAAACTTCCGCTCTTGTTTTGTTGTACTGAAAATTTAGGAGTAAGAATAATAGAATTACTTGAATCGATGGTCCAGGTTAATTTTGCATTAAAACGATGATTAAGATTGTTGTTGGTTGTCGTATTTGTTTGGTTGTACTTTTGTCCCAGTTGCGATTGCAATACATAATCACGCACCAGTGTCTGAGCTACTACGTTGTTGGTTTGGTTCAGAAAATAACTTCCCGTTACATCTATTTTTTTCCCCCATTTATCACTGTAGTTTAAACCTACAGCATTGGTTTTGGTAATACCGCTTTGTTGAGTGGTCAAAAAATTATTTGAATTATTTCCTGGCCCGCCACCACCACCTTGTCCGCCACCACCAAAGCCACCACCTCCTTGTCCACCACCTCCGCCACTGCTGCCACCGAGTACTCCCAATAAATCTTCGCTCGAAAAATTTTGTTCGTTGATGTTATTTGATTGTGTAATAATTGAGATACGTCTGTCGCCTTTAAAAAAACTCAAATTACCACCTGCTCTGTATTTATCATTTGTTCCATAACCTCCATATACTTTACCAAATGTGCCGTTTCGCATGTTAGGTTTGGTAATGATGTTAATTGTTTTCATGGTATTACCATCATTAAATCCGGTGAACTGCGATTGATTGCTTAACTGATCAAATACCTGAATTTTATCAATCACTTCGGCCGGAAAATTTTTTAAAACCGTATTCGGATCACCACCAAAATAAGGTTTTCCGTCCACCAATATTTGTTGCACATTTTCACCTTGTGCCTGTACGGTTCCATTTTGTGATGAAATGGTTGGTACTTTATTTACTAAATCTTCGGCAGTTGCATCAGGATTGGTTTTAAAAGCTTTTGCATTAAATTCGGTTGTGTCATTTTTTTGAACAGCGGTTGGTAATTTAGCAACTATCTCAACGGTTTTTAACACATTTGTTTTTTGTGCTAAAAGAATTGTTCCTGCATTATATGGTATATCAAGGACTTCAATGTTTTTAAAATATTCAGAATATCCTAAGTATGAAACTTTAAGTATGTATTTTCCGCTTGCAACGGCTGTTATCAGAAATTTTCCGTTTGCATCCGCAACGTTTCCTTTATACACTGATGAATCGGAAGGGTGAAGTAAAATGGCATCCGCACCTATAAGAGTAGTGTTATCTGTTTTATCCAAAAGAATACCCGACACGGATTGATTTTGTGCATAAGCAATTGTTGAGCACAGAAAGATTAAATGGAGGAAAAATATTTTCAAAACTAAAGCAGGGGATAAGATTATTATGAAATAACTATTTTAAAAATTTTACGACTATCATTTTAAAATGCAGGTGGGTTGATAAAACGTAGAAGTAGCATATTTATTTCAAGATTACACCGATATTTTTAAATATTTTAAAAACGGGAGTTAATTTATGTTAAGGATAAAGTTGTTCTTATGTTGGTAAGGTGTAATCATTCTTGAAATGTTGGCAGTTATTTATTTCCTTTCCATGAAATCATGAGTACACCCGCTAAAACTATTATGGTTCCTGCCAGTTGCCATAATGTGAATTTTTCATCTAAAAAAATACCCGCCATAATGATGGTTGCAACGGGTCCTACACTTCCAATAATGGAGGCATTGCCGGAGCCAATAAGTTTTATTCCTCCCGAAATAAAAAACGAAGGAATTACCGTACAAAATACAGCCATTACAAAACTTAAGTAGTAGGCTTCTTTCGGGTAACCGAATAAACTTCCGTTTGACGTTACTATGTGATGAATAACAACCACCAGCGTTGACACGATCATGGCGTAGCTTGTAAAACGTATGGTTCCAATTTTAGGAATCAATTCACCACTGCCAATTAAATACAAGGCATACGTAAATGCGCTCAAAAAAATCAATGCACTGCCTATTATTAAATTGTGTTGCAATCCTATTTTGAGGTCGGGAATAAACGTGCATACAACCCCCGTATAAGTGATGAATAAAGCGATATACTGAATCCGTTGAATTTTCTTTTTTAAAAATACTGCCGAAATAATTAAAACAATGGATGGATATAAAAACAGAATGAGTCGTTCAACGCCAGCTGTTACGTAGTTTAGACCCCAAAAGTCGAACAGGGAAGCGAGGTAATAACCAATCGTTCCGAGAGCCAGCATCCACAACCATTGTTGTTTGGTGAGAGGTGTTTCAACAATTTCTTTACGGCTTTGAATTAAAAGTATTACCAAATAAAATGGTAAGGAAAACAGCATTCGCAATACCAATAAAGGAACAGTATCCACATGGTAATGAATGTAATTGTATTTTACCAATACTGCTTTGCCTGCAAATAAAACAGCGCCTGTAAAAACCAGAACAGCTCCTTTTAAATGATTAACGGAAGAGCTTTGTTTCATTTGTCTGAATGCGTTTTAAAATCGGCAATAAAAGCCTTAATGGCTAATAATTATTTTTTTATTTACTTCGGTTGGCAGGTAAGCACAGTTGGCGATTAAAAACTTCCATACTCTCTACCAGCACAAAACTTAATGAACAAATATAGGGGAAATGGCGGCTTGCAACAAAACGAAAAACAATAATTTAAAAGTAGCGACTATGAGTTCCACATTGGTTAGTTTTCTTTTAAAAAGGTTACTATTAGTTGTTTTACTTTGTCTTTAGGTAATATTTCACGTCTTGAAAACCGTCGAGTTTTAAGAATTTTTTAAACTGTTTCTTATTTGTCTTAAAGTTATATGATACAGTGTCTTTAGGTGTTTCGGTTATTGCACTTAAAATATAGATTCCTTCCTTTGTCTTGATGTCGGCAATAGATAATACACCTTTTACTAAAGTTAATTTTTGTACTATCCACGCATTTTTGTCCCACTGATAATTTAAGAAATAGTGTCCTTTAAACTTTTTCAAAACAGTCGTGGTGTCGAACCGGAATAAAGTGTCGGTGTAATTTATATGTTGTATGACTGTGTCGTTTTTAATTTGAACTATTTGATAATTTCCGATTGTGTCAAAATACAAAGTATCTCCTTTTAGCTTGTAGTTCTGGTATAGTGAGTCTTTGTGGGTAAATATATAATAGTCATGAATTGTGTAGATATTTTTTTCACCAATAACAATTGTTGATTTTCTGTCCGTGCTTAGGTAATGTCCGAATAGTCGTCTAGGAAATTTCTTGATAGCTCTTGTCTTTGGTGGTTGTGGTTGGTCAAAAGTCACAGGTGGTTCACAACTTTCGATAACAAACAAAAGTAGAAGTCCGAATAATTTTCTCGTCATGTTTGTCTGTCTGCTAAAAGATGCTGAATCAAGTTCAGCATGACCGTTTACATTTTATATTTAACATACCACTAGAATGCTTAAATATAAAATTCTTAATTACCCCAACGCCTGCTTTAAATCGGCAATTAAATCTTCCACATCTTCAATACCCACACTTAAACGCAGCAATGATTCCACAACACCTGCTTTGTCACGCTCTTCTTTAGGTATAGAAGCATGAGTCATAGTAGCAGGATGGTTAATTAATGATTCAACTCCACCAAGTGATTCCGCTAATGAAAACACCTTCACGCTCGATGCAATTTTAAAAGCATCTTCTTGTTTGTTACCTTTTAATGAAAATGAAATCATACCGCCAAAATCTTTCATTTGTTTTTTGGCAATGTCGTGATTATGGCTGTCGGTAAAGCCGGGCCAATAGAGCTTATCAATTTTAGGATGCGTTTTTAAAAACTCGGCAATTTTTCTTCCGTTGTAGCAATGGCGTTCCATGCGTATGTGCAGCGTTTTTATCCCTCTCAATACCAAAAAGCAATCCTGAGGGCCCGGATTTGCCCCGCAACTGTTGAGTATAAACGCTAATTGTTGGTACAATTCATCATCATTTAAACACAATGCTCCCATTATCACATCGCTATGTCCGCCCAGGTATTTGGTAACAGAATGCATAACAATATCTGCTCCTAATGCTATCGGGTTTTGTAAGTAAGGCGATGCAAAGGTATTGTCAACTGCACAAATCAGCTGGTGTTCTTTTGCAATTTTTGCGCAAGCTGCAATGTCAATAATTTGCATGGTAGGGTTGGTGGGTGTTTCCAGCCAAATCAGTTTTGTATTTGCATTGATGTATTTCTTAATGTTGTTGGCATCTTTCATATCCACAAAGTGAAATTTAATGCCGAAGTTTGCATACACCTTGGTGAACATTCTGTATGTACCACCATACAAATCATCACCGGTAATAACTTCATCACCCGGGCGCAACAGTTTGGCAACTGCATCAATAGCACCCATACCGCTCGAAAAACACAATCCGTATTTAGCACCTTCTAATTCTGCCAAACATTTTTCCAATGCAACGCGTGTCGGGTTTTTTCCTCTCGCGTAAGCGTAGCCTTTGTTTTTTCCGGGACTTTCCTGTGTATAAGTAGATGTTTGATAAATAGGAGTCATAATTGCTCCTGTGCTTGGATCGGGCTCTTGTCCGGCATGAATAGCCTTTGTTCCGAAACCTAAATTTTTAGTGTTTGCCATGTGTTAATTGAGTTGTGAAGTATTATTTTAAAACGTTTTATAACGTTCCCACTTTTACTTGTTGTCCGGGTAATAAATTATAATTTACGCCGAGGTTATTAAGACGTTTGATGCTTTCAACGGTTGTATTGTATTTTAAAGCCAGCTTATAAAGGTTATCTCCTTTTTGTATGGTATGGTATTTAAAGCCGTTGGCAATTGTTGTTGTATTATCTTCTGCTTCTGTTTCAGGCAAAGGTTTAAATACCGAACCTGTTTCTTTCTTGACTTTTTCTATAGTTGGTGTTACTTCAGTAACTTTAGCCGCAACGGCTTGTTCAACAATAGGTTTTTCAATTATAGGTTTTTCAATAACGGGTTTCGGTATCGTTGTTACTATGTATACTTTTAATTTTGTACCTATTTTTAAGCTGTTCGATTTACGTTTGTTCCATCGTTTGATTTCACTTGCCGTACAACCATATTTTTTGGCAATACTGCCTATGTTTTCGTTTTTTTTAACCACATGAATTTTCATTTTTGAAGCAGCATTCTCCGGTTCAGCTACTACAACAGGTGCAGGAACCTCATTTGTATTATTATTATTATAAATCGTCGCTTCATTATTTATGAATATGCCCATTTTTTCGGAAGGCAATGTTAAAACACTTGTAAATCCTGGTATTACAGGTATTACGCGTTTCCGGTAACAGGGATTAAGAAATTGCAATTCGTCTTCGGATACATTAAGTATAGAAGATAATTGAAAAAACGAGAGTTGTTCTTTTACGATAACTGTATCAACCTTGTAAAAATATTGTTTAGGTGTTGCCGACAGAATATTATGTTCGGCGGTATAATTCATTACATAATTTACGGCAATAAAGGCCGGAACATAACCTCTTGTTTCGTTGGGCAAAAACGGACGAACTTCCCAATATGTTTTTTTTCCGCCGCTTTTTCTGATCGCTCTGTTAACATTGCCCGGACCGCAATTGTAAGCTGCAAGAACCAGTTCCCAGTTATTATAAAGGCTGTATAAGTATTGAAAATACTCGCAGGCAGCGTTTGTTGATTTAATAGGGTCATAACGTTCGTCAATGTAAGAGTTCACTTTTAATCCAAACATTTTTCCGGTAGGATACATGAATTGCCAAAGTCCGGCTGCACCTGCACGACTGCGGGCAATTGGATTTAATGCCGATTCGCATATTGCCAGATATTTTAATTCTAAAGGAAGATTATATTTATCCAATGTTTCTTCAAATAACGGGAAATAATATTGCGACAGTGCCATCATTCTTGATACTACCTGACGTTTGCGAACGGCATACATTTCAATGTATGATTTAACCACGTCGTTATATTGTAAACTAAAAGGTGATAACGCATCGAGTTTTGCTAATCGGGAGGCATAAACGGAGGCATCATACAGCGGAACAGAATCAGGTGAAAAGTTATATTTTGAGCTGGTGGGTGTATTCGCCTTTTTATATCCTTTTTCAAACAAGTCAAGTTTGTAAAGGCTATCCAGCGCTGCAACAATTGGGTCGTCGGTTATTTCGTCGGTTGGTTTGTGCTGAGCAAAGCCCGAAAAAATCACAAAACTATTCAAGAAAAATACGATGACGAAAATGTTGTAAAGTTTATTCATATAGGGAGTTTATACTATCAACACTATTTTACCGATAGTTGACAAATATCGTAATGATAAACCGAAATACAAAAGCGTGTGTAGTGATGTTATTAAGAACAGATTGTTGATTAAACTTTAAATTTGTCCATTATCTCTTTGGAAAATTTAAGCAGTTCACTCTCTGAAAACTTTTTGCTCATGAACTGTACGCCAAAAGGCATTCCGTTTGAATGCGTGCCCAAAGGCAGGGAAATAGCAGGTAATCCGGTAATGTTAGCTTGTACCGTGTAAATGTCTTCTAAATACATGGCAATGGGGTCTTTTGTTTTTTGCCCTATTTTAAATGCCGTTGAAGGTGTGGTAGGCATTACAATAAAATCAAAATCAGTTAATATTTCATTGGTTTTATTGATAATCAACCTGCGCATGCGTTGTGCTTTTGAGTAATAAGCATCATAATATCCGGAACTTAATATAAAAGTTCCCAACATTATTCTTCTTTTTACTTCCATCCCAAAACCTTCTGATCGCGATTTTTTATACACCGATTCGGTATCTGTTGCTTTTTTGCTTTGATAACCAAAGTGAACCCCGCTGTATCTTGCCAGATTGGAAGATGCTTCAGCGGTTGTTAAAACATAATAAGTAGGAACTAAATAATCCAGATATGAAAAATCTACGGCTTCTACCAAATGCCCTGCGGTTTTTAATTTATCAAGGAGTTGTTGAATGTTGTTTTTTATTTCTTCGTCCAATCCTTTGCTGTTAAAGCATTCTTTTATATAAGCAATTTTTATTTTGGGTTGAACCGTTTCCAATTCTTTAGAATAAGCAGGTACAGGTAACGAACTTGCAGTACTGTCGTATTCATCTTTTCCTGACATTACTTCCATCATTAAAGCAACATCTTCCACATTTTTAGCGAACGGCCCTATTTGATCAAATGAGGAAGCGTAAGCAACTGCGCCGTGGCGTGATACTCTGCCATAAGAAGGTTTTAATCCCACAATCCCACAAAAGGAAGCCGGTTGACGGATAGAACCCCCGGTATCAGTACCTAATGAAGTAAGACATAAATCAGCAGCAACAGCAACCGCAGAACCTCCTGACGAGCCTCCGGGAACACGTGTTACATCTAATGAATTAAGCACTTTTCCAAATGCTGAATTTTCGTTGGAACTGCCCATTGCAAACTCATCACAATTGGTGCGTCCAATAATGATGGCATCTTCAGCTAACAATCGTTCAACAACGGTAGCGCTAAAAAGTGATTCGAAATTTTCCAGTATTTTGGAGGAAGCAGAAAGTTTATGATCTTTGTAACAGATGTTGTCTTTTATGGCAATCACCATTCCGGCAAGCTTTCCCTGAGATTTAGTCTTTATTTTTTCATCTACAGCTTTTGCTTTTTCTAAAGCCGTTTTTTCAAACACTTCCAAAAAAGCATTTAACTCTTTTTTTTCTTCAATACGTTTTAAATACGATTGAGTAAGTTCAACACAAGTAATGGTGCTGTTGGATAAATCAAACTGTATTTCTTTTAGGGAATTGTATGTTTTCACAAACAAATGGTTGTATAATAACAAACATATCTCCTTTGTTCAAGGAGATATGATACGATGAATAGCAATTAATTAATTTTTTTTATCGGTAGTAGCAGCGCCTGTATTATCAGCACCTTCGCCTTTTGATGCGTCTTTAAATTCCTTCATTCCTTTTCCTAATCCTTTCATTAATTCAGGAATTTTTTTACCGCCAAAAAGCAATAAAATTATTATCATAATCACTATCATTTCGGAACCACCTAATCCGAACAAAAGAAATATACTGTTCAACATGTTGTTTTGTATTTAAAATGTAAGCACAAATGTAACAAAATTAATTTAAAAGGAAGCGGCTAAAAATGCCGGACAGATTTTGAAGGAGTTTGGATTTTTATTGGCAGGAATAGCTTTGTGTCAGCTTTATAATAAACTGCTATCTAAATTATTTAAAAGATGACTTCATACTGCCAATATTGTTAGCGGTTTATTATTACCGATAATTGCATTAAATAAAAAACCCCACAGTTACGTGGGATTTTTTAAAGATATTAAATATAGTGATTATGCTAATTTAACATTTACAGCATTTAAGCCTTTTTTGCCTTCTTGAACATCAAAAACAACTTCGTCGTTTTGACGAATTTCTTCTTTTAATCCTGATACGTGGACGAAGAACTCTTCGCCTGAATCGTTTGCTTTAATGAATCCAAATCCTTTTGTTTCGTTAAAAAATTTTACTACACCGTTTTTCATTTTTTTTGATTTTTGATTTTGTTATTTATTTTATTTACTTATTTATTAAATGCCTTGCCAAACGTTGACAAATCACATAATTCGTTTTAAGCATAAGGGTGTTGTTTAACAACCGCTATGTCTTTTTTAATTAGTTTTTGTATCGCCTTAAAATACGATAGTTCTTCATCCATGCACAGTGAAATTGCTTCTCCGCTTTCGCCCGCTCTTCCCGTTCTTCCTATTCTGTGTACGTATGTTTCTGCTTGTTCAGGAATTTCGTAATTGATAACATGCGTTAATTTATCAACGTCAATACCTCTGGAAGCAATGTCAGTAGCTACCAGTACACCAATTGTTCTGTCCTTAAATCCTTTTAATGCCCGTTCTCTTGCTCCTTGCGATTTGTTTCCGTGAATGGCTTCCGCCTTTATTTCAAAGGCATTCAGGTCCTTTGCTACTTTATCGGCTCCTCGTTTTGTTCTTGTAAATATTAAAACGTGATCTATTTTATTAGTCTTTAAAATAAATTTTAACAAAGCACTTTTTTTTGTTTTCGGAACAAAATAAACCGATTGTTTTACCAATGTAGCGGTTGAAGAAACGGGAGTAACCGCAACGTTGACCGGATTTTTCAAAATGGTATTAGCCAACTTCATTATATCGGGAGCAGCTGTTGCCGAAAAAAACAAGGTTTGTCTTTTTGAAGGCAATTTGGCGATTACTTTTTTAATGTCATTGATAAAGCCCATATCCAGCATACGATCGGCTTCGTCCAGCACAAAATATTCTATGGCATTCAATTTAATGATGCCTTGTTGCATCAAATCGAGCAAACGACCGGGCGTTGCAATTAATATGTCAACGCCTTTTTTTAGTGCTGTTACTTGATGAAACTGGGATACTCCACCGAAAATAACGGTATGATGAAAGCCTAAGTTGGCTCCGTATTCTTTAAAGTTTTCGCTTATTTGCGAAGCAAGTTCGCGTGTAGGAGCTAAAATCAGTGCTTTTATTTCGCGACGTTGATTTTCTTTTTTGTTGGCTTGTAATAATTGTAATATGGGTAAAGCAAAGGCTGCCGTTTTTCCGGTGCCTGTTTGGGCACAACCAAAAATATCCTTTCCTTGTAAAATGTGAGGTATGCTTTGTTCCTGTATTGGCGAAGGTTGTGAGTAACCCTTTTTGTCAAGCGCGATGAGCAGCGGTTTGATTAAGTTTAATTCTGTAAATGTCATCAATTGTATTTATTGTTTTTATACTTTAAGAAGAGAAATGTAAAGTATATCGAATTGCATTTGAAATTTACAAAAATGATTGTGATACAATCTTCAAAAAGAAGTTCACAAATGTAAGCATATTATTAACACATTACCTAATAAATAAAACTATTTGAAGGATTTTAATAAAATGCGATTAGGAAGAAATCTCCATTTTGATTTTTCTGTTCTTTAATTTTTCATCTTTAATGAGTTGAAGCATCTTGTTTATTTTACTTGCTTTTACGGCCGCATATGCCGAGTGGTCAAGCACTTCAATCTTTCCTAAATCATCTTTTTGTAGTTGTCCTTTTTGTAACAGCATTCCCACAATATCCATTTTGTTGATCTTGTCTTTTTTGCCGGCAGCAATGTATAAGGTCTTCCATTCGCTGGGTGCCGGCTGTACAAATGTTTTCGGCAATACTTCCTTTTCGGGAGTTATCGTCAAAAATTTTGGAAGATGGTCATCGCCATCCAATAAAAAGTAGGCTGTTCCTTCTGCGTTCATACGCGCTGTGCGCCCGTTGCGATGTATCATTACATCTTCGGTAACAGGTAATTGATAATGTATAACGGATGCTATTTCAGGAATATCCAAACCCCTGGCGGCCAAATCGGTAGTTATTAAAATGTTGGTTGTGCCATTGCGCAATTTTATCAATGTCTTTTCTCTGTCTATTTGGTCAAGCCCCCCGTGATAAAAGCCATGTTCTACTTTATTTGCTTTGAGTTGTTCGGAAATTCTGGCAACTGCATCGCGATGGTTACAAAATACAATGGTTGGTCTATCACCTATTTTACCTAATAAAAACATTAAATCTTTCAGTTTATCACCACCTTCTGCCCTTACTTCTTTAACAATCAGGGATGATTTTAATTCTTTGTGTTGTGTTGAATAATTTAATTCTGTAGCATTTGTCAGGCGCACAAAAGAAGGAATTTCTTTCAACGCTGTGGCGGATGTTAAAATGCGTTTTTTAAGCTGTGTACATTGTTTGATGATGTATCCCATTTCTTCTTTAAAGCCGAGTTCTAACGATTTATCAAACTCATCTAAAATCAATGTGTGCACATGGTCAAGCACTAAGTTTTTACGACGTAAATGATGTGATAATCTTCCCGGAGTGCCCACCAACACAGCCGGAGGATGCTGTAAATTGTTTTCTTCGATGCGAACGGAGTGCCCCCCATAACAGCAATTGATTTTAAACCCACTACCCATTTGTTTAAACACCTGTTCTATTTGAATGGCTAATTCTCTGGTTGGGACAAGTATTAATACCTGCACGTCTGTTTCATCAGAATGGAGCAATTCCAGTACCGGTAATAAAAAAGCCAGTGTTTTTCCTGATCCTGTGGGTGAAATCAATACCACATCATTGGGGTTAACAATGGCTTCCATCGTTGCCTTTTGCATTTGATTTAATTCGGTAATGTTGAAGTTAGGAAGTATAGAAGTGTAGTAGTTCATGGAAGAATGAATTATTAATCAAGGATAACAAGTGAAAACAACCAGTTATCAACGTACAAATGTATTCATTAATGAACGATGATCGATAAGAATTCTTTGTAACGGATTGTATTCAGAGAAACTATAAATAAATTTCTATTGCTCCTTAGGAACGACCTGTTAATTTAAACAGCCTTTAATTATTGAACACAAATTTTCTTAGTTATGGATTGCCCATTTGATTGTGTTGTTTTTAAACAGTAAATACCTTTTTTTTCACCTGATAAATCAATGATAAAGTTTCCTGCATAATCATTGGTCATGGAAAACCTAATTAATTGTCCGTATATATTGTAAACTTCAATTATTGAATTTTTATTTTCAGTTTGCAATTGGAATTTTCCATTATTTGGGTTAGGATAAATAGATATATAATTATCGGCAGTTACAGGCAATATATCTGTTGTTGACAAATTACAATTCCCGAAATCATAATCACCAATTGCTGGGTCAGAAAAACATTTAATTCCACCCCAAACACCGCTTACACCGGAACCGGAATGCCCTTCTTCACAATCAGACTCCAAAAATGACATAAATAACTAGTTGATCCGATATTTTCAATAACACGGTCTCCATTTGATAAATTAAGGCTTTTAAGGTTTTTACCATTTATGTTAATATATGATACCATTGTTACGGTGGCAGTGTTTGATGTCAAGACGCCTGTCGAACTGGGTCCTTGTATCTGAAAAGATTCGCCTACATTTTTGTTGATATCAAATAGTAAAGCCCAAAATGGGTTTGCGTAGTTATATAAGTCGTAATAGTAATATACTTTACCACTATCGGAGTATATATACTGAAAGTCGTAATAACACCCCTCACTTCCAGGATGTTCTATTTGTATTTTTCTGCAATTTTTACTTGCAATTACGGTGTCTTTTATGGCTACGATTGTATTCGTTGCATTCGTGTCTAAAGTTGGATTTGGTTTTCCGTATGAGGAAGTCATATACCATTTATATTTCCATTTTGTACCCACCGGTGCGAAGTTATCTTGTGCTTTTATATATGTTGAAAATAAAGTACACGTAATAATTAAAAGTGAATAGTTTTTCATAAGTTAAAAACACTTTGGTTAAAGCAAATGTAATTGTTTTATCCCAAATTATTTATAAAACAAATATTTGATAAATCCGGCAAGTTCTAAAGGTTTAAAGTTAAACAGTTACTTTAATTTGAAGAATACAACCAGTTTTCAGGATCGAGTTTTGTTTGCCCTTTCCATAACTCAAAGTGCAAAACGGTGTTGGCATCTTTATCGTCAAATAATATAGAGGCTATTTTTTGCTTTGTTTTTACCTTATCACCCACTTTTACATACACATCTTTTAAATTGGAATAAATGGTTAAATATTCTCCATGTCTTATTAAAACAAAGCGTCCGGCTCCCGGCATGTTTACAATAGCTTTTACTTCACCGTCAAACACCGCTCTGGTAAGCGAGCCATTGCTTGTGGTAATGTCAACACCATTGTTGTTTACATCTATGTTTGGAATCAATGGATGTTCATGTACACCAAAGTGTTCGCTTATAAAACCTTTTTCCACAGGCCAAGGTAATTTGTTTTTGTTGTTGGCAAATGAGTTGGATAAATCCTGTGCTTCGGGTGTTAATACTAATTTTTGAGGTTTTTGTTTGTTTTGAGTTTCAGCTTCTTTTTGAGCTTTCTCTAATTCTTGCTGGATGATACGTAAAATGGCCTGTTCAAATTTTTCGGCATCCTTTTTCTTTTTCTGAAGTTCTTTTTTTAGTTCACTCTCTTGTGTTTGAAGATGTACAACAATTTGTTCTTTCTCGGTTTTTTCAGAAAACAGTTTCTCTTTTTCTTCTACTTCGTTGGTTAATAATGAACGCTTTTCATTTTTTTTAACTTCTAAGCTTTTTGTTCTGTAATCTAAATCAGTTTTTGTTTTTACAATTAACGCCGCTTGTCTTTTTCTGTATTCACTGTATTGTTGCAGATATTTCAAACGCATAAACGCTTGTTCAAAATCGTTTGAAGCGAAAACAAACATCAATTTGTTGTATGAATTTTGATTTTTATATGCATAATAAATCATCTTTGCATATTCGGCCTTTAGCTTTTGTAAATCTTTGTAAAGCGCATTTATCGATTGATTGTTTTTACTTATTTGATTATCGAGTAAGCCAATCTCTCCGTTAATAGTGGATATTAGTTCCTGGCGGGCACTTATTTTTCTGTTTAATGTGATTAACTGATTAAGAGAACTGCGTTTGTTTTTTTTTGTTTCGTCCAGCAGTTTATTGGTGTATTCAATTTCTTGTTGAAGCTCTTTCTTTTTATTTTCTAAGTATTTTTTCGATTGTTTTTGGGCAAAGCTATCGCCTGTATTTATAAGGCATAAATACAATAATGAAAAAATAAAAAGGGCGGTTTTATTTTTCTTTGTATTTAATTTCCTCATAATTATCAGGTATTTTAAAAGAAAAAGTGATATTGTCATTTATCTTTTGACGTAAATACTGTATGTCGATTTTAATATTTTTTTGAGCTTTAATATTAAAATTCATTTTCACGGGAAATAACTGCGTGGAGTCGATTGGAACAAATTGACTATAATCCGCTTCAAAACTTCTGTTCAAATCAAAATCGTAAAATAATATTCGCAGAATTTTAAAATTATCGGGATTTAAATAAATGTTTTGGGAAGGATCTTTTAGCTCTTTTCCTTTTTCTATTACTTTTTTGAGTTTACGTTTTCTGATAGTTCCCAATAAGTATTGACAATCGCTTACGCCACCTTTTAATCGTTCATCATCATCATAAAAACTAACGCTGTTGCCTACCAATAATGCTTGTAGGATTTCATAATCTACCTGAAAATTCATCAATTTGGTTATGTAAGCAAAATCGCCTTTAAAATATTGAGTGTTAATTCTGTCCATAAAACGCACAGAATCTTTGGTTATTAAAACCCTTGCCGCTTCAATACCAAGTTTGGAAATAGACAACCAAATGATGCTGTCCTTTTTAATTCGCAACGAAGCGGTGAATGAGTTGCTGCTGCTATCAACCGTAGCTTCAACATTTAATTTCGCATCAAATGTATTAAAGCGAAATTCATTTGATTTTAATTTTTCGGTCAGCCATTTCGCACTTTTAAAATCAACATTACATTTGGTTTTGATACCGGCAATTTTTTGCTGATGTTTGCAGGATGTTAAAATAAAAGTTAATACAAGTAAATATAAAGGTAGCTTAATCAGAGGCTTGTAAAGCCTTCCACGGAAAGTAAAATAAATAAACTCCTTATTCATACAATTTTTTATCAGCAATTTTTTTATCAATAACATCAGAAGCTTCACCTGTTTTTTTTGCATTTTCCCAATACTTAACAGCATTTTCTATATCTCCTAATTTATATAACACATCTCCATAATGTTCCAGCAGTGTTCCATTAATTGTGGCTAAATTAGCGATTGCTTTTCCAATCCATATTTTAGCATCGTTGTATTTACCCATTTTGTAGAGCACCCAGCCGTATGTATCCTGATAGGAACTGTTATTGGGATCCAAATCATTGCTTCTTTTGGACATTGCTTCTGCCTTTTCCAAATTCACATTTCTTAATGATAAATAATAGGCGTAATTGTTTAATACAACAATATTGTTTTTATCGGCTTTCAGGGAATTATCAAAGGCTAAATCAGAGTCGGTATAATTTTTTAGTTGATAATATGCATCGCCTATATAACCATAAAACTGTGATAACAAAGCCGAATTATCCAATACATAATCCTTCCCCAGATTGAGCGATATTACAGCTTCATTATAATTTTTAAATTGCAAATTGGTGACACCATTTAATAAATAGGGCAGCGGCTGGGTGGGAAATAGTTCTATCGCGTCTTTGCTGTCTTTTAATAGAGCGTCATTATCGCTGAGTTCCGAATCAATTATCAGCAATTGATTCCACAGTGCATATTTTTCTTTGTCCAGTTCAATGGCCTTTCTATACTGTATTCTGGCTTCTGCCGGTTTTTTATCACGATATAAAAAGTCGCCATAAATGGCAAATGCCTTCGCTTCGTTAGGGTGCACCTGCACTACTATTTTACACAAGGTATCTGCATCTGTTTTAAATTGTGTATCGGTAGCTGTTGTGTAATAATAGGACATCAGCATTTTTATTTTTGTATCGATGTCCAAATCTTTACTTTTAAAAGCGATAATTGTTTCTTCAAACGCTTTGCTGTCTTGCTTTTGCTTGCTGTAATAATTTGCTAATGAAATGTGTACATATGGATTGTCGGGGTCTGCATTCAACATTTTTTTATAAGCATCAAAGGCTTTGGCGGATTCTCCCTGATCTTGATATAAATCTCCCAAAATGCCATAATAACTGGCTTCATTAGGATTGTCTTTTATTAGCTTTTTTGTTTCCTCAATGGCTTTGTCCGTATTATGAGTTATTTGAAATACACTTATTTTTTGCAAGCTGATGTCTTTGTTGAACCCGAAACGTTTTTCCAGATCATCAAATATTTTAAATGCCTCGTCTGTTTTTTTGATGAGTAAATACGTATTCGCCAATTCGTAATAATATTCAATATCGTTAGGGTGTTGTTTGATAAGATTTTGATAAGCATTTATAACCTCCTGCCATCTTCTGTTTTCTTTCAAACAATTGATGTATAATTCCTGATACCATATATTATCGGCATCCAGCATTGCGGCCTTTTTACTGTAATGTAACGCTTGCTGAAAGTTTTGTTTTTGCTCTAAAATAGTTGCCACTTCATACATGGCAGCAGCACTTTTAGGATTTGCTTCCAGAGAAGTTAAATACAACCTCAGTGCCTGATCGTAGTTGCCTAAAATTTTTTCGGTATTGGCATTGTAAAAATTATACTCAAACCTCAAAAGGTTTTTAGATGATATAACTTCGTCAACGTGTGAACTTCCTACTCTTTTCTCTGCTTGTACAGGAGCCGTTGTCGTTATTTTTTTTGATGAGTTACAAGCAAAAAAAAACGAAGCACTAAACACAAGAAGTAAAATATGTGTTCCTGAAAAGAAGTAGTGATTATTGAATTTTATCAAGTGCTTTGGTATTTAGTTGCTATGCGGGATTTATAAATTATCTGATAGTACTGTAATCGCTAATGCTTGCATCTTTTGATTTTCCTGTAAACTCAGCATAATTACCAATCATGGAATTACTCAACTCTGCATTTTTTATTTTAGTATTTGTTTGAATGATACTGTTGGTAATTACAGATTTTTCAATAGTTGAATTATCGCCAATGGATGCGTACGGTCCAACAGTGGAATTTTCTATCACTACATTTTTTCCTATAAAGCAAGGTTCGATGATGGTAGCATTTTTATTTATAAACTCATTTTTAGCAAGGTTCTTTTTGTTGTATTCCAGTATTCGCTGATTGGTATAAACTGTTGCGTCCTTATTGCCGCAATCCAGCCATTCTGTTACTTTTCCTGGAATAAACTTGGTTCCTTTGGCTTTCATGTTTTCAAGAGCGTTGGTCAATTGATATTCACCTTTTTCAACAATTTTATTATCTAACAAATATTGTAATTCGCTTCTTAAATATTCTCCGTCTTTAAAATAATAAATACCAATAATAGCCAAATCAGAAATAAACTCTTGTGGTTTTTCAATAAAATCGGTTATTACGTTATCGGCATTTATTTTTACCACACCAAAGGGTTTAGGATCATCTACTTTTTGCACCCAAATAATTCCTTCCTGAGAAGAATCCAGTTTAAAGTTGGCGATAAAAAGAGTATCTGCAAAAGCCACTAATACTTTACCTTTCAAACAATCCTTGGCGCACATAATGGCGTGTGCGGTTCCGAGTGCCTGATCCTGATAAAAGATGCTTCCTTTTGCTCCCAAAGATTCTGCCACTGCAATTAAACCATCTTCTGCTTCTTTCCCAAACCTACCAATAACAAAAGCTATTTCATCTACCTTTTCGTCGCACACATTTATAATATCTTCTACAATTCGCTGCACCATTGGTTTGCCTGCTATAGGAATTAATGGTTTAGGTGTTGTAAGTGTATGTGGGCGCATACGTTTGCCCATGCCCGCCATTGGAATAATTATCTTCATACTATTATCAGTTCAATTTTTTAGCCTTTTTATTCAATCAGTTACTCATTCAATCATTCTCTCACTACTTTGTTCCGGTATGCCCAAAACCTCCGGCACCTCTGTTCGTTTCATTTAGTTGTTCCACTTCTATCCATTCTGCTTGTTCGTGTTTGGCAATCACCATTTGCGCAATGCGTTCACCATCATTCACCACAAATTCCTGGTTAGATAAATTCACTAAAATCACTTTTATTTCACCTCTATAATCTGCATCAATAGTGCCAGGGGTGTTTAGCACAGTTACTCCATTTTTAAATGCCAAACCACTGCGAGGGCGTATTTGTGCTTCATAGCCTCCAGGTAATTCTATAAACAAACCGGTTGCCACCAACGAACGTTCCAATGGTTTTAAAACTATTGGTGATTCAATATTGGCACGCAAATCCATTCCTGCAGCTGCATGAGTGGCATAATTGGGCAATTCGTGTTTCGATTTATTAATAATTTTTATTTTCATATATACGTATCAGCCCTTTGTCCCTTCTCTAAAGGAGAAGGAGCTAGCGTTTAAATAATGTGTTAATTTTTATTTTCTTGTGCTATGAGTTGTTTAAACTCCTGTTTCCACAGCAAAGTAATAAAACCTAGCAACACTATGTTGTTAAAAATCAAACGTAACGTTGTTGATTCTATAACAATAGCATTGCAGGTTGCATACAAAGATAACGATAAAGCGAGGTAGCCGAAGATGCGTTTCAAATCATAATTAACAGGGTAATGTTTATTTCCTAAGATATAGGATGCTACCATCATAGCTGCATAACATATTAATGTGGCCCAGGCGGATCCGGTGTAGCCCCATATAGGTATCCACCATAAGTTAAGCCCAATGGTAATTATTGCTCCTAAAAAAGTAAGCAAGGCTCCGTAAAGTGTTTTGCCCGATAACTTATACCAAATGGACTGATTAATAAAAATGCCCAAAAATAAATTGGCCAGTAATAATATAGGTACAACATTTAAACCTTCTCTGAATTTTTCTCCTACGAAATATTGTATCCATTGTAAATTAAGCATTGTCCCCAAAAAAATGAGAGAACAAATAATTGTAAAGTACTTCATAATGTCGGCTAAGTTTTTTTTAGCATCTGTTTCTTTTGAATGGTTGAAAAAAAATGGTTCAGCTGCAAAACGAAACGCCTGAATAAAAATGGTCATGATAATGGCCACTTTGTAGCAGGCACCATAAATACCATTCTGACTTTTACCGAATTCTCCGGGTAATAATTGAGGAATTAGCACTCTGTCGAACGTTTCATTCGCCATGCCTGCCAAGCCCGCTATTAGCAATGGTATTCCGTATTTCAGCATTTTTTTCCACAACTCAGTATCAAAACTCCATTTTATGCTTGTAACATTAGGAAGTAAAAGAATTACTGTAGCAATGCTGGCAATAAGATTGGCAATAAAAATATAACCTATACCAATTGCCGGATTATAAATATGCTCCACAAGTGGTTTAAATACGGACGAGTCGGATTCATAAACTGTTCTGCAAAAAACAATAAAGAACAAATTAAAACCGATGTTAATGATGATATTTAGTGACCGGATTGCTGCAAATCGTTTTGCTTTTTCCTGTATTCGCAACTGAGCAAATATTACAGAGGAAACCGCATCGGCAGCCAAAATAAGGGAAAACCAGACTACATATTCGGGGTGTCCCGAAAATTTGAGCGTTTGCGAAATGGGTTTGGAAAAAGCGGAACAAAGTATAACAAATATAGTAGAAGAAATGATGATGGATGTTAGTGCTGTAGCAAACACTTTTTCTTTTTTATTTTCCACTTGAGAAAAATGGAACAATGCTGTTTCAAAACCATACGTTAAACACACCAACAGAAACGAAACATATGCATATGCCAGCGTAACATCACCAAATTCGGAGGTGGAATAAAGATAGGTGTAAAGTGGCGTTAGAAAATAGTTCAGCAACCGTCCTACAATAGTGGGTAAGCCGTAAATGGCGGTTTGCGAGGCAAGTTTTTTTAACGGATTCAAGATTCAATTTTATAATGTGGTGATGAGCCGATGCGCAAATTGATACATAATAAAATTGGAGCATCAGCAAATGAATGAATCAGCACATCCATTTATTTTCCTTTAAAAACGGCTTTTCTTTTTTCAATGAATGCAGAAGTTCCTTCTTTGAAATCTTCCGTACCGAAACACTTTCCAAATTCGCTTACTTCTGTTTTAAATCCGTCCACACCTTCTTCAAAATAAGCATTCACACAGTTTATAACAGCACTAATTGATAAAGGAGGTTTACTTGTTATTTTAGTCAATAGCTCTTTGCACTTTGCAATAAGTTGATCCTGCGGAACTACATAATTTACTAAACCAAGCGATAATGCTTCTTGCGCAGTAATCATGTCGGCAGTCATGTGCAACTCCATTGCTTTTGTTTTACCAATGTATTGGATGAGACGTTGCGTACCTCCGTAACCTGCAATAAGTCCCAAATTGACTTCCGGTTGTCCGAATTTTGCATTTTCGCTGGCAACGCGCAAATGGCAAGCCATTGATAATTCGCAACCTCCGCCTAACGCAAATCCGTTAACGGCGGCAATTACCGGTTTGGAGCCGGTTTCAATGCTTTTAAAAATATCATGTCCTTTTTGTGCAATTTGTATTGCACCTTGTACACTACGCCCAATAAATTCAGCAATGTCAGCACCTGCAACAAATGATTTTTGTCCGGCACCGGTTAAAATTATTGCTTTTACATTACTATCAGAAAAGGCATCTTTAAATGCAAGTTCAATTTCATCAACTGTCTTTTCGTTTAGGGCATTCAACTTATCAGGACGATTAATAGTGATAATTAAAATACCATTTTCAAGTTCGGTTAATAAGTTTTCAAATTTCATAGGTGTATGATTAGCCTCAGCCCTAGCCCCTCTCCAAAGGAGAGGGGTATAAGATGAATATAGTTATTATTAAAATTTACGATGTTCTTTTACATAATTTGTAATATAGTCTACTATTTCTTTGGTGTCTGTTCCGGGAGGAAATAATTCGCCAACGCCTTTTTCTTTTAGTTTTTTCATGTCTTCGGCGGGAATAATTCCCCCACCGGTAAGTAATACATCATCCAAGCCTTTTTCTTTCATCAATGCCATCACTTTCGGAAACACCGTATTGTGAGCACCGGATAGAATGCTTATACCTATTGCGTCCACATCTTCCTGCAAGGCTGCATTTACAACCATTTCCGGAGTTTGGCGCAATCCGGTGTAAATTACTTCCATGCCGGCATCTCTTAAAAATGAGGCGATAACTTTTGCTCCCCGGTCGTGTCCGTCAAGACCCACCTTTGCTATCAAAACTCGTATTGGACGATTCATCGGAATCCTTTTTATGAGCAACAAATATATAAAAAATAGGTTTTAGGGGAGGGAAAAGATTTTTCTTTACACTCAGTATGAAAGATACTATTGCACCATGAGAAGAGCTAATATTAATGTAGCACTTTCGGTATGTTCTTTTAGAAACAAGCTGCATGTATCTTTAACAGATTGTTCAACGGTAATAAATTTATAATCAGGAAAAAGATGTTGAATTTTTTTATTGGAATAATTGGATGTTTTATGGGCAGAACGCGCAGTTTCCTTTGTTATTAAAGGAGTACTGCCACTTATGGAACATCTGATTTTTTCCATTACCCAGGCGAAATTGCTTAAAAATTTTCCGGCTTTAATAGTTGGTACAGGTTTGTTAAATGCTAGATGCATGATGTCAAAAAACACTTTGAAGCTTTTGTTTTCGGAGTTGATGATAAAACGTTCGTTTTTTTGTTCGCTATTCATTAGTTGAATCATCAATTTAGCAACATCTCTTACATCAACAAATCCGGTAGTGCCATCAGTATAAAACTTAATGCCTTTGTATGCTTTACTAAACATGTTGGAACTGCTTTGTTGCCAGTTGCCCGCACCGATTATTAATGCAGGATTTACAATTACAACATCCAAACCTTCGGCAGAAGCCCGCCATACTTCGCGTTCAGCACCATATTTACTGATGGAATAATTCGAGTTTTCGGACGATGATTTCCAAAATGTTTCCTCGGTAGCATCCTTGCCATGCTCTGTTGCTCCAATTGTTGCAATGGAACTTACGTGACAAAATTTTCTTATTCCTTTTGCCAGTGCTACATTTACCATGTTAGCCGTTCCATTAATGTTAATGTACATCATTTCAACTTCTTTCTTTGAATCAAAAGAAACCATTGCTGCACAATGGTATACTTCGGTAATACCCTCCATTGCTTGCTCCAAACTGCTTATGTCCAACAAGTCAGCATTTATCCATTCAATGTTTTTTAATAACTCCTGAGCATTATTTGCATAATAGGAAAACACCTTTTTAACGTTGTCGATTTGACTATTTTCTCTTTTTATTGCACGAACAGTTTTGCCTGATTTACATAAATCAAACAACAAATGTGAACCTACAAGTCCTGTTCCTCCGCTTACTAAAATCATATGCTTTTATTTTGTAACTGCGAAGCTACTGATTTTTATAATTCCTGAATGTTAATTGAATGTATCAAAGTTCCTAACTTTATTATCTTTGCAAGCGAAAGAAAAATTTAAATGAAAAAGAATTTTGTAGAAGAGTTAAAATGGCGCGGAATGTTGCACGACATCATGCCAGGCACTGAAGAACTATTAAACAAAGAAGTTGTAGTTGGTTATATTGGTTTTGACCCAACAGCTGATTCTTTACAGGTAGGCAATATGGTCCAAATAATGACCTTGTTGCATTTTCAACAAGCGGGACACAAACCTGTTGCTTTGGTAGGAGGCGCTACAGGTATGGTTGGCGATCCTTCGGGTAAATCGGCCGAACGGAATTTATTAGATGAAAAAACATTGAACCATAATTTAGCATGTCAACACAAACAATTAGAGAAATTTTTAGATTTTGATTGCGGAGCAACATCTGCTAGAATTGTAAATAATTACGATTGGTTTAAAAATTTTTCGTTTCCTTGATTTTATTCGTGATGTAGGTAAACATATCACCGTAAACTATATGATGGCAAAAGATTCGGTAAAAAGCCGTTTGCAGAACACGGAATGTCGTTTACAGAGTTTAGTTATCAGTTGGTTCAGGGTTATGACTTTTATTATTTATGGAAAAATAATGGTGTGAAGCTTGCAAATGGGCGGTTCCGACCAATGGGGAAATATTGTTACAGGTACGGAATTAATAAGAAGAAAAGATGCGGGAGAAGCTTTTGCACTTACCACCCCATTAATTAAAAAAGCTGATGGAACTAAATTCGGAAAATCAGAAGGAGGAAATGTTTGGCTGGACAGAACAAAAACATCACCTTATAAATTTTATCAGTTTTGGTTAAATGCAAGTGATGATGATGTGAAGAATTACATTCGCATTTTTACTTTATTGACAAAAGAAGAAGTAGAAGCATTGGAAACAGAACATGCCAAAGCACCACATTTGCGTGTGTTGCAAAAAGCATTAGCAAAAGATATAACCATTCGTGTTCATTCGGAAGAGGATTACAACTCAGCAGTTGAAGCCTCTGAAATACTATTTGGAAAAGGAACTACAGAGCAATTGCAAAAATTATCAGAAGACGACTTTTTAAGTGTATTTGAAGGTGTTGAACAATTTGAAGTGCAAAAATCAGCTATCTATTCCGGAATAAGCATTATAGACTTACTTGCAGAAGCAACTGCCATTTTCCCTTCCAAAGGGGAAGCGCGTAAAATGATACAAGGTGGGGGAGTGGCTGTTAATAAAGCAAAAGTTGAATCTGTTGAATTGATTATTAACGCTTCTTTTTTACTAACTGATAAGTACATAGTAGTTCAAAAAGGGAAGAAAAATTATTGTTTGATTAAACTTCTTTAACTAATTAGGACAACAATTTATCAAAAAAATAATAAGGATAATTTGGGATAATATTTAAATAGTTTATAATAAATATATTACAGGCGCCGTAGTTCAATGGATAGAATAGAAGTTTCCTAAACTTTTTTTCATCTTTACCCCCGAAAGAGAAATCTCTAAACATTTCAATTCCAAGCCTTTTAAATTTAAGAGGTTGGAGATTTTAAGGAGAAAACTCTAATAGTTGCAAATCCGTCTCACAAATATCTCACAAATTTGTTTGACTGATTTTTAAGGGGTAAAAAAACATGAGGTACACTATAAATTTTGATTGCAAAACGCACCATATAAGTAAGGATAAAAAAATCCCTGTTCTACTTCGTGTTTCTATTAATGGCGTACATGATTACCTGAACACAGGAAAACGAATAAAAGAAACACACTACGATAAAGAAAATAAATATGTTAAATCAGGTATAGTAGGATTCAGTGCAATTACATCTTTTATAAATCGACAAAAAGTAAGGGTTGAAAATATCATTAGTGATTTTGAAAAGAAAGGCGAAGTTGCAACCATTTCAAAAGTTAAAGAGATATACGAGCAGGAAACGGGTAAAGTAAAATCAGATTGTTTTTATGAGTTCGCAGAACAAACAATTGAATGGGAAAGAAAAAATTACACCTATTTCAGATAGCACGTTAAAAAATTATGAAAAGGAAATTAAGAAGTTAAGGGAGTACAGGAAAAAACTTACTATTCACGATATAGATAAATCCTTTCTCGAAAAATATAAATCTCATATTTTAGAAACACTTGGGCAAGCTAATAATACTGCCTATCATGCAATGTGTTTTCTTCGTAAATACACAAAAAAACTGTTTGATGACGGAAAAATAAGTCCCTACCCTTTTACGAAATTTAAAGTGGGAAGTCCCTTTGAAGTTGAACCCGATTATTTAGAACCCGAAGAACTAACTAAACTTCACGATTTGTACGACAGTAAAAAGTTGACAAAAATTACCCGAATAGCTACAAGTAAATATACCAAATACAAAGAGTTTAACTTAGGTGATAAATACCAAGAAGTTTTAAAATATTTTTTGGTCGCCTGTTACACGGGGTTAAGGCATTCAGATATAAAAACTTTACGGAGAGAGCATATAAAAGGAAAGTTTGTTGTAAAAGAAATGATAAAAGGTAGAGAGGGGAGAAAAAAGACCGTAAGAATCCCTATCAGGAAGCGACTTTTATCATTAATAGATAATTCCAAAGGATTGCTTTTTGAAAATCCTGTTATGGAAGATTCGCAAACAAATAAATATCTAAAAGCTATTATGAAAGTAGCTGAAATAGATAAACATATTACTTTTCATTGCGCCCAACACAGCTTTGCAATTATTTCACTTTTGTTAGGTGTGAAAATTGAAGTTGTAAGTGATATTTTGGGACATTCGGAACTGACCACTACACAACGTTATGCAAGGGTTGTAGATAAGATTAAGAGAGCTTGAAATGGATAAGTGGGATAAGATGGCAAAAGAAGAGTTTAACTCTGATAATTTACATGACATCATTTGTCCCAGTTGTGAAAACAGCGTACTAAAATTTGAAAAAGGCGTTATTGCATTAAATAAAATCCCTGTGATTTGTCCGTATTGTTCTACATCTTTTTCACATAACCTGAAAGATATTGTACCCGAATTAAATAAAAAACTGCCTGAATATTTCTCTATATAAGTGTTTTCAAGTGGTATAAACCTGTATAGCTGCCGTATAATGAATGTATGAATTCGACAGATTAAAAAAACGTGTCGAATAAGTTGCAAAAATTCGACACGTTTTATTTTTAGATTGAATTGTGGGAGTTATTAATTGAATTGTGCAACCATTGGTTGCACAATTAATAATTTACACTTGTATAGCTTTTATAATGCTATTCATGGATTTACTAATAGCGGTATTATTAGGTAATTCATCAAATACCAATGACTTGAATTCATTTTGATAAATATGTTGTAATTCTTCCCATACGCTTTCCCAGTCAGCAAAAATCAGAGATTCATTTAAAGGTTTTTTTGTCCATTCTCCCTGAAACTGACTATTCTTTTCATCGTCAGCCAATACATTTTGTATCATATCCTGAAATCCTTTGCCTGTAATAAATGGCTTCATGCTTGTTTTATTTACAATAAAATGCAAATCATAAATATGCCTTACTCGTTTAGATAATTCCTCAATTGGGTTTTCAGCATAACTTGCTCTTACCAATGACAAAACCTTTTCGGTAAATGTTCTTTCAAGTCCAAGCACATTTATGTTAAACGAGTTTAGCCCGTTGGTATCTACCAAACTTTTTTTATCCGTTTGCACCCAAAAATCAGCAATTATACTTTGTATCGGCATTTCAGTATATGGGTGAGGGTTGGCAAAAGAGTTGATTTCAACCAATAGTTTATCATTTGCTTGTCCGAAATTTCCACCATCAATAATTTTCGGATATTCAAATACCGTTTTTCTGAATTTAGAACCTTTACTTGTAACACCATTCATTGTTATTTCGGTAAGCCCTTTGGTTGTTTCATCTTCAACCTCTTTTATTAATTTCTTTATCGCATTCCCTGTAAATTCATCTGCTGCAATAATGGCAAGGTCTATATCTTCTGAAAAGCGGTTTATTATTCTGTACGCCTTAGATAATGATGTGCCTCCTTTAAATACAACCCTATCTTTATGTTTTGATTGAGATAAGTTTTTTAAAACATAAGTAACCCAATAATCTTTTTCTATGAAAACATCAGCAATTTTAAAATGTTTTGAGGTTGCTTCTATTGTTTGTTCAAATGCTTCTTTATTTTTGTGTAGCTTCATTCTATTTTCCATTTATCTTTATTAGGTAGTGTTTTTTCCATAATCCCCAGTTTGTATTTCGACAAAGGATTTAATGTTTTATACAATTTAGTTGCTGCTAAATCATTTTCCAACAATTCAAACATTGCACCTACCAAAGCTCTTGTTGCAGGAGGATAAGTTAATGCCAATTGAACAAGTTTTTTTTGTTCGCTCAAAGATAATCCTTTCAGTTTTATTTGTAATATTTCAAGGGCGGTATTAGTTCCTGTTCCGGGAATATTTCGTATCTCTTTTATTGCATCCAATAATTGCAGTAAAAAAATATTATTTTCTGTAATTTCAGCATAGGCTTTTACAAACCGTGCTTTGATACGTCCTTTATTAAAAGGCTTCCGTAATTCATAAGCTGCAATAACATATTCGTTTGCAATTTGAGTGCTTAATCCCAACCGATTATATGCAGTTGTCCCTGTTACATACCCAATAAGGTTTCCATTTTCTTTTAATATGTATTCTAATATTTGATTTTGTTGTAATGACATTTCTCCATACATTCCTTGTTTCGGTTTAAAATATGTTCCTTTTTCAAAACGTCTGATAACCCCTTTTGAAGCCAACCTACTCAATGTATTAGCCATAGCTCCCATGCGGGCAGAGGGTATCTTAAAATCACTATAAGAAAAAAGTTTCCCTGGCTCAATGATTTCAATTCGTTTGGTTACAATTGCTGCAATACTCATATTGAATATATTTATATCACAAATGTAGTTATTTTACAATAAAATGACAAGTTTTGACAGTAAAAACTTTAAAATATGAAAATAGAAAAAACAATATGTTAATCGTTTTTTCTTCCCGAAATATTATATTTTCGTTAGTTAATTCATAATCTACTAACTTTGATACTTCATGTGCAATGATGGAGTATTTTCGTTATTTAGCTCATTATAAAGAAACTATAAATTAATAAATATGGAATGTCGAGACGATCACCGATACAATCAAATTTTTGATACTTTACCACACGATCAGGGTGGTTATGGGAGACATAAATGTGCGGGATGCGCTTATAATAGAGGTGTAGAAGACGGTTTACAAAGAAAGGAGCAGATTAACATTGACTTAGAAAGTCTTCCTGAAAGTCAAGCAGGAAATATTAGACATAAAAGTCCTCATGCTGCTTATGCTATGGGATATTTAGAGGGGATAAGGCAATCATATCTTTAATGTATATATTAAATGCTGTAAGAGTAAAAGGGGCTTTATAAATGTGTTTAAAAAAATTTAAATGGCAAGCAAGAAAATAGAAAATAAAATAGAGAAATCCTATCGTTTTTTTCTTGAAAAAGAAAAAAGTAAAAAAGGATTTAAAATAGCTGAACTTGCAAAAGTTACTGGTTGGTCAGAAGTAACTGCCAAAACATATTTATCTAAGAAGTGGGATTCTCTTTTGGAAAAAAGAGGAGATGAATATTTTGTAAATAACATATCAAAATATAACGAGGTTGAATATACTAAGTTAATGTCTCAAGCAAATAAAAATAGTCAAGATCCGTTTAAACCTGGGCTCGATGAAGATATAGAAAGGCTGGTTATTAAAGCTAGAGAGAGTGCATTACTCGCCCTTGATATATATAATCGTCCATCTACAATGTTTAAATCCGAAGGATTTATAGTAATGATGATAATCGCTTGGACTTCATTGTTACATGCTATTTTTCATAAAAAGGGAGTAAAATATAATTACATCGAAGATGATGGGAAAGACAAATATATTGACGGAGATATAAAAACTTGGGAATTAACTACCTGCCTGAAAGAGTTTTTTAAAGATGGAAATAGTGTTGTAAAAACTAATGTTGAATTTATGATAGGATTGAGAAATAAGATTGAACATAGATTTGCTCCAAAAATTGATAATCATATTGGAGGAGAATGTCAGGCATTACTTCTAAATTTTGATGAGCTATTAACAGAAGAATTTGGAAGTTATTACGCATTAAAAGATTTAATGGTATTTCCATTACAAACAGCAAATCTGAGAAATGTAGGTAGGGTTGAAGCAGTAAAAAAATTTCAAGGAAAGCATTATAATGAAATAAAAGAGTATATAGATATTTTCAGAGAAAAAGTTTCCGATGACGTTTATAATGATCCTAAGTTTAGTTTTAGAGTATATTTAGTTCCGAAGTTGGGAAACCATAAAAATTCATCGGATATATCAATGGAATTTGTAAAATACAATCCTGATAAACCTGATGAAATTGAAGCTCAAAACCAATTGGTAACTCTTATAAAGGAAAAAATTGTCAAAACCGGTAATCCGGATGGTTTAAAACCGAAACAAGTGGTTGAAAAAGTTGCAAAACAAATTGGTAAAAATTTTAAAATACATCATCATACGCAAGCATGGAAGTATTATAAAATTAGACCATCCAAATTTTCAAAAAATCACCTCAATGAACACTGCTATAGCGATAGCGCCCATGAAGACTATGTATATACACCAGCATGGGTAGAATTTTTAATTAGAAAACTTGAGAACGAGGAAGAATATCAAAAAGTAATTTCATATAAAGACTAATATGAAAACATTAAATAATACATTAAGGGGATGGCTCGTTGAAAACGATTATAAAGACGTTGCAGAGCTAATTGATAACATAATGGTTGAATGGCAAAAGGTTGGGAATAAACAGAGAAGAAACTGGTGGGACATTTTAGCAGGTGATAAAAGCGGACAATCTCGCATAATAGCGGGCAGAGAGATCCCTGTATTAAAAGCTGCGCAGGTTCGCAAAGGAGTGAAAGTAACTGAAAATGCTATTTGTAGAAATGAAAAGGAAAAATCCCCTCTTCCATTAAAGGAAAAGACTAGATGGAATAAAAGTTCAACTAGTTAACTCTACTTTGTTGGTAACTTAATGTTTTTTTTTGCGGTAAAAAGATATTAAAAATATAAATTTCGGAGATGTTAAAAATCATAAAAAAACAATTAGCAGTAGAAGGATTTAAACAAAAAAAAATCCTAACTCAGCCCTTTTTAAAATGGGCTGGGGGTAAAAGACAACTTATACCAGCTATACGAAAATATTTACCAAAGACTTTTAATGTTTATTATGAACCTTTTGTAGGGGCAGGTGCATTATTGTTTGAACTTCAACCCAAAAATGCTGTAATTAATGATGTTAATCCGGAATTAATAAACTGCTACAAAGTAATAAAAGAACTTAGTATAGATCTTATAGAAGACTTAAAAAAACATCAAAATACAAAGGAATATTTTTATGCAATTAGAGAATTAGATAGAAACAAAGAGTTTAAAGAACTATCCACTGTAGAAAGAGCCTCACGTATTATTTATTTAAATAAAACTTGTTATAATGGTTTATTTAGGGTTAATAGACAAGGGCAGTTTAATGCCCCGTTCGGTAAGTATAAAAATCCAAATATTATAAATTCGGAAGTTATAAACCCCATCAATTTTTATTTGAACCACAATGAAGTAGAAATTTTGAATGTGGATTTTGCTAGGGCATTAGAAACTGCTAGAAGAGGAGATTTCATTTATTTAGATCCTCCATACGATCCTCTTTCTGAAACAGCTTCATTCACCGGATATAGTTTAAATCAATTTGGCAAAAGTGAACAAGAAAGACTAAAAGATGTTTTTGATTTACTTACAAGAAGAGGGTGTAAAGTAATGCTTAGTAATTCTTCAACTGAGTTTATTGCCAATTTATATTGTGATTACAATATTATTAGATTGCAAGCTAATCGAAATATAAATTCCGTAGGAGCAGAAAGGAAAAAGGTTGACGAGTTTCTAATTTTAAATTACGTTCCCGATAATGACAAGTAATGATCAAGCTTGGACTAAAATCTTTGAACAATTAAATATTTTAGATGGGCTTGGCAAAAGCCCTTATTTCTCTATAACAGCAAAACAGATAAACGAAATAGGCGCTAGAGAAGCTCGTTTAATGGCAAAGTTCGATACAAAAGAATCTTTACCGCAGCTTTTCAAAGATGCGGAATTAAATATAAATGCTATTTCAAACGGAAATTATATAATATTCAAAGACCCTTCGCATCAAAGCTTTATTAATCTTCCGGATTACAGCAAAGTTGTTCCCCAAAAATTTAAACCTATTTTAGATTTTGAATTGCAAACATTGGTTTTTAATCCTAGAATGTCAGAGAGCAATGCTATCGACTTTGCACATCATTCAAAAATTCTTACAACATTTTCAGGTGAACAAGAATTAAAATTAACAACAAGAGGACGTTTTTTTTCAGATGGTTTCTCTTTTAAATTAAGTGATATTGGCGATGTTGATGTTAAAAGTGTTCAAATTGAAGTTGATGCTGGCTATGAAGGACGTGAACAATTTTTAATTATAGAGGCTAAAAGTAGTACTCGTTCTACTTTCAATATCCGTCAATTATATTATCCATATAGACATTTCCAGAATAAAACAAAAAAAAGAATTAGAACTATTTTGCTTTCGTTTAGTAATGGTATTTACTATTTTACTGAAATTGAATTAACTCCTAATTATTACGATTATAAAATTATAGGTAACACAGGGATTGAAGTTGTAATTGAAGAAAACCCTGAAAAAATTTCCATTTCAGAGTTATTATCACAAGAAACCTATGCCCCATCTGCTATTCCTGTTCCCCAAGCAGACGATTTAAATAAGGTGATAGATCTTGTTACATTTTTAGCAGACACTCCAACAGATAAGTTCGGGATAGCGGAACATTTTGAATTTGATGAAAGACAAGGAGATTATTATGGAAATGCAGGTAATTATATTGGTCTTCTTAAAAAAGAAGGTACCTTATTCACTGTAACTCCGCTTGGTCGGGAGCTAACTCAAATAAAAAACAGAAAGAATCGTAACCTCACACTTATACGAGTGATATTAAAAACAAGGGTGTTTAATGACTTGATAAAATTATATTTTATACAAGGCGAAAAAATTGATGACCAGCAAATCATTGACCGCATAACTAATGAAGGCTTGACAGGAACCACTCCCGCAAGAAGAAAAAGCACAATAAAATCATGGCTTAATTGGATTATCCTTAATCTAACAACGGAATAATGTCTTACGATTACGATGTAGCTCTTTCCTTTGCAGGAGAGGATAGAAAGTATGTTGAGCAGGTCGCAGACATATTAAATGCTATTGGGTTAAAAGTATTTTATGATAAATACGAAACAGTAGATTTATGGGGTAAAAATTTATACCCTCATCTTAGAACTATATATCAGGAAAAGTCTAAATATTGCGTAATTTTTATATCACACTATTATAGTGAAAAAGTATGGACTAACCACGAGAGAGAAAGCGCACAAGCAAGAGCTTTAATGGAAAAGCGTGAATACATCCTCCCTGCAAGATTTGATAAAACAGAATTACCTGGCTTATTGCCGACAATTAGTTATATAGATTTAGGTCAATTGCCAGCTGAAGAATTTGCTTACCTAATAGCTCAAAAAATTGAGCCTCAAACGGATGTAAATTCAATGCTTAAATATTTGAGAAATTGGTTGTCCGATGACTATGAAATTTATGTAAAAGGAACAACGATTATTTTTTCTTGTACAGAAGAAGATTATTATGGAGAATTTCCCCTTAGACTTTTGCTTGAAATGTATAAACTAAATTTGTTAGAAGAAATGTTTTTGATTCCAGGAATCGTACCTAATTGAGATTAAAAATTTTAAAAATATCTTGATTTCTCCAGTTTCTCATCATCAATTTTTCTCCTCCCACGATTTAATTATACCCAGTTATCAGGATTAGATAATAACAACTTCAGTTTTTCTTTGCCTGTTGGGGTTAACGCTCCCCCATTTCTAACCAAACATTTGGAGGGATTTCATCTCGAATAGCTGTATCAGCACTATATAAAGCATATTGCATTGCTTCGGCATATTTTCCCTCATCATAGTATTTTTTAATAATTTTTAACGCCCGCCAATCCGACGGATTCATGTGCTTTGGTTCAGTCCAATCTGGTATTAAGAGTTTTTTTTTACTGTATTAGATACAGTTTTAGACGGTTTAGTGCTTTTATTTTTCTTTTTAGTTCCGTGTAAGCCTTGCAGTTCTCCAACATTTTCTCTGTCAAAAACTTTCATTTCTCCAGCCCCACCCCAACGGTTTTTGTCTATTCCTGATTTTATAATTCCGTTATCTGCCAATAACATTACATCAACTTCATTACGCCATTTTTCACTTCCTGTAAAGTTTCCTGATTTAGTTGCTTGTGAAAGAATTATGAATGATTGTTCCGGGTATTGTTTCTTCAGCTCACGAAATGTTGGTAGTTCAATACCAACATTGTCTTTACTATCTAATACTACAAAATCAAAATCATGTGGATTCAACCTGTCCAACGTATCAACAATTTTAAAATTACTGCCTGCTTTTATATTCAATCGGTTCAGCAATTCAGTAAAAGTTGGTGTGCCGAATTGTTCTCCGGCAACATAAAGAATTTTATAATTGAGTGAAGCCAGGTATTGTGAAAATAAAAGCACGAAAGAAGATTTACCGCTACCGCCAATACCATAAATAAAAAAGTGAGTAGGCTTACACGCTTTACCAATTAAATTAAGCCATTTACCTTGTAAGCCTATTAAATCAAAGTTTGCTTTTTTTGCATCGTCAATAGTCATTACTCCGTCTGTTCTTGTTTCATCGGTAAGGTTGCCTAATCCTTTTTTTTTAACAGTATAGTTAACGGTGCTTCTGCTTATCAGTTTATTCACGCCTTTAAGTGATTTACTTATTGCATCAATCAATCGGTCAAAATCTTTTTCAATTGCACGCAGTTCGTTATCGTTTAGGTAATAACTGTATGAAACCGTTTTGTCTTTGCCTTCTTCGTATTTGAATTTGGTAAAAAACACATTGAACCAACCTTTGTTTTTCATTTTATAGTTGATGTATTTTTCAAATGCACGTGCAAATATTTCATTTTTTTGAAGCAAATATTTTTGGTTAGAATGTTTTTTTACACGCATAATATATTCTGTTGAATGTCCATAAGCATCGTAGCAAATCTTATCCATTACATTTTTCATTAAGCCAGCTAAATGATAATGTGTTTGAACATTTACATTCCAATTAATCATACCGCCCGTAAGGCATTTTGCTGAATTAGGCTCTACGTACGTACCGCAATAATAATCCAACGCATGACCGTACTCATGTGCAAGCGATTGAAGTCCCCTGCTTAATAAAGCATGACGATATTCAACGTTTCTTCTTTGGAGGTCTGCACGGTATTTGAAAGAGCCTGCTGAGTGCCTTGTTAAGTTAATAACAAACGTTTGAGGCTCGAAATGTCCGCTTGTATGCGGAATACCACGAGAACCAAAAGCCAGTGAAAGCACACCATTAAAGCCTATTTGATGACGGTCGAAACCTAATATGTGCTGCAAATCATACAAGGATATGGCAAGTCCCATCATATAATTTTGACGGTCTTCCTGTGTGGTCCAGTTACCAAACTCAAAACCTTTGAAGGCGTAATGTTGCCGTAAAAATTCAGGAATCAAATCCGTATCTTTTAAATGAGAAACATAATTTTTTGGTAACTCTATTCCTTGCCGAAAACGTTTGTCTTCGGGATTAAAAATAATTTGAGGCTCTTTCTGAAAGCCCCAGTATTTGTCGGTTGATGAATATTCCGGCACAGTTCCGGTATCTACAATTTTTCCTAAGTCGTTCATGGTATCTGTTATTTTAGATGAATGTTTAAATGATAAATTTTTTTCCGCCATACGGCAATATTCTTTTTTGCCTTCAATGCCAATGAAGTTTCTCCCTAATTCCAATGCTCTTACGCCTGTTGTTCCTGTTCCGCAAAACGGATCCAACACGATTCCTTTTTCGGGGCAACCTGCAAGTATAGGTTTAGTGATTAGCTCGGTGTTGTATTGTGCATAGTGTTTATCCGAACCTGCTTTGGTAGCAATATCCCAAAAATCAGAAACAGAACCTGGATTTTTACCCAAAGGATTTAATGTCATTTGCTTTTGAGAAGCTCCACCTTTACCGCCTTTCCCTAACGCTCCCATTTTATTGTTCACATCCCCTCTAAATGCAGTAACAGTATATTTGCTTCGTTGTATAGCACTACCTTTATGTTTGTCGCGGACACTATCTAAATCAAAATAATAGTCCGCGCTTTTGGTCATAAAAAAAATGTACTCATGTTTTTTTGCAAAACGGTCTTTCACACTTTCAGGCATACCATTTGTTTTCGCCCAAATAATATCATTGCGAATAATCCAGCCACGTTCGCTGCAACCTATGGCAAACCTGTGTGGTATGAGTAGTTGACTTTTATGTATTGTTTTACCTTTTAATAAAACGCTACCATTGTTTACATGGTGAATAGTGCTTGCACTTTTGTATGCCTTTCCTGTCCCTGTCCCTGATTGTGTTCCGTAAGTATCGCCAAGATTAATCCAAACTGTTCCATCGGTACGCAACACTCTTTTTATTTCGTCCATGAACATCCAAAGGTGGTTTAAGTAGTCTTCGTAGTTAGGCTCTAAACCCCATTGTCCGCTCCAGCCGTAATCACGCAATTGCCAATAAGGAGGCGAAGTAACAACGCAGTATATGCTATTGGAAGGAATTTTTTTTAGTGCTTGCAACACATCTCCGCATAATATTGTATTTATAAATTTATTTATTCCAACATTAACTTGAGCAGTATTTTTAACGCCGAGTAAGCCGTCATCAGCGAAAGAATAATAACTGTCTCTTGTAACAATTATATGGTCAAGAACACCTATATCTGCATGGCGTGCAGCTTCTTTAATATCTTTTGTGATACGAATATCCGTATCGCTGGGCTTGGTTTCTCCGCTTGGATGGTTGTGTGCGATTAAGATAAAACTGCTTACACTTTTCATGGCGGCTGCAAGAATAATCTTTGTATCTACCACTGTTCCTGCTGTTCCGCCCATTGAGTGCTTATAATATCCAATAATCTTATTTACACGATTCAGATACAGCACATAAAATTGTTCTTGCAGCTCAATGGTATCAGTAGGATAGAGGCTTCGTATAAAATTAGCGGCATCCTCCGAACGTTTTATTTTACCAAACTCTTTACGATTGACAGTAGAAAATCTTACTTCAATTTCGGGAATATCCAACTTACTCGCTGCTCCTGAGATAAAAGTTATTTCCGGCTTTTGTATGTATCTGTGTTTTTTCATTTCATAGAATCATTGAATAACAAGGATACTTCTTGGTTGTTACGATAACGAATAAAATCCTGCGGCGTGATGAGCGGAATATTTTTGTAACAATTAATGTTTAAGCTATCGGTGTAAAAGCGGACAAACTCCGAACATATATCGCGTTTTTGGCTTCCCAAGCCTGTAATATCAATATTTAGTTTTTTAACAATAGCGATACGAGGGAGTAATAAGAAATCGTATTTATCCCCTTCATCCCCACGTTCAAAGGCTTTGCCTAAAGCATTATTTATTTCTTCTTCACTTCGTTGCGGCGGAAGTACGCAGAAATCTGAATACTTTCGGATACGTTCACTCAAAAAATCAGGTTTTACGCCTTGTCGGTTACTGTCTATAATCATTAAGTGTCCTTCACTTTCAAAAACAATTCCGATGTGATTATAATACGCATCGTCAAAATATTGAATGAGTTTTGCGAGAACCTGATCGCCTCTGAAAGCTATAAGACTTCCGTTTTTTATCTGAGGTCGTGCCTTTGCGTATTTTTCCTGTATGTATATATTTTTCATTTTTATAATTGAATGGTGATGATTGCCCATTGAATTGTTCTGCTTGAAATCAGATTGTTATTAGTACACACCAATTGTATTTCGTTTGCATTTGTCGTTCTTCTGAAATATACTTTTACCGAATCAGTGAATGTGGGTGAAAAACTACCCCAGTCCCATACTGCGTTTGCTACATTATTAGTAAGAAATGCGGCAGGAAAAGCCACTTCGTTTGGGTTAAGAACTTTTGTATCCAACACAACAGTTGCTGTTGGTAAAATGGTTGCTGTTCCGCTTGAAACAATGCGTATTCCCAGTATTTCTTTCAACGGAACTTTCATAATTATACATTGTAATAAAAATCAATTGTGTCAGTAGCAGACAGGTCAAAACCTGCAATTGTTCCGTTCCAAAATAATTTATCGGCTGCAACTATCGCATTGATAGCCCTTGCCGTCGCACCGCTATCTCCGGTGAAATAACAATCTTTTGTTTTTATGCCGTCCCCTAATGCTTGTGCAACGCCATTTACGGTAATCTCTACCATGCTTCCTCCGCTTGGAGTGGTGGTAATGGTTAAGCCTGAATCCGCATTGTTCCCTGCTGTTACAATTGGTGTTTTTGCTTTGTCGTTTTTGGTGGGTGTACCTGCGGGTGTTGTTAATACTGTGTTTGGAATACTTCCCGCTTTAATTTGTTTGCCGTCAATTTTTGCCATTGTTGTAGTTTTTAAATAGTGTTTATGAGTAATAAATAATTATTCTGTCGGTAATGCTTAATTGAAAATCGTTGTTCAGCCAAGTAAGAGTGGTGTCAGTAATTGTGTAATCCGTTCCATATTCCTGTGTTTGTCCTCCAATGGTGAGCAAAGGAATTATACCGATGGTGGGTGTATGACTTAAAGCAAAATCGGTTTGTCCGTTTACTGAAGGAATAAATAAATCCTTAAACAAGTATCCTGCACCTCCGTTACTGCTTACATTAAGCGTGTTTAGCTGGTATTGTCTTTCTTTAATAGTTATAATCTTATCCTTATAGTCGATAGAGCGAGGCGTGTTTAAAGCGGTATAAAAATCCGCTTCGCTTATTAATTCCGGCACATTGCCTTCTATCGGTATTACTGTAATAATTTGCATACAACTAAAAATGTTTCTTTAAAAAAACTATAATCTGTTTTCGTTTTACATAGGCGATACTTCCCAATGCCAACAACAATAGTCCTCCTACGAGAGTTCCTTTGTGTCCGCTGACTGCTGTAACCACTTTTTTTTTAACTGTGCTAAAAATTCTTTAGGAATATGTTTGTAAATAAATTCTCGGAACTCCCCAATTGTAATGTGTCCGTCATGGTTTAAGTCTATTGGGTTTTGCTGTACTAATTTTTTTGCGTAGTCTAAACCTCTTTCACTTCCAATAATGTAATCTTCGGATTTGCCGACAGCGAGAGGGTAAAACGTGTATAGGTAAACGTCTTCAAAACTTTTCATCTTCGCTTTCGCCGGAAGAAAATATTTATGTACATAATCCAATTGCTGTGCATTGTTCATCTTATAAAGTTCTTGTGTACTGGTTCCTAAATTCTTTGCAGTTTTAGGCATAAACTGAATTAAGCCCGTAGCCCTATATTTGGAACGTTCAAAATCATTGGTGCTGTCAGCTATCCCTGCGGGCTTTACCTGTGTGCCATCTCCGTCATAACCTGCTGTACTTGCTTTTTGTTTGTTAACTATCTGCGGATTAAATGTCCCTCCTGTTTCGGAATTAATTACCGCCATTATCCAATCGGGCTGCACTTGCAGGTCAGACGAAATTTCTTGCAGTTTTTTCAAAAAAGCATCTTTATTAAATTTTACTTTGTCCTCGAATAGTATCATTTTTCAATGGTTTTAGTGTGTTTCTTTTTTACCCAGCGTTGTGTATCGTCAATGGTTTGGAACTTTACATAATCTTCATTGTGTGTTTTTAATTCCATAATCGGATAACCGAGTATGATGTTTTTTGCAGCTTCATTAACTGTCTGAAACTTGTCATTCAATACATGAGTAGGAGATACCGTAATAATTTCTTTTCTGTAATTTGGTTCTATACCTGTACCGTTCAATGAAGCACTTGCATTATCGTATTGTTCTTTTGTAATTACTAAAGCAGGATTTCTTTTTTGTTTGTATTGCTCACTTGTAAAGGTCTCTACCTGTGAACCTGCCACCCATGCAGTAAAAGAATCTTTTATTGGCGCATCTTTTTTAAGTATGGTTACTTCAATAAAAAGCACTCCGCTTGGTTCTGCTTTCTCATCAAACGAAGTTCGTCCTGTTGTAATACCGATTGCCATTCCCGTGTCAACAGTGGTAATAATATTGCTTCTGCCAAAAACTAATAGCTTATCTTTTGTTTGTGATCCTGATGCTCTCGGTGTTTTTCGGATATTAACTTCTGCTTTTGAAATAGCAACACGACCTGCTGAAAAATTTACACTGGATTTATTTTTAACCTGTTCAGCATTACTGAAATTAACGGTGTTCAAAAATCGGTTATACTCTTCTGCACTGATTTTACTTCTCAGGTCGTTTTCCAAACTATCCCCATCGTAAAGGTTTCGGTACTCTTTAATAACATCTTTAAAATTTTTAATCTTTGCCGCAATATTAAAAATGGCAGTTGTATCCACTCCGTCAACCCACCATAACCACCGTTTACCTGATGGATTAATGGCTGCCCTCAAACTCGTTGCCTGCTGTGCTTCTGTATTTGTCCCAACACTATTCTCTGCTTGGTTATGATTAAAATTCGTAATGATTTTTTTTAGTCCCCAATACGCTAATACAGCAAGTCCAGCCTTCACCGCAAGGTCAGTGAGTTTGTTTTTGTCCTGTTGTGGTAAAACAAAAACAGGCGGTTGTTGCCCGGTATTTTCTTTTACAGCCATTGTTTAGCAGTTTGAATAAGGCTTGGTTTTTCTTTTACTTTTTTTGCGAACAGAATTAAATCTTCATGGCTCATTGATTTTTTTAAATCAATCATTGCCTGTAATGCTTCTTTTGCTTTATCGTTTGTGGGAGCATCTATTTTGACATTAAATGTGAATTCCATAATCTTATTCGTTAGGTTTATTTTCATTAATGAATTGCAGCACTTTATCTGCTAACTCCACGTTGAGCATCCCTGTTTTCGGGTTTTGCAGCATACAGTCAATCGTAAATAATTTTTTAAACTCTTCTATTTTTATCTGTTTAAAAAATTGAAAAAGGTCTTTGATTCCCTGTACGTGTTTTTCTTCTAACCCTGCATACTCATCGTTTACTGATGTTTCGCTGAATCCTGAATTATCATTTGATTTTGCAGCTTCTAACTTTTGCGGTTCTTTTTCAAAAATCCTGGTTATCTCATCATCACTTAATCCTAAACCGATTTTTAAAATTTTGGGATTTTGTTTTAACAGATTTTCTCCCGCTTGAACTAATACACGACCCAAAATAATTTCACCAAAAGGACTTGACTTTTCTTTTTCCGATTCCTCACGAAAACCGCTTAATTCCCCTTCGTTCTCATCCAATTCATCTTCCAATTCTTCTATGTATTCATCCTTTTCTTTGATGATGTATTGAAGTTCATTTACTTCGTTTTGGTGCTGTTGTTTGAGTTCCTTGATTTCAGAATTATGCTGTTGTTCCTGTAATTGAGCTTCAAACTCTTTTCTTAAAAGTTCGATTTGAAAATTTGCATTGTGCGGATTCTTTTTTGTTTCGTTCAATGATTCGTCAAATTTTTTTACAAGTGTTCCTAACTCTGCATTGTCCTGATTATAGGTGTTTTCATCCGGTTGATTTTCTGACAAGTAAATATCTTTGGAATATGCAGGGTCGGTTTTTCTTGTTTTTCCTTTGTATATCTGAACTTTAATTGCATCAGGATTTCGTGTTTCTAAAATCTTTGCAAGGTCTTTCAAAAAGGCTTCACGTCCCGGTTTGAGGGTATATGGCGTTTGCTCCCAACGTCCTTCTTTATAAAAATGAGAGATAACAGCGTGTTCGGCACAATAGTGAAAAACTCTTTTATTATTTCCTTCATTGCTTTGCACAGTTTCGTTGTTTTCCTTTCCCCTGCCTTTGTTGCGCTCTTTGGTCTCTTTCTCAGATTCCTCCAGCCGAATGGCGATGTCTTCGATGTCAGGATATTTTTTAAATATTTCATTCGGTTTAAATTTCATGGTTCATTAATTTTTTGATTCGCACATTGGTATCACTCTTACAAATTCAAGGTCAACGGGTATTGTTCCAGAGTTAATTTCAATTAGTCCCGTAAACTCTTGTGTTCTGTAAAAGTTGAAGTAGTAATAGATTTCACTATCATTGAAAATATTAGTGTCAGAAGTAATTATTAATCCCGATGGCAGATATTCGCTTATGAGATAATAGTATTCGTTGTATGCTTGAATTTGTAATGTATTGGTAGCCGACACCACGTGTACAGTTTCAAAATGGAATTCAGCGAATCCCATTTCCCTCATTCGTTGACTGATATATGAAAGTATATAGCTATCCATTGGTAATAGTGCAGTCTAAATAAATTCGTACGTTGTAAGGATAACTTTCTGCGGTTCCTAAATCCACGTAGTAGCCCTGAACTAAAGAGCCTCCCTCTATACATTCCTCTAACTTTAATAATTTGTTTTTTCTTTTCAGCGACTCAAGCGGTTTTGAATGAATGGTATAATGCAGTACATGAGATTTTTTGTTGTTAACGAATAAACTCACATTGCCAAGAGAATAATTGTTAACTGCTAAACCTGCTACATTGCCTGAAAACAGGAAGCCATTGCAGCTCTTCACATTCGTAGGCAGCTTGATTGAAATTTTTCTGGCTTCATTGGTTTGCACATTCTCAACAAGTATGATGTGGTATTTTCTACGTTCTGTCATCATTAGTTTACAGGGTTTTCGAGACGTAAATAGATATATACATTATACGGATAAGCAGAAGCATTATCAGCATCTTTAAAAGACCCCACAATGGTAGAGCCTTCGCCCCTTTCATCGAGTTGATGGAAACGTTCATTTGGCGAGACTTCCTGCCCTGCCTGAATCATTTTTACTTCAAAACCATCAGGGAAAATTTCATTGTTGTCGATTTCAAACTTTGTGAATACAGCATCTTTCAGAGCATTGGTATCACTTGTAGAAAAATGTATTCCTGTAATTCGCTTATATGTTTTATCCGATTCCGCAATTATCGGATAGGATGTTCCTCCTGTGATAATGCTTAGTTTGAGCAGTTGGTATTTTATTGGTCTTCTCATGACAATGATGAATTAATAGTTAATAAAAAAGCAGGGGGAGAAAACAAATGAGAAAAAACTCCCCCGCTTTGCGGCTATCACTTTTAGTATGGAATCACGGAAGAACCTACAAGGATAGCCTTTGCCCAAGTGTTTATTGCAGGTGTAGTTCCAAAGTCAATGTTAAATTCCATCGCTTGCTCTGCTTCCACAGGTTTAGGATTGTCTAATATCCACATGCCTTTGCGTATATCGGTACGGTTTCCCGTATCAAAAATTTCGCATGATACATGTGCAGCAGGGGTAATGGTTTTACCTCCGTTAATTTTAAACTCAAATTCTCCGTTGCGAATTTCATGAGGGATAACATCAAACGTTACATCTTCTTTGTTCAGTGAAACGCCAGTAAGCAGTGCAACACCTGTTAAACAGAAGTGATTGTCTTTTTCTAATTTTTGTTTACTCACGTTACCCAAGCCCGGCGATTTGTTGTCGGTATCCTGAATCATTTTGATGTTTTTTAAACCACCAATAGATTTTACGAAATAGTATTCGCTGTCCACCAGTTGCAATCTTTTTTCCAACAATCCTTTGCGTATTTCAGCAGGGAAGTAAGGAAGCAAACGAAGCATTTTCCCTCGTGAGCCATGCTCTACCGAAACAGGTGCTTTCTTGTTCCACATTTTTTTCATGGCTACTCCTCTTTTGTCTGGAGGCATTGCGGCAATCATGCCCATTAGTTCGTTAGCATGTTCTACGGTTAATAATCCGAGGTCAAAATCCTCGTGGTCAATTGCATTTAAGTTCATAGTGATTGATTTTAAATTGTTAGTTATTATTGTTGATTGATTTTAAATTATTTCAGCTTCTTCAAGTCCAAGCCCGGAAACATCTTCGTTGTTTACAATCAGAAGCCCCGATATTTCACCTTCTTCTTTAGTTGCTGTATTTACGCTTGTTGTATTGCCTTCGGGAAGAGCAGGACGAAAAGAATTATCCTGAAGCATTTGCATTATTTCGTTCTTTGCTTCACGGTAGTATTTTGCCTCAACAGGTTTAGCACCTAATACCTCATCATTTCCTAAACCTTCAAACAGGTCGCTTTTAACGAGTTTTACTCCGCTTATAATGCCTGCACCTGTTACACCGTAACCGAGAGTGCGGGCAAGCGCTTTGGCTGTTTTGATTGAATCCTTGTCTTGTGTTCCTTCTCTTGCAATCAGGATAATGCCTACACCTAATCCTGCCTGAACAATCGGTTTAACAAGAGCTTTTATTTGAAAGCCTGTTGCATCGGCAGGAACAGCAATAAACTTATCTATGCCTTTGCCGATCATATTTCCGGCGAGCAATCCTCCAACAACAAGTAAGGGTTTGCTTAATTCTAATCCGGTATTCTTTTTTGCACCGGATTTGCCTTTGGCTTCTCCTGCGCCGTGAAGTCCTTTTTTTGACTTCTTTTTTCGCCTCTTATGGGGGCTTGGGTTGTGTGCTGTGTACATGGTAATTTATTTTAGAATTATGGTTTTAGGGGTTCTTGGTTTTTGTTTTTGTTTTCGGCGTTTCTTGTATCCGCTTAATGCAGGCGCATGTTGTTTTTTTGCTGCACCTTTCATAGAATGACGGGCGAGCAGTGCTATTCCGGCAGCTAATGCAGCACCGCCAATAGCAACAGGTACAGGGTTAGCCTTAATAATATTCATCAATCCACCGCTATCGTCCGCCGGTTTATCGCTATCGGATTTTGATAATGCAGCAGTATTTTCCGCTGATTTTTCGTTAGGTGCTTTCTCATCATCCGAAATAGTTTCAGGTGCAGCGGCATTTTCAGAGCCATGCGCTTTTTTCCACCAGTTTTTAATTAACTGTATAAATCCTTGTTTAGCCCCATCGGACACACCGTCTGAACTTGTATCAGTATTCTTTTTCCCAAGACCTTCCAGTTCCATATCGCCAAATCCTGATACATCATTATCTTCTTTATCATTCAATCCTGCATTTTTGAGAGCTGTAAAAGCGGCGATAAGCGGAGTTGCTGCCGTGATAACAGTGGTAATGGTGGCGGGTTCTCCTAATTCACCAAAGCCATGAAACTGCTTTGCTGCTCTGCCACTCATAATGGCATGTTTTAATTTGTCGGCTTTTCCTTGCAGGACATCAACAAAAATGTGTTCGATTTTTGAAATGACATTTTTTGCTTTCTGCCATTTATCAGTGCTGATTCCTTTTGCTTTTGCTTCTGCTTCGGTGAGGTAGGCAGGATAAATCTTTTTTGCCATGCCCAATAAATTTATTTTCATAGCCAATAGAAAACCGCCACGTACAGCCAACGATAATGGGTTAAAGCGTAAAAGTGCTTTGCCTACTTTTTTCAATCCTTGTCCTACTTTTTTTGTTGCTTCTTTTACTTTGCTCCAAAATTTCTTTTTCCCTTTAGCTCTTCCGAGACCGTTTATTTCATCTTCATCGCCTTCAAGACCGTTTACTCCGTTGTGTTCGTTCCATCGCTCTTCTTCTTGTTCCAAAGCCTCCAATGCTTTATCTCTGTTCGGTGTGTTCCAATTATCAATTGCATAGTTGAGCATTTGAAGGTGAGCGGCTGCACCGCCGGATGTAACAACTGATTTAGGATTTTTAGTAATGTAATCTCGTGTTCGTACTAAGTGGTTGTAAATGGAATTTAGTTCTTCATCACTGGAAGGGGTTTTGCCTAATCCCTCAAGGCGTTCAACTTCTGCGAAGTCAACACCAGTTAAAATACCGTACAGTTCTTCATCAGGCGAATTACCTAAACCGGAAAGTACAGCTATCGGAATACCGTTTAATTGTGTCATGTGATAATCTATTTTGTCTGTGAATGGTTTTTCATAATCGAAATGATGAGCAACACAATCGAGCGTGTAATGCTCTCCGTTTGGTTTTGGAACAATCACGTACACGTGCTGCCAGTCTCCATCATACTTGGTTATTCTGAATGAGTGAGGTATATCAAGATTGGTAAGAATGGAACTCACAAAAATGGAAAAGCAATCGCAATCAACTCCGTTAACCCTGTCGTGCCAAGCTCTTGCGGGTCTTCTTAATTGCTCTAATCCTTTTTCATCTAACTTGTATTGACAATGTGAGTAAACAAATTTCCAAACGTTGTAACAGGTTTCTTCTAATGTTTTACCTTTTAGTTTTTGTGCAATTAACTTCGTATCATCGAGATAATCATACACCACCTGCTGCATTGTTTTAACAGTATCTTTTACATTGCCATCTCTGTATTTCAGCTTGTCTGTGAGGTTTGCCGGAGGGAAAAGATTATCGTATTGCAAACCGCTACGGATATTTCTTTGTGCTGATTTTTCTATATCAAGGAGTGTTCTCATATTGATACCTCCTTTGTTTGTGTAGCGTTGATGCCATTGGCAGTAGTCAAAATATCAACTCTTACTTTTCTTGTTGACGGTTTACCTGTAAAGCGGTTAGCAATGTATTTCAGAAAGTCAGGCATTACAGGCAATACATCCAATGCGTTAAACTCCACATCAACATCGTTGATATAGGTGGTGTCTTTTGCTTTCAGATTTATTATTTCAGCGGATGCGTTTGAGTTAGCTATTTGCGTGTCTTTATAAAAAACTTTCAGATATGGTTTTGAAATAACCAAATCGTTACTGGTTGGATTGCTAACTTTTATATCCGCCTTGAATACTACTTTACCGGGAATATTTATTGCTCCAATGCCATTTACACCTTGCTTTTTAATGCCGAAATTTTCAAGGTGAATATCTATCTTGTCAGCCGTATCGGAAGTCTTTGCAAGATGAACAAAGCCTGCACCCAAAGCAGTTGCAGTTATACCAATCAGTACTATTTTCCCTGTGTTATTCATCAGCGTTGTTGTCGTTACTTTGTTTTGATTTTGGATTTTTTATAAGGTGCAGTATCCAATCTCCAAGAACTTTTACCGCTACCATGATTGCACCGCCAATAAGTGAGTGTACTGTAAAATCAAACAGTTCATCAATTTTAAGGTTGAGCAAAATATTAGTGCTGTTGATGTAATGGGTCATGGCTCCGATAAAGCCGCCGATAAAAGCCAAAAAATTATTGTTGTTGCCGTTCATTTTTTCCTCGTAAAAAAATGATTAAGATGCTTGTGTTGGATTGTCTTTAGCTGCTGACGGTGCAGTTGCGGCAGGTTGTTGTGTGTCCGTTACAACATCTGTAATTTCCCATTGCAGTGAATCTAAAGAGTAGGGAACACCACGTTTTAAAATAATTTTATTGATAAGGTCAATTCTGCTTTCAACCATTAATTCAATTAATGGGAATTGTACCCGTTCTTTTTTTCCAAGAGGAATGAGGCTTGCGTTTATGTTTTTCATGTTCCTAAATTTTAAATTGTGTTTGTAATAATTTTTCGGAACAAAGGTGAAGCAAGCAGGGATGGGACTTTTTCAAAGTGTAGTGAAGTGTAACACTTTATATTTATTTGTGTGGTTTTGTAACATTTTGTAATATTTAAAAAAGTGTTTAGGCGAAAAAACTTTACAATCTTATTTTTTCAGTTTTAATATTACTACGCTACTACAACTACTACACTTACTACAAAAACAACACGGCTACTTATTATAATCTATTGATATATATATTATTTATCTTAATGTAGTAGTGTAGTAGTTGTAGTAGAATGAAAATAAGCAGGCTGAAATTGGAAACAACAGAAACAAATAGCCCCCTTATGTGGTAAGGGGTTTAAGTTAATTTGCAAAAAATGAATGTGTGTAGTTGGAAAATAAAAAATGTAGTAGTTTGCATGGTGGAGCTACTACGTTTTAGTTTGGGGTAATTAAGATTTGAGGATGTATGGGTAGTGCTCTTTTATTGGCTAATTAAAAAATTACTCGTTCAATTTGGTCTAATGGAGTTATTGCAATATGTCCCGAAGCTATAAGTTTTTCTTTTCCGTTCGGCTCATCGTCTATTTTTTTTAATCTATCTGCTTCAATTTTTTCTTCAGCATTCATGTTTGGTTTCCACATTTCACGAAGTCCTTTTCCGGTATAATAAATAACTTGTTTGTCGTCTATGCTGATAACACCATAGTTAACTGTTTGACCATTTTTTAAAACCATTGCGCCCGCGCGGTTAAATCGTAAAAGTTCAATTCCTTGTATCATAATTTTATTTATTAATGCTATCCTTACTGAAAGTTTCTTTTTTATTGTGAAAACAATTGCAATATTTTTTATAATAGATTAATTCACAATTTCTTTTTTTGTAAATGCAAACATTGGAGTTTTCGATGTTATTTTTTTTGTCGCTACTATACTTAAAAAAATTAAGCCCTGTATTTACAAGTAATGCAATGATTGATATAATTAATGCTGTTGTTGTTATTTTCAAAGCACGCTGTGTTATTTTATATTGTCTGTTTGCGCGGACTTCCTCCCTTGTTATAAATCCATCAGAGATAAATTTAGGTAATTCCGGTGTAACAAATATTTCGTTGGCAGATAGGTCAATGAATAACTTCGATACTCTTTGGTCAGGAAAATTATAAGAAATAGAAGGTAAATTAGTTGTAGCTCTACCAAATGTGAATGGACTTTCAGGTAATTGTTGAGCGTTTCGGAAGGTGAAAATATATCCTTTATCTTCAAATAATTTTACAAGATTTACAACTTGAATTAAGATAGACTGTATTTTTTGCAACCTTTCTTGCAATGTATTGACTGATGTTTCTATGTTTTGAACTTCAAAATTTATTGTCAAGCTATTAGTATCAGTATTAATTGTGAAACTAACTCCATCAATATATGGATCAATAAGATTGTAAAGATTGCGACCACGTCCATCGCTAATCCGTTCTAATAGGTCTTGTTCTAATTCTGTAAAAACTCTCATTGTTTGTACAGCTTATTTACAACAAAACTGTCTTTGGAACATGAAAATTCGCCTTTCAGGTAGATGCTGTTATGGGATATATTTATTTCTTTCATATTTCGTCCACTGATTCTAATAGTCTTTCGGCATAAGCATAAGCTGTCAATTTAATCCAATTTTTAGTAACCACGAAAAACCAAAAAAGTATCATAACACCAAAAAAGGTAAATAAAAAAATATCTTTGTCTTGCAATGAAATATTATTTGAAAAGCCTTTTGTGATAAAATAAAAATGAATTATTATTAGAATAAAAATAATCACCAAAGCCCAAGTTTTCATACCCCACAAATTTCGTCTAAATCCATAGCTCGTATTTTCTTTGAAAATTAAAGGGAATTTTTTCGTGTCCCTTGTCTTTGAGATTAAATACTTAGTACAACTTTCATAAACTTGGTTAGCAAAATTGGCGTCATTTTGTTCTTGTTGTGCTGTCGGAATTTTAATGTCAGTTATTTTAGTTTCCAATAACTTGTGATAACGCTTTTTCGTTACTTGGTCTATGGAATTGTCGCTGTGTTTAAGTATTAAAGTTGTTGGTTTACCGCCCCAATGCGTAAATAATTTGCTTTCTTTAATTTTACCCTTGTCTCTTCCAAGTTGCGCAAGCAGGTATGTAAATAGACCCACTGAAATTAACGCAGTTGCATAATGAAAGTATTTTTCAAAATCAGTTATGTAATAAAGACTAACTACAAATGCAGGCAATAGGACAATGAATGCAGGGTAAAGCCTTGCTTTAAGTGAGTATTTGTCTAATTCTATCATTATTCTTCAACTTTTTCGTAAAATGGAATTTCAGTAGCAGAAGACCAACCTTCTCTTGATGTAATATTGTGGTGATGACAAAGCCCTTTGCCTTTTGTCCAATAAGGCTTAATGTTTCGCCTCTTAAATGCGTTTGTTACTTTTTTTGCTGGGTGTTTAGGTTCTCCTTCAGAGGCACAAGAAATATAAGCATTTGTACATTTCAATTCATCTATTATGCTTGGGCTAATATTTCTTTTACTTCCATGATGGGGAACTTGCAAAACATTAAGATTGTTTAAAGTGATTGATTTAGTCTTTGCATATTCAATTGCCTGTTTCAAAGCAGGTACACCTGTATCACTTGTAAATAAAATCTTCTTACCATCGAAGTTGAATAAGCTAATGGCGCTTGAATTATTCTCTGCACTTGTTTCACCAAGTTCATCTAAAGTTTCAATATCCATTGATTCAGCAACCCAATTAATTGCCTCTTTAACTGCGGTAAAAGCTTTTGATATTGAACTTTCAGCAACGGGTTCTGGCGTACTTCTAAAATTAGGTAATAATTCAGCATAATAATTTTCAGAAGGTCCCAAAATTTGAAATACTCCATTGTCATAAGAAAGCCCTGTATATGGTTCTTTGAGAGATATTTTTTTTGTTTTCGCAATTTGTTCTAGTTCGTGAGCAATACTTAATCCTTCTTTTAATTTTTCTTTTAAACTGTTATCAGTTATGCGTCCATCTTTGAATAAGTCAACAAAATCTTTTGCGTAATTCCAAGGAGTATGAACCCAAAGTTCTTTTACGGTTAAATTATTCAAAATTTCTCTCAGACCTGAGCAATGGTCATTGTCAGGATGAGTATTAACAACTAAGTCAACGGTTTCTGTTTTGTAATGGGTCTTAATATGTTCAACTAATTTCTTCCCGCTTTCTAGTGTTCCGCCGTCAATTACAATTACTTTTTGGGAATAATTTGTCGTACTATTTAATCGTCCATAACGGATTGAAATTGCATCACCACTCTTTTCACCTGTCCCAACAGCGTGAAAGTCTAATTCAAAGGCTAAATTTTCGTTTATCATTGTTTTAAATTTTTAATAGTAGTCGCCATTATATAGCGCGTATAGAAACGCAAGAAAGATACGAAAGAAAAAGCATTCCCTTATATTTTATATCGTTCTAAAATTATAAAACAATTAAAATGTTTCCGCTTCAATAACCTTCGATTTGAATTCTTTTTTGATTTCTTGTTGGTAGGTATCTTCGTCAAATTCAGAACGCTCAATAACTGCATAAACTTTTCTTGGACTGCCGTTAATTCTTTTTGAGATAGGATTGCCATACTTTAAATTTTCCATTGCAGTAGAGAGTTTTTTAATGGAAAGTTTCATGTTTGACCAAACATTTAATTTGGTGAGTATTTCGGAGGGCATTAAGAATTTTGCTTGTGAATTCGTCGGTTCGCATGGTTCATACATTTTCATTAACCATTCTTCTTCCGGTGGAACCTGCCGATAAATTTCATTTATCTGATTTAGTTGTTTCATTTCTTCTTGTGTAAACCAATAGCTGTATTTGTTTTCTAAAAGGTACAGAGCTTGTGCCCAAACATTTTCTATGTTAACATTATGATTGAAGTTTATATCCTGAACACTAAAAATTAAGTATCTGCGATTTTCTCCATCTGTTAGGAATTTAGGACTGTTTACGCTACCCATGAAACTGCATACACGTTCTCTTTTGCGTGTGAAACGATGCCATGTTTTTCGGTTGGTAACAAAAGGAGCGGTAATAATGGCTTTCATGGAATTAAAATCTTTTCCAAAAATTGTTTCGAGTTGGTCGTCAATATTTACAAACCACTTTTCTGCTAAAAAATTTGCAGTGTTCTGGTCGGTGAGTGAAGGGTTAATGTGGGAACAAATTAAAAATTCTTTCATGCTTTCCGGGCAAAGTTTATTTAACCAAGTTGTTTTTCCTTTTCCCTGTCCACCCACTAATATCAGGCATAAATGATTAATCCCTTTACCTGTGGCTGTTGCTGCACTTGCCACCAACCATTTTTCTAAATAGGGTTTCCATAAATTTTGTAATTCAATTTTATTTATAGACAAGTCTGAAATAACTATTGTGTCTGCTAACTGTTGTATATAGTCGGTTTTGCCGTCATATTGCGGCAATGTTTCAAAATATTTTTTGAGTGGATTATATTCTTGTGTAAGTTTTGAATTGAGAATTTTTAGTAATGTAGTGTCAGAACATTTATACCCGTCAATCTGTAAGTCAATCCAAATAGAGTTTACAAAGGCTTCGTCCAGTAAAACAAAATGCTCTTTATTAATTGCACGAACTTCAATTTCTAATGTCAATTCATTTCTTCTGAACTCATATTTAAAATCGAGATAATCTTTTATCTCCAAAAGAGTGTGTTGTTTGGCTTTACCTTCTTCTCCCTCTTTCTTCTTTTTAATTTCTTTGTGTTTTAACATTCAGAATTTTTTATTTATTGTATCAATTAGGAATTAGTGTTTCCGAAAAAAATATTTTCTATTGTTGTTTTTTCTTGTTCGGGTAATTTATTAATCCATTCTTTTAATGCACTTGGCAGAGTAATGATATTTTCTTTGTGCAGTTGGATTGCTTCATTCACTAAATAATTTTTTCCTCTATTCATCCATATAGGGAAATCCATAATTCCGTGAATGATGCAAAGAGCTTCAAAGGCTTGTATTGTGTGCCTATATTTATCAAACTGTTTTATTCTATTCGCAGAGAGTTCAACATTTTCCATTTCAAGTGTGGATATATATTGTTCGGTTTGATGCTGGTAATCAATTAAACTTTTAATAATAAGGTTCTGTACCGTAATGAATTTATCACTCACCTTATCATGATCTACAAGGTATTGCAGGCTTTCTTGCATTTTTGTAACAGCACGTTCAAATGAAGAATTAATCCTATCATAGTTATTTGTTACAGGCATTCGTAATTATTGATTTGCGTATTTTCCTTCACGTAGAAAAATCCAAATTTCTTTAAAGTCTAATTTTTCGTATTGACAATATTCTTTAACCGTAATTTTATGTTTGTCTTTTGCAATTGCATCTCGAATAGCGCGATGCGCCCTTGCGGTACTTGCTTCATTATCGCTTCCTGTTAAACGCATTAAGTCTTTTACAGTAAGAAATATTCCTTTGTCCATTTGTTAAATTTGTTTGTTCTAAAATTGACTATTATTGGTCTTCAAAAGATTTTTAAGAAATATTTTGGTTGGCTTCTTCTTTAAAACGATCTATTTCTGCTGAATAAATTTGCCAGGAGCAATTAGGATCATCTTGCCTTGCCTTTAATTTACCAACCTTACAGCGATATACAACGGTACTGTATTTCATACCTGTAATGTGGCTAAATTCTTTTGGAGTGTAGAATTCTTTTTGTGGATTTTTCTTGTCAAAAAGTAGTCCTTTAACATCATTGACAATTCTTTGGTGAAAGGTCTCCAAGTCTTTTACCGTAACGATTTGATTAATGTCTTCTTTAGTCATTTGAATTATATTTTTAAATTATTGGTAATATTTTGACCAAAAATAATCTTATTAAGAATATTTTTGAAAATAATTTGAACTTTTTTATTACATTTGAAATTAATTTCAAAATATCTCTAAACTGTATTATAGAAATTGACTTTTAATTTAAAATTGTAGAAAATGGAACTGCCAATTGAAAACATTGAATTGATTCGTAAAACAAAAAATATCAGCAGGGAAAAAGTTGCAAAAAAATTGGGGATAAATCTTTCTGCTTATGGAAAAATTGAACGTGGTGAAAGCAAACTAACAGTAGAAAGGCTTTATGAATTAGCAACTATATTTCACATGGAGCCGGAAGAAATATTGATATATAATAAATCAAAAAAAGGAAATGTTACATACGTTCCGATTGAAGCACAGGCGGGTTTTTTAACAGGACATTCGCAAGAGTATTTAGAATACAAAACATATAATTTACCATTTATTGAAGGTAAGAATTTGTATATGATTGATGCAACTGGGGATAGCATGTATCCTACAATTTCTCCGGGAGATCATATTGTTATTGAACAAGTGGAAGACCTCAAAACTATTCAATATGGAAAGGCTTATGTTTTAGTTGCAAAAGATGGTTGTGTAATTAAAAGAATACACAGCCACGAAAGTCCGAAAAAATTTATGCTTAAATCGGATAACGTTACATACGAACCTTATGAGATTGGTAAGGACGATGTTATTTCGATTTGGCTTGTAAGAAATTATTTATTGAGGACAAATTTAGCACCACGAAGTCCGTTTATGTTTAATGAAAACGGGGTAGTACAAGCAAACAAAAAAAATTCTAAATAAAATGCAGATAAAAAATTATCTTTTTGAAGAGCTTGAAATAAGTTTTGAAAGGTTATCTTTGCCTCTGAAAATCTGATTGTTCTTTATATTTTTAAATTGGTTTCGTAGTTTAACGGATAGAACGTTGGTTTCCTAAACCGAAAATACAGGTTCGATTCCTGTCGAGACCACAACGATATTTTTGAAGATAAATTCAAAGCGGATTTTAGGTTTCATCTCACAAATATCTCACAAATGAAAATTGTTGGAAATTTTATTTCTTTGATTTTTAGTGTGTTAAATGGTATTAAGAAACAAAAATTTGGAGTTTCCTAAACTTTTGATGTGGGTTCGATTCCCGCCGGGGCCACCAAGGCGGCGATATCAAACTTCTGTTTGATATCCCCGCCTTTTATTTCCGCCATATCCCGCACCAGTTGGGAGATATTTTTATTAAACTAAAACATTTTAAATTAATTTATTACTGCACGTTCGGTTTTCTGATAGCAAATGTTTTTCTGTAGGTAACAAAAGCTGAATAACAATATTCCAGACGAGTCAGATTTAAATCATAGTACGGTTCAAATCGTATGTCCAAATATAAATTTGGAAACAACTCTTTCATGTATAAGGCTCTTAAAAATACCAAGCTGCGGTTGGTTTCCATATAATTGTATCCGGCAATGGATGAAACAGACTGGTACAAATCGCCACCATGACCCGCTACAAAATTATGCCCCTGCCAGTAACTCGCCATTAAACTGACATTGTATTTGGATGTAACTGTAAGGTTGACATATGTTCCGCTACCATTGTTGATGGAGCTTGGGAAATAATTAAGATTATTATAAGTAGAAGAATTAAACGAAGTGTAATATGGAAATACGTTGTTTTGAGTGGATCCGTTTGTAAAACCCACGATGTAATTATCGCTGCGGATATTGGTAATAAATTTCCCCTTTTTTGATAAATCCCAGTCAAATGTTAACCCTGTAGCATAGTTCATAAGAGTTAATAATGAGGTTTGATTGGTATCAATCTGACCACCATGATGGAACACAAAAGCTTGCACTGGCAATATTATTTTAAAAACATCATTGTGATTAAACAGTTCAAATTTTGAAGATAAGCCAGAACCGATGTGTTCTTTATAATTTACATTTTGATATTCCTGTTGTTCCCAGTCAATCCATAAGTCCAGCCAAACTTTCTTTTTGTCTATTTTAAATTGCGCTCCATTTTCCAACGGGTTGGTAACAATTCTTTCATAGTTAAATACCGGTTGAATCAGCTGATGGGAGAGGCATCCTTCAAGATTTCCGAATATAAATGAATACCCGTTTTTATGAAGTTTAAAAGAAACCGTTGGAGCAACAATTGCAAAATAATTTGGATTCCCATAATCTTTTCTCAAAAATACACCACCTTCCACTCTTGCATATTTATTAATGTTATAGCCCAAATTGGTATTTACCTCAGAGCAAAACAAGGTATAACCCGTTGCTATGTTCATGAAATATTCGTTATCAATTAAAATATTTCTGTTGGTAAATGCTACATAAAATTTGGATGAATCTTTTTCTCCAACTTTTACATCGCTATACAATGCCCTGTTATCTATCTGTGAAAACAAAACGGATGAACACATCATCCATGATAAAATACTTACTGTTACTTTCATTTTTTAAAGTATGTGGTGATTACTTAAGATTGTTTTTTCTTAAAAGGCGACGAAGATACAATTTTTATGATTTTTGCGAATTTGCCTGCATCACTTTCCTAACAATTTGACTTAGGTATTAGCGACTTTATTTTGCCAATGCATTAATAACATCATGACGAGTAATAATGTATGTTTTATCTTGTTTAAAATCTTTTACTAACACGGCAGGATTCGTGTCTGTAATCATTGCAGAAAGCGAATCGATTGGTGTTGTAATGTCCACAAACGGAAACAAGGGCGACATAATTGTTTCTACCTTATTATTTTTACTGTCAGGATTGGCAACAATTTTAGCATAAATCAAATTTTCATTTAGTGAGCCAACGATGCGTTTGTCTTTTGTTACCGGAATTTGTGAAATGTTCATTTTGTTCATCAATGCAACCGTGCTTCCAATTGTATCGTTTGCATCAACGGTAATAAGTTTACCGTTTGTAGACGAGTTGATAAGAATCCTTTGCTGTTAATCCTTTCTTATCAAAAAAACCTTTTTCGAGCATCCACTCATCGTTATACATTTTGCCTAGGTAACGTGTTCCATGGTCGTGAAAAATAACCACCACCACATCACCTTCTTTCAATTCATTTTTTAATTGCATCAAACCCGCCATGGCAGAGCCTGCCGAGTTTCCTACAAAAATGCCTTCACGCTTTGTTATTTCGCGGGTCATTATGGCAGCATCTTTATCGGTTACTTTTTCAAAACGGTCAATAATATTAAAATCAACATTGGCAGGTAAAAAATCCTCACCAATACCTTCGGTGATGTATGGATAAATTTCATTCTTGTCAAATATGCCTGTTTCTTTGTATTTCTTAAATACAGAGCCATAGGTATCAATGCCCCATATTTTTATATTGGGATTTTTTTCTTTTAAATAACGTCCGGTTCCTGAAATGGTACCGCCTGTTCCAACACCAACCACCAAGTGTGTAATTTTCCCTTCTGTTTGTTCCCAAATTTCAGGACCTGTTTGTTCGTAATTAGCCTGACTATTGCTGAGGTTATCATATTGATTGGGTTTCCAGGAGTTCTGCACTTCTTTTTCCAGACGCGATGAAACGGAGTAATAGGAGCGGGGATCTTCAGGATCTACATCTGTAGGACACACGATTACTTCGGCACCAAAGGCTTTTAGCGCATCAACTTTTTCTTTCGATTGTTTATCGGTGGTAGTAAAAATACATTTATACCCTTTTATGATGGCGGCAATTGCCAAACCCATACCTGTATTTCCGCTGGTACCTTCAATGATGGTTCCTCCCGGTTTTAAACGCCCGTCTTTTTCGGCATCCTCAATCATTTTCAGCGCCATGCGATCCTTAATGGAGTTGCCCGGATTAAACGTTTCAACCTTTGCATAAACAGTGGCTTTTACATCTTTAGTAATATTGTTAATGCGTACCATTGGTGTGTTACCTATGGTTTCGAGGATGTTGTTTGAAATTTTTCTCATAATTAAAAGTTAGCCTCAGCCCTTCATCTTCTCTCCTTATCCTTCGACAGCTCAGGGAACGGAGAGTGGGAGGAGTTGAGTTGTGTTTGTTTTTCAATTCGTGGCTTCGTGAGCCTCAGCACCCATTTATTGTTGATTGAGGTTCTCTAAATCAATACTGTTTTTTATTTTTCAATTTGCGTTAAGCGCCCCAAAAATAATCATTTAAATTATACCCTAACTATATTGTATTGCTTTTACAGGTGTTATTTTCGATATAAGAAGGCTTGGAAGCAGCAGCATCAACAGGCAACAAATCATGGTTCCTAAATTTAGCAGAAAAACATGCCACAGGTTAATGTTGATGGGAATTACAGAAACATAATAGGCCGTTTGATCAAGTTTTAAAATTCCAAAGTGGTGTTGCAGCAGTGCAATGGAAAGCCCGATGATATTTCCCCACAACAATCCTTTTCCTATAAGGTAAGCAGCATTGTATAAAAATATTTTGCGTACGCTTTTGTTTTTTGCTCCCAATGCTTTTAAAATACCAATCATATTAGTGCGTTCTAAAATAAGTACCAGCAGCGCCGAAATCATATTTATGCCTGCTACGGCAATCATTAATATGATAATGATGACGGCATTTATATCCTGCAATTCCAGCCACGAAAAAATGGTTTGATTGCGTTCTTTAACTGTTTCGGCAATCAATCCGGGACCTATAATTTCATTTACCCTTTCAACGGTTTCATCAATGTTTTTGTAATTATTCACAGCAACTTCAAAGCCTGCAATTTGATTTTCGTTCCAATAATTCAATTTTTGTATGTGCCTGATGTCAACTATTGCAATGTGTTTGTCAATGTCTTCCAACCCTGTTTCATAAAACCCTTTTATGAAAAAAGCTTTTGCCCGTTGTATGTATTGGATGGTAATGTCATCAGTTTTTTTTGTAATAAAATAAATCACCACCTTGTCTCCAAGTTTCAGATTTAATTTATCGGCAAAATATTTAGAAAGGATAATGTCTTTAGAAAGGCTGTCGTTTATGGTAAATACATTACCACTCTTCAAATTTTGTTTAATGAACGTCCAGTCGTAATCTTTACCAACACCTCTTAATACAATACCTTCGTTTTCGGTAGCCGTTTTTAAAATGCCGCTTTTGTTAGCATATACCTGTACATGTTTTATCTCATCATTTTTTTTTAGTTGTTGCACAAAAGGCTGCTGCATATCAATAGGTGAAGGTTCATCGCTGGTGTTTGCATCATAATTGGTTATTTGAATATGAGAAACAAAACCGATGAGTTTGTTTTCAATTTCATTTTTAAAACCTGTGATAACAGCCACCGTTAAAATCATTACAGCAAGTCCTAAGGCTATTGCCATAATAGAAATACGCACAATAGGTAACGAAAACCGATTGCTGTTTTTATCCGCTGAAATGATACGTTTTGCTATAAACCGTTCGGTATTCAATTTGTTTTCTAAATTTGTTGACCGTAAAAATACCATTTTGATTCATATGAAAATCCTTAAGCATTTTATATTGTTAGCGCTTACCATAAATGCTATTCCTGCGCTGTTTTCACAAAATCTAATGAGAGTTGATTTTATAAACAAAACCATCAACGATTTAAAAGTAGGCGCCGACAAAACGGAGGCGTATCTACCTTTGTTAAAAGATAAATCGGTGGCAATTGTTGCTAATCAATCGTCGATGATAGGAAAAACTCATTTAGTAGACAGCCTGCTTAACAGAGGTGTAAAGGTGGCAAAGGTATTTTGCCCCGAGCACGGCTTCAGAGGTATTGTTGACGCGGGAAAGCACGTGGATACTTATAAAGATGACAAAACAGGACTAACCATTTCGTCCTTATATGGAAAAAATAAAAAACCAAGTCCTGAACTATTAAATGATGTGGATGTGGTGATTTTTGATATTCAGGATGTGGGTGTACGTTTTTATACGTATCTGTCCACGCTTCATTATGTGATGGAAGCCTGTGCGGAAAGTGGCAAACAAGTTATTTTGCTTGACCGCCCTAATCCTAATGGATATTATATTGACGGTCCGGTAATGGAAGATGCCTATAAATCCTTCTTAGGCTTGCATCCTGTACCAATTGTGTATGGCATGACTATAGGCGAATATGCTCAAATGATTAATGGCGAAGGCTGGTTGAAAGATCGTGTAAAATGTAATTTAAAAGTAATTCCACTGCAAGGATACATCCATTCCGATTTATATCAGTTACCGGTAAATCCTTCTCCCAACTTAAGAAACATGACCTCTGTATATTTATATCCAAGTCTTGGTTTGTTTGAAGGAACAGTAGTTTCTGTAGGCAGAGGTACAGATTTACCTTTTCAGGTAATTGGGCATCCAACCTTGCAAAATACAATTCCACCGGGCAAAAAGGAAGGTTACACTTTTATACCGCAACCCAAACCCGGAGCTATGGAGCCAAAGTATAAGGGTCAGGTTTGTTATGGATACAACCTTGTAACCTTTGGCGATGTATATATTAAATATTTGAAAAAAATTTATTTGTTTTGGTTAATGCAGACCTATAAAAACACTCCTGATAAAGCGACTTTTTTTGATAATAATTTTAATTACCATGCCGGAAACGCTACACTGCAAAAGCAAATAAAAGACGGGGTGAGCGAAACAGACATACGTAAATCATGGGAAGAAGGTATTAGCAACTTTAAAATTGTCCGCAAAAAATATTTATTGTATTCCGACTTTGAATAAAAGTTAAAGTAAATAAGTTGTTTTCTGAATTGACATGTTATTTCGCAAACGGTTTAACCGTACTATTATCCAATTCATTCCTTACTTATCCTCCTTCAATCGGTTGCATTCTCCAATAACAGAGCATATCGGGTAATTTAGCACTGTAATTTTTTTTTAACATTAACGCTAAAACCATGGAAGAAATTATTAAAGCAGTAAAAGAAGTCAGACTTCTTGCTTTTCTTGAATTTGCAAGGTATTTTGCAATTGCCGGTGGAGCCTATTTTTTGTTTTACTTTTTTAAAAAGGATAAATGGCTGCATAAAAAAATTCAAAAACGCTTTCCAAAAGATCAGCACATCCGGTACGAAATTAAATACTCGATTATCAATCTGTTGATATTTTCAATGTTAGCTTTGGGGAACTATTGGCTTAAGGTAAATGGTTATACCAAAATGTATGACCATATTTCAGATTACGGTACGCCTTATTTTATTTTAAGCATCATTGTCATGATACTTTTGCACGATACTTATTTCTATTGGACTCATCGCTTCATGCATCTTAAAAAGGTATATCCATACGTGCATCAGGTGCACCATCATTCAACCAATCCAACACCGTGGGCGGCTTACGCTTTTCATCCTGTTGAAGGACTTATCAATTATGCTATACTCACCATCATTATTGTTGTAATGCCTACTCACATTGTGGCGGTATCAATATGGTTAATGTATTCAGTTGTTTTAAATGTTGGGGGACATCTTGGTTATGAGCTATTTCCAAAAGGCTTTACCAAACACAAACTGTTTGGGTTAAGTAATACATCCACTCATCATAACATGCACCACAGTTATTTTGATTGCAATTATGGAATTTACTTTAACTTTTGGGACAAGTTGATGAATACCAATCACGAAAAATATCACGAAACTTTTGATAAAGTGGCACAGGCGGAACCTGAAATGCTTTGGATATAAGCTTTACAAGAGTTTTAAATTTAGCAAAAACATTTTTTTGCGATAAATCAAAAAAAAATTTGTTTTATAAAATAAAACAACATTATCTTTGTCGCGCAAAACTGAAACAATGAACAAACAATTATTAAATAAAGCATGGTGGTGCCCGTACTCTTTGAGAACGGCTTAGGTTGCTATTTAATAATTAACATATAAACTATGCGCCCGTTCTTAACACTAAGAACGGGCGCTTTTTTTTAATACTTTTAGAACTTTTTTTGACAAAAAATTAAAATTTATGAACTACAAATTAAACACTACATATAAAAAACTACTTGCAGATACTACAACTCCCGTAAGTTTATACTTAAAACTACGTGATAAATTCCCGAATTCCATTTTGCTGGAAAGCAGTGATTATCATGGCAACGAAAATAGTTTTTCATTCATTTGCTGTAAATCTATTGCAAGTATAAAGGTTGAAAACGAAACAGTAACAACGTCCTTCCCGGATGGTACAGTAAGGGCTAAACCTATTGATAAATCTGTATCCATACCTGATGAAATAAAGGCTTTTGCCGATTCATTTGATGCTAAGAAAAATGATTTTAAGTTCATCACCAATGGTTTGTTTGGTTACATCAGTTATGATGCAGTTCGTTACTTTGAAGATATTAGCATAACTGCTCCGCGCAAGCTGGATAAAAACATTCCTGATATTATTTACAGCGTTTATCAATATGTAATAGCTATCGATCACTTTAAAGATGAGCTTTATATTTTTGAACATACTGTGGAAACTACAGATGGTAAAGGCGTTGAACAAATAGAAAGTATCATCAACAACAAAAACTTTTCAACGTATAAATTTGAAGCTGTTGGCGAAGAAAAATCAAATGTTACCAATGAAGAATACATTGAGTTGGTATCAAAAGGAATTGCCCATTGTAAACGCGGCGATGTTTTTCAAATAGTTTTATCACGTGAGTTCTCACAAGTTTTTAAGGGTGATGATTTTAATTTGTATCGTTCGTTGCGTTCCGTAAACCCTTCTCCGTATTTATTTTATTTTGATTATGGCAATTTCAAATTATTTGGTTCATCGCCCGAAGCACAATTAGTTGTAAAAAATGGCGAAGCTGCTATTCATCCTATTGCCGGTACTTTTCGCCGTACAGGTGATGATGCAAAAGATGCTTTGCTGGCAGAAAAATTAAAAAGTGATGCAAAAGAAAATTCCGAACATGTGATGTTGGTTGACTTGGCTCGTAATGATTTAAGTCGCAATTGTACCGATGTACAGGTGAAAACATTTCGGGAAATACAATATTATTCGCATGTAATACATTTGGTATCAAATGTTGTGGGTAAGTTAAAACCGGAAGTCTCAACAATGAAAATAGTAGCAGATACATTTCCTGCAGGCACATTGAGCGGTGCACCCAAACACATGGCAATGCAGTTAATTGATAAATACGAAAACGTAAGTCGTAGTTTTTATGGCGGCTGTATTGGTTTTGTGGGCTTTGACGGTTCATTTAACAATGCCATTATGATACGTTCATTTTTAAGTAAAAACAATACACTGTTTTACCAAGCTGGTGCCGGTATTGTTGAATCATCTGACAAGGAAAGTGAATTAAATGAAGTAAATAACAAATTGGCAGCTTTGAAAAAGGCAATAGCATTGGCGAAGACTATTTGATTTGAAAATGGAAAGATTTAGAAGATTGAAAGATTATGGCAAAAATCAAGCAATTTGAGGAATTAGATATTTGGAAAGAAGCAACATCTATTGCTATTGAAATATACGCGGCAAGTGAACAGGGGAAATTAAAAAGTGATTTTGGAATGAAAGATCAGATAAGAAGAGCTGCAATGTCAATATCTGATAATATTGCCGAAGGATTCGAATATGAAAACAATACTCAATTTGTACGGTACTTAATGTATTCAAAAGGTTCGGCCGGTGAGTTAAGAAATAAGCTCTATGTATTGTACAGAGCAGAATTTATTGATAAAGAATTTTACGGTTCAATGTACAATCGCCTAATAGAATTATCAAAACAAATAAGTGGATTTATAAAATACTTAAAACAATTTGAAAAGAACAAAGAAACAAGCAAAACATAATTTATAATTTTCAATTAACATTAATTTTACAACCTTACAATCTTTCAATTTTACAATTTCCTCATGAAAATATTAGTATTAGACAACTACGATAGCTTTACATACAACTTGGTGCATTACCTCGAACAAGTCACTAATGCGCAGATTGAGGTGTATCGCAACGATAAAATAACGTTAAGGGAAATTGAACGTTTTGATAAGATATTACTTTCGCCGGGACCGGGCATCCCTTCGGAAGCGGGCATTTTATTGGATGTAATTAAAACTTATGCTCCCACAAAAAGTATATTGGGTGTGTGCTTAGGACAACAAGCCATTGCCGAGGCATTTGGTGGCTCACTTATTAATTTGAAAGAGGTTTATCATGGCGTTGCAACTCCTGTAGAAATTATTAAAGACGACCCCCTTTTTAAAGATATTTCTAAAAAAATTAATGTAGGTCGTTACCATTCATGGGCGGTGAATGCTGCCGATTTACCCGCCGACCTTGAAGTAACTTGTGTGGATGAACATGGAGCAATTATGGCCCTTCGTCATAAAAAGTATGATGTAAAAGGGGTTCAGTTTCATCCCGAAAGTGTGCTTACTGAATACGGTTTACAAATGATAAAAAATTGGGTGGAAAATTAAGTCCAATTTATAAAGTTGGAAGTTCAATGCTGATAGATTGTGTGCGTTGTCAGTTCGAGCGAAGTCGAGAACTGTGTGTTGAAAAAAAACAATTTACAATGTCTAGTTCTCGACTTCGCTCGAACTGACATAGAAAGATGAAAAAGAATGAAATAATTAATACTACGCTCAAACATTAATTTTGAGTTTAGGTTTTACAAATAACTCCCCCTCTCCTGTGGAGAGGGGATTAAGGGGAGAGGTCTTATGAAAGAAATATTAAACTTATTATTCGAGCACAAAACGCTTAGCAAGTTGCAAGCAAAAGAAGTGTTGGTAAATATTGCTACCGAAAAATACAATCATTCGCAGGTGGCGGCATTCTTATCTATTTTTTTAATGCGTTTTATTACTGTTGAAGAGTTGACCGGTTTCCGCGAAGCCATGTTGGAATTGTGTTTAAAAACCGAATTTGATTCTAATGAAACCATCGACATTGTTGGAACTGGTGGTGATGGAAAAGACACGTTCAACATTTCAACGCTTGCCTGTTTTGTAACAGCAGGCGCGGGGGTAAAAGTGACCAAACATGGTAATTACGGTGTGTCTTCAGTGAGTGGTTCGTCTAATGTATTAGAAGCAATTGGTTATAAATTTACTAATGATAAAAGCATTTTGCAAAAGCAGTTGGATAATGCCGGAATATGTTTTTTACATGCACCGTTGTTTCATCCGGCAATGAAGAGTATGGCACCTATACGCAAGGAACTTGGCGTAAGAACTTTTTTTAATTTGCTTGGTCCGGTCGTCAATCCTTGTTTCCCTAAATACCAATTGTTAGGTGTTTATAATTTAGAAATAGCAAGGCTTTACCACTATATGTTGCAGAACAGTAACCACAACTATACGATTGTTCACTCATTTGATGGTTATGATGAAATTTCTTTAACATCCGAATTTAAACTTCTTTCAAAAACAAAAGAGCAAGTGTTACAGCCTGCTGATTTAAAATTAAAAAAACTCAACCAGCAAGAGTTATTTGGAGGCGAAACAATTGATGCAGCAGCAAAATTATTTATGAAAATTTTAAATGCTGAAGGAACAGAAGCACAAAATAATGCTGTGTGTGCCAATGCCGCCGCAGCGATTAATTGTGTACATGAAAATTTATCGCTGATAGAATGTTTTGAAAAAGCGAAGGCTTCGTTAGCAGATAAAAAAGCGTTAACAGTATATAAGAAGTTAATAGAAGAATGATTTAATGAGCGAATGCAATAATGATAGAATAAAAAAGGAATAAGATATGACCGGGAAAGAAGAGTTTATTGAGCAAATGAAAAAACGGACGAAGCAATTCGCTGTGGACATTATTCGGTTTTGTGATTCATTAACTGTTATAAAAGCTTCTTCTGTTATTACATATCAACTTGTAAAATCGGCAACGTCAACAGGAGCCAATTACAGAGCAGCTTGTAGAGCCAGATCTCAAAATGAATTTTTCAGTAAAATATGTATTGTGGTGGAAGAAGCCGATGAATCGGAATATTGGCTTGAAGTGATAAAAGATTCTCCTTATCAACAAATAAAAAGAGTTAGAAAGACTTTTAACAGAAGCGACTGAAATAACGAAAATAGTGTCGAAAGCAAAAAGTTCAACAACTGTTAACAATAAAAAATAACAGCATTCTATCATTCACTCAGTAACCATTCTATCATTAAATCATTGCAATGAACATTTTAGACAAAATAATAGCACAAAAAAAATTAGAAGTAGCAAGTGCTAAAGAAAAAACATCCATCAAACAATTGGAGCAATCGGAATATTTCGGACGCACTCCGTATTCATTCAAACAACATTTGCTGGATGAAAACAGAGTGGGAATTATTGCGGAATTCAAACGAAAATCGCCTTCAAAGGGCATTATAAATGCTACGGCTATAGTAGAGCAAACTACAAGTGGATACGCCAATGCAGGCGCAAGCGCACTAAGCATACTTACTGATTTTGAATTTTTTGGTGGTACTGCTAATGATGTATTACAAGCACGTACTGTGAATACCATTCCTATTTTGCGTAAAGAATTTATGATCGACGAGTACCAGATTATAGAAGCGAAAGCGATTGGGGCTGATGTAATTCTACTATTGGCAAATGTATTGAGTCCGGCTCAGATAAAACAGTTTGCCAAGTTTGCTAAATCATTGGGTTTACAAATACTACTAGAAATTCGCGATAAAGAAGAGCTACCTGCAATTAACGAATACATAGATGCCGTGGGTGTTAACAATCGAAATTTAAAAGATTTTAATGTAAACATTTCTCAATCGTTTGAATTGGCAAAATTAATTCCCGATGAGTTTGTCAAAATTTCCGAAAGTGGCATTGGTGAAGCCAAAACCATATATGAACTTAAGCAAGCAGGTTATAGAGGTTTTTTAATGGGTGAAACGTTTATGAAACAATTGCAACCTGAATTAGCATGTGCCAGATTTATTGAAGAGGTGAAAAGTTATAAGGACTAAAAATCTTGTTGTCTTTTTTGACGGGTCATCTATTTATTCATAGCACTTAAAATAGTACTTTTACCACTCTTTAACACATATACATTTGATTTACTAAGACACAACAAAATGGCAAAATATAAAAACTTTGAAACACAAGCTGTAAGAACCCGCATTAAACGTACGGCAGAGAGCGAACATTCATCACCTTTATTTCTTACATCGAGCTTTATGTTTGATGATGCAGAAGACATGCGCGCTAAGTTTGCAGATGAAAGACCGGGTAATATTTACAGTCGTTTTTCAAATCCCAATTCTACCGAGTTGATTGACAAAATGAATTTGCTGGAAGGGACAGAAGTCGGTATTACAACAGCTACAGGTATGTCAGCTATATTTGCTACGTTTGCGGCATTGTTAAATAGTGGCGACAATATTCTTTCTTGCAAATCTATTTTTGGTTCAACACATTCTATATTAACAAAAGTGCTTCCCAGATGGAACATTACACATACTTATGTGGATGTGGATCGTCCTGAAACATGGCAGGAACATGTTACGAAGGAAACAAAGTTGATTTTTATTGAAACACCTTCTAATCCGGGGATTGACATTATTGACTTGGAATGGTTAGGTAAATTTGCAAAACAGAATAAATTGATTTTGGTTGTAGATAATTGTTTTGCTACACCTTACATTCAACAACCTGTAAAATATGGCGCAGACATAGTTATTCATTCGGCTACCAAGTATTTGGACGGGCAAGGAAGAGTGATGGGCGGAACCATCAATGGACGCAAAGAGTTAATGGACATTATAAAGCTTTTTGCAAGAAATACCGGTCCGGCCATATCACCGTTTAATGCCTGGGTTATTTCAAAAAGCTTAGAAACATTGGCAGTGAGAATGGAGCGTCATTCTGAAAATGCGTTGAAGCTGGCTACTGCATTAGAAAAAAATCCGTCAATTCAATTGGTGAAATATCCATTTTTACCATCACATCCACAATATGCAATTGCAAAAAAACAAATGAAATTGGGTGGAGGTATTGTTACCTTTATTGTAAAAGGTGGTGTAGAACAAGGACGCAAATTTATGGATGCTCTTGAGATGATTTCTATTTCTGCTAACTTAGGTGATACACGTACCATCGCTACGCATCCTGCATCTTCTACACACGCTAAATTATCGGAGGCAGAACGTTTGGATGTTGGTATTTTGCCGGGATTAGTGCGTGTTTCGGTTGGTCTGGAACACATCGACGATATTATTTCTGATATTGAACAAGCGTTGAAAGTAAGCGAGAAGAAACAACTTCAAGCTTAACTGGTAAATTTGCTGCTAAACTAAACCCGACAAGTTTTAAACCTGTCGGGTTTTTTAATGAACCTGCTTTTGTTTACACAACTCCTCATAAATTTCTAGCACCAAATCATCTAACGGTTGGTGCGATTCGGTTATATCAATCAACACTGCCTTTTTCGATAGTTCAATGTATTGTTCAAAAACAATTTCTCTTGCTTCATTATACTCAAATCCCATCAGTTTAAAAATAGTTTCACCAAGGCACAAAAAATAATTCTCGGCATTTAAACCCACGTCAATTAAGCCATACACCAATTTGGAATTTATCAGGTCGTCTTTAATGAGCGACAGAATGAGTTGTTTGTTTTTCATATCTCAAATCCTTTTAATTAATGGAATTGTAAAACAGTTCTTAAAATTTTGTTCAAAAATATTCATTTTTAGTGTAAAAGACAATATTTGAATAAAAATAAGTTTAAAATATTACTTTAAAAGCTGAAAATGAACAAAATAGATGTTTTCAATTCTGCTTATTTTGCAGAAAATTTAATGTGAAAGACCTTTTTTATGAAGAAAAAAGCGAGTAATCGAATAAAAGCTGTTTTGGCTGAAAAAGGTAAAACCAACAATTGGCTTGCAGAAGAATTAGGTAAAAACAGAACAACCGTTTCAAAATGGTGCACCAATCAAATGCAACCTACAATGGAAACACTTTTTGAAATAGCAGCAGCGTTGAAAGTTGATGTGCGAGAATTATTAATTTCAACAAAAGAATAAAACTCTTGGTTGCGCAAAACCAACCAAAAATGGGGGGCTTTGTAATGTTTTTGGAATACAAACTACACCTATAACCAAGTTGTGTACTATTTGAAAGAAACTTGAAAAGCTATGACATTTAAAGAAATTGCAAATAAAATAACAGGATTTAGTTTTCCTATATTCGGAATTTCTTGGAATCCTTCAAAACCCGAAATTGAGGTTGCAAGAAAAGTCATCACTTTTTTAGAGGACAGAAGAGTCTTATATATTGTTTACGAACTTGAATCTCCAAAATATTGTGCTGAATCAGTAATTAAAATTAGAGAATTTTTAACTGAACAATTATTTGAATTAGATACAAAATCAGAATTTGCAACTACACTTAGAGCTATGAGAAGTGCATGCAGAAAATTTCTGAATACTATTCAAGGACAATATTATTTTGACAGGTCAAATCGAGATTTTGGAATGGGGGAACAAATTCATTTTTATAATGCAATGGGAGAATTGAGAGCTACGATAGGTGTTTTGATTGGCAAAATCATAGTAATGCACGGCCTTGACTTTGAAGGACAACTTATTAGTATAATTCCATTTGAACAAGAAGAATAAAAACAACTTCAGCTTTAATTATTTTAAACATAAACATAACAGATCCAACCAATGGATGAGAGCTGTCAGGTCTTTATAGTCTAACTGGTTCCTCAAGGTTTTCTATCAAGCCGTATTTATTGCTACAGTAAATGTACTACCTGCGCCAAACTCGCTATCAACGCTAATGTCTCCACCTTGTGCTTCAATAAATTCTTTACTGATGGAAAGTCCGAGTCCTGTTCCAGATTTGTTGTTGCCCGGTATTTGAAAGTAGCGTGTAAAAATTTTGTTTTTGTATTTAGCCTCAATGCCTTGACCAACATCTTTAACGGAAAACAAAATTTTATCTGCATCTTTTTTTACTTGAATAATCACAGCACTTTTTTCGGGCGAATAACGAATGGCATTTGTTAACAGGTTAATCAGTACCCAAGCTGTTTTTTCTTCATCTGCTTTTACCATCGGCAAGTGTTCTTCTATCTTAGTTTCCAGTTTTATTTGTTTTTGGTCCGCCTGAATTTTCACTGCCTCAATGGCATATTGAAGGATTTTTGTTGGATCACTTTGTTGTATGGACAGCTGAATATTTCCTGTTTCTACTTGTGATAAATTAAGTAGTTCACTTGTTATTTTAAGTAATCGCTTGCTGTCATCTTTAATGCTGTCAACAAGTTGTTTTTGTTCTTCATTAAGTGTTCCTATGTTTTTGTTTTCGAGCAATTGCAAACTTGCTTTAATTGTTGAAATGGGTGTTTTTAATTCGTGCGAAATGGTTGCAATAAAGTGAGTTTTTGCAAAGTCCAATTCTTTAAATGGTGTAATGTTTTTTAATACTATAAAATAACCGATGTGTTTTGTTTCTTTTTCACCGGTGGGTATAATGGAAATAGGAACTATTTCTTTTTCGAAATAACTTTCTTTGTTGTCAGCGTATATTTTCATTGGTTTTTTATCCACCTTTTCTTCTTTTACTAACATTAACTCTTGCACCAGAGAACGCATCAAATCATTCGTTACAGCAACATCTTGAGCAAGTTTTCCTGAAAGTTCTTCTGCTTTTATTCCAAGTATTTTTAATGCTTCATCATTTACAAACAAAATTTTCTTTTTCTCATCAAGACCAATTACCGGATCGTGCATATTGTTGATCAATGTTTCAATACGTTTTTTTTCAAACATTATCTTTGAAAGACTGCTGTTGTTATACTCTTCCAGTTTCTGAGCCATGGTATTAAAGGCTTCTGACAATTCACCAAATTCGCTGTGGCTTTCAAAATGTACTCGTTCTGAATAATTTTTTGCGGCAATTTGTTTAATGCTATTTGTTAATTCTTTAATAGGGTTAGCTATATTTCCCGGCAGGTTAACAAGTAAAATAAACGCAATTAAAAAGCAGGAGGTACCTGTTATTGCAATCCACCAAATGGCATCAGCAGCTGTTTGTTTGGCTACGTTGCTTTTACGTTGTATAGCCTGCATGTTTAGCAGCATAATACCTGTTAAGTCTTTACGGATAGCAATATGTATCAGGCTGTCATGTGGAACAGTTTTGAGCTTTTCAAAATCTAACAATAATTTTTCGGTAAGTTCTTTTTCTCCAATTTCAGTGATGTTGTTTTGTTGCTTTTTAAGATTTTCTGCAAATTTTTTCAGGCTTTCCGGCGAAGCAATATTTTCATCCAACGCAATGAGCATATTACGAGAATAATCCAATGTATTGTAGTTGGCCACTAAAATATTTTGTGTGTCTTTGTTGATAGCATTGATGTAAACCGTTCCCAACACCGCCAGCAGTATAATAAGTAGAAATAATAAACCAACTCCTAATGTAAGTTTTGCTTTTGTTTTCATTGATGTTTAATTGTTTTTATGACACTATAAATAGGTCAATATCTAATGATTTTAATTTCTTCAACAATTCATTAAATGTACTTCCTGCTAAAATAAATGCCAATAAATTGATGTGAGGCTTACCGATACAAATGGTTGTTATTTCTCTTTCTTCTGCTATTTCAACAATTGTTTTCGCAATATTTGTACTTTCCTTTTTTATTAGTTCTGCGCCAAGTTCTGTGGCAAGTTTGTAATTATTAATGAGGTGTCGTTGTTTGTCCAATGCAATTTTATTAGGATCCTCATCGGGGGTTTGTACATATAATACCAGCCATTTGCTGTTGTAATAACTTGCCAGACGCGCTGTTTTACGAATAATGGTTTTTGAGGTAGTGTCATTGCTGCTGATGCATGCCAAAAAACGTTCATGACGTAAAGCAACATTTTTAGGGATTTCGGTTTCTACTTTTCTTTCAACTTGCGCTGCTACTTCCTTTAAAGCTAATTCACGCAACTGTAAAATGTGCTCTGATTTAAAAAAATTTTTAAGGGCAATTTCAATTTTCTCCGCTTTATAAATTTTCCCTTCCTTTAAACGTGTTATCAACTCATCGGCGGTCAAATCAATGTTAACCACTTCATCTGCCAAAGCAATTACTTTATCGGGTACTCTTTCCTGTACTTCTATTCCTGTTATTTTTTTTACTTCGGCATTCAGACTTTCAATATGTTGAATATTTAAAGCACTTATCACATTAATTCCCGCATTCAATATTTCCATTACATCCTGCCAGCGTTTTTCATTTTTGCTGCCTTCCATATTGGTATGCGCCAACTCATCCACTATCACCACTTCCGGGCGTAAATTAATTACAGCCTGTACATCCATCTCTTCCAGTTCTTTTCCTTTGTAAAAAATGGTTCTTCGTGGAATCAAGGGTAAACCTTCTAATAAATCATGTGTTTCTTTTCTGTTGTGTGTTTCTATATAACCTATTTTAACATCAATGCCGTTTTTTAAAAGTGTACGCGCTTCTTGCAACATGCGGTAAGTCTTACCCACACCGGCACTCATGCCAATGTAGATTTTAAACTTACCTCTCCTCGACTTTTGTATCAAGTCAAGAAAGTGCTGTACGTTTTGTTCTTTATTATCTTCTTCCAACATGTTAAATTTCTCTGACTAGATGAATGTTTTTTACTGAACTGAAAATTAATGGAGCTTGTTCAATAGTAACATTACTGTAATCCAAACCATATTCTTTTTCATCCGGTAAACTTATTTTTTTTAATAAAAAATATGCTTTTAAAATAAAGTCGTTAGCAAATGATAAATCATTTTCAAATGATAAAAAGCGCTGCATAACTATAAATCGGAAATCGCCTGCAATATGTTGTTTATCCAAAGAGCAATAAAGGTTATTGATATTCACTTCTTTATTTTTCACCATTTCTTCCACTACCATTCTGAATAAAAGGTTAATTCTTGGTGCTACTCTGAATCCAAGCTTAAATGTTACCCATACAATATCATCCTTAGCTATTATTTCTGTTTTATAAGACATTTTATAGGGTTCATCTACAACGTCTATGTGAATAAACCAGAATACATCAGCTCGTTTGGGCTGTTTATAAAGAATGGAATTAATGCTGCTTTCTTCAATTTGGCGACTGTTGTTGGACGATGTTAAGTATATAAGATTGGTTGCATATTTAGAAACTTTTTCATCTTCACTCAATTCTTTTAGTATTGGTATGTATGGTTCGAGCGGAACAAAGTTTTGTAATTTCTTTTTAATTTCTTCTGCACGATACCAAATGTACATCATACTAAAAATAAGTAAACCTAAAAGCAATGTTACCCAACCGCCATGTGCAAACTTTTTAAGATTGGCTATTAAAAAAGCGCCTTCTATCGTTAAGAATACGATCAACAAAGCATAAACAGCAGCCATGTTTACCTTTTTTGTGTATAAATAAAAGCTCAACAATATGGTGGTCATTAACATGGTTAATGTAACTGACAAACCGAATGCAGCTTCCATGTTTTTTGATTCTTTAAAAAATAATACAAGGGCTATACAGCCAAACATGAGCAACCAGTTGATAGCGGGAATGTATAATTGTCCTTTTATTTCGGATGGAAATACCACTTTCAGTTTTGGCCACATGTTCAGACGTATTGCTTCAGCTACCAATGTAAATGAGCCGCTTATCAATGCCTGACTTGCAATGATGGTGGCTAATGTTGCAATGGCTATTGCCGGAAAAATAAACCAATGTGGAACTAAACCAAAAAACGGACTCACATCTGTTAAACTTGTTCCCACATGTTTTAACAACCATGCTGCCTGACCGAAGTAGCAAAGTACCAAACATATCTTTACATACAACCAACTAATCTGGATGTTTTTTCTACCACAATGTCCTAAGTCGGAATATAATGCTTCAGCTCCTGTCGTGCATAAAAATACTCCACCTAACAGCCAAAACCCTCCGGGATATTCAGTAAGCAAACGGTAGGCGTAATAGGGATTTAAAGCTTTAAATACTTCAAAATTTCCAATGAGTTCACCAAGTCCTAAAATTGCAATCATGGTAAACCAAAGCATCATTATCGGTCCGAACAAATTACCCAAAAAAGATGTCCCCTTGCGTTGTAAAACAAACAATAAAACTAAAATGCCAATTACCAAAGGCATAATTGGAATGTTTGGAAACTGTGGTTTTAGCCCTTCCATAGCAGATGATACCGAAATGGGAGGAGTAATTATACTATCCGCTAATAAAAAGCTTCCACCTGCAATAGCTGGAAAAACAAGCCATCTGTGATACTTTCTTATTAAGGTGTATAATGAGAATATTCCTCCCTCTCCGTTATTATCTGCTCTTAATGTTATAAATACATATTTAACGGTAGTTTGAAAAAAGAGTGTCCAGAAAATTGCAGAAACACCTCCCAAAGCAATTAACTCGGTTATCGTTTTGTCGCCAATAATTGCAGTATATGTGTACAATGGGGATGTTCCAATATCGCCAAACACAATTCCTATGGAGACTAAGAATCCTGCAAAACTTAATTTTTTTAAATCAATTACTTCCATATTCTTTTTATAAACGTCAATCATTTTAATTAAAATCCCATCTGAAATACTCAAAATGAGAGCGTAAAATAAAACTATTTTCTTTTAAATAAAAAAACAGGTGAATTAGTAAGTGTATATTAGAGCTAAACCAACAGTTGTTTGTGAGTTTTTTGTCCAATTACCATGTGAATCCTGAAACTGTTGAATATCAGTGGCTGCCGAACCTGTATGAGCGAACGTCTTGAATACATCCATCCTAACTTCGGGCTTCAATATTAAATGCCCTTCGTCCAAAGTTATCTTTCCTGTTAAAGTGTATGACCATACATCGGTGCCACCTGTTGCAGAAGCTCCTGTTTTCAGAGCATTTGTGTTAATTAAACTTCTCACACCGTCGCTATTATCAAAATATTCTGCTCTTCCTCCTATACCAAAATAATTGTTAAATTGGAAATTAGAATATAAAGCGATTCCTCCCCAATGTCTGGTTGAGTCTAAATTCCCAGGATTTGTTGGGCTTGCAGGGTTTATTGCAACTCCGGGAGCAGAAGGAAGACCTCCCAATGTACCTTGATAATCTCCTTTCTGACTTCCGTAAGCAGCATTTATTCCTACATAGAATTTTTTAGTTATTTGATAACCGGTAGTTAAATCTAACAATTGATAAAACCCTGTAGTGTCTTTCCCTGTTGACTTGGAAGCATTGGCTTCATTACTTCCAATGTAGTTAATATACACATTCCAACCTTCTGCAGGTTTAATATATAACTGTCCTATTATACCTTTTGCTTTGTTGTTATCATATAGAGCATCTACGTTGTTTACAACCCCTGCCATCAATGCAAATCGGTCTGAAAATGCATAATTGGCTTTTACTCCAATATGATAAAATGGACCATTATTGAAGAGGTTAGATAGTGAGTAATTGTAGTTAATAGGAGCATCAATTACTTCAGTACCTATATGCGTCCCAAACTGACCAGCTGTAAAGGTTAACTTGTCGGTTGCTTTAAAATTCCAATACGCCTGTTTAACTGCTATACTACCTAAAAGGTAGCCCGGTGCTCCATTAGGTATAGCAACCTGCGAAGGGTTCCAGCTCAAAAACGGGTTGTTACCATAATTTCCTAAATCTGCATTTGGTCCAAAAGTTAAATCCACTACTACATCTGACCTTTTAGAAGAATAACCAAATTTGGTTTGTATTAACCCTAACCCTATGGTATTTGCTCTTTGATCAAAAGCTCTTGCTGTATTTGATGCACCAAGGTTGTTGCCCGATTGTGGATTATTTAAATTGTAATTGTAATACGAATCAATGTATCCCGAAAATGTGAAAGGACTTGATTTCGCTTCTTCCTTCGTTACCGTTTTTGTTGTGTCCTGTGCCTTATAAGAAGTAACTGAGAATAATGACACTGATAATAAAAAAGCGCTTCTTTTCATGTTGGTTTTTGATTAAATTTCGTTCTATTTAAGATTGTTTAGTGCGATATTAAGCTTCAATACATTTATTTTTTCTGTTCCGAACAAACCTAACAATGGTTTCTCGGTATTTTTTACAATGAGTTTTTTCAAAGTTTCTTCACTTAAATTTCTGATACTGGCAATTCTTTTCACTTGCACTTGAGCTGCCTGAACAGAAATATTAGGATCCAACCCTGCACCGGATGCAGTAACCAAATCAGCAGGAATTTCGGATTTGTGAATACCCGGATTGTGAACCAAGATGGTGTCAATGCGTGCTTGCACTTCTGCTAAGTAATCAGGGTTGGTTGGCCCTTTGTTGCTGCCACAACTGCTTGCAGCATTGTAACCAACAGCAGAAGGACGTGAATTAAAATATTTATCACGGGTGAAGGTTTGCCCTACATTCGCATAAAATGTTTTATCACCATATTTGATAATTTCTCCCTTACCATTGTTGGGAGCTAACTGTGCGATGGCAAGAACTATTAATGTATAAATGCCTGAAAAAAATATCAAACAAATAACTGTGAGTTTGATTGCCGGAAGAATGTTGTTTTTCATGTTGTTTTTTTTTAAACCACATAGAAACACAGTTTTTTTTTATGTGCCTATGTGGTTAAGTTATTATATAAAATTTGCAATAATTAAATCAATAAGTTTAATACCAATGAACGGAACAATTACACCTCCTAATCCATAGATGAATAAGTTTCTGCGCAATAATGCACTTGCTCCTATTGGTTTGTAAGGTACTCCTCTTAATGCAAGCGGAATAAGCAATGGAATAATGATGGCATTAAAAATTACTGCTGAAAGTATTGCACTTTCAGGGCTGTGCAGTTTCATAATATTTAAACCTTGCAAAGCGGGAATGGACGCAATAAACAATGCCGGAACAATTGCAAAATATTTTGCCACATCGTTGGCGATGAAAAAGTGGTAAGTGTTCCTCTTGTCATTAACAATTGTTTTCCTATTTCAACAATTTCAATCAGTTTTGTCGGGTCATTGTCCAGGTCAACCATATTTCCGGCTTCTTTAGCTGCCTGTGTTCCGCTATTCATTGCAACACCTACATCTGCCTGTGCAAGTGCAGGTGCATCGTTTGTTCCATCGCCCATCATCGCGACCAGTTTTCCGCCTTGTTGTTCTTTTTTAATATAATTCATTTTATCTTCCGGCTTGGCTTCGGCAATAAAATCATCTACGCCTGCTTTTTCTGCAATGTATTTTGCGGTTAACGGATTATCACCGGTAACCATCACTGTTTTCACTCCCATTTTGCGCAAGCGTTCAAAACGTTCGCTGATACCGGGTTTAATAATATCCTGCAATTCAATCACACCCATTATTTTATCATTTTCAGAAACAACCAATGGTGTTCCTCCGTTTGACGAAATTCCGTTTACCTGTTCATCAGTTTCCTGAGGAATATTCATTTCCTGCTTTTTCTGCATTTTTCCTGATGGCGTCAAAAGCTCCTTTTCTGATTCTTTTGCCGTCTTTTAAATCAATACCGCTTGCTCGTGTTTCTGCAGTGAATTTGATAAATCTAGCTTCATTTAAAAGCGTATCAGAAGCTTTTGTTTTTGCACCTTTTGTTTTTGCCAATTCAACAATTGATTTTCCTTCCGGCGTTTCATCGGCAAAAGAAGCCAACACACAACATTCTATAAACTGTTCTTCATCAACTCCATCGGCATGATAAAAATGAGTGGCTTTCCGGTTACCAATAGTAATGGTTCCTGTTTTATCCAACAACAACACATCAAGGTCACCGGCTGTTTCCACCGCTTTACCCGATTTGGTAATTACATTGGCACGTAATGCTCTGTCCATTCCCGCAATACCAATAGCGGAAAGTAAACCGCCAATTGTTGTAGGAATTAGACAAACAAACAAGGAAATAAATGCGGCAATGGTAATAGGTGTGTTGGCATAATCAGCAAAGGGTTTGAAGCGTAACGCACACAATAATAAATACCAATGTAAATGCTGGCAAGCAAAATAGTAAGTGCAATTTCATTAGGTGTTTTTTGACGTGATGCTCCTTCCACCAAAGCAATCATTTTATCCAAAAAACGATTCGCCCGGTTCGGTAGTTACTTTTACTTTTATTTTGTCCGATAACACTTTTGTACCTCCTGTAACAGAACTTTTATCTCCACCTGATTCGCGGATCACCGGAGCTGATTCACCTGTAATGGCCGATTCATCAATAGTTGCAATGCCTTCAATAATTTCTCCATCACTGGGAATAATATCACCTGTTTCACAAATAAAGAATCACCTTTTTTAAGTTCAGATGAATGATACCACTTTAATTTCGTTGTTCTCATCTCTCCCACAGAGAATACTTTTTTAGCAGGTGTTTCTTCTCTTGTTTTACGTAAGCTATCGGCTTGTGCTTTTCCTCTTGCTTCTGCAATGGCTTCTGCAAAATTGGCAAACAATAAGGTTAGCAACAAAACGATGAATATGGTAATGTTATAGCCGAGACTTCCCTGAGATTGTTCGCCTGCCATGATCCACAGGCAAACCATCAACATGACAATGTTCCTATCTCCACAGTAAACATCACCGGATTGCGAAACATCATTTTTGGGTTAAGCTTTACAAACGATTGTTTAAAAGCTTCGCCTACCAAGTCCTTTTGAAATAAGGATGAATTTTTTTGACGTTTCATTTTTTATTTTTTTTAACCATATAGGAACATAGGTTTTGTCTTCTATGTTTTTTATGTGGTTGATTTAATTAATATATTGAAAAATATTCTGCTATAGGACCAAGTGTTAATGCTGGAAAAAACGACAGTGCTGCAACAATAGCGATCACTGCAAATACCACTAAACCAAATGTGCCTGTATCTGTTTTAAGCGTTCCGGCACTTTCAGGAATGTATTTTTTATTTGCTAAAATCCCTGCAATAGCCACCGGACCGATGATCGGCAAGATATCGCGCAAGTATCATCACAAAACCACACATAATATTCCAGAAAGGTACATTATCACCAAGCCCCTCAAAACCACTACCATTATTGGCAGAGGAAGAAGTGAACTCATACAACATTTCACTGAAACCCGTGATAACCGGGATTGTCCAACCAACCGGCATATTCCGTTGGGTTGTTTGCATAAAGATAACTTGCCATTGCAGTGCTGACTAAAATAAGAAAAGGATGTAGCAAAGCAATGATCATGGCAATTTTCATTTCTTTGGCTTCTATTTTTTTACCTAAAAATTCAGGCGTCCTACCCACCATCAATCCGCTGATGAAAACAGCGATAATAATAAATATGTAAAAGTTTAAGAAACCAACTCCAACACCACCATAAAAGCATTGATCATCATACCCAACATGGTAAACATTCCTGTGAGCGGTGTCATGCTATCGTGCATCGCATTCACAGAACCATTGTGGTACAGGTAGTGTATATTGCCCAGTTAGCTGATGCTGCCGGACCAAAGCGAACTTCTTTTCCTTCCATGTTGCCTAAATTTTGCATGATTCCCATTTTTGCAATCGCAGGGTTCCCTTGCATTTCGTAATAAATAGAAGGTATCAACAATAAAAGAAATCCAACTGTCATTACTCCAAAAATGATCCACGCCAATTTTTTTCTTTGTAGCACATAACCCATTGCAAAAATCATAGCTATTGGGATAAGTACAATAGAAATTGTTTCAACGATATTGGTTAGGTAGTTCGGATTTTCCAATGGATGTGCTGAATTCGCTCCGAAAAAGCCACCTCCGTTTGTGCCCAATCTGTTTGATGGCGATCAAAGCTGCCACCGGCCCCCGACTCACTTGCACCGTATCACCTTGCAAATTAATGATCGTGTCTTTACCTTCAAAGGTCATTGGTGTTCCATTAAAAACAAGAATAATAGCTACCACAAAAGCAAGTGGCAATAAAATACGTGTATTGCTGCGAACAAAATAAATTATAAAAATTTCCAAGCTTATCGGTTGTTCTTTCTTTCATTGCAGTAAATACTACTGCACAAATGGCAATCCCGGTTCCTGCGCTGATGAATTGAAAAAGCATCAGGATCAATTGTCCTAAATAAGATAGACCTGTTTCTCCTGAATAGTGTTGAAGATTGGTATTACTGATAAAACTGATGGCTGTGTTAAAAGCCAGATCAGCAGTCATAGAAGGATTACCATCCGGATTCAATGGTAGCCAACTCATATTCATCAGTACAAACATTGCCAATAAAAACCACAACAAAGTTAATGGTGAGCAAGGCTACTAAATGTTGTTTCCAGGTCATTTCTTTTGTGGGATCAATGCCACTCACTTTAAAAAATAGTTTATCCAAAGGATCAAACAATTTATCCAACCATGTTTTTTCATTGCTGAAAATTTTACCGATGTACCTGCCAAGTGGTATAGCCAACGCTACTACCAGCGCATACATCAAAACGACTCCTAATAATTCTGTGTTCATGTTTTTACGATTTTATTCCTTCTAATTAATCTTTAGAGAAAATGAAGGATGGTTTTAAAATTTTTCCGGTTTTATTAGTACATAGCACATATAGCCAAATACGATAACTGCGATAATAAATACTGCTGTCATGATTTAAATGTTTTCAAAAAAGTGAATTGCTCCATAAAAAAGGGCGAAGCAACTGAGCCCTGCGATTAAAAGTGTTAGTGTCATCATAGTTAAGTTTTTTGTAAAGGTTTATTTATTAATAGTGTATTTGTAATGATTCATATCATTTAATAGAGTGATGTTGGTCAGGTAATTCTTCTGTTTGAATTACTGACGCATCCCCTTTTGTAATAATATTTAATTTTTTTTTGTTTTTATTCATTCGGTATATAATTGCCATGCAAATCGGCAAACCGTAAATAATAAATAACAAAAGCACTTTTGTTGATGTTTCCATTTTTTACCAGTTAAATAATAGTTTGATTTTCCAGTATGCTATAACAAGCAGAGATAATGCAAGTAGCCATAATAAAATTATAAACAGAATTTCTTTGATATTTAATTTGCGATTACTCATTTAAAATGTATGTTAACATCAACAAAATGATAATAAAGCGAATGCGGATATCCAAGCGTAAACTATAATCCAAATGTCGGCGATATTTGATTTTTTATTTTTCATTTCGGATGCACAATGCCAAACTTTGTTCCGTTAAAAGCGAAAACTTCTGAAACGCTTATAAATAAAGAATAAGAATGAAAAATGTATTGTGCCGTAAATGAAAAACCCCTTTCGTTTTGAAAGGGGGATGCTATCGTTTTGCTATGGTAATTTTTTAGGAGGTTAATTTATACTCTTCCAACTTACGATAAAGTGTAGTGAGGGCTATATTCAACAAACGTGCGGTTTCTGTTTTATTTCCGTTCGTATAGTTCAGTACTTTTTGAATGTGCAGCTTTTCGGCACTAGCAAGGTCAAATGCCGAAAGTGTTTTACCTGTTGAGGTTGTTGAGACTTTATTTAGAAGCTCATAAGGTAAAGTATCAGTAGTTAGTTCCTCAGATGGAGACAGTATTACACTGCGTTCAATAATGTTTTTAAGTTCACGGATATTTCCCGGAAAATCGTGCTGCTTAAGAGTTTCTAGGAAATCATCAGAGAGGTGTTTTATTTTTTTATTTGTTTTAGATGAAAATAAAGCAGCATAATGTTTTGCCAACAATTCAATGTCAGCAATTCGTTCACGCAGTGCTGGTAATTTTATTTGAAAAACAGAAATTCTGTAAAACAAGTCTTGCCTGAAATTTCCCGCTTCAATTTCTTTTTGTAAATCTCTATTAGTAGCAGCAATTATTCTTACGTTGACCTTTGTAGGTTTGCTTTCGCCGACTTTAATAAACTCCCCCGTTTCAATTACTCGCAGCAATTTGGCTTGCAGGTCTAATTGCATTTCACCAATTTCATCTAAAAAAATGGTTCCGTTATTTGCTTCTTCAAAAAGCCCTTTTTGGTCTTTTACCGCTCCTGTAAATGCTCCTGCTTTATGCCCGAACATTTCGCTTTCTAAAAGATCTTTACCGAAAGCACTGCAATTAATGGCAACAAAAGAGTGTTGTTTTCTTTTACTATTATTATGAATGGCCTGCGCAAACACTTCTTTACCTGTTCCTGTTTCACCTGTGAGTAAAACAGTAGTATCTGTTTCAGCAACTTTTTTAGCTAACTCTATTGCTTGCAGAATAGCCTTAGATTTTCCTAAAATTGTATTGAAAGAAAACTTCTGCCCTACTTGTTTTTCAAGCTCATTCACCCGTTTTTGTAATTGAGCTTTTTCAGTAGCACGATATAGTAACGGAATTATTTTTTCATTATCATCTCCTTTAGTAATATAGTCAAATGCTCCGTTTTTAATGGCTTGTACCCCATCCGGAATATTTCCGTATGCGGTAAGAAGGATAACTTCTGTTAAGGGATATTCCGCTTTGATTTTGGTAGTGAGTTCAACCCCATTGCCATCAGGCAGTTTAACATCACATAGCACCACATCAATACGTTGATGTTCCAACTTCTTTAACCCTGTTTTACAATCGGGAGCTTCAATTACATCAAAACCTTCGGCTTTAATAATTCTGCCAAAAAGGTTGCGAAGTTTTTCTTCATCATCTATTATAAGTACACAACCATTTTTCATCTAAGTGAAATTACTGAATTACTTTATTGAGTTAACTTAAACGTAGAAATATGTATAAGGTCTTACACGAGTTGTTTTGCAAGTGACCATCTCTATGTTAAATCCTAAATGTTTAACTAACAGCGTTCATTAACTTCAAAAGTAAGTATTAGAAGATAAAGATATTGTAAAAATTTGAGCAGAAATTAAGCTTCAAGCTACATTTATTCTCTATTGCCAAGTTAGAGAATAAAATTAAGGTGTTTGGATTTAAACATAAAATCATGAAATTCCTAACCTAAGTTACAGAATTAAAACAGCAATAAACCTTCATGTTTTAAGATTGGGGTTATTATAGAAAAATATAAGAATATGGACTATAAAAACGGCATTAAAAGTAATAAGTAAGTTAACAGCTACTTTAATTTTTCAATGAATTCTGTAGGTGTTATTCCTTCTACTTCTTTAAAGGCTCTGTTAAATGTTGATTGGCTCGAAAATCCTACGGTTTGATATATGCTTGAGTGTATATTTGTTGTGTTCTCTGTTGATTATTTTTTGTTTAACTTCTTTCACTCTGTAATAATTTGTAAGGTTTTTAAGGGTGGCCCCATTTTTTAGGCTTATTGCTTTTGTAATAGTATTCAAATTAGTATTCAAATCTAATGCTAGCTTGTAGCCATTAAAATTAGGATCTTTATAAGCATCTGTATCCGAAAAATATTTTTCGATTTCGGAGTAAAGTTCTTCAAGTTTCTTTTTATTAAAATTAGAATCACTTTTTTTGTTGTCATCTAATACAGGTTGTTTATCGTCAATGTTTTGCAAAAAATTAAAATCCTTGCTTTTGAGGGACGACTACATCGTCTATTACTTTTTGCAAAGATGCTTCAACCGGTTTCTGTGTTGGTATGAATGATTAGGTTTAGATGTTCCGGTATTTCATAGGGAGAATCAATACCTGTAAACTGTTTCAGTTCTCCTTTTCTTGCTTTGGCATATAATCCTTTTACATCTCTTTTTTCACATATTTCAATTGGACAATCAACAAATACTTCAATAAAATTATTTTCTCCTACAATTTTTTTACTTCATTTCTATCTGACTTAAAAGGGGGTATAAAAGCGGAGATTACAATAAGGTCTGCGTCTGACACGATTTTAGAAACTTCTCCAATTCTCCTGATATTTTCCTTTCTACTTTCATCAGAAAAATTGAGGTCGCGATTTAAGCTCTTTCTAATAGTATCGCCGTCTAGTATGTAGGATTTATATTCCCCCCAAAAAGATATTTTTCAAGTTATAATGCAATTTTAATCACAGAAGCACAAAAAAAAAGCACCGAACTATTAATAGTTCGGTGCTTTCTTTTTGTATGAACTATATTTTAGTCTATAACAATCACTAAGTATTTAGATGCACTCCAAAAATCATCAGGATTAGTAATGACAATTCTTTCAGCTTTGCCATCGGTGCCTTGTATTTTATAAGAACTTGCCGGATGAGTAGTTATTACTTTTGCTTTTTTTCCTGACAACACTAAGGAATTTGTAGTAGAAATATCAATTTTAGTAAAGTATGTTTTGTTAAAATCGGCTTTCATTTTTTCTGTTTTTCCCATTCCAATAAAACCTCCTTCTTTAGTTAAAACGCCATTTTTAATCAGCTCTTTTGCTGTTCCAAATGCGTAATAAGCGCTGTTTAATTTTTCTGTTTTAACAGCCGATTCCTGAACAGTTTCGTTGTAAGTAACTTTTAAGTTAGTCATCTCTACGTTCAACTGCTCCATTTGTGTTTTCAAATCAGCAATTTCTGTTTCTTTCGCTGCCAGTTGAGAAGTCAATCGGTCAATGAATTTTTGCATTTCCTTTTGTTCAGCTTCATTCTTTTTATTTGTTTTATTCAATTTTGCCTGCAATTTTGCCAAACGTTCTTTGTTTTGATTCAAAGCATCATAGATGGATTGAATGTCAGAAACAATTTGCTCTTCTTTGCTTTTGCGGGTTTCGGCATCTTTACTTACTTCTGATACTATTTTCTCTTTTTCCTTAATCATATCCAAATTATCCTGAATAGCGTTGTAGCCTTCAATGAACATTTGTATGCTCGAATCCTGATCATGAATTCTTACTTTTTGACCCGATGTAACAGCTTGTAAGCTGTCTTCAACTGTTATTTCTCCGGCTTGCTTATTGCCTCCACAACCTATAGCTAAAGGTAACAGAGCGATTAAATAAATTATTTTTTTCATTTTACAGATGTGTTTTTATATTTTTATTGTGAATGCGAAAGTACAACAAATACAAACTACTTTGTATGATTAGGCTCACAAAAAATCGTTGTACATAATTTTTACATGTCAATTTCAGTGTCGGAATCGTTATAATCTTTTCCAACAACAGCCAATATATCACTTATCAGATAAGCACTTTTGTTATTTTTATTGGAAAGAATAATAACAGTAATTTCATCCGATGGTCTTCTGAAAAAAGTAATGTTATATCCATGCCACCAACCATTGTGATACACATCTTTTTTGCCTTGGCCGTGATTGAGAATTCTCCAGCCAAGTCCATAGTTCCGGCTGCCACGATGTTCATTGCTATAACCCGTAAATGCCTTTTCCAGTGTTTCTTGTTTAAGAATTTTGTCGGAATATAATGCTTGATCCCACTTAAATAAATCATCAATGGTTGAATAAACCCCTTTATCTCCAACAACTTCATCAGCATAGGTGTTATCATCGACTTGTCCCATCATAGTGTGTCCCAGTGCAATATTGCGCTCCAGCGTTTTACTAGCACTTGTGTGAATCCATGTATTATTCATTTGCAGGGGCATAAAAATGTTTTTCCTCATAAAATCGGCAAATTTCAAACCTGATACTTTTTCAACAATGGAAGCCAGTAATGCGTAATTGGTATTGCAATAACCAAATTTTTTATTCGGAGGGCAGTAGGTAGCAGGTTTGGATTCATTAATAATTTCAATTACTGCGTTATTATCATAAGGTTTTCCTTTGTAGCATTTATCGTTGTTACAAAAAGGTTCTCCAAAATAAATATAGTTGTTTAATCCGGAACGATGACTCAATAGCATTTGAATAGTGATATCCGGATATGGAAAGCCTTGAATGTATTGACTCACCTTGTCTGATAAATTTAATTTTCCACGTTCCATCAGCATCAAAATTGCCACTGCAGTAAAGGGTTTGGAGGCAGAGGCAAGTTGAAAGGAGGTGTTAATTTGTAAAGGTTGCTTTGTTTTAAAACTACTGTAACCAATGGCTTTTTTAAACAACACTTGTCCGTGTTGAGCAATTAATACACACCCATTAAAACCGTATTGGATCCGTTTCTGATAAATTTCTTCCAGTTTTTTCGTCTTCGTGTCGGCATCTATTTCTTTTAATACTTCATTAATGCTGTCCTGATTCACTTTAGGAGCAATATAAACAGATTTTGCTTCAGAGGCAATGTTTCCACAGGATGAAAAACCAAGTGCTAAAAATAAAATGAAAGAAATGGTGCCTGCCTTTACTAAAGATTCCTTAAGCATATACTCTGGTTTCGTTTACTCTTTAATATTACCTTCTTCTTTCTTCCGCTTCCTGTACTATTAACTCTCTTCCTTTTAAAGGTTGTCCATTGAGGCTTTCAATAGCTTTTAGTCCATCGGCTTTTTTTGCCATTTCAATAAATCCAAAACCTTTCGATTCCCAGGTAATGGTATCATAAATTATTTTTGCCGAAACCACTTCACCAAACTTTGCAAACAGACCTTCCAATTGAGCTTCGTTTATGCTTCGTTCTATATTTTTTACAAATAACTTCATCAAGGTAAAGTTTAACTATTTTTTTAACAAAACTATTTTTTGTTTTTAGACAAAAAGGAATATTATTAAATGAAAACAAACAAATATATTAACAATTTTGAATTTCCAAAAGCAACTTGGCTTCCAATGCCTATTAAAACGACCATTTTCATACAAGCACTAAATTAAAATCCATATCTAATTTTAATTTACCGTTTGTTTTTTTGCCATCCTTTTCAAATCCCTTTAATACACTTGTTTCTCCTTTTTTTAGCAAAGTATCTAAAGACGTTTCGTTGAGATCTTTACCCATGAATTTAAAAGGTAAGCGAAAGGTACAGCCATTCTTCCAGCCGGTACAACCATAAGCCGTATTCCCCTTTATAATAGATCCTGATTCGCACTTAGGGCATTTGTATTCATTTTCTGTCGTGCTGGTTTTATTTGCATCAACACTTATTTTAGTACGACTTTCATTACGGACTTGTGTTACAAGATCGTTCACCATTTGTTTCATTTCTTGTAAAAATGCTTCGGCCTGATATGTTCCTTTTTCAATTTGTCGTATCTTAAACTCCCATTTTCCGGTCATTTCTGCCGATTTTAATAATTCGTTATGAATTACTTTTATCAAATTCATCCCTGTTGGAGTGGGTACAATATTTTTACGTTCTCTGCGAATGTAATCTCTTTTGAAAAGCGTTTCGATAATTGCCGCCCGCGTTGAAGGACGACCAATTCCATTGTCTTTCATCAAATCGCGTAACTCCTCATCTTCCACTTGTTTACCTGCTGTTTCCATTGTCCGTAATAATGTAGCTTCTGTAAAAGGCTTTGGTGCAGATGTTTTTCCTTCTGCCAAAAATACCTGATGAGGACCTTTTTCACCTTTTTTAAATGCCGGTAATAATTGTGTATCCTCCTGTTCATCGTCGGTTGACGTATCTTTGTTATACACTGCTCTCCAGCCTTGATCCAATATTTGTTTACCTGTTGCTTTAAATTCAACATCCTTCACTTTCCCTAATACGGTAGTGTTGGACACTTCGCAATCCGGATAAAATACGGCAATGAAACGCCGTGCAATAACATCATACACCTGCGCTTCATTTCCACTTAAACCCTGTGCCTTAACATTGGTAGGTATAATAGCGTGGTGGTCAGTTACTTTTTTGTCATCAAAAATTTTTGTTGATTTCTTAATTGGTTTACTCAATAGGGGATTTATCAATGTTTGATAACTGCTCATAGAGGTCAAAACGCCTGAAATTTTCGGATACATATCATTGGGTAAGTATGTTGTATCCACACGTGGATAGGTTACTAATTTTTTTTCATATAAATTTTGAATGGTTTTTAACGTATCGTCGGCAGAGAATCCAAACTTTTTGTTGCAATCCACTTGCAGCGATGTAAGGTCATACAACCGAGGCGAAGTTTCTTTTCCTTTTTTTGTTTCAACGGAAGTGATTTCAAATTCTTCATTTTTTATCGAACTTATTAGCTCTTCTGCTGTGCTTTTATTTTTTTCGTAATAACGTCCGGCGTTTGCATTAAAAATAACATCGCGGTATTTCGTTTTTAATTCAAAAAAGATGGTAGGTTTAAAATCGATTATTTCTAACTGACGGTTTACAATCATAGCCAACGTTGGAGTTTGCACTCGTCCTATGGACAATACCTGTTTGCCATTTCCGTACTTGATAGTGTATAATCTGGTGGCATTCATGCCCAGCAGCCAATCGGCAACAGCACGAGAATAACCAGCGTAATAAAGGTTGTCGTAGAGTTTGCCGTCTTTTAAATTTTTAAATCCTTCGCGAATGGCTTCTTCTGTTAGTGACGAAATCCACAAGCGTTTTAACGGCTTTTTACAGTTGGCTTTTGCAAGTATCCAACGTTGAATTAATTCTCCTTCTTGCCCGGCATCACCGCAGTTGATGATTTCATCGGCGTTTGCAAATAATGTTGAAATGGTGTTAAATTGTTTTTCAATACCCTTAGCGTTCTTTAGTTTGATGCCGAATTTTTGTGGTAAAACAGGAAGCATGTTTAAGTTCCATTCTCTATAAGCCGAATCGTATTCATGTGGTTCTTTAAGTTCACATAAATGTCCGAAGCTCCATGTTATCTGATATCCGTTGCCTTCGTAATATCCGTCCTTTTGTTGTTTAGCGCCCAGTATTTCGGCAATTTCTCTCGCTACACTTGGTTTCTCTGCAATGCACACTTTCATTTTTCAAAAATACTAAGAAGCTTTTTAAAAACGAGCAATTAAATGATTGGTGATTAAATAAAAAAGTGTTGCTTCCATCCCCAACTAGAATACCAGTTGCGAATAAACATAAATACAATTGGTCTGACGTATTATTAGCGTCACGTAAACGATATCCGTTGGCAAAGGAACTTTACCCTCTTGGTTTATTCAATAGTTTAAACGCGGCTGAAGGAAAAACGCGGCTGAATTTTTCTAAGGCAGCAGTTTGTCCGATATTCATTACATTCTCGCCTTTTGAAAGTTTGTTCACAAATAATTTAGCAAATGTATCAACAGGCATTTTTTTAGTTACCGTTATTCCTTTACTCAATTCTGTTTCAACAACAGGCGGTAGCACTTCCACTACTCTTATTTTTAAAGGTGTGAGCTGGTGCCTGATAATCATAGTTGCAAAGTGCATAGCTGCTTTAGAAGCACTATATGTTCCGGCACTTGAAATTGGCATATACGCCAACCCCGAAGAAATAAATACTACTATAGGTTCGGTAGATTTTTGAAGTAACGGCAGTGCTTTTTTTGTAAGCAAAATCGGGGTTTTATAGTTGATGGATAATTCTCGTTCTATTCTGTCCATTAGTTCCTGTTCAGGTGTTTTAATAAAATCAAATACTTCTCCTTTGCCTGCATTATTAATTAATACATCTATTTTACCGTGCGATTTTTCAATGGTTGCAATAACATTTGCTAGTTCATCAGGAGATGTTACTTCCGCTTTGATACTTTCGACTTTTGGTAATGCTTCCTTTAATGCTGCTATTTTTGAAGGATTTCGGTCAATAGAAATAATCGTATTTTCCTTTATCAGTTGTTTAATTATTGCAAGCCCGATACCGCTCGCTCCGCCTGTTATAACAATGATTTTGTTTTTCATGTGTAGGTAATTTGGGTTTTGCTTAGTTAACGATACCAAGTTACAACCTTCACAACTATCCTTTTATTTAAAAGTATAAATTTTTAAAAATCTTAACTCAGGTTAATCATTTGCTTATAAAGTTTTTCAAATGTTGGACGACTTTGCACATCAGTTTGTGTACAGTTTAAAAATATTTTATAAAGCTCGGTTTGTAACAGCTTTTGTTCTGAGTCAAAAGTTGTTCTTATTAAAACATCTTCCAGTAAGCAGCCAAAAGCTCTTACATCTATTTTTTGTAATAATTCTGCATTAGCAGAGTTAGTATTATAAAGTGTTGCCGCTCCAAAATCTCCTAATAAAGATGTTGCATTTTTATCAATTAAAATGTTGTGTGCATACACATCACCGTGCATAATTCCTTTGTTGTGCAAATGCTGTAATGCAGATGCAACACCTTTTAATAGTTGAAGTAATTGAACTGCTGTAAAAAAAAAATTGTCGTTAAATGTGTCTCTGGTGCAGGTTTCAAAGCTCGGAGGATTTCCTAAGTTTTTAAATTCATCCGAAATTAACTCCAATACCAAACCTTGTTTATGTTGAGGATGATTTTTTATTTCGCCAAGTACAGTCGTTAAACAGAGATGATTACCTGCCGCTTCACAAGCCAGCATTTCACTTTGTGGCAGTCCGTCGCTGGTTAATTCTCCTTTAAAAATTTTTACTGCAACCGGCTTTTTATTTATTTCTGCTTTATAAATAATACCGGAAGCTCCATTTCCCAGTTGCTCTTTAAGCTCAATATCATCCCACGAAAAAGTATTCAACTGATTGTTGGTAAATACAACATTATTACAAGGGTTTTCGGCATACGCCAACCATGATAAACGAGGAAAATTGAATAGCCACTTCGGAAGTATTGAAATATTATTGGCGGAGATGCGGAGCAATTCGATGTTTTTGCAATGTTTCATTGACGAAGGCAGTTCGGTTAATTTATTACCGGCCAACATTACTTTTTGCAACTTTTTGCAATTACCTATTGAATCGGGTAATTGCTCTATACAATTATCAGTTAAAATGAGCCATCGTGTATTTATTGGAATTGCATTTTCGGGTATGCGAGAAATTTTATTTGCTTTAAAACTTATCATTTCCAAATTTTCACATTGTCCAAGTATTTCAGGGAACTCAGTAAATAGGTTATCCGAAAAAAAAACAATTTTTAGTTTTTTAAAACGCTTAAAATCATTGGGCAGAGTTGATAGCTGATTACCTGACAAATCCAATAATTCGAGAGTATCTGTCAGTTGAAACAATTCATTTGGAAATTCTGTAAGCTTACCCGGCAATTTAATATTTGTACTCCCTTTTAAGTCTCCTGATTTTAATTGCTCCAGCGTTTGTTTATGCATTGTGAAATTGTATTATTAAGCAAATTTAAGGATTTGAAAGAAGCAACTTTTAAAAATAAAGTGATGGTATGATAATAAAAAAGTACCACCAAAAATACTTATCTATAGGAATATAATTGAGGAAAGATTTAGGTATGGGCGTAATGAAGTGCCATGGTTTGTTTAGAAGGTAATAGAAGTTTTTCTCCCCATAAATTATTCAAAAAAACAGTTGCCTGATTCCCGATTCTAATAAATGTTATATTTTTATTCCAATAACTAAAATATCATCCGTTTGTTCGGTAGCGCCTCTCCATTCTTGTATATAAGCTTCGAGATAACTTTTTTGAGCATCCATTGATTTATCCTGAATAGAATTAAGAACCTCCTTAAATTTTTTAGTCATTAATTTTTTATTGTTGGCACCAAACTGATCGGCATAACCGTCGGTAAATATATACACGGTGTCTTTGGGTTGAAGCATAAACGTATGCGTGGTAAATGCTTTTGGCACTTCCAAATCAATTCCGCCTATCGGAAATTTATTTGCTTTTGTTTCTTCCAGCACATTATTCTTTACAAAATATAAAGGACGATTAGCGCCCGCATAATGAAGTTTTACTTCCTGTTCAGTACCATCGGTTGAAATAAATTCAAAACAGCAAATAGCACCATCCATACCATCTCTAGACTCCGAATCTTCATGTGTTTGTTTTAATGAGCGACTAATTTCAAAATTCAAATTGTTTAAAATTTGAGCCGGGTCGGTAATCGCTTTTTCATTTACAATTTGGTTTAACAAGGTATTTCCTATCATACTCATGAATGCTCCCGGAACGCCGTGACCTGTACAGTCAATAGCCGCAATAATACTTTTGTTGTCTTTATTAGAGAACCAGTAAAAATCACCACTTACAATGTCTCTTGGTTGAAACAGAATAAATGAATTGGGCAGATAAGAAGTTATTTCTTTTGTGTCAGGGAGAATAGCTTCCTGAATACGTTTGGCATAATTAACACTATCAATTATTTCGGTATGTTTTTTTTCGATTTCTACTTTTAGCTCGTTTATACGTTCCTTTTCCTTATGAATAGCCATACTCTGGCTCCATAACTTTTTTACTTTTTCTTCAACCTTTTTCTTTTCAGCTTCCAGTTTTTCTTTTTCTACATATAATTTTTCATTGAGTTCATCTACTTTCTTTTTCTCCTTATATACGGTTTCATTCATTAACCAAACCTTCTTGTTTTTTTCTTCAATCTTTTTCTTTTCAACTTCAAAAACTTTTTTTTCTGTTGTCAGATCATCAAAGGCTTGTTGTAAATTATTTTTCTCCATTTCAACTTTTTGAAGTTCTTCGGTATATTTACTTTTTGTATTTTCAAACTCAAGAAACTGAGCCGAATTTTGAATAGAAGAATCCCCTAAAGGTGCATTGTTGGATTGTTTGTACAAATTATATCCAATAAAAATCAGAAGAACAATAATTAATAATACAGCGATGGTAATAGTGGAGGACATAAGGTTTTAGAAACTTCCGTCAGGTTTTATTTTCAGAAAAAAAGTTTGTTGAATATTCGGATTGTTGTAAGCATATTTTTTTCCGATAACAGATAATGAACCATCTGAATTATATATCGCGCATAGCCCGGCGCATTCCAGTAACTTGGCATACGTATTATCCGTTTCAAGTGCCATTGAGGAAGTATTGATTGTAACAATTTTAATGGTTGATAAATTAAGATCATTAAAGTTTGACCCTCTACCTTCCATGCCAACCATTATTAAATTATTATTTGCCGAAACCAATGTTGACGAAATGCAATAATCTTGTTTGGAGCCACCGTTAACAAAAAGCTGAGTAGAATCTCCTGAATTATTTATTTTGTAAGCATAAAATTGATAATTGTAATCGAGAGTTGTTGATATATCATAATACCCGGTGATGATGAATTCATTTGCGTTTAAAATGTGAATGTCGGTTGGGTAATTTTCCCATTTCCCAAATGCTTTATATTGTTGCCATAATAATGTGCCTGACGAATCAATCATTGCATAATATATTTTGTTTGAATATACAATTTTTCCGGTATTACCGGTTATAATCACATTGCCGTTGGCACTTACTTCTATGGCTTTATTGATAACGGAAAAATTGGTGCTTAATTTTATTTTTTTGTTCCACAATGCATTTCCGTTTTTATCTGTTTTTATAATTAACAAAGTACTATCAACACTTGAAACACTGGTTCCAATGCACAACAAATCACCCGATGAAAGCTCTGCTATTTTGGGATTTGAAAGCTCTGAAGAATCACTCATAAAAAGTGTTTTTGAAAACAAAATATTTCCTGAAGTACTTAATCTGCTAAGGGTGATGTACTGTTTGTTATCTGTGCAGCTTGCAAATTCATTATTACGCAAAGGCAGTGTATAATTGGCGTTACTGCTAATAGTCCATAAAAAATTTCCTGTAGCATCGGCCTTTGAAAGATATGATGTTCCTGACATTAAAAAATTGTTGTCGGGTGTAAGTACACAATTATTTATAGAAAAACTGTAAGCTTTAAGATTCGCGCTATCAGCCACCAATACTTCCTTTTTACATGAAAAAAAAGTCAGTAATAATAATAAATATGAAAAAAATAAAACGCTTTTATACTTCATGTTAGTTTGATTTAACGGAGTATTTTAATATGTATCCAACCGAAAACGTAATATCCACGCGACTTAAATTAACGTTATTATCTATGTAATAATAAGTGTACAATAAGTCTTCGTTTTGATACCTGTTTGCACTATTCGTTAAGTTTTTCCCAACATCTACTCTATAGCTTGCGGCGGCAGATAATAAAATGTTTTTTGTTTTATAGCTGACACCAATTCCGGAAATAGCCCCGAACCTATTCGTATTTCGCATCCCTATCATATCAACGTTACTTTTGTTTAAATAATAATCATCTACATCGGGAGTAATGTTGTCTTTTAGTTTGTAAGTAAGCTCTACATTGGAGGTAGCGTTGTTTAAATGAGTGTAATATCCGCCCAAATAAACAAAGGGTTTAAATTGTTTGTGCAAAAAATATTTTTTTACATACAAAGAGGTTTCAAAGCTCTTTAAAACTTCCGAATAATTTAATATTGATTTGTTAACGTCAGATCCATTAATCGTTCTGCTGTATCCCATTTTCGAAAAATCATTATCTGTTACAAAGGAAATATTATTGTGAAACTGCCATTCTGCAAATGCTCCATATGAATAACCTACTTCTGGTTTGTAAGCCAATGAATAGTTATTCGCATTGTTCACAGAATATAAGTTTTTTATGGCATAATGAGGAAAGTTCAATCCTAGTTTTAATCCGGCCGAAAATAGCGGGCGTATTTTTATGCGGTTATAATAGGTGTAAAAGTCGTCCTGATAAAGACTATCCTTCAATTTAAAGTTAGGGTCATTGTTTAATAATTTAATAAACAATTGATCGGCTTCCGTATATTGTTCTTTTTCCAAATATGCTTGTGCAAGTATAAGGTAGGCATCCTCTTTTTCTCTTTTTGAAAGCTTACATTCTTTAAAAGCTGTCTTTAAAAGCTGAATAGCATTATCATAATTACCTTCTCTGTACATTTCATCGGCCTCTTTAATAGCGGTGGCGCAGTTTATCGGCTTTTGTGCGTATCCGGTAATAGACGAAGCCATCAGTAGTAAACTGATAATAAAAACTATATATCTTTTTTTATTACGTAACATTATTTGCAAGTTTGTTGATACTCTATACCACTTCCAACATATTGCTCCCACTCCGTTTTACGCAAATTTCGTTGTATTATCGGACACAGTGCTTCGGCAATTTTTTCGGATGAAAGTTCCCATACATATATGGATTTATCGGCTATTGCGGCAATAAGTGTATGTTCGTTGGCAAAGGCGATGCTTCTAGCTTTTGACTGTTGATTTTTAAGTACTATGGGTTTCAGTTCTTCTTTCTGTAAATCATACACCCGTATAGTTTTGTCTGAACTTGATGTGGCAAGCAATGAACTTGATTTGTTAAACATAATTTGTTCCACCCTTGCAGTATGCTCATGTAAAGTCTTAATAACACTATCGTTCAAACTAAAAATACGGACTTTGCCATCTGAAAAACCAGCAGCCAATTTGTTTTTTTCTTTTGAAAATGCCAGACACAATGGTATTGAGGGTTTTGAAACAAATAAGCTTTCTGCTTTTTTATTTTTTATATTCCAATAACTTATTTCTCCTGTTTCGGTTGATAAATAAATGGAGTTGCCATCTTCCGAAATTACAATAGCTTTTACTGCACCATCCATTTTTACTGAATCAACTTTTACAGGTTTTTTACCACTGCTGATGTCCCAAAGTTTAACAACATTGTTTTGAGAAGCTGTAACCATCCTGTTTCCTGAAGTATTAAAGGCTGCAGCTGAGAGGATTTCTTTACCCGAATTAATTTCAACTTTTGATAATGCTCCTAAATCAGGAATATCCCACAAGGCTATTTTTCCGTCATTATATCCGCATACTAATTTTTTACTGTCCGGACTCAAAAGGGTAAACAAAATAAATTCTTTTTCTGCTACTGAATAACTTTTAATAATTGTTCCGTTTGTAATATTAAAACGATTGATGATGCCGGACTTTCCTGTTGCAAGTAGTTCGGTTCCTTGGTTAAGTACTGATATAGTGCGAGGTTCGTACGTTAAGTGATTTATAACCGCGGAGTTTATATTCTTTATTTTTTCATAAGCAGCTCTCAACGCTTCATATATAATTGGACTTTGAGTATTCTCCTTATTTTGGAATGTAAAGTTATACGCCTGTACAGCCAGTAAACTTTGTAATTGTGCATCATCTTCAATAATGGTTGACTTTAATGCCAGTGCTTGTGCTATAGATAACAAGGTGAGTTTTTTAGCCTTTGTTTCCGCTGCAACAGCTTTATCGCGCGCTTCGCTGGCAATTTTTCGCTGTTCTTCTGCTTTTTTAGATTCATCTACAGCAAGTAATGTTTGTTTTTCAGCTTTGCTTTTTTGAATCTCTGCAAATGTTTTTGCTTTTAAGGCTTCTTTTCGTGCTTCTTCGGCAGTTTCTTTAGATATCATTGCCAACGATTCACTCTGCTCAGCTTTCTCCTTAAGTTCCATCGCGGCGTTTTTTGCATTCATCGCATCTTGTGCTGAAACTATTGCTTCTTTTGTTTTTTTGTTAGCAATTTCTTGTTGCGACATTGCATTCTTTCTTTCCATCATTGCCCAAACGGTAAATGAGGAAAGCAGCACAAATAAGAATTGATATAGCTGTAATTATTAGATTTCGTTTTTTAGAAATCGCCTTTTTACTCAATGTAATAAAATCAATAGTATCTTTAATTGTTCTATCGGCAACTGTTAATTTTTCTTCCTTTGATTTTTCTGACTGATCATATTTAAGTAACCAAAATTTATTTGGTCGGCATTGTTTATACCACGATTCAAAAAAACTTAAAGGTCCGGCAGACAGTAAATAATCTTTTGATTTTCCGCTCTTATTCCATCTTCCCAGCTGTTTGTAAAAATCGAGATAAATTTGGCGGTTCTCATTTTCTTCATCTGCCCATTGTTTTAAAAGGTTCCAATTTCTGATGAGACTTTCATGTGTGATGTCCAAAACATCATCATTCTCTAATTGAATGGATTCAGGCTCCTCGGTAATAAAAGGTTTCAAAAAAGTATTTCCCTGCATTCTGAACAATTCCACCAATCCTCCCACAACATCGGTTGTGATTCCTGATTTGCCAATTACAGACGTTATTTCCGATAAGGTCATTCTGTTTCTTACCGCTCTGGAATCATCTATTTTAGTAAGGCACTGAAAGGTTGTTTTGATGATAAGATGCGCTTCTTCTGATGAAATATTTTTATTATACTTTGTATTATAATGCTCCCTCGCTCTTTCGTAAAGCTCGTTGGCATGAGCGTTCAAAACATTCTTGAGATATGTATTGTCGTAAAATGTTTTTTTAAACACAGGTTGTGTTGCAAACCATTTACTAAACTCGATTTTATCTTTGTCGGGCAATACATCTTTGGAAAGTCCTGCCAGTTTTGCCAGATGAATCAAATCCATCTCCTCACCATTATCGGTGATGGTCCAAATTTGATTAAGTGCGTGTTGCAATACAGGTAACTGATCAAGACCATAAACCAATTCGTTGATTAATGTTTCCGTTAATCGGTTTGAAATTTTATTGCCGCTCAATACCGCAGGTTCTTCTATAACCTGATGTATTTCTTTACGTTTTAAACGAGGTACAAAAAACTGACTGAATCCAATCGCCTCCGGCAAGCCTCTGAAATCGGCACATTGTCCGATATAATCGGATCGCATTGTACAAATAATATATATAGGCAGATCTTCAGCTAAGGAAATTTTTGCAGTTTCAAGCAATAAATTAATTACCGCTTGTGCTTGAACAGAGGGTTTGCCGCTAGTATAGTTTTCTGGATTCGTGAAAAATTCTTCAAATTGGTCAACAAGTATTAATAGATTTGCGCCTTTTCTCTTTTAAAATTCGTTTCCCTTTATCATCGGCATTTATCCATTCCTCACTGGTGGGATCAATATAAAATGGAGTTGATTTATATAATTTTACCAATGAAGAAAAACCATAGCTTATTTGCTTTTCAACATCTTCTGGATCTTGTTTTAAATGAGAGGCCAATGATTTTGCTATGTTTTTTAATGGTGCCCGTTCCGGCCTAAAATCAGCAACCAGCCAGTTGTTATAACGCGCTTTAAAAAATCCTGCACGGGCATTTGGCACTAAACCTGCATAAACAAGTGATGATTTACCATCTCCTGAAGCGCCGGTAAGCATTAAAAATTTATTTTTTTCTAAGAGAGAAATAATTTTTTCAATATGTTCCTCACGACCTTTAAAGAAGATCGATTCTTCTTCATTAAAAGGTCGTAAACCAGGGTAAGGACATATTGTTTTTTCTTGGGTCATAATACTACTCAACTACTTTGTCGTATTGTACTTTTATTTCAAGCGGAATCAGTTCACCGGCTACTATCATTGAAATTACTTTTGGTGCAACAAATTTTTTCGGAAAATCGGCATTGGGATCTTCATCTCCTATCAGTAAAATAGGGATAGAAGAGGATGCGCCACCAATTTTTTTCCATACTTGCTGCGCAAAAGGGATTGCCCAATCAGAAGAGTTTTTATAATAAACTACAGCTAATTTACTTTGTGGTATTTGTTGTTTGCAAAGCTCTGAATAATCAATATCTCCATCTTGTACAATATTCAAGGTCTCCACCTTTATGATGTCGCTCAACATGTCCATTATTTCGTTTGCCTCACTCTCATCCAATTGATTTGAAATAAGAAAAACATCTGTTGAATTCAAATTAAATTGAACGGTTTCTTTCACTTCCATCATTGAACGAATGTCGTCTACCAGCTGAATGGTTGACGATTCATTGCTGAATACCATATTTTTGGAAATGTTGTTTCTAACTTCATTAATAAAGTCAGCTTGTTTAGAGTCAATGTTGGTGGGGTTAACAGAAGGTGGTAACCAAATAAACATTTTAAAATCAGGATTTAATGCCTGATATTTTTTGGCTTCATAAAATTGAAATTTGGCGATTGACATAGCCGAATCACCTTCTACAAGCGGCAAATAATTTGAAAAAAGGATATGAACCGAACAGTTGGATACTGCAAGTTGCTGACCGATTGATTTTAATCCATTATTATTTAAGGTGCTTTCGTCTGCTGTTGATATCATCATTCCTGCACTTCGCAGTACAGAAGAAAGTTCATTTTGTATGGACAATTGTTCGGCACTACAAATAGGAAGAAATACAGTAATATTTTTGTCTGGGGTCATTTTTCAAATAAATCTCGTACAGCTTTAATGGCAATTCAACTTATCCTTGAGGTAAAACAAGCATATTGAACGGAATATTTACAATCTCCTGATAGTTTTCGCCTGATTCCAACATGTCTTCATCGTCTTGATCATAATGCCAGTTTATGATAACTTGACCTCCTGCTTTTTTAATGGAAGCCACTGTTTTAAGAATATCCAAGATGCATTTGGATGAGCTGGTGTTAAAATATTCCAGCTGAAAATTTACAGTTATTGGTGTTGACAAATTCCCTGAATTGCTTTTTAATGCGTCAAACAAAGGTTTGTAAAACTCTGTTGAGTTTTCAGGAATAGACCTTCCTTTTATTTCCAATAACCCCTTTTGGGAATCAAAAATAATGGTAGGTGTTTTGGCGGTTCCTTCAATTGATAAGTTTAGCATATTATTTAGATATTTTGATTTTTAATATGAATAATGAATAATTATTATTGAGTGTTACAAACTCGAAATTTAGTTTGTCATCTGTTTTTCGGGATATTTCAATCATACCTAAGCCTGCCCCATCTTTTAATGATTTTTCACCATTTTTAAGCACCTCCAAATAATACTGTTTTAGTTCATTTTCGGAGAGTTGATTTATTTTGTTAAGCTTATTTTCAAATGTTTTTATTTTATCATTTTTAATATAGTTGCCTGTTAGTATTTTATAACAGTCGTTACAATTATCAACCAAACAAATAGCATTAGGGCTTTGAACATTGTCGTTTAAATTAGGATCATCTGCATGATGATACAAGTTTTGGAGTGCCTCAATAAGTATATTGTATAATTTTTTTTTAATCTTTATGTTTTCATTCAGCTTTTCCAAATTATCCTCCAAACTCTGCATTATTTCTGTTATATGGTCAGGGACAATTTCTCCGATAAACGATACGATCGTTTTTTCATTTTTATTTTGCGTATAAAAGTCAGATATATCGGATATCATCAGGAAATTTGCTACGTCGTTTTAATTGATAAACACAACGAAATTATAAAAACAATTTGACTTTTTTAAGTGTAGAGTTAAAATTATATCATTTTTTTATTTTACTTATCCACAAATTGACCTACTAATTCCGAATTAAAACCATATTTATCAAAAAAAAACAAGGCTGCCTTTATATAAGACCCTGTAAAACCCTAAGTTGTTTATAAATATTTTCGTTTTAACACTTTGTCTATTTCCGAAATCAGTTTACCTTCGTTGAAACATACTATTAAAGTAGTTTTTAGTTTAAAACTGCGACAAACAGAATAACAAAATATATACAATGAAAAAATTTAAACTGCTCATCACAATCATTGCAATTAATATTGTGCTGGTAACAATAATATCAAAGGCTCAAACCTCTAATTTGCATCTTATCGACTTTTCGGGTACTAATGGAAGTTACCCCCGCGGTTCCTTAATTTCCGACGGTACCTACCTTTACGGAATGACTTCGGCAGGAGGAGCAAATAGTAACTATGGTACCTTATTCAAAGTTAAAACTGACGGCACAAGTTATATGGATATGCTTGACTTTACTGGCAGTAATGGTAGTACACCATATGGTTCTTTATTGTCAGATGGAACTTATCTTTATGGAATGACATCCGCTGGTGGTACAAATGGAAGCGGATTGGTTTTTAAAATAACATTGGGCGGTGCGGGGTATGATACAATTATGAACTTTAATGGTACTAATGGAAGCTCACCTTATGGATCTTTAATTTCAGATGGAACATATTTGTATGGAATGACCTATAGTGGCGGAGCCAATGGGTACGGAACAATTTTCAAAGTGAAACCTGATAAGACAGGTTACCAAAAGATTTTGGATTTTAATAACACCAATGGAAGTTATCCGGAGGGATCATTATTTTACGACGGAACATATTTATATGGAATGACATCCAGTGGTGGAACTAATGGTTATGGGAATATTTTTAAAATAAAACCCGATGGAACCGGCTATCTTGATCTGATGGATTTTTCAAGTACTACTGGTAATTATCCGTATGGTTCTTTAGTTTCAGATGGGACATATTTGTATGGAATGACATCATCCGGAGGCACAGGTTCTTCCGGTATCATTTTCAAAATAAAATCCGATGGAACAGGATACGCTTCAGTATTGGATTTTAACGGCACAAACGGTTCTTCCCCTCAGGGAGATTTAATTATTAGTAGTGGTGTACTTTCAGGGATGACATCGAATGGAGGAATGAATTATTACGGGAATATCTTTAAAATAAAGACGGACGGAAGTAATTATACGAACATTTATAACTTTGACAATACGAATGGCAGTTACCCTTATGGAGCTTTGTATTCCGACGGTACTTTTTATTATGGGATGACGAATTCCGGCGGTGGAAATAGTAATGGCACATTATTTAAAATTAATCCAACATGTTCAAATATAACACTTACATCCGCTTCCGGTACCGATGCTCAATCTATTTGTTTTAATAATGCTATTACTAAAATTACTTATCAATGTTCAGGAACCACTGCCAGTGTTGTTGGTTTGCCGGCAGGAGTTGGCAGTTCTTTTAGTTCAAACATTCTTACTATGACCGGAACGCCTACCGTTACCGGATCTTATACTTACACTGTTACAACTAAAGGAGCCACCGGTTGTACACCCGATTCGAGCGTAGTCGTTGGGTCTATTAATATTAATACATTGCCAACAGCAACGATGTATGGCACAACAACCGTTTGTCAAAATAGTGCAACTCCGGCACTTCTTTTTACCGGAGCCAATGGAACTGCGCCATATACCTTTACATACAAAATTAATGGTGGATTTAGCTTAACCATTGTTTCTGCAAATACGAAAAATAGTGATGGTTATTCAACCCCCGGGGATACAATTCATTTATATGCTCCTACAAACGTAGCAGGAACTTTTACCTATTCGTTAGTGAGTGTAAAAGATGCTAGTTCTGCCGCATGTTCAAATGCACAATCGGGAAGCGATACAATTACTGTGAAACCTTTATCAGTAATGACCAGTACAAATTCAGCAACCATTTGTTCAGGCAGTGCGGTAAAAATCCCTTTAACTGCTAATGTGTCTTCAACTTATACTTGGATAGCATCAAATAATTTAAATACAACTGGCGAAAGTACGGCAATGCAGAGTACGAACACGCTGACGAATACAATCACAAACTCCGCTACCACCAGTCAAATAGTGACCTATACAGTAACACCTTCAAATAGTTGCGGCACAGGATTTTCTCAGGTCGTAAATGTTTCGATAGACCCTACCACGGTAGCAGGAACAGTGAGTTCAAGTGCAACCATTTGTTCCGGCAATAATAGTGGAATATTGAGTTTGAGCGGACAAAGAGGCTCTGTTCTTATGTGGCAATATTCTACTAACGGGGGTACCTCCTACACAAACATTGCAAATACCGCTGCAAGTCAGTCCTATTTAAATCTTTCAGCAACTACACAGTATCGTTCTGTAGTTAAAAGTGGTGTTTGCACCACAGTAAATTCCAGTGCAGCTATTTTAACCGTGAATCCGGTTTCTGTTGGTGGTACAGTAAGTTCGAGTGCAACCGTTTGTTCAGGAACAAATTCAGGAACACTCACATTAAGTGGTCAAACAGGAAGTGTTGTGAGTTGGCAAAGTTCTGTTAATGGCGGTACAACTTATTCCAATATCAGCAATACAACAACAAGCTTATCATATTCAAATTTGACTACCACTACGTTTTATCGTGCGGTAGTTCAGAATGGTGTGTGCGCGTCATCTTATTCGTCTGTTTCAATAATTACTGTAAACCCTGTTTCAGTGGGAGGCACTATCAGTGCTGTTACTACGGTTTGTGCAGGTAACAATAGCGGAGTATTAAACTTAAGTGGTCAAACAGGGTCTGTTCTTAAATGGCAAAGTTCCACTGATGGCGGTACAACATATGCTGACATAACAAATACCTCTACAAGTCAATCATATTTGAATCTTTCTGCTACAACTCAATACCGTGCTGTTGTGCAAAGTGGTGTTTGTAATTCGGCAAATTCTGCTGGTGTAATAATAACAGTAACTCCCGTTTCTGTAGGTGGGACTATAAGTGCGAATGCAACCGTATGTTCAGGAACAAACACTGGTACATTAAGTTTAAGTGGTCAGACAGGCTCTGTAGTTGGATGGCAAAGTTCCATTGATGGTGGTACAACTTATACAAATGTAGCTAATACTAATACAAGTCAATCATATTCCAATCTTACCACAACTACTATATACCGTGCGATAGTGCAAAATGGAGTATGCGCATCTGTAAATTCATCATTAGCGACTATAACAGTAAATGCTAATTCTGTAGGTGGTATTATTAGTTCCGCTTCAACAGTTTGTTCAGGCAATAATAGTGGGGTATTAAGTTTGACAGGACAAACAGGAAATGTGTTGAGGTGGCAATATTCTACTAACGGAGGTACAACTTATACAAATAATAGCAACACCGCCATTAGTCAGTCATATTTGAATCTTATTACCACAACTCAATATGTTGCCGTTGTTCAGAATGGAGTGTGTGCTCCTGCAAGCTCTTCAGTTACGGTAATAACAGTAAATCCTGTTTCGATAGGCGGAAGCATCAGTTCAAGTGCAACAGTTTGTTCGGGTGCTAATACGGGAACGCTTACTTTGAGTGGTCAGACAGGTTCGATTGTGAAATGGCAAAGTTCTATTGACGGAGGCACAACTTATACAAACGTGGCTAACACTAGTACAAATCAATCGTATTCAAATCTTACAACAACTACTTTATATCGTGCGGTTGTACAAAGCGGAGTGTGCGCTTCTGCAAATTCCGCTTTAGGAACCATCACCGTAAATACTGTTTCTATGGGAGGAACTGTAACCGCAAGCGCAATGGTGTGCAAAGGGGTTAACAGTGGTACATTAAACCTTAGTGGGCAGACGGGTTCAATTTCTAAATGGCAATATTCTACAAATGGTGGTACAACTTATTCTGATATTAGTAACACGGCTTCTAGCCAGCTCTTTTCAAATATTACAGCAACCACATCGTATCGTGCGGTTATAAAAAGCGGTGTATGTTCATCCGCTAACTCATCTTCTGTAACTGTCACAGTTAGCAATTTGCCAACTGTGTCTGTTCAGTCATCCAATCAATCTGCAACGGGTGTTTGCAATGGTTATTTAGAAGCTACTGCAAGCGGTAAAGCTCCATTTATCTATGTATGGAGTGATAGTAGTACTGTTAATTCGCGTTATCGTTATAAAGTGTGCAGTGGCAATTATAGCGTTACGGTAATTGATTCACTGGGTTGTACAGTTAATACGCAGGCTCATGTGGGTATAAATACTACATCGGCATCTTATAATAATCCTTTAAACGTTTCTGTTACGTCAACTAATACAAGTGCTAATGCGTCCTGCGATGGAACTGCTGTTGTAAATGTTACAGGTGGGACTCCTCCTTACAATATTAATTTTGCCGGCAATATTGTTCAAAACTCATTTACATCCTTATCTAATTTATGTTCTGGTTTTTATACGGTAAATGTAACCGATGCTAAATCTAATTCTTCTTCATTTACATTTGTTGTTGGATCTCCTTCAACGGTATTTGTTTCTGTAGATCCCCGTTATACAGATTCAACGGTTGTAGACACTAAGGTAACAAATGCAATTCCCAACTGTAATATAAGTTATGGGAATATCGATTCTATTAAAATAACCGGTTATTCTTATATTGGTCATGATAGCATAAATGCTACTTGGACGATTTATCAAGGCACAGGAAATACTGTTATTAATACCCAATATGCTAAATATGGTAACATACAAGCGCCGGGTGTTTATGTTTTAGAGCTGGATTTGTATTGTACTAATCGTACATCGGGTAGCGTTAGGGCTACCGACGATATTTATGTAGATAACCGTTTGGCAAATGCTATAACTTCTGTTGAAGCTGATGATAATACGGTCGCTTATCCTAATCCATTTAATAATACTCTAAATATTGTTGGAGATAAAAATTCGGCGGTGAAGATTACGGATGTAAGCGGAAAAGAACTATATGCTTACACAATTAACAGTGCAGGTAAGTTAACAATTGATACAGGGAGTTTAGATTCGGGTATATATTTCATTATTATTACAAATAACACAACTGTTATTACCAAAAAGGTGATTAAAAACTAGATGGATTAAGTATTAACCAACTAAAAACGGCATCAATTGATGCCGTTTTTTTGTTATTACCCTTTAGAATAGTGACTTAATATTGATGCAACAATAAGGATGTTATTTAACCATCACTTAATTATCGTGACATTAAAACTTATAGGCAAAACCAACTCCAAGTATTTGTTTGAACTGTACACGAGGTCCTATTGTTGTTCCGTCTGTTTGTTTGATCTTTACTGCCGGATCGTAAATTAATTGGGTATTAAAAGTGGCACTGATGTATTTATTTACCTTCATTACAAAAAATGTTGTCCAATTAACATACAGCACATCCGGACTATGAAAGTAATCGCTAAATAACTCTAACGTAGTACCAAGACTAACATTTTGCATTATATTTCTACGATATTGGATTTTTGCATATCCTCCAACCTGACTGCGGATTTTTTTATACGGAGTAATAACATTTCCACTTGCATCCATTACTTGCGCTTGTACACCATATGAACCGATTTTAGCAAGAGAATCATCATCAACAATAGTTATTCTGGAAGTAGCCGGTGATATAAAAAATGACAAGCTGGTATCCACTTCAACATCCATACCTAAAGCGAGTATAGCGTAAGCGGGCGCCATGAAGTTGGATATTCTCACAGACTGAGTTGCATTATTATAACCAGGAGCAAATTGAGTTTTAAAATCACCAAGTATTGAATAATAAGCCTTTTCGAATGCCTTTTTTCCAACTTTACTTGTTAGTTGTATCCTGTCATCTGTTTTTAACCAATATTTATTTGAACTTTGTTTAATAACCCCGTATGCCAAATTAATAGTGTTATTCCAAATGATATTATTTTTATGATAGTTAAAAAAAGTATTAACTTGACCGCCAACCGACAAAGCTCCTTGCCCACCAGCAGCCCAATTGTCAAGTGATACTTCTTGACCGTTTAAAGTTACTATTCCTCCTTTTTTCCAATGATGAGCAGAAGTATCAATAGCCGCTGTTTTTAAGGTTGATGTTTCCGTTTGCAAATTTGCGGCATCTGTTTTTGCATCCTGAGCTATATTTTTATTAGTGGAAAATAAAAATAATAAAGCAAAAATCATTAGTTTGTACGAAGTGTTTTTCATTAGTTGGGTTTGACTTAAAGTTTTAAAAAAATAATTTAAAGCGCGAAAATAAACTTTTTTAAAATTACTCTTGAAAAACATAGCAAAAATTAAGTGTTTTTTTGTCGAATATAAATCACTTCGCTTATAAGCGTTAGAAGGAACAATGATAAAGGTTGAGATCAAACTGTGCAATAAGTTGAAGGTGGAATTACGAAACAAAAAAGCGTCGGAAAATTAATTCCGACGCTTTTTTGTTATTGTTAATATAACTACTAGTGGAATTGTTCTGCTTCAGTTGAACCAGCCAATGCAGTAGTAGAAGATAATCCTTGTTGACAAACTTGTTGAACTGCATCAAAATAACCTGTTCCAACAAACGATTGATGTTTGATAGCTTGGAATCCGGAAGATTCTAAAGCAAATTCTCTTTGTTGTAGCTCAGAGTAACCAGCCATACCTCTTTCCATGTATGCTTTACTTAATTCAAACATAACAGTGTTGTTAGCGTGGAAACCGGCCAATGTAATGAATTGGAATTTGTAACCCATTGCAGCTAAATCTTCACGGAAAGTTGTCATTGCTTTAACATCCATGTATTTTGCCCAGTTGAATGAAGGAGAACAGTTGTAAGCCAACATTTTACCGGGATATTTAGCATGAATACCTTGAGCAAATTCTTTTGCCATACCTAAATCAGGATTACCAGTTTCCATCCAAATTAAATCTGCATATGGTGCATAAGATAAACCTCTGTCGATACCTTGCTCTAAACCATTTTTTACATAGTAAAAACCTTCAGGAGCACGTTTTCCTTCAATGATGAATTTAGAATCACGAGGGTCGATATCAGAAGTAATTAAATTTGCAGCTTCAGCATCTGTACGTGCAATAACCAATGTAGTTGTTCCGCAAACGTCAGCTGCTAAACGAGCAGCAGATAATTTATTTACTGCTTCCTGAGTAGGAACCAATACTTTTCCACCTAAGTGACCGCATTTTTTAGCAGAAGCCAATTGATCTTCCCAGTGTACACCTGCAGCACCGGCTTCAATCATTTGTTTCATTAATTCAAACGCGTTTAAGTTACCACCGAAACCAGCTTCTGCATCAGCAACGATAGGCACCATCCAATCACGGGTTGGTTCACCTTCCAGATATTCAATTTGGTCACGACGCATCAAAGAATTGTTGATACGTTTTACAACCATTGGTACAGAGTTAGAAGGATATAAACTTTGATCAGGATACATTTCTGCCGATAAGTTAGCATCAGCAGCAACTTGCCATCCTGAAAGGTAAATAGCTTTCATACCTGCAGTAACTTCTTGTATCGCTTGGTTACCGTTAAAAGCACCTAAACCTGCTACCCAGTCATCAGTATGTAATTTTTTCCATAATTTTTCAGCACCTTGTTGAGCCAACGAATACTCAACTTTTACAGAGCCGCTAATGTTGATTACTTCTTCTGCAGTGTAATCTCTTTTAACACCTTTCCAACGTGGATTAGTTGCCCAATCTTTTTTTAGAGCTTCTGCTCTTTCTTTTTTTGTTGCCATTGTTTTATTTTATTTATTGTTTGTGTTATTCGGTTTATTATTAATCTATAAATTGATAGGCTGATGTAGTCAAGAATTCTTCAAATGTATCAGCAACCACCAATCGGTTGAATAATGCAATTGCTTGTGGAAATTTACCTGCTACATAACGTTTGTTACCTACGTATTCTTTGATGTGTACAATTTCATCATCTCTTAAATCTTGATACAAGATATGGGTGATTACTCTTCCGTCATCTAATTTAGCTCCTGATTTAATCCATTGCCATACTTGTGTTCTGGAAATTTCGGCAGTAGCAGCATCTTCCATCAAGTGGTGAATTGCTACAGCACCGTTACCATTTAACCAGCTTTCCAAGTAAAGAATTCCTACGTTAATATTCATTCTCAATCCGGCTTCTGTTATAGTACCTTCCGGTACTTTTATTAAATCTGCCGCTGTGCAAGTAAAGTTCTCAAGTTTTTTAGTTTCAATTTGGTTAGGTGTTTTCATGTGTTGGTTAAAAATACCTAAAGCTATCGGAACCAAAGCAGGATGGGCTACCCAAGTACCATCATGTCCATCCGTAACTTCTCTTGTTTTATCAACAATTACTTTATCAATAGCCGCCTGATTTCTTACTTCATCGTCTTTGATAGGTACTTGTGCCGCCATACCACCTATTGCATGTGCTTTGCGGCGATGACAAGTTTTAATTACCAATTGAGTATAGCTGCGTATAAAAGGAACCGTCATTGTAACTTGACTTCTTTCAGGGAAAATATATCCAGGAAGATTTTTGAATTTTTTAATGAATGAGAAAATATAATCCCAACGTCCGCAATTAAAACCTGCACTGTGATGACGTAATTCATATAATATTTCGTTCAATTGGAATGAAGCCAAAATCGTTTCAATTAAAACAGTAGCTTTAATTGTACCTTGAGGCACAGCGCAATAATCCTGAGCGAAAACAAATATTTCATTCCACAAACGGGCTTCTAAATAATGCTCCATTTTTGGAAGATAGAAATAGGGGCCGCTTCCATTTTTTACCAAATATTTTGCATTGTGGAAAAAGTATAATGCAAAATCAACCATTCCGCCACTTACTGGTTCTCCATTAACAATGATGTGTTTTTCGGTCATGTGCCATCCTCTTGGACGAACCATTAACACTGCCACTTTAGGATTAAGTTTGTATTCTTTACCTTGTTTGCTTGTGAAAGAAATGGTTCTTCTTATAGCATCCTGTAAATTTATTTGTCCTTGTATATTGTTAAACCAACTTGGAGTATTTGAATCCTCAAAATCGGCCATGAATACTTTTGCTCCAGAGTTAAGCGCATTGATAATCATTTTGCGGTCAACCGGCCCTGTAATTTCAACACGTCTGTCTTGAATATCCGCCGGTACAGGATCAACTGTCCAATCACTATTGCGAATATTTTCTGTTTCCGGAAAAAAGTCAGGTAGTTTACCTTTATCAATTTCTTCCTGCACCTTCACTCGGTTTTCCAATAAAGCATGTCTTCTTGAACCAAATTTAACATGCAATTCTTTGATAAAAGCCAATGCTTCTGCACTAAGAACTTCTGCAAATTCAGGACTGTAACTGCCTGTTATAACCATTCCTTCGGGAGTGTTGTACTTTTGTAGGCCCTCCGATGCTGATGTTGCGCTTGTTGTTGTCATGATTTTATATGGGTATATAAATTGTTTGTTAATGCAAAACTATAACTTTTTTTTTATTCAGAGAATTTTTCGCTAAAAAATATTTTTTCTTTGTTAATTAAATTTTCACTTTATATTATTAATTTTGGAACTATGATTACTGATAATAGTGCTGTTCGTCTAATTTTCGGACTAAAGTTAAAAACTCTCCGTCAACAATTGGGGATGAATTATCAACAACTTTCGGAAGCCACTGGAATGGCGGTTTCTTATTTACATGATATTGAAAACGGGAAAAAATATCCCAAAGCCGACAAAATTATTTTGCTGGCCAAAGCCCTGAAAGTTGATTACGATTATTTAGTTTCGCTTACAGCCAAAAAGCGGTTGCAGCCCATCATTGAGTTTATGAATTCCGATTATATCGGCATAGTACCATGGGAACATTTTGGCGTAACCCCCTCTTCGTTATTGAATATTTTTGCCAATATGCCCGATAAGATTACGGCATTTATCAGCACCATGCTAAAGCGCAGCCAAACGGTGCAGTTGAGCAAAGAAAATTTTTACACCGCCGCACTCCGCAGTTATCAGGATTTGCACGATAATTACTTTGAAGATTTAGAAAATTCCGTTCAAAAATTCCGCGAAAAATTAAAAATAAAGGAACAATTGCCTGTAAGTGTAGAAACCTTAGAGCAATTGCTGTACAAACTTTATAAAATAAAAGTGGACAGGAAAGGGATGAACAATATTACTGTTTTAAAAAACATACGTTCGTTTTATGCTTCCAATAAAAATGTGTTGTACATTAATAAAGGACTAAGTATTGCTCAGGAAAAGTTTTTAATAGGTAGAGAAATTGCTTTTCAGCATCTTAAATTATCCCCAAGACCATACGAAACCATTGTTCAGAGTTTAGCATCGTTTGAAATATTGTTGCATAATTTTTACGCATCGTACTTTACCAATGCCTTGTTAATGCCCGAAGACAAGTTTATTGAAGATTTACAACAACTTTTTGTAAAAAACAATTGGCGTTCGGAAGATTGGGAACGTTTAATAAATAAATATGGTGTAACGGCAGAATCATTGATGCATAGATTAACGACTATTATTCCCGGACATTTTGGTATTGACCAGATTTTCTTTTTGAGAATAAAAGGCGATGTAAGCAATAATCAATATGAATTAACCAAAGAACTTTATCTTTCTCAATTGCACAATCCATACATCAATACGTCGCAGGAACATTATTGCCGACGCTGGATTGCAATCAGCATTATGCAGGAAGTAAAACAAAAAATAGCGGAGAAAAAATTTAACGGAACAATGGTGCGTGCGCAGGTTTCTAAATACTGGCAAACGCACAACAGTTACTTCTGTATCACTTTTGTGAAGGCACAGGTTAATAATCCTGATAAAATGGAGAGTGTAACACTTGGTTTGTTGATTGATCAAAAACTATTGCAGAAAATTCCGTTTGTCAACAATCCTTCGGTACCCGTAAAAGATGTAAGCACCACCTGCGAACGATGTGGCATTTTAAACTGTAAGGAACGTGCTGAAAAGCCTACGGTTATTGAATATTTTGATAAAGTAGCTGTAATTAACGAATCCTTACAAAAGCTAAATTAATTCTTCTTCATATTCCATTTGTTATAGTCCCCGCTGGTCAGCTAAAATCAAGCTTTGCTCAAAAAATTTATTTATTAACTTCGCCACTTATTTTATAAATAATCATTCCCACTATTGTTATGATGGAACTACCTAAAACATACGACCCCAAAGCCACTGAAGATAAGTGGTACGCACACTGGCTTAAACATAAGTTCTTTAAATCTGCGCCCGACGAACGTACACCTTATACCATCGTAATTCCTCCACCAAATGTAACAGGAGTGTTGCACATGGGGCATATGCTGAATAACACCATACAGGATGTGCTTATCCGCATGAAGCGTATGCAAGGTTATAATGCTTGCTGGGTGCCGGGTACGGATCATGCTTCTATTGCCACCGAAGCTAAAGTGGTGGCTTTATTAAAAGAAAAAGGCATTAACAAAAAAGATTTATCGCGTGAAGATTTTTTAAAACATGCCTGGGAATGGAAAGAAAAATACGGAGGTATTATTCTTAAACAACTTGAAAAAATTGGTGCTTCCTGCGATTGGGATAGAACCCGATTTACAATGGAAGACAACATGAGTGAAGCTGTTATTGATGTGTTTATTGATTTATACAACAAAGGACAAATATACCGAGGCGTAAGAATGGTAAACTGGGATCCGCAAGGATTAACAGCCGTTTCGGACGAAGAAGTAATTCATAAAGAAGTTAATTCCAAATTGTTTTATGTTCGTTACAAAATAGTAAATGAGGATGGTTCTTCCCTCTCCCTTGGAGAGGGGCAAGGGGGCGAGGCTTTTATAACCATTGCTACTACCCGTCCTGAAACTATACTAGGAGATACCGCTGTATGTGTACATCCTGATGATGAACGTTACAAACACCTAAAGGGTAAACGTGTTATTATTCCAATGGTTAACCGTGCTGTACCAATTATTTTTGATGAATACATTGATATGACTTTTGGAACAGGAGCTTTAAAAGTAACTCCGGCACATGATATTAATGATTACAATTTAGGAGTAAAACATAAGCTGGAAGTAATTGATACCATTTCCGCAAATGGCACCATGAGTGCTGCTGCACAGTTTTACATTGGTGAAGACAGATTTACCGTTCGTAAAAAAATAATTAAAGATTTAGAAGAGCTTGGGCTGGTTGTAAAGATTGAAGACATCAAAAACAAAGTTGGTTATTCTGAACGTACCAACGCTGTAATAGAGCCTCGTTTGTCCATGCAATGGTTTTTGAAAATGGACACCATTTCCAAACCGGCATTGGAAAATGTTGTGAATGGCAATATAAAACTGATTCCGGACAAGTTCATCAACACGTATAAACATTGGATGGAAAATGTACACGACTGGTGCATTTCCCGACAATTGTGGTGGGGACAACAAATCCCTGCATGGTATGATAATAAAGGAAATACAGTAGTTTGCAAAACAAAAGAAGAAGCTGTTGTTAAGTTAAAACTTTTAAATCCGGAAATCAAAAGCGAAGATGATGTTAAGCAAGATGAAGATGTGCTGGACACATGGTTCTCCTCATGGTTATGGCCCATCAGTGTGTTTGATGGCTTCAAAAATCCAAAAGGAAAGGACATCAACTACTATTACCCTACCAATGATTTAGTAACGGCTCCTGAAATTTTATTTTTTTGGGTAGCACGTATGATTATTGCCGGTTATGAATACCGTGGCGAAAAACCATTTAACAATGTTTATTTAACAGGTATTGTACGCGATAAACAAGGGCGTAAAATGAGTAAATCGTTAGGTAACTCTCCTGACCCAATTGACTTGATTGAAAAATACGGTGCTGATGGTGTACGCGTAGGTATGTTATTATGCTCACCTGCAGGTAACGACTTGCCCTTTGACGAAACCCTTTGCGAGCAAGGTCGTAACTTTTCCAATAAAATTTGGAATGCGTTTAGACTTGTGAAAGGTTTTACTGTTGAAGAAATTGCACAACCCGACAGCAGCAAAATTGCAGTAGAATGGTTTGAAGCAAAGTTTAATGAACAGCTTGTAAGCATTGATGATTTATATAGCAAATACCGCATGAGCGAAGCGTTGATGGCAACCTACAAACTGGTGTGGGATGACTTTTGTGCCTGGTATTTAGAAATGATTAAGCCAGAATTTGTGGATGGAAAATCATTGCCTATTGATAAACAAACTTATGATGCTACAATTAATTTCTTTGAAAAAATATTAAAAGTGTTGCATCCATTCATGCCTTTTATTACCGAAGAAATTTGGCATTTGATAAAGGAAAGAGAAGAAAAAGAATGTATCATTGTTGCGGAGTGGCCGAAAACAGTGATTATTAATAACAAAGAAATATTAAATGATTTTGATATTGTAAAAGAAGTTGTAATCAATATTAGAAATATTAGAGCTAAAGAAAATTTCCATCCTATACAAAAGTTTGCTTTATACGTTGACATAAGAGAATTGAGCAAATCATTGGAATCTATAATAATAAAGATGGGAAATCTCTATTCTATTGAACCCAAAGAGGAAATGTTAACACTCTCAAAAACACATGCAAATATTTCTTTTACTATTAAACAAGCAACTTATTTCATTTCAATTAAAAGAGTAGTAGATATCGATAAACTTACTAAAGAATTAGAGTATAACAAAGGTTTCCTGCTATCTGTACAAAAAAAACTAAGCAACGAAAAATTTGTTGCCAATGCAAAACCTGAACTATTAGAAAACGAAAAGAAAAAACAAGCGGATGCGGAAGCAAAAATAAAAGCCATTGAAGAACAATTGGCCGGATTGAAGTAATTGTAAATAAAAGTGAGGGACACCGATTTATATAACTTATGAACAAAACAAATTCGTTTATTTTAGCGCTATTTATTTTTGTTTCCAATTCATACGGCAAGACGTATTTAACTGATTCTATTGACACAGCAAGCGTTGATATTAAATATAGAACATTCAAAATGGCACTTGATTATTCAAGTGAAAACACATTTAAGGGACGGAGAAACACAACGAATATCCCTGTTCTAACACCTTACTTTAGATATACAACTAAACAGGGCTTTTTTGTTAAGGCAAGTATTGTTGATGCTCCTACTCAAAAAAAACTGACTAAACTATTTGATGAATTGGATGCCGGCTTAGGCTGGATGTTTGATTTTTCAGATGCATGGAATGGTTCTGTTTCGTACACACATTATTTTTATAATGCAAAGGTTGCCCGCTTAAAATCATCGGTACAAAGCGACTTTAACCTTTCAACAGGGTATGACTGGGATATCGTATACTCTCAATTGTTATTTGATTACAATCCCGGTAATCCTAAACTTGTTGTGAATGGAAAAAAAACACCAAAACGCACTCAGGATTATAGCATTACATTCGCCAATTCGCATGATTTTATTTTTATATTTAATAACGAAAGTAAGTTAATTATTTCTCCGGAGCTGGATGTTATCTGGGAAACACAAAACTTTCTTGCGGCATACAAAGGGAAATTAGATACTGCACCTAAAAAATACCTGCAACAAGCATCTGCATTTTCTTTTGCAGCCTATATCTTATATTTGAATGTCACTTATAAAATAAAAAGATTCAGTATCGCTGCATATCCTAGCTATACCATTCCTCAAAATGTTCCGGAAGGGGAATCGTCAACACCATTCTTTGTTATGTCAGGCAGAATAGCCTATACCATTAAAAGTAAGTAATGTAAATTGTTAGTGAGTAATTATTGCCTCCTTTTAAATTTTCACTTTTACTACCACCTTTTTAACGCTTGAAATTTGATTGAACTTAATGCCGGGCATGTGCAAGTCATCAGGAAAAAACACAGTAAACATGCCTGCTTCTACCTTTATTAAAGACGTATCTCCTTCATAAATACAATAATCATTTTCTTCATTAATAAGGATAGGTTGTTGATCAATTAATGTTGTTACTCCCATTAATTCAACTCCATAAACAATGTACTGAACGTCTATATATTTACGATGTGCTTCAATTTTACAATCGCTAAGTTCTTTGCTATCATACTCCTGAACAATTGCAAATACATCATCTCCGTCTATATCATATTTGCCCACTGCCGTTTGCAACAAATCAGTAGCATTAATATATGCAAATGCTTTCGCCATTCTTTCACCAAGACCCGCATAAATTTTGGCGTTTTCTATTTTGTCTAGTATCATATACAGTGTTGTTAGTTTTGTATTAAACGTGTTGTTAAAAAAAGTGAACGTTTGTTGTTGATTGTTACCTAAACATAATGCTGAAAAAATTACTTATCACTCATTAGTTTTCCATTCTCACATTTAATGGTTCGTGAAGGAAACTTTGTAAACATCATAATGTCGTGCGTGGCAATAAGTACGGCCCGTCCGTTTTTGCTGATGTCGAGCAGCACATTCATAATTCCTTCAGACGTTTCAGGATCAAGGTTTCCGGTAGGTTCATCAGCAAGTATTAATTCCGGATCGTTCAGCAATGCGCGTGCAATGGAAACACGTTGTTGTTCACCGCCCGATAATTCAAATGGCATTTTAAATCCTTTCGTACTCAACCCCACTTTTTCTAATACTTCCTGCATTCTTTTTTGCATTGCTTCTTTATCTTTCCAGCCTGTGGCTTCCAGCACAAACTGCAAATTATCATTTACTGTGCGGTCGGTAAGTAATTGAAAGTCCTGAAAAACAATTCCTATTTTTCGTCTTAAAAATGGAATGTCTTTCTTTTTGATCGTTGCTAAGTCAAATCCGGCAACCGTTCCATTGCCATGTATCAGGGGTAATTCGGCGTACAGCATTTTAAGAAGACTGCTTTTTCCACTTCCTGTTTTTCCAACAAGATAAACAAATTCTCCTTTGTCAACATTCAGGTTTACACCATTGAGTACCAAGTTGTGCGACTGATATACCGAAACTTTATCTAAATGTATAATGGTATCTAACGCCATTGCTTTTATTGGATTTTTATTTTTTTATTGAATGCGGATTTTCCCTGATTTATGATTTTGCTATATTTTAATTGCGCATATACGCGTTAAATCAACACCCGAAAATTAGCTTGTATATATGTAAGCAACGTTCATTTTATTTTAAAACTTTTAACATCGCGGGGTTAATAACTTCTATTATCCTAAAAATTAACGCGTATTATCCTTGCTAATTTTACCACACTTCATACTACAATACTGGCTGATGAACAAACTGTTTTTTATAAGATTACTTTTATTTACCTGTTTAACGGGCTTGTCGGCTCATGTTTACGGACAAAAAACGACTATTTACATTGATGAAGACGCAGAATTTAAAACAGGAATTGAATTGTTTCAAAAAGAAAAATATGGAGCAGCTCAAAAAAGTTTTAATAAAATAATAGAGAATAAGAAGGATGCTAATTCGCTGGTGCGATCAGATGCAGAGTATTACAGAGCGTTGTGTGCAATTGAGTTATTTAATAAAGATGGGGAATATTATCTCAAACAATTCGTAAAAAATCATCCTGAAAGTCCGAAGGTGAAAGCTGCATATTTTCATTTGGGCAGATATAATTATCGAAAAAGCAAATACAAAGAAGCGCTTGATTGGTTTGCCAAAGTGGATGTGTACCATTTAACAACAGATGAGTTGGCGGAGTTTTACTTTAAAAGAGGATATAGTTATTTTAATACTGAACAGTACGATTTAGCATCCAAAGATTTTTATGAACTGAAAGATGCGGACAATAAATACAAAGTGGCCGCAAAGTATTATTTTGCTCATGTTGCCTATTTGAAAAAAAATTATGAAACAGCGCTTAACGAATTTTTAAAACTCAAAAAAGATGAAACCTTTGGTTCTGTAGCATCATTTTACATTGTACAAATATATTATCTGCAAAGAAAATACGATTCGGTTGTTGTATATGCTCCTGCATTGCTAGATACCATCAATTCCAAGCGTGCCCCTGAAATAGTAATGATTATAGGTGAATCATACTATAATACTTCACGATACAACGAAGCCATTTCATATTTTAAACAGTATGAAAAATTTGTTGGCACATTAACCCGTGAAGATAATTACCAACTCGGATATGCTTACTATAAAACAAAAGAGTACCAAGATGCGCTTGCTTATTTTGCCAAAACCACTGAAATAGATGATGATTCATTAGCACAAAATGCAATTTATCATATGGGCGATTGTTATATAAAAACATTCCAAAAACAAAAAGCACTAAATGCCTTCAAAAAAGCATCCAGATTGGAGTTTGATGCTACCATGCAGGAAGATGCGTTATTTAATTACGCCAAACTAAGTTATGAATTATCATACAACCCCTATAGCGAAGCGATAAAAGCATTAAAAAAATACATTAAGTTGTATCCGGGAACCGACCGTGCAGACGAAGCATACACCTATTTGGTAAATGCTTTTATTACCACACAAAATTATGATGAAGCATTAAATGCTATTGAAAACATGAAAACACTTACACCCGACTTAAAATTAACCTATCAAAAAGCCGCTTGTTATTTGGGTATGTCACAGTTTAACAATGGCGATTATAACGCCGCCATAATTTCATTTGATAAATCATTAAAATATAATTTTGATAAAAACATAAAAGCAACAGCTATTTACTGGTCTGCAGAAGCCTATTATCGCAGTAAAAAATACAAAAGTGCAATTGAAGCCTATAAGGACTATATCACAGAGCCGGGAGCCATTGGTAAGCCCGAATTGAGTAAAGCAAATTACAGTGTGGCATACGCCTATTATAGTTTGAAAGACTATGAAAACAGCAACCTGTGGTTTAGAAAATTTGTAGTATTTAAACCCGAAGCTGATGCTGAAAAAATAAACGATGCTTATAACAGAATAGGCGATGGTTATTTTATGCAACGAAACTTTGAAAGTGCATCTGAATATTACGAAAAATCGTATAAAATGAAATTGGTTGATGCCGATTATGCCTTATACCAAAAAGCATTAGCAGATGGAATTCAAAAAAAACATGCTGATAAAATTGCTGCATTACAAACATTTATAAAAGAATACTCCTATTCAAGTTACATTCAAAAAGCAAAGTTTGAATTGGCTCAAACTTATTTGTTGAACAATCAAAATGACGAAGCATTAACCAGCTTTTTAACATTTATTGAAGAGTATCCTAACAGCAGATATATTAATACTTGCCTGAGTAATGTGGGGCTGATTTATTACAATAAAAAAGAGGATGAAAAGGCATTGGATTATTTTGACAGGCTTATTAAGAGAGACCGTAAATCGCCGGAAGCAAATGAAGCTGTTGAGCTTGTAAAAACTATTTATAAAAGCAGAGGTGATGTGGATAAGATGGACATCTATTTGCGTTCGGTTGGAGAAGCGATACCGCAAGCATCATTAGATACCATTACTTATGAGATTGGGAAAAATCATTATATGGAACAAAACTGTAACAACGCTGTTTCAGATTTTGCCAAATACATTCAAAAATTTCCTGACGGTATTTTTATAACAGATGCTTGTTTTTATAAAGCAGAGTGCGAGTATTCATCGGCCAATTTAGACGAAGCTTTAAAGGATTACACTTTTGTAATTGGTAAAAACAAAAATCAGTTCACTGAAAAATCATTGGTAAGAGCCACCAATATTCTTTATCCAAAGGAAGAATATGCTAAAGCCGCTTTGTATTACAAACAATTGGAACAAGTTGCTGAAAACACTAAAAACAGAGACAATGCCATTATAGGATTGATGCGTTGTGTCTATCGTTTAAAAGATTTTAATGAAGCGATAGTGTATGCAAATAAAGTACTTGCAATTGAAAAAATTAGCAATGAATTAACATATGAAGCACATTATAATATTGCACAAAGCTTTTATGCAACACAAAAATTAGATGATGCATTGGCAGAATTTCGTGTGGTAGCAAACTCTACCAAGAATGAGCTGGGTGTTGAATCTAACTACTATATCGCACTTATTGAATATATAAAGGGAGAGTATAAGCAATCAGAAAAAACAGTGTATAGCCTAGTGAATAGTGATGCCAATTCGCCTTATTGGATTACAAGTTCATTGTTATTGCTGGCAGACAACTATGTTGCATTGAAAGATAATTTTCAGGCGAAAACAATTTTAAATTCTGTTTTAACAGATTCTGATATTCCTGAACTGATAAAAAAAGCGCAGGAGAAATTAGATAAGATAACAGCGGAAGAAGAGGCGGCAAAAATTCCTAAAATTGAACTTCAGCCTGTACAGCTAATGTTTAAGGGGGATAGCCTTGAGCAACAAAAATTATTTATTTCAGAACCCATAAAAGACACGATAAAATAAATTCATATAACGTATAACTTTCGTTTTTTTATAAAGAGCGACTAAAAAGTGGATGCAAATAAAATACACATGAAGCGAATTAATATAAAACATCTTTTAGTTTTCTGCTTACTCACCTTATCGGTTGGTGTATTAAATGCGCAAAAGCGCGACACGCTGGAATCAATGACAAGCGTTAATAAAAGCCAATATCAACCAACAGTTGCGGAAGCAAATAAGATAAATGAAAATCCGGAAATAATTGATTCTACAAAAAAAATTCCGGTATCCATCTATGGAATTCAATCGAAAAAAATGGGTACAACATTTTCTGTTCAACCCATAGTACCTGCAAAAATGCTGGGGGAGCCGCTCAATAAGCTATACAACTCATTAATAAAAGTAGGAATGGGAACCTACACGAGTCCTTATGCTGAATTATGGGTAAACACTTTACGTTCAAAAGAATATTCCGGAGGATTACACATCAAACATTTGTCATCTTCATACACCCCTGTTTCTTCAGGTAAACAATTGGGATACGCCGGATTCAGCAATGATGAAATTGGGGTATCAGGTAAAAAATTCTTAAAAAAACACTCGTTGATAGGGAATGCCGATTACGCGAGTAACATTGTTCATTTTTATGGTTTTCAAGAAGAACTGCATCCTCAACTTTCAAAAGATTCCACTCAACAGCATTTTAATTTGTTCTCCGCAAACGCTGAATTAAAAAGCCATTACACAGATTTAAAACAATTAAATCACGATATACGATTGGATTATTACACTTTAATGGACAAATTCAACACCTCCGAAAACAATGTAAAAGCTTCTGCTATAGTGCAAACAGCCGTCGCCAAGGAATTGCTTGTAGTCAATACTTCTGTAGATTATTACAACTATAGAACAAGTGTAGATACGATTAATAATACCATTGTTAAATTAAATCCAAATTTTTCGGGAACAGATAGCAATTATACTTATAACCTTGGAATAACTGCTGTGGCAGATGTTTTCGATAAGGCAAAATTTTACTTCTATCCCAACTTTACCTTTAGTTATAATATTTTTGAACATATAATTATTCCTTATGCCGGTTTAACGGGCGATTTGCAAAAAAATAGTTATAAATCATTTACAGATATCAATCCTTTTGTAATGTCTCATCTATCGATGCAAAACTCAAATAAACAGTATGAAGCATATGGAGGTATTAAAGGGACATTGTCATCCACTACATCTTATAACGTAAGTGTATCCTATCAAAAACTAAATAATATGGCACTATTTGTAAATGATACAACCGGTTATAAAAACAAATTTGATGTAATTTACGATAATGCTACAATACTTACGGTTCATGGTGAAGCCGCATATCAGTTACGTGAAAAAATACGCTTTAACTTAGCAGGCGATTACTTTGATTATAAAATGGCAACACAACAATACGCCTGGTATAAACCCCAGTTAAAGGTTACATTAACAGGTAATTATAATATCAACAGTAAAATTGTAGCTAAAGTAGATGTGTTTTATTTAGCCAGTCAGTATGCTAAAAATGTAAGTGATGATAATGGAAACATATTGGCACAAAAACAAATTCCATATTTAGTGGATATTAATTTAGGAACAGAGTATCATTATACGAAAAAGTTGAGTTTCTTTATTAAGCTTAATAACATTGCCAACATGAAGTACAAACGTTGGTATAATTATCCGACACAAGGATTTAACGTTATGGGAGGATTGTCTTTTTCTTTTTAACCGATTCATGAAAAGCAATTACTATTGCTATAGTTGATAATCAAAAAGTTTTCTCTGGTTGATGATTCAAAATTGAGCGCATGATATCGGCTCATGATTTTTTGAATGTTTTGGACTCATGATAAATATTTTTCCCATTCAAGTGTCAATTAACCCAACTCATACCAATTGTTTTGTCCCCTCTTGATTTGTTATATATCTTTATTTAGCATGTAAAAAAAATTAAAATGAGAAAAATTCCGGGACCCGAACATAATGCATTTATAAACGGGGCAAGCGAAATGCAAAAATCTCCTTTGGAGTATATGCAAAAAATGGACGAAGCCTATCCGGGCATAGCCAATTGGAAGCTTCTTCACCTTAATATTGTTCACCTCTCTGACCCTAAATTAATTCGTGCTGTTTTACAAACCAATCAAAAACAATACGTAAAAAATTCGGCTTACAAACAGCTGAAATTAATTTTGGGAAATGGTCTAGTTACCAGTGAAGGTGACCTTTGGAAACGCCAACGAAAATTAATTCAACCTTCATTTCATAAACAATCCGTTTACAGCTTTTTCAATACTATGTTGACCTGCACCAATGAAATGGTGAATGAGTGGAAAGAAAAATTAAAAACAAAAAAAGAGATTGATTTTTCGCAGGAGATGATGGGTATTACATTGCAAATCATTGGAAAAACTATGTTGAGTGCCGATGTAAAAACAGAAGCAAAAAATGTGGGTAATTCCCTTGCTTATTTGTTGAAAGCAATTGACCAACGTGCAATGAAAGCCATCAATTTACCTTTGTGGGTACCGCTTCCATCGCACTTTAAATTTAAAAGCGAGCGAAAGGTGTTGGATGATATTATTTACAGGATAATAAGAGAACGAAGGAAAACAAATGAGAAAAAAGACGACTTACTTAATATGCTCATGGAATCGAGATATGAAGATACCGGAGAAGCTATGCCTGATGATTTACTGAAAGATGAATTAATGACCATTTTTTTGGCGGGTCATGAAACTACTGCATCTGCATTAACTTCCACGTTCTATCTTATTTCGCAACACCCTAACGTGTATGAAAAATTAAAAAAAGAAATTGATGAAGTAGTGGGAAAAGGAGAGATGACGTTTCAGCATTTTCAGCAACTGAAATATACCAAAGCCTGCTTAAATGAAGCGATGCGTTTGTACCCACCTGTTTGGATGATTGGGAGAAGAGCTGTGGAAGATAACATGGTAGGAGAGTATTTGATAAAAAAAGATACGGATATTTTAATTTCACCATACATTGTTCACCATCATCCTGACTATTGGAAAAATTCGGAAACATTTGACCCTGACCGCTGGGAAACAGAAGAAAAAGAGATGGACAAATTTACTTATTTTCCTTTTGCTGCCGGACCACGTATGTGCATTGGTAACAACTTTGCTTTGTTTGAAGCCGATATCATCATTACTAAAGTTATACAAAAATTCAGCTTTGAGTATTTGGGTCAGGTACCTCCTCCTATGGATACCATCCATTACACTGAGGGTAAAAGTCGGTCATGGCATGCCAATGCGGGTGGATGTGTTGGAATAAATCAAAGGATTTTCTTTCTTTAATTAGGAGGTTCTCACTTTAATTGTTTTATAAACACAGTTAAATTTGGTAGTTGAAATTCGGGGATAGAAGAGGATATTTCTTGTCTTAAGCAAATAAAAAAATAAATTATTCACGGAACTCAACCTTTAGAGCAATTTATTCATCTAGCTCAAGACAGTTGTGTAGCTATGAGTTCAGTTTTATTGCTTTTATATAAATCGTTTGTATTGTTGCCTTACCCCTAATGCTATTGTGTAATGACTTTGGAAGAATATGTAAAGAAAAATGTGAATGCGGAAGAGCAATTACCTTTTGAAACTATCATATGTAGTTATAAAGAAGAATCAAAAATCCTTTCCGTAGGTCAAATGGAAAAGAATATTTATTTTTTGATTTCAGGGATTATTGAAGTAGGAAGAATTACGGACGGAAAAGAAACTATTTTCGACTTCAAATATCCTAATCTTTTTACATCAGCATTTTCTTCCTATTACTCTCAGAAAAAATCGGATGTTTACATTTCCTGCGTAACCGATTGTGTTGTTCAAAAATTCTCTTTATATGAATTTGAAACCGCACAAAAAACATCACTTATCGCCAATCAATTGGGAAGACATATTCTTATGAATGCATATTTATCGGCAACTAAAAAGGAAAGAGATTTATCCACTAAAAGCCCTAAAGAACGTTATTGGGAACTAGTTGAAAAACGTCCGGAGATACTTCAGTTAGTACCCAATTATAAAATTGCAAAATTTTTAGGTATGCATCCTACAAGTTTAAGTCGGATGAAAAAAAAGATATTTATTAGCCAATGCAAATAAATTAGGGTTGTTAATGGTATAACTTTATCACAAGTAAAAAAAGAACGCCAATCAATGTATTTTCTCAAGGTATTTAAAAATCATTTTTCTTCTACGTTCAGTATCGCGTTACTGCCTATTTTAATTTGCAGTTATTCTTATGCTCAAACAAGCCCACAAACATTTACAACAGCAGGAGCTACAACCTGGACAGTTCCTGCCTGTGTATCATCTGTTACCGTTGAATGTTGGGGTGGTGGGGGCGGTTCCGGTGGAGATGGTCGTGACCCGGGTGGAGGAAGTGCCGGTGGTGGTGGGGCTTATAGTAGTTCTGTTATTAATGTTACTCCAGCAACTGTGTATAACTTAATGGTAGGAGGCGGTGGATCAGCAGGTACGGGTCCATTTGGACAACCAGGTTCTAGTGGAGGGAATGGTGGCGATTCCTGGTTTATTAATAGTACAACTGTAATGGCAAAAGGTGGTGCTGGCGGTATAACACGTAATGGGATTTGGGGTGTTTTACCCGGAGGACAGGGAGGACAGAAATCCGCAGGTTATGGTACAATAAAAAATAGTGGTGGTAATGGAGGCAGTACTTATGGAATAAATTCTAACACATGTTGTGGTTACACGTCTGGTGGCGGTGGTGGATCATCTGCGGGACCATTATCAGATGGCAATAATGGCGCAGATGCGCCTGCTGCGAGTAAAGGCCCTCCCGGGGCAGGTGGTACTGCGGTGGCCGGTGGTGGCGCCGGTGGCGCGGGAACAGGAAATGGAGGTATTCAAACGCCGGGGGTAGCAGGTTCTGCTCCTGGCGGTGGTGGTGGTGGTGGTCAAAATCATTCTCCCGGAGCTTTGGGCGGGACGGGGCAAGTTAAACTCACTTGGTCAGTATCAGCATTTAGTAATAAAACTGCAACAATATGCAGCGGTACAGCATTTAGTATAACACCTGTCAGCGGTGTGGGTGGGGATAATTTTCCTACAGGAACAACCTATTCATGGGCTGCACCAACAGTAACCGGAGGCATTACAGGTGGCAGTGCGCAAATAGCACAAATGGCTATTAGTCAGATGTTAACGAATCCTTTGGCTACTGCTCAAACAGCAACATATACTGTTAATGCTTCAACGAATTGTACATTTACTATAGTAGTAACAGTTAATCCATTACCGACACTAACCAGTACACTCACTCCAACAGCAGTATGCAGCGGAAGTAATTTTAACTATACACCTACCAGTGCAACAATAGGTGCAACCTATGCTTGGAATAGAGCTACGATTGCAGGTATAACGCAGACAGGCACAAGCGGTAACGGTAATATAAGTGAGCCATTAGTCAATACAACATCAGCTTCTGTAAATGTAACTTATTCATATTCAATTTCAGCAAATAACTGTTCTAACACACAAAATGTGGTAGTAGCAGTAAACCCTTTACCAACGGCTACTCTTTCAGGTAGCTTTACCAAATGCTTAAATGATCCTAGCCTTATCATTACCTTTAACGGAGGCTCTTCCATTGCACCTTACATTTTTACATATAATATTAACGGAACAACGGGAAACTTAACAGTTACTAGTGATGCTACAGGCACGGGTACAGTGTCTGCTTCTACAGCCACAGCAGGAACTTTCACTTATAATCTGGTGAGTGTAAAAGATAATAGCGCAGCCGCTTGTTCGCAAGCACAAACCGGAAGTGCCATCGTTAACATAAATCCACTTGGAGCAACATTGGCAGGAACCACTACTGTTTGTTTGGGTGCAGCATCACCAACAATTACCTTTACAGGTAGTGGGGGAGCCACCCCATATACATTTACCTATAATATTAACAACACAGCAAATACTACCATTGGCAGTAATGGAACAGGTATAGCAACTGTTAGCGCTCCTACAAATACTGCCAATGTTTTTGTTTATACACTCGTTAGTGTGCAAGCAGGTGCATTGAGTTGTATCAATTCCTCTTCTGTTGCTGTTACTGTATTAGCATTGCCTACGGCAACAGTAGTTGGCACAACAACAGTCTGTCAGAATAGCACCTCCCCTAATATAGTATTTACAGGCAGTGGGGGCAGCAGCCCTTATAGTTTTGTTTACACATGGAATGGTAGTAGTAACCAAACAATAAGCGGAGTTGCAGGACAAAATACAGCATCCGTATCTGTTCCGACAGGTACCGTAACAACTTACACTTATAATTTGATACGTGTGCAGGATGGCAGCAGCGCTGCCTGTTCGCAAAACCAAACGGGAACAGAACTAGTAACGGTTCTTGCTCCATCACAAGGAACAGTAACGGCAACCGTTCACCGAATCTGTCAAAACAGTGCTTCACCAAGTATGGTGTTTAATGGCTCTTCAGGAACACCCCCTTATACGTTTTATTACACCATTAAATCGGATGTGAATGGCACTACCACCAATAGTGTGATATCCACGGGCAGTACGGCAACAGTTCAGGTGTCAACCGCCAATGCCGACACGCTTGTTTACACAATTACCAATATACAAGATGCTTCAGGAATTATCTGCGGGATAGGAGGAAGTTTTGATACCACGGTTATTGACCCCCTACCAAAATCAACGATAACGGCAGCCTTAAACGATGTGTGTTTAGGTGACCCGGTACAGACAATTACCTTTACTAGTATTGGTGTTCCGGCTCCGGTTACATTTAATTATTTTACATCTGTAAACGGAGGAGCAAATGTGGCACAACCTGCTATCAACAGTCCAACAACTACAGCTACCATTTCGGCACCGGCAACAACATTGGGAACAACGATTTACACCAACGGCATATCCAAATCCAACGTATGTACAGGAAGTGGTAACGGTTCAGCTCGCTTAACAGTAAATCCCATACCCACAGCCAGTTTGAGTTTAACAGGATCAGGTACCATCTGTCAGTCGGGTGGAGCTTCGCAGGTAACCTTTACGGGAAGTATAGGTCATCCTCCATTTGTATTCAATTATAATATAGATGGTGCGGCAACGACAACCATTACCACATTATCAGGGAAAAACAGTGTAGTATTGCCATTAACAACCTTAACAGCCGGTACACACACGGTAAACTTATTATCGGTAAAAGACACGTTTAATTGCTCTCAACCACAAACCGGTTCAGTAACAGTCACTGTTGACCCACTGCCAACAGCAAGTTCAGGGGGATTGGGAAGTATTTGTATGAACGGTACCGCAACAGTAAGTGGAGCAAGTGCTGCCAATGGCAGTATAAACTGGAGTAGTAACGGAACGGGGGCGGGTACGATTACCAATGCTACCGGCTTAACACCAAGCTATGCCGCAGCGGCAAGTGATGCGGGCAAAACGGTAACGCTAACCATGACGGTAACCAGCACCAATACCTGTAATCCGAATACTGCAACAGCACAATACACGGTAAATGTGGACAGCTTGCCACTGGCAACAGCCGGTGGCATAAAAACTATTTGTGAAAACGCAAGTGTAACAATAAGCGGAGCTATCGCAAAATATGGAAGCGTTTTATGGACGGGCAATGGTTTTGGCACGATAAGCAACTCAACAACATTAACACCAAGCTATGCTGCCGTGGCAGGCGATGCCGGCAATACAGTGATTTTAACAATGACCGTAAGCAGCACCAATAGCTGTGCTCCACAAAGCAGCACTGCAACTTATACGATACAGGTAGACCATTTACCAACGGCTACCATCACGGGTAGCAGCACCATCTGTGAAAACTCAACGGCTACTGTCAGTACTGCATCACAAAGCTATGGAACCCCAAGTTGGACATGGAACGGAGCGGGCAGCATCACCGCCGGAGTAAATACCCTCACCCCCACTTATACCGCAGCAGCAGGGGATGCAGGTAAGGCAGTAACTTTAACGATGACAGTAACCAGTACCAATACCTGTGCATCACAAACCGCCAGTGCCAACTATATTGTAAATGTAGATCATTTGCCAATAGCAACAATAACCGGCAGCACTACCATCTGTGAAAACTCAACGACTACAATAAGTACGGCATCACAAAGTTATGGAACCCCAAGTTGGACAGAAAACGGAGCAGGAAGCATTACAAGTGGTGTAAATACCCTCACTCCCACTTATACAGCAGCACATGGTGATGCAGGGAATACTGTTATTTTAAAGATGTATGTGACGAGTACCAATAGTTGTGCATCACAAAAAGATTCGACAGAGTACTTTATAAATGTAGATCCTCTTCCAACAGCAGGTACCGCAGGCAGTGCTACTATATGTGAAAACGCCTCTTACACCTTAAAAAATGGAGAAGCGGTACAAAGCTATGGCAGCCCAAGCTGGACAGCAAACGGCGTAGGAAGTATTACAAATGGAGGTAATACGTTACAACCCACCTACACAGCAAATTCAAATGATGCAGGCAAAGGGGTCACCTTAACAATGAAAGTAACCAGTACCAACACCTGTTCAAATGCAACAGCAACAGCCAACTACATCATCAATGTAGATTACTTACCAACAGCCACAGCCGGAACACCACAAACCATCTGTCAGGGAAACACTGCAACCATATCCGGTGCACAGTCCGGCTACGGAACAATCAACTGGACAGCGAACGGACAAGGGACATTGACTAATTCCGGTACACTGAGCCCACAATACACTTCAACCCCTGCCGATGCAGGAAATACGGTAAGCTTAACCATGACAGTAACCAGTAACAATTCCTGCGCTTTACCAATTCCTGCTGCAACAACATCTGTAATAACGTCAATAAGCGTTCGCCCTGCATTAACAGCAACGGTAACAGCTCCCCAACGTGTGTGTCAAAATAGTACGGCACAAGTGGTCTTTACCATCACCAGTCAGGGTACTGCACCTTATACCTTTAATTATACTGAAAACGGAGCAACTAAAACAGTATCCACTATCAATGGAAATAATGTGGCAGTAGTGGGTGTATCTACAAGTAATGCAGTACCTGTAGTTTATAACTTATCCCATATACAGGATGCCAATTGTCAACAAACAGTGGCTGCCTCAGCTACTATGACGGTTTTACCATTACCCGATGCTACCATCGGTCAGAATGAAGATGTGTGCAGGGATAGTATGCCAAAAGCCATTCTGTTTAAAGGATTAAATGGTGCCAAACCTTATACCTTCACATTTACAATTAATAACGATTCTGTTACACAATCTGCCGATAGTATCTATTTCACAAACCCTGCTACCGATAAAACCGGAACGTCTGTTTATACACTGACCAATGTAACAGATGGGAACAATTGCAGTAAAACGCTCAATCAAACCGCTACGGTGGTAGTGCATGAAAATCCACATGCTATCTTTACCATCAGTCCTGAACGTACCAGTATATTAGAACCAACAATAACAATTACCGATGCTTCCATAGCAACAACATCCTGGTTCTGGGATTTTGGAGATAAAAACCTATCCCCATCACCCAACCCTAAGGAACACACCTATGCCGATACGGGAACATATAAAATGAAGTTGATTGTAAGCAATGGATCGTGTAAAGATTCAACCTATGAAATTGTGCGAATAACTTTGCCAACATCCTTGTATGTCCCAAATACTTTTAGCCCAAATGGCGACGGGGTGAACGATGTATTTAAAGCAGAAGGAGATGGTATTACCATATTTGAGATGATGATTTATGACCGTTGGGGACAATTAGTTTTTCAAAGTACTGACATCAACAAAGGCTGGGACGGCAAAGTAAACGGAGGTACTGAGGTGGCTGCAATGGATACTTATGTTTACGTGATTAACATCACCGCATTTGCTAACAAACACAATTATACCTACAGAGGCGTGGTGAATTTGATGAAGTAAGACGTTTTTAACATAGTATGTAATTAGGTTAGCTTAACATTTCAATTTTGGGAAATGGTTTGAAAATAAGCCCCAGACAAGAATATACAAATTATATAAAAAGTTTGTTATAATACTTTGTAGATAAAGACAAAACCTGTGATTAACAATATCAAGCCTAATAAAACATTAATGTTTTTAAGTATTTTGTCACTTATCCGTTGACTTATTTTATTGGCATAATACGCTTTAAGCAAATCAGATGAGAAGACAGTACATAGTGTAGTTGAAAAGAAGGCAAAAATGTGAAATGGTGTAAACTCTGCATTAGAGCTTATTTTTCCTACAAATGCAATCCATAGTAGTAGCACTGCCGGATTTAAAATATTGAGAAAAAAACCTTTTGTTATATATAAACTGAAGTTGGCCGCTTTAAGCGAAACGTCAGCATTTTCGTTTCGCACTTTTTTACTGAGCATACTCACTAATCCGAATATCATTAATATTATACCACCTATAATACTGATTTTTTTATGATGTTCCGGACTATTAAACAATTGAGCCGTTCCGAAGTAGGATAGAAAAACATAAATAATATCGCTCAGGAAAATACCCAACGCTAAGCCAGCACCGGATTTGAAGCCCATTTTACCGCTTGTTTGAATTAACGCAAAAAATGAAGGGCCGGGTTGAATTGCCAAATAAAAGCCTAAAGCTAGTCCTTGCAGAATGGCTTGTAAAATCATTAATCTATTTCTTTTTTAATTCATTTATGTAATTTTCCCACTGTTCGCTTTTTGTACCCTTCAACACACGTGGAAATTTGAACGCACCTCCAATTTTTCCCTGAGCACTCATGTAATTATAAAAGATATTGCTTGGCAATATATCTACAATTACTTCTTTAAGCGCAGCGGTTCTCTCTACTTGGTAATCATCATTTAACTTGGATAATATTTCATCTAGTCGTTTCCTCAATAAGCTGCTGTCCACATTGTCATCCGTACCAATATACCAATGATGGGCAAACAATGTATCATAAGGTATGCCTATTACTGTATATTCTTTAATGGTTATATTCAATTCGTGCGCTACCATTTCAATAGCTCTGTCCATGTTTTCCTGCGAAAGATGTTCCCCACATAAACTTAAAAATTGTTTGGTACGTCCACTAATAATAATCTCGTAATTTTCTAAAGAAGTAAATTTTATAACATCTCCAATTAAATAACGCCATGCACCTGCACATGTTGTAAGCAACAAGGCGTATTCAACTCCTTCTTGTACTTGACCTATGTGCAATGTTTCAGGCGTAGGGTAAATATTTCCATCGGCATCAAAATTGTTTTCCGTAAATGGCACAAACTCATAAAAAATGCCATTATCAAGTACCATTTTGCAGGCGTCAGTACCTTGTCGGTCTTGAAATGCAATAAGACCCTCTGATGCTAAATAGGTATTTACATAGATAATTGGTCGCCCTAATAATTTATCAAAGCCTTTTTTATAAGGAGCGATAGAAACGCCGCCATGCGCATATACAGAGAGATTGGGCCATATATCATGAATATTATTTACTTTATACTCAGCAATGATTTTTTCAAACAATATTTGAATCCAGGCCGGAACACCTACAACTATACCAATATCCCAATTTTTGGCACTTTTTGTTATTTCTTCAAGTTTAATATTCCAATCTTTTTCTTTTGAAATTCGCTTACCCGGTTTATAAAAATATTGGTAATAAAAAGGAATATTTTTAGCTTGAATACCGCTCAAATCTCCTTCGTAATAAAGTCCGTTAAATTTTAAATGGGTACTTCCACCGATCATCAGTACGCCTTTTTGATAATGTTCTTTTGGCAGATCATAACGACTCTGCGACATTACAAGTCTTCTGCTTGCCTTTTTAATGGCACGAAGCATATCTCCTGATACAGGAATGTATTTACTTGAGGCATCAGACGTGCCGGAACTTAATGCAAAATATTTTACCTTTTTTGGCCAACAAACATTAGCCTCTCCATTAACAGCTTTATACCACCAATTTTTAAATATTAAATTGTAATCATGGGTTGGTACTATGTTCTGAAAACTTTCTACAACCTTATTTGACTCTAAAATTTTAGAAAAATTATAATATTTCCCGAACTCAGTGAATTCAGCTTTTGATAGTAATTTTTGCAAAACCCTTACTTGCTGTCTGTAACCATTTGTTTTACGTTTTAAAGGAATTCTATCTCGTAATTCAAATGTTGTTTTTAGTATAGATCCTAATATTGCCATTTTCTTTCCCTTCAATTTATCCCTTAATTTTTGCCTAAAGTAAATAAATTTCCTTAAAGTACAAGCTGTTCAGCTTGCTTGTACTATGTTTATTGATGTTCGATGATAATTTTATAAATAAATAAAATTAAATAAAAATAAATAGTACCTTTGTACCGAAGTTATAGTCGAACAAAGGATTTTGTCGGTACGAATTTCCAACTGGTTTCAAATAGTCAAACAACCCTGAAATTAATAAGTAGAGGGTTTTCTCAAATACAGTTGTAAGATTCAAATCACATCATTTCTTAGATGGATGACAACTGTAATATTAACTAAATAAAAAATAAATGAACAAATTTGAAGCGTTAGGGCTTAGCAGTGCTATTGTTAAAGCTGTAACAGAACTGGGTTTTGAAAGCCCTACACCTATTCAGGAAAAAGCTATTCCTGCGTTATTAACAGGCAACTCCGACCTTGTTGCATTAGCACAAACCGGTACAGGAAAAACAGCCGCATTCGGCTTGCCGTTAACATCATTGATTGATTTTAAATCACGCGATACGCAAGCGGTGATATTGTGTCCAACACGCGAATTGTGTATGCAAATAACACGCGATTTGCAGAGTTATACAAAATATATAGACGGTGCTAATATCGTTGCTATATATGGTGGGGCAAGTATTGACAATCAAACCAGAGACATTAAAAAAGGAGCACAAATAGTGGTTGCTACCCCAGGTCGTATGAATGATATGATTGACCGCAGACGTATTGATTTATCGCACGTGCGATTTGCTGTTCTTGATGAAGCGGATGAAATGTTAAATATGGGATTCAAGGAAGATTTGGATACTATTTTGAATCAAACTCCGGATGAAAAAAACACGTGGTTATTTTCTGCAACAATGCCTGATGAGGTATTGCGTATTTCAAAGGATTACATGAACAATCCGGTTGAAATAACAATGGGTAGTAAAAATTCGGGGAATGTAAATATTGATCACGTGTATTATGTGGTGCATTCTCGCGATAAATATCCTGCACTTAAACGTATAGCTGATTCATCTCCGGACATTTTTGCTATTGTATTTTGTCGTACACGTCTTGAAACTCAGGAAATAGCAGATAAACTTATTAAAGACGGTTATAATGCTGATGCCTTGCATGGGGATTTATCGCAGGCACAACGTGACCATGTAATGAAACGTTACCGCAACAGAACATTACAAATGCTTGTGGCCACTGATGTTGCGGCACGAGGTATTGATGTACAAGATGTAACACATGTTATCAATTATGCTTTACCTGATGAAATAGAAAATTATACTCATCGTAGCGGAAGAACAGCACGTGCCGGGAAGAAAGGGGTTTCTATTTGCATTATCAATATGAAGGAAATTGGTAAAATACGAATGATTGAGCGTATTATTAAAACAAAGTTTACTCAGGCAACCGTACCAACGGGGTTTGAGGCTTGTGAAGCTCAATTGTTCAGTTTGGTTAAAAAAATTCATAATGTAGAGGTGAATGAAAAAGCCATTGAAACCTACTTGCCAAAAATTTATGATGAATTAAAAGAGTTGACAAGGGAAGACATTATTAAACGTTTTGTATCAACTGAATTTAACAGATTTTTAGATTATTACAAAAACGCACCTGATTTGAATGCTTCTGCTAGCAGTGAAAGAGGAGGAAGAGCATCAGCAAACGGTGTAACAAATTTATTTATAAATCTTGGAGAATTGGATAATTTGGATAGTAATTCTTTGAGAGAGTATATCTGTGAAGTTTCCGGTGTTACTGCAAATTCAATTGTTAGTGTAACTGTCAAAAGCAGTTTCTCATTTATTGAAGTAAAAACAGAGGATGCAGAAGTTGTAACCGGTACTTTTAAAAATGCGAGATATAATAACAGAAATGTAAGAATCGAATCTAGAGGAGAAGGCGTTTCTCGTGAAGGCAGTGGAGGAGGAAGAGAATCATACGAAGGCGGCGGAGCAAAGCGCTCATTTGGCGGAGGAAATAGTGGTGGGTATGGCGGTGGAGAACGCAGAAGTTTTGGAAATCGTTCGGAGGGAAACAGAAGTGGAGGATATAAAGGCGGAAACAATGGAGGCTCCGGAGGAGAACGCAGCAGAAGTTATGAAAGTAATACTACGGAACGTAAACCATTTGGTGATAGAGAAAGAACTGTTTCTAAAAGCTTTGGAAATGAAGACTGCGGAAGGAGGAGAAAGAAAAGGCAATTTTACGCGTGAAAAACGTCCGAGAAAAAAAATCTAGAGAATAATTAGTTAAAGATTTTCTAAATCAAGCTTTTTTTCTACTTTTGCAGAACTTTAATAAAAGCAAAAGGGTTGCGTAGCTCAACTGAATAGAGCGTCTGACTACGGATCAGAAGGCTAGGGGTTTGAATCCCTTCGCGACCACAGCAAAAGCACCCTGCATTTCTCACAGGGTGCTTTTTTATTTTGAATTGAGTTCAGGGTATACAGATCAAAGTGTGGATCAGGTTAAAAAGAGTGTACTGTTTTAATAAATTTGCATTATTGCAATAAATATGCGATTTTAAAAGGTGAAGAACTTAATCTGCTTGTTTGTTTTATTATTACAGTTATGCAAAATTGATGTGAATTCAAATAATGCATTGAGTACAAAAAGTTGCAACAACTTACTATTTTGTAAAAGTGCTAGCGTTTACAACAATAAAGTTATTTCAAAAAGAACACAAAATCTGTCCGTTCTCCATTCAAAAAAAGTAACGCAGTACCTGAAAAAACGTAAACAACGCGGACGTAAACCTCAAGCACATTGTGTTTTCGGAAAAGAAGAAAGAACCCCAAGTTGTTTTAATTACGATTCGATATTACTTTTTAATTCCAGAATCTATATTAATAAATGTTTTGTTATCCTTAAAAGAGGTCCCCCCGATTATAGGCATCTATAAAAGAAACTTCAGTATATCATGTCTTTTCATTATGTGTATTGAAGTGGTTTGTAAATTGTTTAATCGCAGTTATTATTGCTTTTAAGCAGACTTATTCAATGGTGTTTGTTGATAAAACAACATCACATCATACCGAAAGAATGCTTTAGATATTTACTTTCACAATTGATGAATAGCGAATTTAAAAATCAACTTTGGTATGTTATTCAAACAAAATCAAGGTTTGAGAAAAAAGTAGTCGAATTACTTGTCAGAAATGGCATTGAAGTTTACTTGCCTCTTCAAAAACGAATGAAGGTATGGAGTGATAGAAGGAAAGAGGTTGAAGAACCTTTATTTTCAGGGTATTTGTTTGTTCAGTTTAAAGAAAGCGAACGATATGTTGTTTTAAATACGCATGGAGTTGTTCGCTTTGTTTCATTTGCGGGTAATTATGCTACCATTACTGATAAACAAATTAGGGCAATAAAAAAAGCCATTTTTATGGATACAGCGATAGAGGTTGCAGATATTGACTTTAAGAGAGGGGAGGAGGTTATAATTACTTCAGGACCATTTAAGGATAATTATGCTCATGTAATTAGAGGTGCAAATGGAAAAGGTAAGTTATTATTAAGGTTAGAATCTATTGGAAAAGAAATAGTGCTGGAGATTGGGCGAACACGTGTTGAAACAGTATCACAAGTAATTGGCATTTAAAATTGCCATAACTATTGAATATAGAGCATTAGCACCTATTATTTAAAAAAATAATGGGAGTGAAAGGGCGAAGCTATATGTAACTTTAGAGATTTAATATCCTTTAAGAATTCTAATAAAATGAAGAGTATAACTATATTTGTTGTTTAAATCGTTATATGACATACGCTAAAATTTCAAATTCTCGAATTCTTGTAACAGGTGGTGCTGGATTTATTGGTTCTAATTTATGTGAGGATTTGCTGTTGAACAATAATGAAGTTATTTGTTTAGATAATTTTTCAACGGGGAAAATGGAAAATATCCAACCGTTTTTGAGAAATAAAAAATTTAGTTTAGTAAAAGGGGATATTCGCAAGCTAGATGATTGTCATCAGGCAATGAATGAGGTTCAAATTGTATTGCAACAAGCTGCATTGGGTTCTGTTCCTCGCTCCATTAATGACCCGATAACGACCAATGATGTTAACATAAATGGTTTTTTGAATGTGTTGATAGCGGCTCGTGATGCTAAAGTGAAAAGGGTGGTTTATGCTGCCAGCTCTTCTACTTACGGCGACTCAGAAGCCCTGCCAAAGGTGGAAGACATAATCGGCAAACCATTATCGCCTTATGCTGTTACAAAATACGTAAATGAGTTGTATGCACATGTATTTGGTTTAAATTATGGTTTGGATTGTATCGGGTTAAGATACTTTAATGTATATGGAAGACGACAAGATCAGTATGGGGCCTATGCCGCTGTTATACCCAAATTTACTATGATGCTGATGAAACATCAGTCACCTGTAATTAATGGAAATGGAACAAATTCCCGCGATTTTACATATATTGACAATGTAATTCAAATGAACCATTTGGCGGCATTGTCAACTAATCCACTGGCAAAGCAGCAAGTGTTTAATACAGCAGTAGGAGAGCGTGCCGACTTAAACCAAATGACTCAGCTACTTAAAAAATATTTAAGCAACTATGATTCTAAAATTGCAGAAGTTGAAATAACTTATGGTTCGGAAAGAAAAGGAGATATCCCTCATTCTTTAGCTTCCATTGAAAAGGCTAAAAGCATATTAAATTATTCTCCCTCCCATAATTTAGAAAGCGGCTTAAAAGAAGCTGTTCAATGGTATTGGGATAATTTAAAATAAAACACCAAATTATATGGAATTACGACCAATAATAAAATCCAGAAACAGTCTTTTTAATATAAATCTCAAAGAAATATGGGAATATCGTGATTTGTTATTGATGTTTGTAAAGCGTGATTTTACCACACAGTATAAGCAAACTATTTTAGGACCGGCATGGTTTTTTATTCAACCTGTTTTTACTACTGCAATGTACATGTTTGTTTTTGGAAAGTTAGCGAAGATAAGTACAGATGGCTTACCGCAGGCTTTGTTTTATCTTTCTGGGATAGTGTGTTGGCAGTATTTTTCTAATTGTTTAACTAAAACGGCTGATACATTTAATGCCAATCAGTACATATTTGGTAAAGTGTATTTTCCTCGTTTAATTACACCTATAGCTACTGTAATTTCCAATTTAATGCGATTAGGTATTCAGCTCTTATTGTTTTTAGTTATATACATTTATTATGCGTTTATTGGAACGTCAGTCGCACCTAATGTGTATGCCTTTTTGCTTCCGATATTAATAATAATGTTGGCTGGTTTGTCTTTAGGATTTGGTATTATTATTTCGTCAATGACTACAAAATACCGTGATTTAACCATTTTATTTGCATTTTTTGTTCAATTATGGATGTATGCAACACCGGTAATATATCCATTGAGTACAATGCCAGCGGACAAACGTTGGATAATGGAGCTTAACCCTGTAACTGCAATTATTGAAACGTTTAAATATGGAATATTAGGCACAGGGACTTTTAGTTGGGGAGCTTTGGGGTATAGCTTTTTATTTATGCTTGTGATATTGGCACTTGGTATTGTAATCTTTAATAAAGTTCAACGCAGTTTTATGGATACCGTTTAAATAATAGAAGATGAGTGATGTAGCAATAAAATTTGAAAATATATCTAAACAATATCGTTTGGGATTGGTAAGCACCAATACCATTAGCCACGATTTAAATCGTTGGTGGACAATGAATATAAGGGGGAAAGAAGATCCATATCTAAAAATTGGCGATGTCAATGATCGCTCAAGCAAAGGTGTGAGTGATTATGTATGGGCGTTGAAAGATATTGATTTTGAAGTAAAGCAGGGTGATGTATTAGGAATTATTGGTAAAAATGGAGCAGGGAAGTCAACATTATTGAAAATACTTTCTAAGATAACAGAGCCAACAACCGGTGTTATAAGTGCCAGTGGTCGGATAGCATCTTTACTGGAGGTCGGAACGGGTTTTCATCCTGAATTAACCGGTAGAGAAAACATCTATATGAATGGAGTTATCTTGGGAATGACTAAAAGGGAAATTTCTAAAAAACTTGAAGAAATCATTGATTTTTCAGGTTGTGAACGATACATTGATACTCCGGTAAAACGTTATTCGAGCGGTATGATGGTGCGATTGGGATTTGCCGTTGCTGCACATTTAGATCCTGAAATTTTAGTGGTAGATGAAGTGTTGGCTGTTGGTGATGCTGAATTTCAAAAGAAGGCCATTGGTAAAATGCAAGATGTGTCTAAAGGGGAGGGAAGAACTGTATTGTTTGTTAGTCATAATATGGCTAGTATAAATGCTTTATGTAATAAAGGCATTGTATTAGGAAAAGGCGTTGTTGAATTTAATGGTTCTATTGAGGATTCGATTAATTATTATATTGCAGATTTAAAGTCTGAACTCACTTCTTATGTTGAAATTGATAGCAAGAAGCATAGACCATTTGGTTTTCAATATCTTACAAAAGACATTGAAATATTAAATGTAAAAATGAATAATGAAGATATTTCTAAGATGGCTGTTGATGAGCCTTTGTCTTTTTCAATTTCTTGCATACGTCATAATATGTTAATTGATAAATCAACTTTAGGTATACATATTGTGGATAAATACAATGAAATAATCGGCACATTTACATCTGAATTAATTGACCTTCCAAATAATAAATCAAACAATAAATTTAAAATCGAATTCATATTGAACAATCACCAATTGTCAAGAGGAAGATACAAAGTCTGCTTTAATATAGGGTTAAAAGATTTAAGTAAGGGAATCGTTGATTATGATAATGTTTCTAATGTATTGAATTTTGAAATTCAATACAAGGACTTAAAAACAAAAACCCCAATACATATATGGAATAAAAACTGGGGAAATTTTCATTTTACAAATGCTACTATTGAAATAGAGTGAGGAATTATGGATTTTAAAATTAATTTGAGATGTTAGTTTTTTATGGTTTTTATTTTCAGTTACTTAAGGTTTCTGTTGTATGGGTTTATTAAGGGCATTGTTAGCTATATCTGTGGTGATTGCACATTCAAGTCCAATTTTTGGATTTAGTTTAGTGGGGGGGCAGATAGCCGTTCAAGCTTTTTATATGATTTCGGGGTTTTATATGGCATTAATTCTAAAAGAAAAATATATTGGAGTAAATGGGTCATATAAATTATTTATAACAAACAGATTGTTAAGATTATATCCTATATATTGGACTGTTTTTCTCTTGACAATCATGTTTTCGATCATCGTTTTTTTTATTTCGCATGGAAATAATATTGGAAAGCTTACCTACTATTACGATTATTTCTCAAATTTGAGTTTGCTAAGTTTTTTGTTTTTAATTTTTACAAATATTTTTATCGTATTTCAAGATCTCGTAATGTTTCTAGGTTTAAATGTTTCAAATGGTAATTTATTTTTTAGCGCGAATTTTTCGAAAACATCTCCCATGTTATATGAGTTTCTGATGCTTCCACAAACATGGACGATCGGTATTGAAATTTCATTTTATCTTATTGCACCTTTTCTAATTAAGCTGAATCTTAAAAGTATTTTTCTTCTTATCATATTATCACTTCTTTTGCGCATATTTCTTATTAAAATCAACTTAGCACATGATCCTTGGTCATACCGTTTCTTTCCAGCCGAATTAGTTTTCTTTCTGTTAGGAATAGTTGATTATAATATCTACAAGAAGATACAAATGACTCAAATTAAGCCGTTATACCTAAAGTCTATTTTTGTTTTTATTTTAAGCTTTACACTGTTATCTAGTTTTATTCCTTTTTCAGGTAAATTATTTATTTATTTATTTGCTTTTTTTATAAGTATTCCATTTGTATTTATATTGTTTAAACGAAACAATAGCGATAGATACATTGGAGAATTATCTTATCCAATATACATATCTCATATTCTTTTGTTGATGGTATTGAGCTATTTCAAAATACCTGTTTTAGGTGGACAAGGATTAACTTTAGTTATTCTAACCATCTGTTTCTCTTTTCTGCTTAATAAATTTGTCTCAGAAAAAATTGAAAATATTAGACAAAAAAGAATTGCGGTTTCAGAATAATTAAAATTGTAATTACCAATATAGGATTAACTCCGGTAATGAAAATAGTAAATATAGATGGTGGGTTAGGGAATCAAATGTTTAAATATGCTTTTGCACTTGTTTTACAACAAAAACACCCTGAATCAGAAGATTTTAATTGACAGTAGATTATGTCGTTGGCGAAAACCACAAGCTCATAATGGATACGAATTAGATAAATTGTTTAATCTCGAATTGAAAGAAGCTTCTATATGGCAAATATACCACATTTCAAAGAGGGGATTTGGTGTTATACTTTATAGATTGAATAAGAAATGGTATGAAAAATATATTTCTTATTTCTATGATCATAAAGAGGAAAGTTATGTTGAGGATTACAACAATTCATCTCCGTTTTCCTTAGAGTTGATAACAAAACAAGATTCTTTATACTATGATGTAGTGGCACAGTCGTATTTATATTTTAGAGATTACAAAAAAATAATTTCTAGTAAGCTTCAGTTCAACATTCAGTTGGATTCTCTTAATCAAACATTACTTCTTGAAATACAGAAGGCGAATGCTGTATCTATTCACTTTCGATTTGGTGATTATTTAGAACTAGATAATTACAACCTTTGTTCCTTGCATTATTACAATAAGGCAATAGATAAAGTTAAATCATTAATTGAAAATCCAATGTTTTATTTATTTTGTAATGATGAACATTACTTACGAAAAAACTATCTGCCTCACTTAAGTTTAGAGGAGGGGAGTTATACCATTATCAGTCACAATATTAAAAGTAACAGCTATAAAGATATTATATTGATGAATAATTGCAAGGGTATGATACTCGCAAATAGCAGTTTTTCGTGGTGGGGAGCGTGGTTAAACAATGTACAAAATCATTTGATTATTGTTCCCAATTTGTGGACGAAGAACCTGAGTTCAGATAAAGTTTGTCCACATGATTGGATAAGAATTTAAAGATGAAAAAATATCGCATAGCAATTGTAACTGCATTTATAGGTAATGGCGGGAAAACAGGAGAATTAAAGTTTACCCCCGAAGCTCAAGCTCAATTAGACGCTTACGGTGTAGGCATCTTTAGATTTAATAATGACAATTTAGATTTATTGAAACCCTATTATGAACCAATAATTAAAAAGGAAAATATAATTAATATAAGTATTTGGAATAAAATTGTAAATATTTATAATGGAATAAAATATAAACAAAAGATAGTTCCATCAGAAAAGGATAATTATACTCGACTAATCGCCAAAATCCCTAAGATGCTTTTTTATAAGCTAATTCCTCATGAGTATGATTATTATATATGGATGGATTCCAAGTTTATTATATATGAACATTGGTTAGATTACGTGCTTTGGTTAATTTCCAACCATGAATCATATGATATTTTAACCTCAAAACATTCCGAAAGAAATTCTGTAAAAGAGGAGGTTGATTTTATGTTAGGTCACATAAACAAACAAAATAAAGGAATGTGCGAAAAATATGTTGGTGTTGATATCGCTTACCAGTTTGAGTCGTATAAAAATAAGTTTTTTGACAATCGTTTGTTTGAATTAACAATGATAATTTTTTCAAAGAATATCATTAATAAAAAAGAATTTTTGGAAGATTGGTATTCAAATAACTATTACTTTTCTATTCAAGATCAAATTAGTTTTGCTTACTTAATAAACAAACATCATATAAATGTGTGGCAAATACCTCAATACGTTTTTAATATGCCTTTTACTGAACATGAATATGGTATTAAGTAGTTTGCTATGGCTCTAAAGAAAATAAGAAGATTAAAAAAAGAGTTTTTACAACACTATTTCCCGATGCTATATTGGACTAAACTTTATTTTGATAATAAGGTTCGATTTAATGTGTCTTCTGATACTATTATATCAATCTCGCCAAATTGCAGGTTTATAATAGAAGGAAAAGGTTCATTGTCAATCAATAAATCTTGGTTTAAAGAGGGGAAAAGAAGATACACCTCAGAATTTAGGTTAGATGATAATTCTACTTTCGAGTGTTATGACGATTTTAAGTTGTATCAAGGTGCATCCATATATGTAGGTGCTAAAGCAAAATTAATAATTAAAGGTTTTGGTTTTATGAATACCAATTCAACTTTAAATTGTTTTAATTACATTGAGTTGGGTAATGATTGTGCTATTGCTGATAATGTAACTATTTCAGATTCTGATAACCACAGTATTAATGGAAAAAAGATGACAGCTCCTATTGTTATTAAGGACCATGTTTGGATAGGGAAAAATGCAATTGTACTGAAAGGTGTCACTATTGGAGAAGGGGCAGTAGTGGCAGCTGGTGCAGTTGTAACAAAAGATGTTCCTCCATATACAATAGTGGCTGGTGTTCCTGCTAAAGTTATTAAGGAAAATATTCAGTGGAAATAAAATGAAGGTTTATGCAATAATAGTAACTTATAATGGAATGAAGTGGTACAACCGCTGTTTTTCCAGTTTATACCAGTCAGAGATTCCTGTGCAAATTATTGTCATCGATAACGCATCCTCTGATGAAACAGTTGATTATATAAAAAAGAACTATCCCGAAATAATATTAATAGAATCAAAAGAAAATCTTGGTTTTGCAAAAGCAAATAATATGGGGTTAAAATATGCACTTGACCATGATGCTGATTATATTTTCCTGCTTAACCAAGATGCATGGATAAATCAAACCAACACAATTGCTACTTTAATTGAACAATCCAAACAAAATTCGGAATACGCTATTTTAAGCCCACTGCAATTATATGGTTCTGCAAATAAAATAGAACAAGAAGTGTTAATGCATTTTGCACGCAATGCAAAATCAAACGATGATATTATTTCTGATTTATATTTTAACCGTTTAAAAGATATATATGAAATCCCATATGCTTGTGCTGTTTGTTGGTTATTACCTATCAGTACAATAAAAAATATTGGAGGCTTTGACCCCTTGTTTTATCACTATGGCGAAGATGACAATTACATTCAACGTGTTAAGTTTTTTGGATACAAAATAGGAATTTGCCCCAAAGTATCTATTTCGCATGATATTGAATTACGCCCTAAAGAATATAGAAACGAAAACTTAAATTGGAAGAAATATTTGTTAATTCAAATTGCTGATATTAATATCAATTATTCATTTGATTTACATATTAAAAAATTAAAACGAGTTATTTTAATACAGACTATTAGATTAAATAAAAAATTGGTAAAAGATTCGTTATCGAAATACAGATATTTGATATCCATTAAAGAAGAGTTGATAAGAAGCCGAACTCAAAATAAACAAAAGCAAAGCAATTGGTTATGATTCGTAAATATTTAAAAGAAATCGAAGAAAAGCAAATGCATAAAGCAGCCATAGATGCCCAAATTAAAAAAAACAAAGGCAAACAAATTCAGTTTTATAACTTTTGGGAGCAACCTTACGAAACCATGTTTTGGTATCGATTTTTAACTGTTCGTCCCGAACTACTTAATAAAAATCCAAAATTAAAATTTGCTTTTTTTTCGGTTTTCGGAAATCGTGAAATTATTAATGATGTAAATGCGGATGTGAAAATATTTTATTCAGCCGAGAATTTAAAGGTAGATAACTATCTAGTATATTCCGACCATTTTTTAAGTTCAAATAAAATTAATCTATCAATGGGTTATGAGTATTTTGACCATGAACGATATGTTCGTTTCCCAAATTGGATGGATGTTTTTTTCTTAAAAAAAGAAGATATAAAAAAAACATGTAATCAATTAAGATACCCCAATATAGCCAATAAAAATTGTTTTGCGGCTTGTGTTGCAAGTCATGGAGGGAAAGGGTTACGAGATTCAATTGTGGATTCGCTTAATGACATTGATACAGTTTCATGCTCTGGTAAATTTCGACATAATGATGATTCGTTAGTAACTCAATTTAATGATAATAAAATTGAATATTTAAAGAGCTTTTATTTTAATATTTGTCCCGAAAATTCAAATGCGATGGGTTATGTAACGGAAAAATTATTTCAATCGATATCAGTGGGATGTATTCCTATATATTGGGGAAGTTACAATAAACCCGAATTAGAGGTGTTAAATCAAGATGCAATTATATTTTGGAATCCAAAAGCAGACAACTCATCCTCTATCAAATTAATTAAAGAATTATACAATTCGCCTAAATTAATGCAAGAGTATATTAAACAACCAAGATTAATTGAAGGAGCTGAAGATTATATTTTAAGTATAATTGATTCAATTGAAAAAAAAATAATGAAAATATTTTAAAACCATATCAGATTAAAATGGAGACAACACAACCTTTAGTTTCGGTATATGTAATAAGTTATAATCTTTCAAGATATGTTGTAGAATGTTTAGATAGTATATTTAATCAAACATATCAAAATATAGAGCTTGTTATTTCAGATGATTGCTCTTCGGATGATACGGTAATAATTATAAATAATTGGTTGGAAATCCATCGTAATAGGTTTACTAGTGTTCAATTTTTAACTGCAAGTAAAAATGCAGGGATGGTACAAAATAGAATAAAAGCTGAAAATGCCTGTACTGGAGACTATATTAAACCCATTGATATAGATGATTATATGGACAGACTTTTTGTGGAAAAATGTGTCAATGTTTTTCTCTTGAATCCAGATTGTAATTTTCTATATACAAGTAGCCTTTGGTTGTGTGAAGATAATAATAACAAGTTGGTCAAATATGGGGTGGGATATTATAAATCAGGGTATCTCTTTAAAGAATTATTTATGCTTGAGTTTTGGATTTTCCCTTGTAGTTGGATGATGAGTCGTAAACTTGCAAAAGAGATTCCTTTTGATAAATCCGTTTATGTGGATGACTACCTTAGGCTTTTAAGGATAGCTTCTAAATATTCATTGAATTGGGTTGATGAATTCCTTGTAATATATCGCATAAGGTCAGGTAGTGGTGGAAAGGGTTCTATTCGTAATTTTTATGCCCAATTAGAGACAATAAATTTCTTTAAAGACTTCCCTCTATATTCTCAAAGAAGAGAAATAATCTTAAAATATTTGTCAGATTGTGCAGAGGTCCAGCAGCCTGTTTACTTGCTAAAAATGGCTGTTGAGTTTAAGCGATTTTCTTATGTTAAAAAATATTACTCTATAATCAGAAGAGAAGCAAGGGCTGCTATTAAAAAGACAAAAGTATTTCAAAGCGTTCGACAAACATGGTTTTTTCGTAAGTTAAAAGGAGAAATATAATTATGTATTTAATTCTTTATCCAATAGGCGGCTTAGCCAATAGAATGCGTGCTATTGATTCTGCTTTAAATTTAGCAGGTTCAACTAATAAGCTTACTGTTTGGTGGATTAAAGATGCTGGATTGAATTGTGATTTCAATACACTATTTAATAGAGTTGATTTTGTTGCTGACAAAGCATTACCTTTATATTTGAAATATTTTTTGAAGCGATATGATAACAAGCATTTTTTTGTAAATTTTTGTTTGAAAATACTAGAGTCATTTCATATACTATTGTTTCTTGATGAACATAGCTGTTTAGATAAAAAAAAAATAAATGAAGCCCATTGGTACTTGTTTTGTTTTATTCGAACATGGGAAGCTTTTTATCCTCGAGAAAAATTTCACAGTGAAATTTTTCAATTGAAAAACGATATAAAATTGAAAAGAGAGCTTTCTAAAATCAATAACAACACTATTGGCGTACATATTCGGAGAACTGATAACGTATGGTCAATAAAAAATAGTCCTATTGAATTGTTTGAACAAAAAATGAAGGAAGAAATAAATAAAAATAATGATGTTAATTTTTATGTGTGTTCTGACGATGAAGAAACAAAAAGATTTTTTCAAAAGGAATTTTGGATAAATAAAGTAAAAATGCCTGAAGGGACTATTTATAGGAATTCAGAAGAAGGAATAATTCAAGCTGCATGTGAAATGTTTGCTTTATCAAAAACGCAAAAAATTATTGGATCATATTGGAGAGCTCTTTTGGAGAAATAGCTGCGAGGATAGGAAACGTTGAAATTGAAATATGTACAACTGCTCAATCATAGTTCCGCATAAAAACATCCCTGAACTATTGCAGCGTTGTATAGATAGTATTCCTGTTCGGGATGATTTGCAAATTATAATTGTGGATGATAATAGCGACACTTCCGTTGTTGATTTCAATAATTTTCCAGGTAGTGGAAGGAATAATGTAGAAATTGTTTTTTCAAATGGAAAAAATGGGAAAGGCCCCGGTTATGCAAGAAATGTGGGTTTATCAAAAGCAAAAGGGAAATGGATAATTTTTGCTGATGCGGACGATTATTTTCTAGATTCTTTTTCTACTTTAATAGACAAATATCAACAATCAACTAAAGACGTAATTTTCTTTAAGTGCGTCAGGAAAAATGAAAACGGACTTGTTCTGGATTATCCTTTAATTAATGATGCTATTAATACTGCATTAAAAACCGGAAACGCTGACACAATTGTTTATGGAGTTCCCTGCCCCTGGGGGAAATTCATAAAGCGAGACTTTTTAGAGAAAAATAAAATTAACTATCAAGAAATTACCGGAGGCGACGATATCCTGTTTTCAATACAAATTGGAGTTCATCTTAAGGAATTATTAATAGTTGAAGAGCGATTGTATTGTGTAGTTGATCGTTCAGGATCTTTAACCAGAAACACCCATTGGAGAGTTTTTTATTCTTATTCAAAAGCTTGCTGTGATGCTTATAAAATAATGCTTCCTGTTGCAAAAGAAAAAATAGCTATACGTTGGTTATCTTCATGGTGGGGTTTTTTGTGGGCTGAAAATAAAATTGCTGCAATATCATTATTTCCATATATTTTTACAAAAATGAAAACGATTGATGGCATACGGGCAATTAAGAAGGGATTTAAAACAGGAGCTTGGAATTGGCGAGCTACATAAATTACAAATAAAATGGCTGAATCAAAAGAACAGAGTTATTTAAAACAATCACAAATATTCAGTGATAAATCTGAGGAGCATATCAAGTTAGCCGAAACATGGTTTGATGAAACGACCGCCGATTTTTGGTTGCATAATAGGATGTATGAAGCGGTTGATTGTATTTCGGATAAAAATAGTTCATGGCTAACGGTAGGTGATGGGAGATGGGGGCTTGATTCAATTCGTATGAAAAAAAGAGGCATCAGGCAGGTGTTGCCGACGGATTTGTGCGAAACCTTATTGAAAGAATCAAAAGAAAGAGGATTTATTGAGAATTATAGTGTTGAAAATGCTGAAAAATTGAGCTTCAAGGATAATTCATTTGATTATGTGTTTTGTAAGGAATCTTACCATCATTTTCCTAGACCATATATTGCGTTATACGAAATGTTGCGAGTAGCATCAAAAGCTGTTTTTTTGGTAGAACCCAATGATGAACCTATGGCTCAGTCAGTACCGATGAAAGATTATTTAAGGTTTAAGTTTGAGATTCTTTTGTCGAAATTGAAAATCAGAAAGGAGCGACCAACACATTATAGAAAACCGGTTTTTTTTCAGAAGAAAGGGTATGAAGAATCCGGTAACTATGTATATTCTATTTCCAAAAGAGAAGCCCGAAAGGTAATGCAAGGGTTAGATTACCCACAAATGGTTTATAAAGAAATGAACACCGATTATATTAAGGGGTGCGAGTTTGAACCTGCAGATGTTTCTAAATCTTCCATTTTTAAAAAACTTGTAGATACAATTGAGGAACAGGATGACAAATGCCGTAAAGGTTGGGAAATGCCTAGCCTGATAGTGCTAGGATTGTTTAAACAAAAAATGGATGAGGAAACAAGACGATCTTTTCAAAAACAAGGCTTTTCAATAATAGATTTACCTAGAAACCCACATTTAAATAAGTAATCATACATTTTTTACTAATGAAACAACCAATACTTTTTATACTATTTAACCGTCTTGGTACAGCACAAAAAGTATTTGCTGAAATAAAGAAATATCAACCTGCTGTTTTATACATTTCAGCGGATGGTTACCGAGCTGATAAAAAGGGAGAAGAGGAAGTATGTAGGTTTGTCAGAGAATGGGTGTTGAACAATATTGATTGGAAATGTGAAGTAAAAACGTTGTTTCATGAAAAAAATTTAGGATGTGGAAAAGCTCCGTCAACAGCTATATCTTGGTTTTTTGAACAGGAAGAGCAAGGGATTATTCTAGAGGATGATTGCATGCCTCATCAAGATTTCTTTTTGTTTTGTGAGCAGATGTTAGACTATTACAAAGATAATAGCCATATATCAATTATTTCAGGTTGTAATTTTGATACGTCAAAAATTTATTCAACTTCAGACAGCTATTTTTATTCTGTATTTCCATATACATGGGGGTGGGCTACTTGGAAGAGAAATTGGGAAAATTATGATTATTCTATTTCAGAGTGGAAAAATATAAAACAAAAAAAAATGCTTGCACACCTTTTTAAAGAAAAAAAATATGTTTTAGCATGGGAAAAATTATTTGATACGTTTTCAAGAGAAGTTCCTGATGATATATGGGATTATCAGTTCTTCTTTCAATGTTTTAAGAGAAAACAATTAGCTGTTGTTCCATCGGTAAATTTAGTAACAAATATAGGTGTTGGCAATCAGGCAACACATACCGTAAATGAAGATAATCCTAAGATGAATATAAGAACGGAAGCAATGATTTCTCCTTTAGTTCATCCAACAGAATTAAAAAGGAATTTTCGATATGATGTTTTTTTACAAGAATTAAATTATGGAGTTGTAGAACAAGTCCCGGTCTTTAAAAAAATTAAAAGGGTTATTAAGAAGCAAATAAACACACTAAAAAATTAAATGTGCGTAAGATTTTACAAAAACTACTAATCAAGATTTTTCCGGAATTAGGATGGTTGAAAAGTCCTGAATATGATTTTACAAAATTACGTTCATATAGAAAAAATGTAAGTATTGGGGTTCATGTAAAAATAAATCCTGTTTCTGTAATTATGAATGCTGACATTGGTGACTACACTTACATTAGTGATAATTCAATTATATCCCATACAACCATTGGCAAGTTTTGTTCCATTGGACCTAATTTATTGTGTGGTTGGGGTATTCATCCCACAAATGGAATTAGTACAGCTCCCATGTTTTATTCTGCAAGCAATAAACCCAATGGAATGAGTTTATCAGTTGTAAACAAGGTGGAAGAATATAGGACAACAACCATAGGAAACGATGTGTTTATTGGTGCAAATGTTACTATTATAGATGGCGTGAAGATTGGTGATGGAGCCGTGATAGGAGCAGGAGCGGTTGTTAGCAAAGATATACCACCCTATGCCATAGCAGTTGGTTCGCCTATACAAATTAAAAGTTATCGTTTTTCGGAGAAACAAATAGATGAGCTGATGAAAGTAGAATGGTGGAACTTTTCAGAAGAAAAATTGCAAGATGTTGAGGAGTTATTTTTTGATGTTGAATTGTTTATCTCTAAGCATCGTAAAACATGAAACTATCCATCATAACTGTAAATTTGAATAATGCCGCCGGATTGGATAAAACGATTAACAGCATTCTTTTTCAAACTTGGCAGGAATTTGAGTATATCATCGTTGATGGAGGAAGCATAGATGGAAGTAAAGAACTTATTGATCAATTTGCTATTGACAATAAACGGTTGACGAAATGGATAAGCGAACCTGATACCGGTATTTTTAACGCGATGAATAAGGGTATTAAAATAGCATCAGGTGAATATATCTTGTTTTTAAATTCGGGTGATTTTTTGTTTTCAAGTTCAGTTTTAGAAAAAACTTTTGCTAATTGCACATATACGGAAGATTTTATTTGTGCAAAATGTGCTGTTTCTAATAATGGAAAGGTAGCGTTTGTTACTAATCCACCTCACAATTTCACATTTAAAAACTTTTTTAATACTACTTTAGCTCATCAATCCACCTTTATTAAATCTGCTCTTTTTAAAAAATTCGGAAATTACAGAGAAGACTTAAGGTTAAAGTCCGATTGGGAATTTTTTGTAAGAACAATCATTTTGCATAAATGTACAACAACTATAATAGATGTGATATTAACAGATTATAATTTGAGTGGTGTGTCCGCTTTATCAAATAATAGAAAAAGGCAACAGGAAGAAATGGAGCAGATTTATAATGAAACGGTTTTGTCCAAGTTTGTTCCTGACTATATAAATTATACCTCAACACTAACAGAAATGAAGGTTTATTTTTGGGCAAAAGATAAACTCATATTGAATTTTTTTATACAGTCAATTTATAAAATAGCAAGGTTTATTTCTAAAATAAAAAAGCGAGATAAATAAAAGATGAGCGATTTAGCACCAATAGTTCTTTTTACTTATAATAGACCTTGGCATACGGAACAAACGTTAAGCGCATTAATGAAAAATGACTTGGCGAAAGATTCCATATTGTATATTTTTTCTGATGGTTCAAAAGACGCATCAGATGATAATTTGATGGCACAAATAGCTGAGGTGCGTGACGTAATTAAAAAAAAAAATGGTGCAAGGAAGTTTATATTATCGAATCGAAAGAGAATAAAGGTTTAGCAAAATCAATTATTTCAGCGGTTACGGATGTGGTAAATAAACACGGGAAGATTATTGTGCTTGAAGATGACATTATCACATCAAAAGGATTTTTAAAATACATGAATGATGCGTTGAGCTGTTATCACAATGAAGAAAAAGTAATGCACATTTCTGCCTATATGTATCCGCATCAGAAGAAATTGCCGGAAACATTTTTCTTTGAAGTCCCCTATCCCGGTGGCGGATGGGCAACTTGGCAACGGGCATGGCAGTCTTTCAACGACGATGCAATTGGATTTTATGATTATTTTGAAAGCAATAAACTTTGGGGGAAATTCAATAAGTTTGGAGGAAAACTTTTGCAAAAGCAATTAAAGTCTAATGTGGATGGCGAGTTAAAAACCTGGTTTATTAAGTGGCACGCAACTATGATTTTAAAAAATGGATTGACCTTGTATCCTAAGCATTCGTTGACAAACAACATTGGGTTTGATAATTCCGGTTCTCATTGCGCTGTTACAACTAAATTTGATGTGGACGTTTTAGCGGAAGAAATTCACGTAAAACCAATAGTATTGAAGGTTTCAGGAAAGGCAAAAAAAATAGTGATTCGTTTTTATCAAGGTAAGTATTATTACATCAAGAGCTTTTTAATTCGCCTTACTCCTGAATTTTTAAAACCATTGTTTAAGCGGTTTATATGATGAAGTTTAAAAATAAAATACAAAAGCTGTTGGCTTATTTTTTATCGGAACCTATTATATTAAAAAATAAAGAGGTGGGCTTTTCATTGGTTAAGTCTCAAAAATATAAGTGTGATATTTCAGCCAAAGCAAAACTCTATGCTCCATATTACTTGAATAATGTAAAAATAGGAGATTATTCATACCTGTCTAAAAATTCAAATCTTACTAACACAACTGTTGGCAAGTTTTGTTCAATCGGACCTAATTTTAATTCAGGCTTAGGGCTTCACCCAACCAATGGAATTAGTACTTCCCCCATGTTTTACTCTACATTAAAGCAAAATGGTTTTAGCCTGACAGAAAAAAATATTTTTGAAGAAACAAAACCAATCATCATTGGAAACGATGTTTATATTGGAGCCAATGTTACATTATTAGACGGCGTTAACATCGCTGATGGAGCCATCATTGGAGCTGGTGCCGTTGTAACAAAAGACGTTCCGCCTTATGCAATATCAGCAGGTGTTCCTGCAAAAGTGATTAACTATAGATTTAGTAATGAAATAATTGAACAACTGTTAAAAAGGCAATGGTGGAATTCTTCCGAAGCAGATTTACAAAAAATAGAAAGAAACTTTTTTGAAATTGAAAAATTTATTAATGAATAGTTAGAATGAACATGATTTTTATTCATAGAGGAGATTCATGGTATTATGATATGAAGAAATTATCGACGCTCATCATGCTGTTTTTAGTTAGTCAGTTTTCTTTCTCGCAACAGATTAAAGTAGTTTTTCGTTATGATGATTTTATTTTAAGGCAAGATTCATTAAATGAATCCATTGTTAACACGTTCCAAAAATATAATATACCATTGGTACTGGGAGTAATACCTTGTGATAAAAATGAACAAGTAATATTAGATAATAATTATAACTATTTATCGGTTTTAAAAAGAGGTGTTCAGAATAAGTCGATTGAAATAGCATTACATGGTCTTAATCATAGCCGCATTATTAACGGGGAGTTTGGAGGATTAAAGTGTGAGGAGCAATACCGCAGAATGGACAAGGGAAAAAATATACTCGATTCGATATTTCATCAACCACTTGTTTCCACTTTTATTCCACCTTGGAATGCCTATGATGAAAGCACACTCGCTGTGATGGAGAAACTTGGGTTGAACACCATTTCATCTGCTTTAACAACAAACCAATCTATAGTAAATCCAATGATTAGTTATTTGCCTTGCACATTGGAAGAATTTAACCCTTTATTGGAGGTGTTGAATAAAAACAAGAACAGAGAATGTATCGTGGTAGTGATGTTTCACAGATACAATTTTGATGAACAATTTACAATAGTCAACTTGGATGGATTACTTTCAACTATTAATAAATTGGAATACGCTAAACCTACAACCTTCAAACAAATTTATAACTCAGGAGAAATTGTTTCAGAAAGCAGAATACTCGCTAATTTAAAAAGTAGTTTATTGTATAAATGGTTGAAACTTTATGGAACAATTCAAACAGAATCATTTTTAAAATGGATAAGGATTGCTAACCTTGTTTTTTACTTGCTTTGCTATCTCATTATACTAAGTATTTTGAAACGGGTGTTTTTTAGGAAGCGTACCTTTTTACAAGACCCTGTTGACTATGTATTAAACATGTTATCTTTGATTATTTTAGGCTATGTGGTTTGGTTTAATTTGTTACCACCATTAAGAGGTCTTTTTGTAGTTGTAATTGTTGCAACTACTCTTAATCTTTTTTTGTTTTGGATAAAGAAGGTTTGGAAAAGGCAATAAAATAAACGCCTCTCTTCAAACTCATAATGTTATATTAATTTATAAAATGGAAGTTTGTTTCTAATTATATACCCGATTTATTTAAATGTTTAAGATAATTCGATTCACGCTACTTTTTTCACCTTTTTCATCATTGTATTATTTTTCCTTATGAAAGATTGGGGAATTAAGAATTCTCCAAAGACATATTATAATTCTAATTATTTGGGTGATGATTCAACGGCACTTGCTAAATATCGGGTTATATTTAAAAATAAATATCAAGTTGAAGTTTATGTTTCACCTGATGGGGACGATAATGGTGTCGGTGACCTTGAACACCCTGTTCGCAGCTTAGAAACAGCACGAAATATTGTACGACTCATAAAGCGCAATTCCACTAATAAAAAAAAGGAATACTCCGTTGTTTTGCTAGAAGGTGTTTATCCGGTTGCCAGTACATTCGTTTTGAATGCAGAAGATAGTGGGACGGAAGATTATCCAATAACCTACAAAGGAGTAGAAGGCAAAAGTGTTGTTTTGTTTGGAGGTAAAGTTCTTCCGGTGTATTCCATTGTTAAAGCATCGGACAAGTTAAGCGGGTATAACAGGTTAGATGCAGATGCCAAAGCTAAAATAAGAATGATTAATTTAAAACAGTTAGGTATTACCGATTATGGCAACCTTCATCTTGGAGGTTTTTATCAATCTAATCCAACATCACTGGAGTTGTTTATTAACGATACTGCAATGCAATTGGCTCGCTGGCCCAATAATGAGTCTTATGCCGGAATAGATGAGGTGATAGATTCTGTAACCTTTCAATTGAATAATGATAGAATGAAACGATGGGAAGGAGAAAGGGATATGTGGGCTAAGGGCTTTTGGAATTATGGTTGGGCCGATTATAATTTTCCTATAAAAGATATAGAGGTAAAGAATAATAAGATACATCTCGGCGGATTTTCTGAAGTGAAATCCCATAGATTAAGAAAGGGAAATAGATATTACCAATGGTACATTTATAATGTATTGTCAGAATTGGATACTGCCGGCGAATATTATTTGGATAAAAGGAGTGGTTGGCTTTATTTTATACCTCCCACCGCATCTTCAGATAATTACAGGAAAATCTCCGTATCAATATTTGGAAATGATGCCCAACCTCTCATAAAAATTGATAGTGCAGCGTATATTCGTATACAAAACATTACACTTTCCGATACCCGTGCATCCGGTATAAATATTAATAAATCAGATCATATTGAGATTGATAATTGTAAAATTAAAAATACAGGAACACACGCCATTTCAGTAGATGGAACAAAATGTATATTAAGTAATTTGGAGATAGTTAATGCTGGTTCTTATGGCATCAGCATTACAGGAGGAGATAGGAAGACATTAACCCGTGGCAATAATAGTGTTGAGAATTGTATTATTCATGATTTGGGCAGAATAAACTACACATATACTTCTTGTGGTGTTAGTTTAAATGGAGTAGGAAATACCGTCAGGAATTGTGAAATATATAAATTACCACATACTGCTATTTTTTTTCAAGGCAATTATCACCTCATCGAAAAAAATAAAATTCACGATGTATGTTATGAAGTGGATGATGCAGGTGCCATTTATTGTGGCAGAGATTGGGCTTTACATGGAAATACAATTCGGTATAATTTTATTTATAATTTAAGAGGCAGTAAATACGTTATCAGAAATAAAGGTCTAAATGCCGTATATCTTGACGATTGTGCCAGCGGAATAAACGTTTATGGCAATATATTTTATAACATTGGATGTGCTGGAGTTATAAATGGAGGCGGGAGAGATAATAAAATTGAAAACAATATTTTTGTTAAATGCCGTTGGGCGCATGCAGCAGATAGGAGGGCTAATCTACAACACCATAATAAGGAAATGTATAAAAAATTGGAAGAACTCAACTATAAGAATCCTCCTTGGAGTGATTCGTTTCCGAAATTAGCGAAAATGTCTGAGTGGAGAACTCAATTATATGAAATGATAGAACTTGAAAAAATAGAAATAGGATTAAAAAAATATTTTAATTATAATTTAGGCATTCAATATAATAGTGATTGGAATCCTCAGGGATGCGTATTTAACAACAATGTGATTTGGAAAAACAGTGACGAAAAATGGTTGAAAGATACCCGTACAAGTAGAGCAAAGAAGCACGGTCCATTTAATTTTTACACAATAGAAAATAATTTAATAGATTTTGATCCTCTCCTTGAAAATATAGATAGTCTCAAGTTTAATATGCAGGACAATTCTCCAGCATATAATTTACCCGATTTTAAACGAATTCCTTTTGAGGAAATTGGTGTGATTAATCCAAAGAAGTTGCTGCAATGAAGCAAATCTATCATACTTTACTGCTTGAAACGGTATGAACTCTCGGCAGAGGAATACATCAGAACTGTATTTGAAAAGGATAATAATTGAAGGAGTAATAAAATGAGATTGAGTATAATAGTTCCTGTATTTAATGTTGAAAATTATCTTTCAAAGTGCGTTGAAAGCTTATTGCATCAGGATATTCCAGGCAATGAATACGAAATTATTTTGGTTAATGACGGTTCAACAGACGGGAGTTTAAAAATATGTAAATACTACGTTGAAAACTACCCTCAAGTAAAACTGATCTCTCAGAAAAATCAAGGACTTGGTAGTGCCAGAAATGCAGGTATAGCGATTTCTGTTGGGGATGCTATCATATTTGTAGATTCAGATGATTATTTAAAACAAAGGTCTTTAAGTATTTTACTAGGATTATTCGAATCACAAAACTTAGACGTTTTGAGGTTCAATTACGAGGCTGTATCAGAAAAGGGTGAAATTATCCATAAAAAAACGAGTTCAAATTACAGTACGATTTACAGTGAATCTGTAGTTGATGGTAAAACATTTTTAGCAAATAACCTTGGTTGGGCTTGTTATGTTTGGGTATTCGTGTTTAAAAGCGAATTAATAAAAATGAATCAACTGTATTTTAATTCGGATATTTATTACGAGGATGTAGAATGGTTACCAAGGGTATTACTTTTATCCCATCGGGTGAGTTCTGTTGAAGAGGTAATTTATTTTTATCTTCAACGGAGTGGTTCCATTACAAAGGGAGCAGATGAATGGAAAAAAAACAAAACCTTAAGAGATAAGTTATTTATACTGGACACACTTAAACAATTATCCGTTAATGCCAATGATACTAAAGTAAGCAATTGGTGTCAAGGCTTGATTTCCCTCACCTTTATTAGTTTACTTTCGTTGGTTGAAAATGAACTTCCAAACAAAAAAACGGAAGTAATTGACATTTTAAAAAAATCATATTGGCCTCTTAAAGGATATAGATTTACAAAAAAACAGTGGAGGGATATTTTGATTATTAATGGTAGTCCACAATTATTTTGCTTTTTTAAACGAAAGAGAATATAAAGCCGGATATTAAGAATAAATTAGAATTAATATGAAACTGATAAAATTAACGGGGGGGCTAGGTAATCAAATGTTTATTTACGCCTTTTGTCTCAATTTAAGAGCGAAGGGGCAAAAAGCATTTTTATTTATTCCTCGAAAACAAAATTCATATGGGCATCAAGGATATGAGCTGGAAAAATTATTCGCGATTGAGTTATATGATAGTAGGAGTATGAAATTCCAGTTTTTTTTTCTCAATTTGCATAACCAGTTCTTAAGACTATTTCCTAAGAAATGGAGACCCTATTTGTATCAATTAATTGGTATTTATACAATTGAAGTTCCAGAAAATTTTATATTCTATCCAAATGTATTTGATTTTAAACATAAAAATGAATTATTTTCAGGAACATGGCAAAGTGAATTGTATTTTGAATCGGCTTTTAATGAGGTAAGAAAGTCATTTATTTTTAATGAAAAATTGGTATCCGATAAAACAATGGAAATATGTTCATCCATAAAATCTAAGAATAGCGTATCTATACATATTCGAAGAGGAGATTATCTTAGTCCTAAATATAGTAGTGGTTTTTCAGGTGTTTGTACAAATGAATACTATATGAAGGCAATCCGATATATACAAGATCATATAGAACACCCTTTTTTTTATATTTTTACTGATGATAAAGAATGGGTGAATGAAAATTTTACAATTGAAGATGCAGTATATGTAAATGTTAATTTTGGAAAAAATTCATGGCAGGATATGTATTTAATGAGCCAATGCAAGCATAATATTATTGCTAACAGTTCATTTAGTTGGTGGGGTGCATGGCTTAATTCTAACCAGAATAAGATAGTAATAGCTCCTAAATTATGGTGGAAATTCTTTTCAAAAGATGATGTTGTACCCAAAACTTGGATTCGATTATAAAAATGCTTTACAAACGGACAAAAATTCGGAAAGATTTTTGATATTTATTTTATTGAATAACAATGGCACTCCAACCTGTAAGTTAAAGTAAATGGAGACTATCTATTTATAAATGAAACTCACAATCATAACTATAAATTATAATAATTCAACAGGTTTAAAAAAGACCATTGAAAGTGTAATCCATCAAACCTCAACAGATTTTGAGTACATTGTTATTGATGGTGCATCTACCGACAATAGCGTAGCCGTCATTAAACAATATGAAGATAGAATTTTCTATTGGATAACCGAACCGGATACAGGTATTTACAATGCCATGAACAAAGGCATACGGCAGGCACAAGGAGAGTATTGTCAGTTTTTAAATTCAGGAGATGTTTTAGTAGATAACAAGGTAATTGAAAAAATGCTTTTTGATATGCCTGATGCGGCCATTGTAATAGGTAATATGTTGAAGTCGTTGGCTAATGGAAAGATATATAAAAACACAGGATGCGCTGTTAAGGAAATTTCAATGTTCGCTTTTTATAGAGGCACGCTAAATCATTCTCCGGCATTTATTAAACGCAATTTGTTTGATAAATATGGCTTTTACGATGAATCCTTAAAAATAGCCTCCGACATGAAATGGTATTTAATTGTTGTGGGTTTAAATAACGAAGCTGTTTTTTATAGAGATATAGATGTTACGTTATTTGATATGAATGGGATAAGTACCGTAAATACGACATTGGATAAAAGTGAACGAAGACAAGTATTAGAAGAGTTGATACCAAAGAATATTTTGGCGGATTATGATAAGTACTGGTTTATAATTGAACAAAATAATCGATTAAACAACTATAAACTAATTAAAACGTATGTATGGTTTATTGAAAGGGTAATTTTTAAATTAGAAAAAGCATATAATATGTTGAGGAAAACAAATAAAAAACACCCGTAACAGCTTAATAAATGAATACCTTTTTCTCATTCGTCATACCTGTATATAATGTTCAGGAATATTTAAGAAAATGCCTCGAATCAGTTTTGTTTCAAGAATATACAAACTTCGAAGTTATTTGCATTAACGATGCTTCTTCTGACGACAGCCTCTCCATTCTACAGGAATATGCAAAAGTCCACTCCAATATCATAATTATTAATAAAACCAATAATGAAGGTTTAAGCAATGCCCGCAATAGTGGAATAGAGATTGCCAAGGGGGATTATATACTTTTTATGATAGTGATGATTTTTATTACCATCATCAGGTTTTGTCAGAATTAAATAATGTAATTATCAATTCAAATACTGATTGTATCTACTTTCCCGGGGGATGCAGAACTTCCGGATGGGAAGGGAGTGAATCATATAAAGAATGCGAGTATAAAATCGGTTGGGAATGTTTATCGGAACATTGTAATAAATCTAAAATAATTGTATTTGGTTCTGCATTTTCGCAATGTTATAATAGAAAAATTATAATAGAAAACAAACTACGTTTCGACCCTAGTTTAATTGCTTCAGAAGATCGATTATTCGTTGTGCAATTTTTTTATTTTGCAAAAAAAACAATTGTCTATCCTTATCCGCTTTATTGTTATAATGTAAGGCCGAATTCACAAATGACTTCCATAGAAAAAAAAGCAATTAGAATTGATTCAGGGATAAAATGTGCTTTTGAAATTTGGCATTTTTGTAAAAGCAAAAATAGCATGTATGATACAAAAGCCATTTATACTTATGTGAACGGACTTTATATTTCTTCAATTATAAATGCATATAAGTTAAATGGTAAAACAAACATTGACAAAACGTTATTACTCTCTACCAGCACTGGTTTTAATCGGTTTTCAAAATCTGTTTTATTATTAATACATCCATCTTTATATATTTCGTATAAAGATTTTGCAGGAAAAATTTTAAGATTATATAAACAAAAATAAAACGTATAGTATTATGAGTACCCCTTTGTTAATATGTTTAACACCGGTTCGTAATGAAGCATGGGTGTTGCATGCATTTTTAAAAGCGACGAGTGTTTGGGCTGATTACATTATAATTGCTGACCAACAATCAAGTGATGGCAGCAGGGAAATTGCTTTAAGTTATCCGAAAGTAATATTAATAGAGAATTCATCAAAGGAATTTAATGAACCAGAAAGACAAAAGCTACTTATTGAAAAAGCAAGAGAAATTGTAGGAGACAAGATACTATTTGGTTTTGATGCAGATGAAATATTGTCGGCTAATTTTTGGGATACCAATGATTGGAAGGCCATTTTAGATTCTAAGCCGGGAGATGTTTTTTGGTTTAAATGGGCAAACGTACATCCCAATCAAAAAGAATATTGGGAATCGAAATCGCATTTTCCTTGGATGTTTCATGACGATGGGATTGAACCACATGGTAATTACGCAAAAAAGATGCACAGTATGCGTATTCCTTATCCAATTGATGAAAAACAGATGTTTTATGTAAACGACTTTCATGTATTGCATTTGGCCTATTTATACCCACAAAGGGTAATGGCAAAATTGAGATTTTATAAATTTACAGATTGGGAATTAAATCAACTAAGCACTGTTGCTCAAAATAGAAATTATAAAAATAACTATATAGAAGGAGTAGAGTTGCACTTGCTTCCTAAAACCTATTTTTATGAAAAAAACAAGTTTGAATTTTATTTATTTGATGAAATAGATTTGACTTCGGGTGTTTTTTGGTTTGATGACTATTTACTAAAAAAGTTAGAAACCAAAGTTCCTAAGGAACTTGCGAAATTAGATATATGGGATAAAGATTTTATTACTAAATATCACTTAACAGATAATAGAAGTTGGTTATATAAATTGCTGCACTTTTATTTAAAAAAAACAGAGAACAAAAAAGGATTTATACTTAGAGTAACAGATAGCATTTTAAAAAAAATAACCTAATATTTTATGCTGAATAAATTATGCTGAAATGCATTTTTGTAAATGGTGTTCAACAATGAAGAGAAAATGATACATTAAAAAGTAGATTTTAGGAAGCAACCCTTTTTATATTTGGCATCATTAAACTATTCTAGTTTTTTTTCAAAAAGGAGGGACTTTTTCAAAAAGGAGTCAAAAATTAGAGATTAGTTAAAATGACCGAAAGCGAAAAACAGGGAAAGGTTTTATTTTTATTGGGTTCTTTGAATAGAGGAGGCACAGAAACTTTGTTATTGGATTGTTTTAATAATTATAAAGATGCGAATTTTGAAATGACAGGAGTATATAGAAACAATGGTTTGTTGCAAACGGCTTTTCTTAATTCTGGAATTCCGATGTTTTTAGTAAAACCCAATAATATTTTTGATATTCGTTATTTTTTTAAGCTCCGTAAAATATTAAAAAACAATAAAATTAATATTATTCACGCTCAACAACCGCTGGACGGTTTATATGGCTTTATTGCTAAGTTGGGGTTGAATATTAAATTGGTTTTAACTTTTCATGGGTATGATTTTAATGCCGGCAAGCTGACAAACATCATTAACAAGCTGATAATTGGGTTAACGGATTTAAATATATATGTTAGTGAACATCAAAAAAAATATTACCTTAAAAAATATAAACTAGAAGATGATTCAGGTCAACAAGTTGTATACAATGGTGTTGCATTCAATAAACTAAAAGCAGAGCAGGGTGTTTCAATTATAAAAGAATTAAAATTGTCTTCCCCAAAATATTTATTAGGTTCTGTAGGTAATTTTGTTCCAGTTAGAGATCAGTTAACTATTTGTAAATTCTTAAACATATTAAATATAAAGCATATTGATTTCCACTTTTTATTTATTGGAGCAAAAAATGAATTAGAACCTTGCTGGTATGAAGAATGCGTTTCCTTTTGTAAAGAACATGATTTAATCAATAAAGTGCACTTTATCGGTTCTAGAAGTGATGTTCCTGAATTATTAAAACAATTGGATGCATTTATATATTCTACCAATCATGATACTTTTGGTATTGCAGTAATAGAAGCAATAGCATCGGGAATTCCAGTTTTTGTGAACGACTGGGAGGTAATGCTTGAGGTTACCCAAAACGGCAATTTTGCGGAAATATATCAAACAAAAAATGCTGAAGATTTATATTTATCCTTTGAAAACTACATGAATAATCCGGAAAAATATAAGCGATGTGCAAAACAAAATGCAAGTGCTATAAAAACAAAATTCAGTATTCAACAACATTTATTGAATTTGAACAGGGCATATTTGAGTCTATTAATAAAATAATAAATTACAATAGGATTTTATATTTCCCTCTCTCAAAATGATTTACTATTTCCCAAAATATTTTTATACAAAAGCCATAGTTATGTATGTATTAGTATTGTTAATTGTAACAATAGCAAGTATAAACTATGTTATGCCGTTGATATGGTTTTTTACATCCTCACTTACCATCTTTTTATTTTTTTATTTTCTTCATACGTTTTCAAAAGACTGGGCGAATTATTCTGATAAAATTTTTAGAAAAAAAGTGTTTCTTACTGCATTTGCCATTCGGGTGGTTATCGTAACGCTCATGTATTTTTTATTTGAAGAACTGAATGGAGAACCCTTTGAGTTTGATGCAGCAGATGCACATTTTTACGATGATATAGCAAGTGAGGTATCTGATGGATTATCTAATTTAGATTTCAGTTTTTATGAAAACAGTTTGGCACGTGATATAGGACTTTCAGATCGTGGCTTTCCTATATATTTAGGCATTGTATATTCTTTTGTTTTTAAATCCATATTAATGGCTCGTTTTGTTAATGGGCTTTTGGGTGCATGGTCCTGTGTTTTAATTTATGATTTTACAAAGCGCAATTTTAATGAGGCCATAGCAAAATTAGCAGCTATTATTATGATGTTATCTCCTAATTTAATTTATTATGCAGGCTTGCATTTAAAAGAAACAGTGATGGTTTTTTTTGTAATTGCCGCCATCAATTACGCTGATCAATTAATGAAAACATCAAAACCTAGTGCGAATCTTATTGTGATGACATCGCTTGCCATATTCTCTTTGTTTATGTTTCGAACAGTTTTGGCTGCGGCTGTTTTGTTTTCTTTCGTTTTTAGCACACTTGTTCAGTCCGAAAGAGTGACAGGCAATTCAAGGAAATCCCTGCTGTTTTTTTTATTCGTTTTGATGGCAGGATACATCTATACTTCTTCATTAATGGATGATGTTAATATATATATGAAAGGGGCAAGTGGTAATCAAGATGCACAATTAAAACATTTTTCAAAAAGAGAAGGAGGAAACAAATTAGCTAAATATGGTACTAAACTTGTTTTTGCACCTTTAATTCTTTCTGCCCCATTTCCTACATTGGTGGATACAGGGCAGGAAAATCAAATGATGATTAGCGGGGCTGTATTTACGCATAGTATTTATGCTTTTTTTGCTATCACAGCTGTTTTTTTGATTATAAAAAGGCGTTTATGGCGAAGATATTCTTTGATATTGGCATTTGTTGCATCGTATTTGGGCATACTTACTTTTAGCGCATTTGTATTGTCCGAGCGATTTCATTTACCCATTCTTCCATTTATAGCAATACTAACGGCTTATGGTATTTATTGTATTAACAATAGCGATAAAAAATATATCAAGTATTATATCCCTTATTTAATTTTTATTGCTTTTGTTATAATTGGGTGGAACTGGTTTAAATTAGCAGGAAGGGGAATGATGTAAATGATGATAATAAATGTTTTAATCGTTTGTAGCGGGAATGCAGTGGATTTCAATTTTGAAATCCATCAGGCTTTTATTGCCGATCAGGTTAAAGCCATTGAAAAAACAAATGAGCAAATTCATTTTCATTATTTTTTCATAAAAGGAAAGGGTTTAAACGGATATTTAATAAACCTGAAATACCTAAAACAACTTTTAAAGAATCAACCCATAGATGTGATTCATGCCCATTTTTCTTTGTCAGGTTTGCTGGCAAATTTGCAGCGAAAAATACCGGTAATCGTTACCTTTCATGGCTCCGACATTAACCTTACATTACATCGCTATATTTCAGGTTTCGTTCAGCTACTTTCTTTTTCCACTATTTTTGTTGGCAAAAAATTACAACGTAAAGCTTTGTTCGCAAGAAAATCTTATATAGTTCCTTGTGGTGTTGATTTTGAAATTTTTAAACCCATCTCTCAGCTTGAAAGTAGAAACGCATTCGGACTAAATCCTAATCGGTTTTATATTTTATTTTCTTCTTCATTTATTAATCCTGTTAAAAACTACGCTTTATTAAAAGATGCGTTGGAATTATTAAACGACAGTACCATTGAAGTGATTGAATTAAAGGGTTATTCACGAAAACAGGTTGCTTGGCTAATGAATGCGGCAAATGTTTGTGTAATGACTTCTTTTAACGAAGGCTCACCTCAATTTATAAAAGAAGCAATGGCCTGTAATTGTCCCATTATTTCAACAGATGTTGGAGATGTGAACGAAGTATTGAATAATACAGAAGGCAACTATTTGTGTACTTACGATAAAAGCGATTTGGCAAAAAAAATAATGGAAGTGAAAAAACATAATAACAGAACCTTGGGGAGAGATAATATTGGATATTTGGACAATGAAATTATTGCGAAAAAAATAGTTAAAGTTTATCAAGATGTGCTTCAGTACAAATTGTTGAATAAAAGGTAATGGAAACAAAACAAAAGATAGTAGTGGTCGATTATGGAATGGGGAATTTAAGATCTGTTCAAAAAGCTTTTAAAAGAGCGGGGATAGATATTGAAATTTCATCTGATTTAAATCTAATACAACAGGCAGATAAATTAATTTTGCCGGGAGTAGGACATTTTGCAAATGGAGTGAAAAAGTTAAAAGAATCTGGTATTTGGGAAGTATTAAATAAAAAAGTAATTCATGAAAAAACTCCAATACTCGGTATTTGTTTGGGAATGCAATTGATGACCCAACGAAGTGAAGAAGGAAATGAAACCGGTTTTGGCTGGTTTGATGCCGAAGTTGTAAGGTTTAAGGTAAGCAACAGCCTTAAATATAAAGTGCCTCATATGGGATGGAATCAGCTTATAAAGGGAAAAGAAAATGATTTATTAAAAAACATTACCCCTCAAGCAAATTTTTATTTTGTTCATTCATTTCATGTGATTTGCAATGACATAAAAGACAAGCTTACAAATACTATTTATGATTATGCGTTTACATCTGCTATTCAAAAAGAAAATATTTACGGAGTGCAATTTCATCCTGAAAAGAGTCACGATGCGGGTGAACAACTGTTGTTGAATTTTTTAAGCTTGTAAGAAAAATGTTCCGACCTCGAGTAATACCGGTGTTATTATTAAAAAATAAAGGATTGGTGAAAACTGTTCAATTTAAAGAACCGCGCTATATTGGCGATCCCATAAATGCAGTGAAAATTTTTAACGACTTAAAAGCAGATGAATTGGTTTTTTTGGATATACTGGCAAGTAAGGAGCGCCGTACCATTTCACTTGATTTTGTTAGAAATGTGGGAGATGAGGCGAATATGCCTTTCGCTGTTGGAGGAGGAATTCGCACTATTCAGCAAATTAAAGAGATTATAAATGCAGGGGCGGAAAAGGTAATTATTAATACCTTTGCTGCGGAAAATCCTTTGTTTATAAAACAAGCAGCTGATGAATTTGGAAGTTCTACCATTGTTGTATCCATTGACGTGAAAAAAAAACTTTTCGGAAAAGAGCAGGTATATATTTATGGAGGACAAAAAGCGACAGGAATGAACCCCGTATTGTTTGCCCGACAAATAGCTGAGATGGGCGCAGGAGAAATCATAATAACAAGTATAGAACACGAAGGGAAAATGCAGGGGTATGATTTTGAACTGACAAAAAAAATTTCAGAAGCTGTAACTATTCCGGTGGTAGCCTTAGGAGGTGCAGGAAATACTGCTGATTTTAATAAAGCGGTAAATCAGTCATTCGCTTCAGCAGTTGCTGCAGGTTCTTTATTTGTTTATCACGGTCAACGTAGAGCAATTTTGGTAAATTACCCTTCGTATGAGGAGTTGACAGAATTGTTTAATTAAATAGCATTGAAAATCAGGAGTGTATATGAAGATATGTGCAAAAGGAGTGTGGGATGAATCCATACCAGAAATTACCTTTGATGCGAATGGGGTTTCTAATTATTGTCATTTGCAAGAACGGATGATGGCGGATTACCCAAGAGGAGTGCAGGGAGAGAAAGAGTGGCAACACCTTGTTGAACAAATGAAACAAGCAGGAAAAAACAAGAGATACGATTGCATTGTTGGTGTAAGTGGAGGTGTTGACAGTTCTTATTTATTGCATATTTGCCACCGGTATGGATTGCGACCATTGGCGGTAAATTTGGACAATGGTTTTAATTCTGAGATAGCCGTACAAAATATTTATAAAGTAACCAAACAATTAAATATTGATTTGGAAACCTATGTGGTGGATTATGAAGAAATGAAAGATTTGCTGAAATCATACATGAAAGCAGCATTGCCTTGGGTGGATGTACCAACTGACTTAGCTATTAAAGCGGTGATGTACAAAATAGCAAATCAGGAAGGAGTTAAGTTTATTATCAGAGGGAATGATTTTCGTTCAGAGGGGAAACAACCAACCGAATGGACCTATGCCGATTATAAACAGTTGAAATATATTCACAATACATTTGGTAGCGGTATTAAATTAAAAACCTATCCTACATTACCATTATTAAAAATGGCTTATTTCGGTTTTGTAAAAAAAATAAAAGATATTCGTCCTTTTTATTACCTTAATTATAGCAAGCAGGAAGCAAAAAAGTTGTTGATTGAAGAATACGGATGGCAGGACTATGGAGGACATCACCACGAAAATTTATTTACCAAATTTGCAATAGCCTATTGGCTTCCGTTGAAATTTAATATTGATAAACGAAAAATTAATTTATCAGCACAAGTGTTGAGCAATGCTATTACAAGAAAGGAAGCTCTAGAGGAATTGGCTAAGCCGTTTGATTCTTTTGAGAATTTAGAGAAGTTAAAAGACTATACAATAAAAAAACTTTACATTTCTCAAAGTGAATTTCAACAAATGATGATCGCAAAAGAAAAACACTATACAGATTACCCCTCTTACTATAATTTGATTTATAAAAATATTAAATATGTTAAGTGGTTACTTGCAAAGTTGTATAATTATAAACCGATGTCCATTGTCAGTTCCGAAGTTTTAGCCGGTGGAAAAGATAAAACAGGAATCTAAATTACTCAAAGGATATGTCTATTGTAAATTACAGAAGAACACCTAAAGAAGTCATAAAAGGTGTTTTTAATAGAATATTGCACATTGTAGCTTATGTAACATTTCCATACCAAATTACGGTTTTCCTTCACCGTATGCGGGGGGTTAAAATTGGTAAAAAAACTCATATTGCACGATTAGTTTCAATAGATGATAGAAATCCGGAGCTAATTGAAATAGGTAATGGAGTTGCAATTACTACGGGAGTAATGTTGCTTGCTCATCAAAGAGATTTAACAAATTACAAAGAGGGGATGTATGTCATGAATTGTCCTTTTGTAGAAGGGAAAGTAATTATTAAAGATGGAGCTCACATTGGTATTGGAGCAATCATAATGCCCGGTGTAACAATAGGAGAGGGTGCTATTATTGGCGCAGGATCAATAGTTACTAAAAATATTCCGGATTACTGCATAGCAGTGGGAAGTCCTGCAAAAGTAATTAAAAGCTTTAAGAATAAATGAACTACCTGATAGAATTGTCTCACCCAAAGCATTATTATCAATTCAAAAGTATTATACATTTTTTACAGTCGGATAGCACGAATAAAGTACATATTATTGCCAGAGACAAAGATGTTTTATTAAAAATATTAGAAGACGAAAAAAGTAAATTTGAAGTGTTTGGAAAGCATGGCAAATCAATTTTTTCAAAATTAACACTGCTACCCAGACTATTGGTTAGTTACTATTTGCTGCTTAAGAAAAAAAAAATAAACGTAGTAATCAGCAAAGCTTCTCCATATGCCGCAATATTGTGCCCGTTCTTAAATATAAAAACAATTATATTTCCTGATTCAGAAATTGTTAAGATTACCAACAAATTAGTAGTACCCCGATCAACACGAGTAATAACACCAAATAGTTATGCGTTGGATTATGGTTTAAAACATAAAAGAGTTCAAGGTTTGTTTGAAGACTGTTATTTGCATCCGGAAGTATTTATCCCGAATGAAAAGGTCGTCAAAGAACTTAGATTTGATTTAACAAAACCATTTTTTATTCTACGATTTATCGCGTGGAATGCTAATCACGATATAAATAATTATGGTTTTAAAAAACATGAAAAGGTACTGTTGGTTGAGCATCTAAAGCAATATGGAAATGTTTATGTGTCTGGAGAAGCAGAACTACCGGAGGAATTAAAAGAGTATAAAATTTCCATACCTCCTTCTGAAATCCATCATGTATTACACTTTGCTACCATGTATATTGGCGATTCCCAAACGATGGCAACTGAAGCCGCATTGCTTGGAACTCCTACAATTAGATACAATTCTTTTGTTGGAGAAAATGACATGTCGAATTTTAAATTGTTAGAAAACGAATACAATTTAATGCGCAATGTTTCCACCTTTGAAAATGTATTGCAAGTAATGTCCGCTTTTTTGGCAAATAATAACAATAAAGAGGAATGGATTGAGAAAAGGAAGTTGTATTATCAGAAAAACGAATCTATAAACCAACAAATTTTAAACAATATCAAAGAAATATAATAACAATACAGAAGGATGGACTTTACTCTATCAAAATACAAGCAACTTCTAAATAGTTTGATTACGTCGGGATATGCTTTTCAAACCTTTGAAGAGTTTATTCAGCAGCCACTTCAAAAATCCATTGTTTTAAGGCATGATGTGGACTTGCTTCCATATAATTCATTAGCTTTTGCACAAATACAATCATTGCTTGGTATCAAAGGAGTGTATTATTTCAGAGCTGTACCAGAAAGCTGGGATGAAAATGTAATAAAGAAAATTTATTCACTGGGTCATGAAATTGGTTATCATTATGAAAATCTGACCACTTGCAAGGGAGATGTTGATAAAGCAATAAAAGACTTTGAAATTAATTTGAATAAACTTAGGGTTTTAGCTCCTATTTCTACCATTTGCATGCATGGCAGTCCAATATCAAAACATGATTCTAAAGATATTTGGAAGAAATATAATTATAAAGATTTTGGGATAAGCGGCGAACCTTATTTTGATGTGGATTTTAAACACGTGTTTTATCTAACGGATACCGGTCGTAAATGGGATGGCGACAAAGTGAGTGTTAGAGATAAAGTGAATTCCGGTTTTAATTTAGAGTTTCATTCAACAGATCAAATTATAACTGCTTCCAAACAGCATGTTTTACCTAATCAAATAATGTTTACTTTTCATCCTCAACGATGGAGTGATAATTTGTATTTTTGGATCAAAGAATTTTTCTTTCAAAATATAAAGAATGTTGTAAAAAAGAATTTTTTTGTAAAACAATAATTTCTTTATGAAAAAACGATAGCGATTGATGTAGAATGAAAGAATTAATTATAGATAAATCAGGTTTAGAGGCCTTTCAATTTTTTAATAAATTCATCGATGTTAATTCGAAAGAGACATTAGTCGTTTCTACCACCAATACATTTAATATACTAAACCACATCGGTGAGTATGATGCGGTGTTGAATTTAAGTAAAATCAATAATATACGTTTCATTAATAAATTTTTTGAAAGTGTAAATTCAAAATTAAAGAACGGGGATATTTTTATATACTGCTTCGAAACATTTACAGCAAGAAGAAAACGAAAACCCATTAATAAAATACCTGTGATAAACGTGTTTTATTTTTTATTTGAATTTATATTTTTGCGCGTATTTCCTAAAGTTTGGGGATTTAAAAAAATATATTTTATAGTTACTAGAGGGAGAAATCGACTTTTGTCAAAAGCGGAAGGGTTTGGCAGAGTGGTAAGTTGCGGTTTTGAAATTCAGGATTATGTATATTCCAACGGGCTTTTATATGTAGTTACTAAAAAGGTAAAAGAACCGGCCTTTGATATGGAACCCAGCTATGGTCCTTTATACAGAATGCCGAGAATTGGAAAAAACGGACAAATTATAAAAGTATATAAATTCAGAACAATGCATCCTTATGCAGAATATTTGCATGATTATATTTTAAAAATGAATGGTTATGCTGATTCAGGCAAACCTGCAGCCGATTTTAGAGTAACACCTTGGGGGAAATTTTTCAGGAAATTTTGGATAGATGAATTACCACAATTAATCAATGTAATAAAAGGTGAAATGAAATTGGTAGGTGTAAGACCTATCAGTAAACGCTATTTCGAAGATATACCAAAAGACCTACAGATACTTCGACTGACCCAAAAACCGGGATGCATACCACCTTATATAGCGTTGAACAGAAATGGCAATGTTACTTCTGTTCTACAAGCGGAAAAAGAATATTTAGAGCAAAAATTAAAACATCCGCATACCACCGATGTACGTTTCTTTTTTATGGCAATATTCAATATTGTTTTCAAAAAAAAGAGGAGCGCATGAATGACAGCATTTTTCTGTCAATTTCAAAAAAATGATTATCTTCGCCTCTCAAGCATTAGTTGCTCGGAACTCCTTTATTAAAGCATACAAAACCATCCTTTGCATGAAAGTATTACCAATTGAAAAGTTGCATTATTTTATAATACTTATTGTTACATTATCGTTAAGCTCTTGCATTTCTTCTAAAAGTTTAATTTACTTTCAGAATAAGTCCAACTCAAAATCGCCAGACAGTATACCTGCTTATATACCAATATATTGTATTAATGATTTGCTGGCAATAACAGTAAATGGGGCAGATGAGACGGCCGTGCAACCGTTTAATAAAATGTCAGGAAATAGTAGTGGATTGAATTCAGAGGGGAGTAAAGATAATAAGGTAATAACTGGAGGAGAGTATTTAATAGATGAAAATGGAACGATCGATTTTCCAGTTATTGGCAAATTAAAAGTTGCGGGACTTAATCAAAGAGCGTTTGAAAATATATTAATAGAAAAATTAAAAGAATATGTTGCAGATCCAGTGGTTGATATCCGCATTAAAAATTTTAAAGTAACATTACTTGGTGAGATAGGGAGTCCGGGAACAATTTCTGTTGCAGATAATAGAATAACATTGCTTCAGGCGATAAGTCTTTCGGGAGATTTAAAAGTTACGGGACTACATTATAATGTATTGGTAATAAGAGAAATTAATGGTAAACCGGTAGAGTTTAGGGTTGATTTAACTTCAAAAGAAGTGTTTAATTCTCCGGTTTACTACTTGCGTCAGAATGATATTGTTTATGTTGAACCCCATAGAGGTGTTTCAATGACAGCAAACAATGCCAGTACAGGATTTGTTAGGTCAAATTTAGGACTCGTTACCTCAGTTTTTTCGGTAGTGTTAACATTCCTTGTATTGCTTAATGTTAAAAAGTGATTTTTATGGAAGAAGAAGCTCAAAAATATATTGTAGAAGAAGATGGTATTGAATCAGATTTTGATTTTAGAGTAATTGCTTTTAAATATCTGCGCAACTGGAAGTGGATAGCATTAAGTATTATGGTGGCACTTGTATTTGCGGCAGTAAAAGTTAGAAAAATAAAACCTCTGTACAGTGCATCCGCGTCAATTATTATCAAATCAGGTGATAAAGGAAGCCTCAATGAATTGGCCTCATTGCAAGACTTAGGATTAAATAAAAAAGGTAGTGATATTCAAAATGAAATAGAATTTTTTAAATCCAGAGCGTTAATGAAACGTGTGGTTCAGGAGTTAAAATTAAATATTTCATACATCCAACAGAGGAGAAGTTATAATATTGATATGTATACATCCTCCCCTGTTTACGTTGATTTTATAGAAGAAGATTCTACATTGTATGATAAGTATGAGACAATTAGAATGGAGGTAATATCTACCACTAAGTTTAATATTGTTGATGAAAGTGGAACTGTAATTGAACAAAGAGCATTTGGTTCTGTAATCCATACAAATAATTGTGGGAAAGTAAAAATTTCATGTAATTATTTGATAGATAGATATATAGGTAAGAGTTTAATAATTCAAGTTATGCCTGTTGATGTTATCGTTAATCAATACAAAAATGCAATAAGTATAGAACAGGTTAATAAAACAAATGTGATGATGATATCAATGACAGATGAGAATGAACAAAAAGCGATTGACATCATAAACAACATCATAAAACAGCACAATAATGATGGTATTATAGATAAAAATATAGTATCTCAAAATACAGCCCGATTTATAAATGAGCGTTTAGAATATATATCAAAAGAGCTATCTATTGTTGAGGGAGATGTAGAGGAGTTTAAAGAGCGTAATAAAATTATAGATATACAAATGAATGCTGAAAATGCTGTTAAAGCGTTTAGTGAAATTCAATCATTGATTTATGATGTAACGATAAAATATGATTTGTTGAATTATATGGATGATTACCTCCATAACCCTAATACAAAAAACGATTTAATTCCTGAAAATATAGTTGAGTCGGGTGGAGAGGGCAAAGCTGCTACCATAGTAACACAGTACAATCAATTGATATTAAACAGAAATCGGATTTTAAAATATTCTTCGAGAAAAAATCCTGTGATAATGAAGTTAGAAGAGCAAATTATTGCATTAAGAAAAGAAATTGAAAGTGAAATAACTAATAATAAAAAATCGCTGCACTATCAATTAGATAAATTAAAAGAAAAGGAGAGGGGATACGAAGCAGATATAGCCACAGTTCCCAAACAAGAAAGACTTTTTAGAGATGTTCAGCGACAACAACAGATAAAAGAAACTTTATTTTTGTACTTGCTTCAAAAACGTGAAGAAACAAATATCGCATTGGCTGTTACTGTTAGTGATGTCAAAGTGATAGATCCGGCTTATTCTGATGGAACAAATATTGCAGTTAAAAAAAGCAAAATATATACACAAGCCTTATTGATTGGAGTTTTAGTGCCGTTGCTAATTATATATTTGGTTGGGGTGTTGGATAGTAAAGTGCATGGCAGGAATGAAATTGACAAACTGAAAATACCTTTTGCAGGTGACCTTCCGTATTCAGAATCTAAAGATAAAATAGTAGTTTCAAAAAGTAGTCAGTCTAGTGTGGCAGAGGCATTTCGCTTAATGAGAACCAATATTGGTTTTATGTTAAAACACAATCAACAAATAGGGCATACCATTTTTATTACTTCAACTATAGCAAAAGAAGGGAAATCTTTTGTATCACTAAATCTGGCCTCAATTATTGCGAACACAGGTAAAAAAGTACTGCTAGTTGGGATGGACTTAAGAGCCCCTAAAGTACTCCAGTATTTTGGAATAGAAAACAGAGATGGAGTTACCAATTATATTTCGAATTTAGCAATACATTTGGAGGATGTTATTATAAAAGCACCGAATATAGATCATCTTGATTTGCTTCCTTCCGGTGCTATTCCTCCTAATCCGGCAGAATTACTAATGGATGAACGTGTTAAAGAAATGTTTGACTCATTAAGAAAACAATATGATTATATAATAGTTGATACAGCACCTGTAGGATTAGTTACAGATACTTTAATATTCAGTAAATATGCCGATTTATTTTTGTACGTAGTTCGTGCCAACTTTTTGGATAAAAAAATGTTGGGTGTTGCTAAAATGTTGTACAATGAAAAAAAGCTTCCCAATATGGCTGTTATTTTAAATTGTACTTCTCAAAAAGGTGGAGCGTACGGTTACGGTTACGGTTATGGTTATGGTTATGGACAGGAAGCGGAAAAGAAAAACATTTTTAAAAAAATATTTAAGGGTTGATTAGGTATAATAGAGTTTATACCGAATAAGTTTATAATTGATTTTGTTTAATTTTTAATTTAAGGTTATGTAGTCCGCAAGCGACAAGCATCACCATATCTTCCCTTGCGAACAATCTACCTCTAAATTTTTCTTTTACTTTTCTGAATATTTTAATGCTTGCAATTGTATGTTCTATCCTCACTCTAATCTTCGACACCCATTTATTATAATGTTCTTGTTCGTTGCTTAATTGTTGATTTTTCTTGTGTTTGTATGGAATGATAATTTGAGCCGTGTTACTGGTCAATCCCAAAAACCCTAAATCAACAAACACTTGCAGTTTTTTTGAAAAGGTTAAATTTTCTAGATTGCAAATCTTTTTATCGTGCACACTACCAGAGTAAGTTGGACTCAAATAAATAACCTCTCCATTCATTGCTGCCATTAGATTATTTTTTATCGTATGTTGGTTTTTTTTCCACTATAATATTCTTGTTGTTCATATTTTGGTCGGTTAATCGGACGTTCGCTACCATCTAATAAAACGGTTACGGATTCGATTAATCTATTATCTAATGCTTCACTATCTCTAACAGGAATAAGATGTAATTTATCCAAACTTTTTAAAAGCAATGGGTCTAATACTTTTATCCATGCTGCTACTTTGGGTTGACTTAGTCCAAAATGCAAACCCATAAACTCCTGTGTTGGGTTATGCCGATAATCATATAAGATGAATATGAGCATATCCTCTACACTCTTAAATTTACTGTTCTTTCTTACCGTTCGTCTACGTGTACGTCCTTCTCCTTCAAATGTATATTTAGCAATATAATTATTCCATGCTATTTCAAATGTGGGAACTAAACTATCGAACTCTTTTAAACTCAATCCTGTGGCTGATTTTATAAGACTTGGTTTTACCTTTAATTTTTTATAGCTTAACTTCATGCAGTTAAAACTACAATGTCAATGAACGTCCTGTTTAATATTCTATACTTTTTACTAACTTTCCTCTCTTAATTTCTTATTCGGTATAAAGTCTAATGTTTGAAAATAAAAAGGGGCTTAAACATTTTAAGCCCCTTTTTATTTATGTTTCGATTAACAACAGTAGGTTGAAATCTTATAATAAAGAGAACTGTTTTGTACTCTATGCTCCTTTACATTTGTAATGTAGAATATTGACTCAGATGAATAAAAGAGAATTAAATGCGTTAATTAGTTTACTAGACGACCCTGATGAAGGAATATTTAATCAGGTTAGTGTTAAGTTTATTTCGTTGGGTGAGGACGTGATTCCGGTTCTTGAAAACGCTTGGGAGTATTCTTTTGACCCTTTGATCCAACAAAGAATAGAAAATATAATTCATCAAATACAGTTTGACTTAATTAAAACAGGCTTAAAAGAATGGATGCGTTCTGATGAGCAAAACTTGTTGGAGGGTACATTACTAATTGCAAAATATCAATATCCGGATATTAATATTGAAAAAGTGAAAAAACAGCTGAACCAAATTAAACAAGATGTTTGGCTTGAGTTAAATGATAACCTTACGGCTCTTGAAAAAGTAAAGATTATAAATCATATTCTTTTTGATGTACACCATTTCAGTGGGAATACAAGTAATTATCATGCACCGCAAAATTCATATATTAATAATGTTTTAGAAAGTAAAAAGGGTAATCCGTTGTTGCTTTCAATAATATATGCAATAGTAGCTCAAAGTCTTGATATTCCTATATACGGCGTAAATCTTCCGGAACATTTTGTATTGTGTTATCTTAATAAAGAGGGATATGAAATATCTTTTCAAAAAGAAAGGATAGAAGAACCAATATTGTTTTACATTAATCCTTTCAGCAAAGGTGCGGTGTTTGGAAAAGAAGATATTAATGCCTTTTTAAAACAATTAAAACTGGCAGCTTCAGAAGCCTTTTATAAACCATGTTCTAATAAAGAAATAATTAAACGTTTGCTGAGAAATCTGATTGCTTCTTACGAAAAGCTTGGCTATCCTCATAAAAGCGCTGAATTAAGAGAGTTATTAATTTTACTAGAGCAAGATTAACATTAACATGCGAGAGAAGATATTGTCTTTATGAGTATTTTAATATCTGTTAATAAACTTTGGTCGTTAATGTACTTTAAATTTAGGGCTAATTTCGCAGGCATAATTTCTTTTATATACATTTGCTCGGGATTTTTCGCATTACCTAAAATTTCGTTTTCGTTTCGGTACTCAATACTTGCATAGTCGGTAATACCCGGTTTTACTGTTAATACTTGTTTTTGTTCTTCTGTATATAAGCTTACGTATGCGGGCACTTCAGGTCTAGGTCCAACCAAGCTCATATCGCCAGCTAACACGTTTAGTAATTGAGGTAATTCATCTAATTTATATTTGCGAATAAAATGACCTATGTGAGTTATTCTGGAGTCTTTCGCACCAATAGTTAGTAGGCCTTGTTTGTCGGAACCTATTTGCATTGAACGGAATTTTAACAGATAAAAAATTTTTCCGTTTTTGCCAATTCTTAATTGTTTATATAAAACCCCCCCTTTTGAATTAAGCACGATTGCTAAACCTATTATTAACAATAAGGGGAGAAGTAAAACCAATGGCGGTTATAGAAGATAAAATATCAAATACCCGTTTTAGCATATATATAATAATAAGGTGAAAATTAGTTGATTATTTTTTCAACTGATTTTATTACAACTTCAGCAACTGTTTTCACTAAATCTTCAGTTAAGTCGTAATAAACTGGAAGTGATATTTCTCTCGAATAATTATCGAAAGCGATCGGATAGTTTTTTATATCATACCCCATGTTTTTATAAAAGCTCAACATTGGAATTGGTATAAAGTGTACATTCACTGACACATCCTGTTCATATATTTCCTGAATAATTTGATCTCTTTGGCTTTCTGTTATACCTTTTATTCTTAATGCGTATAAATGAAAACAACTAATTTTTTCTGAATTGTTAAAAACAGGGATTTGTGCCCAGTTGTACTTAGAAAATAATTCACTATAAATTTTAAATATATTTTGTCTGACTTTTAATGTATCAGAATCATAACGCTCAATTTCAACAAGTCCGAGCGAAGCGGAAATGTCAGTCATATTGCATTTAAAACCAGCTTCAACCACATCATAACGCCAGTTGCCTTTTTGTATTTTTGCCAAAGCATCTTTATTTTGTCCGTGAAGGGATTTAATATTCAATCTTTGCAAACATCATCATTGATAAAAGGTTCTGGTAAATTCATAGTGATGGCACCTCCTTCGGCCGTTGATAGGTTTTTTACAGCGTGGAAGGAAAATACAGAAATATCGGTTAATGAACCAGAGCGTTTACCTTTATACCATGCCCCAAAAGAATGTGCCGAATCGGACAGAATTAAAATTCTACCAAGCTTTTTTTGTATTTCATTTCGCGGGACAAACTTGTCTTTATAGTTTATTGCAAGACTGTTTATTTCATCGTAATTGCAACAATAACCGGCAAAATCAACCGGCATAATTACTTTTGTTTTTGAAGTTATTGCTTTTTCAATAGCAGATACAGAAATATTAAAATCATTAGAATTGGTATCAACAAATACAGGAGTAGCTCCACGATGTATAATAACATTTGCTGTGGCGCAGTATGTATAAGCGGGTAAAATCACTTCGTCGCCTTCTGTTACTCCAAACCATGCTAAAATAAGTTCGAGTCCTGCTGTTGCACTATTCAAGCAAAGTGTTGATTTGCATGAACAATATTTTGTTATTTCTTTCTCGAATAATTTAGTGTAAGGACCTGTAGTAATCCAACCCGATTTTAAAACCTTGGTTATAGCATCAATATTCTTTTGATCGATATGTGGAGGTGAAAATGGTATCATTTTGGTTGTTTATAAAGTGATGTTACTATTTAATTTAGCTTTGGGGTCATTGAAAAAAAGCAATGAATTAAAAAAAGCATAAAACATGACTCCTGCCTGAGTTTCCAGCATTGATTCAAAGCAAAAATTAAACATGACAATGAGTAAAAATGATGCATACAAATAATTATTTGTTTGTATTGAAAAAATTAAAGGCCACCCGACATTAATTAATAAGACAGAAAACCCCACTAATCCCAAACTAACAAACATCTGGTAGAACGTATTATGTGCGTTTAAATTGTTTTCAAATGCATTTGCTATATTTCTTTTTTTATATTCCTTATTTAGTTCTGTTGTGGTGTCACCGTTTCCAACACCCAATATAAAGTTTTCGAATATTACCTGTCGTGCTGCGCCCCATATGAGTAGCCGTGTTGTTGTACTTTCACTCATAATAGTTTTGTTTTCGCCGTATAAAGCTGCTGTCAAATAATTCATCCTGACAATTACTTTGGGGGCAAATTTATATACCAATAGAACCGAAATGGTTAATCCCATAATTACAATAATTCCTATGAAATATTTTTTTTTGAAAATGATTAGATAAAATAAAAAGGTAATAAATATTAATGCCAATAAAATGATACCGCTTTTTGATGATAATAATATGATGATAAATGAAAAAAACGTAATAACGAGAATTGTTGTTAGTGTTGAAATTTTCGTAAAATAAATATTATTTAAAACACTGTTTAATAATAAAAAAGCAATAGCAGTATTTAAATACATTGATAGATAACTAGGATGAAGTAAAACCGCAAATGTTTGGTAAAAGAAAGCATTTTCTCCATTTGTAACATACAATGATATCGCACGAGAGAGCAGATAGAGCGATACGTATGACAAGCCAAGTATTAATGCTAATATGATACCAGAAATCTGTTTTGGGTTGAAGGGCTTACTTGATAAAATTAATGGAAATATGAGAATGGATAATTTTACCTGAATATCAAAAAGTCCGGACTTTGTATTTTGAGAATATAACAACCCGACAACATGAATAAAATACAATAAAATAAATGTGATGGCAAATTTGTTTGTAAAAGTAGTTTTGAACTTATGGAGAATATCCCCTTCTATAATCCAATTTACTAACATCAACACAATAAATATGGGCGTTAGTTTTCCGAAGGGTAAGCTAAAAGCAATAATTAATGCCAGATAATAATGCAATGTATTATGAATATTTGTTTTTACCATATTATTCTTACTCACATATATTTAAAATAATCATGTTTACTTGACATTAAACGTAATCTTATTCTTCTAACGAATATGTATGAACTTTATTTTTTGTAAGTCAACAAGTGTTTTTGAATTAATGCTTTTTTGAAAACGACGGTATTATTTCTCCAATAGAAGTGGTGTAATAATTTTCTATAGAGGTATTACTCCCAATTATAGCGCCTATTGATAAGTGAACATGTTTGCCTATATTACATTCGTGATCAATTATTACACCTGAGTTTACAATCGTATTTTCACCAATATTTGTATATGTATTAATAATAACATTTGATAATATTACGCATCCCGAATCTGCATTAACTCCCATTCCAATTGTTGCAGAAGGATGTATGATAGTTGCCGGTTTTAGTAACGTTTTAATTTTTTTGTACAATTGTTCTCGTATTTGGTTATTACCAATGGCCACAATAAAATATTCTATGTTATTTTTTAAAGATTCAAGATTATCTTGTGTTGCAATAATTTTATAATGCTCTGTGATGTTTTGGTTTATACCAATACTGTCATCTACAAAGCCTGCAACTTCATACTTTCCTTGTGCTATTATACAATCAAGTATCACCTTTCCATGTCCTCCTGCGCCTATAATTACAATTTTGGGTTTCATATTATTTGAAGTCCTCTTTATTTTATACGTAATGCTTTTATATTTGGTTGGTATGCGTCAATTATTAAAATTTAAATTTCATGTTATTTAAATAAATGGTTTTTTATTGTCAATGTAACGATATAAACCATATATTAATATACATGTTCCTAATAGATAAACAGCAGAAAACTTGTTGTTTGACTGCGATGATGCAAATACAATAATAAATAAAATCAGGTTCATCAACCAGGCATATAGAACAGTTTTTTGATGACTAAATCCAAATTGAACAATACGTTGATAGGCATGTTTTTTGTGAGCTTGCCCTAATTTTTCTTTATTAATAAATCTTTTGAAAAGCGTGAATGTTGCATCAAACCAAAATAAAGATGATAATATTAAACTGTTTATAATTGAAAATTGCCCCGTATTGTGAAAATAAATTGATAGCACACATATTGAAAATCCCAATAGTGTACTTCCAATATCACCCATAAAAATTTTTGCTTTATCCCAATTCCAAGGTAAAAAGCCCAATACAGCCATTGTTAATAGTAATAATACGTTATCATTTACAAAGAAAAAGACAGCAATACAAATAAAAACACTTTCGCTTGCGGCATATCCGTCAATACCGTCAATAAAGTTAAAGAGATTAATAAACCAAACGATCCCAATAAAACAAAAAATATTGAGCAAATATGAGTTCTCAATTGCAAAAAATCCTAAATCAATAGTTTTTAATCCACCGATGAAATATAGTGCGATTGCAGAAACGGTGCATTGTACAATGAAGCGGGGAAGCGATTTTAAATTATAAATATCATCCAAAAAACTAATTGTAGATAGTATTATACCTGAAATTAAAGCAAAGTAGAGATTTGTTTGTATATAGCCATTGTAATTCATATAAGTGATTCCAACAAACCATGTAATAGCAATAGCAAGACCACCACCGCGCGGTGTAGGTCTTGTATGAGAGCTTCGCTCGTTTGGAATATCAATGAGTGATTTCTTTTTTGCAATATACCTGATTATGTATGTTAGGATAAAAGAAGCAAAAAACGCAAATATAAAAAAACTCATTATTAATGTCGCCAATTAAATGTAAATAATAGGTTATTTAACCGGAACGTAAAGATATACTTTTCCTTTATCATGAGGACGCTGTATGGAATCAATAATTTTATAATTCTGCTTAAAAAAGATGTCTTTGCTAGTTAAACAATTAAGAAACTCCTCCTGTAAAGGATAATTGTTGTCCACTATAAATATAGTATTTTTTAAGTTTTTCATATGTGATGATTGAATAAACAAACAGTTAATTTTCTCATTGTTCTTATATCCGATATCTATATACCATGGGGCACCAGGAGAATAACCACCTAATAAATATACTAAACCGGGATAGCTATATAAGGAAATAATTGGTTGGTTTTTAATTTGCATATTATTCGTTTTTAAATTACTAATAATACTTTTGATGAAAACGCTAGTTTCATAATCAAAAAGTATTGCGTTTTTTCTTGGTATATCAGGAACAGCGAACTTTTGTTCTGTTAATGGTCTTAGCCTATAAGGAGAATAAACAAATCCCGTAATTATCTGCATTGAAACAATAGTCAAAAAAAGCACGACAAAAATTTTAAAAAGGATGTTAGTGTTTGGAATTTTTGAAAATAGAATAAGTAACATCAAAAGAAACATTATTATCCAAGGGAAAACAAACATTGTAATATGGTATGATAATAAGCTATTTGTACCGATAGAACCAATAAAAGGAATACATATCAATAATATTACTCCTATGATAAATGATTTAAGATCTTTAATTGAAAATAGATAAATATTTCTTGAATGTTTATCAAATGAAATGACAATAATTAAGATAAAAAAAAACAAAAGCATCATTCTGTATAGTTCAGATTCGTTTCCAAAATAAGTAATCCAAGATTTTTGATTGTCGATATGGAATATTTTGCTGCCAATATATATAAGTGTGAATGAAATAAATATGATAAAAAAATTATTATATGAGTTTCGTAGCAATAGCAATAAAATAAAGGGGCTAATAATTAAAATTGGAAATCGAAAAAACATTTGGTTTGAAAAATTATAGCTGATATCGTCTCTGTAAAAAGATAAAAGATGCCCTAGGTCATGATCTGGAATTAAGTTTATGGAATTTACAATATTTTTATATAATTCAACAGGATATATACCTATAAAAGCTATCAACATTGATGAAAAAAAAACTCCTGCAAACAATAAAACGATATTTGAAAAGTAAGTTTTAGTTCTCCCCCAACAATAAATAATAGTAAGAAAAGAAATTGTCAACAACATAATTATTGAAGTAGGAAACTTCACAAGAAATAATATAAATAGGATACATCCAATAACAAACATTAATAATTTTTTTTTGAAAGAAAAAGAACAAATATTTGCATCAATAGAGAGAAACCATAAAAACAATCCTGAGATGATCTGAATACATACAAGCGTTAGCGAATTATAGGATAATACTTGATACCCTATTGTGTAATTCATTAAAGTTGCAATTCCGGTTACTGGATAAAAAAAGTGTAATGGAAGAATATTTTTAATAACCGATTTTACCCATTTTATAAAACCGAAGCCAAAAATAAAGGACGAGACAATTATCATTAAAAGTCTTAATACTCTCCAAAATATAATCCCCGGATTCATCAAACAGGTTAGCTTAGAAAGAATGAAATATATAGGTCTGTTTTTTACAAGATCTTCTTGTTTTTGTAAAAAGGAGAGCATATTATATCCTTCATCTGAAAAATCGAAGCCTTTATTAAGTCCCCATGTCAAAATGCATATGAGAGAAATATAAATTAACCAAAGGGAAACTAAAAAAAAACCGTATGTGAAATTCTTTTTCAATTTTTAACCATGTCTTTTATCCCTACTTCAATAGAATATCTTGGTGTATATTCCATAATTTGATTTGTTACAGTATTATCTAATTCAAAAGAACCATATAATCGGTCTATTATATTAGGTTTAAAGAGTCCAATTATTGTTTTGATAATTGCTGGTATTTCAAATAATACAATTTTTTTGTTTAAAGCATTTGCAATTAAAGATATCAATTGAGACGTTGATAAAGCACTATTATCACATGCAATAAATACTCCACTGATTCTTTTTTCTATGATTTTATTAAGGATATCAACCAGGTTACCTACATATACTAAACTTCTTTTATTATTTATTTTCCCGAATGGAATAATGGATAATTTATTCACCAAATTAATTAAGCTTTGTAAATTGCCTTTAACTCCTTTTCCATATACCAGGGGAATTCGCACAATAGAAACACAAAAATTGTCTGCCTGTAATGTTTTTAATCTCCCTTCAGCCTGCAATTTGCTTTTGCTATATGGGTCAAGTGGTAAACACAGTGATTGTTCATTAAAGGGTGCTCCAAGTTGAGTTAACTCCCCGAATACCTTAGCTGTACTCATAAAAATAAAATGTTTAACTCCTTTTTCTTTAGCTTTTTGGGCAAGATTGAAAGTTAAATCGCTGTTTATTTTAAAATACTCTTCTTCAGGTGCTCCTTGCATTTGATGCACCAAACCAGCTAAATGTAAAACCGTATCAATAGAATTGAAATTTATATTTTCTACAGAAGTTGTTTTAAGAGAAACGGGGATGATAGTGTATTCGGTGCTTTTTTTTATGAAATTTTGTCCAATAAAACCACTCGAGCCTGTAATCATTAAATTCATTTTGGTATAATTTATTTGCCTAAACGGGCTTGTACAAGTAATTTAAATTTTATTAAAATGCGCAAATTAATTTTAAACAGATTTGTTTTTAAATTATTTTCTATACAAGCTCTCAGTACCTCTTTTGAAATTTTGAACTTGGTAATTATGTTATTATCACTCACGCCTCCTGTACGGGCTTTTATAAAAATTTGAGGCAGATATTTAATTTTTATTTTGTGTGCATAAAACATGCGCACTAACAATTCGAAATCGGCTGCGATTTTATAATCAGTTTTATACAACCCGTATTTTTCAAATAAATGACGCTTAAGAAAAATAGTTGCATGCCCTGGCATTATGCCATATTCCAAGCTTTTTAATTGGAATTTTTTTGATTCGTATTTTCGCTTTATTTTGTTGGTATCTTCACGAAACACAACAAGTAAATCGCCGTAAATTCCATCTATTGTTCTATTTGTAAAGGCGTTTGCAACATTTTGAATTACATCATTATTCGCATAAAAATCATCGGAGTTTAAAATAGCTACGATCTCGCCTGTAGCTATTTGAATACCTTTATTCATGGCGTCATAAATACCTTTGTCGGGTTCTGAAATAAATTTAGCTATTTTGTTACCATATGATTTAACAATGTCAATCGTTTTATCTTTTGATGCCCCGTCAACAATAATATATTCAATATCATTGTAGGTTTGGTCAAGCACAGAATCAATAGCACTTTTAATAAATTGTTCGCTATTGTAGCAAACTGTTATTATACTTATTTTCAATTGTATAAAAATTAAAATTTATTCATCACATCAATAACTTTTCTGACATCTCTTTCAGTATGAAAGTAGGATATGGGCAAACTTAATGTTGTTTGGTGAATTTCTTCTGAGATAGGAAACAGTTCATTTCCAAAAACACCTTTCATTGCTTCTTGTTTATGTGGAGCTATCGGATAGTGGATTTCTGTTTTAATTTCATTTTTTAATAAATAACCTTTTAGTGCATCTCTTTTGGGATGCCGAATATTAAAGATGTGGTAAACATCAAAATAGTCGCGATGAGCAATTGGTTTAATAAAATCATCTTTTAAGGATTCTAAATAAATGGCAGCTAAAAATCTTTTATGCGAATTTATTTCATTTAGCTTTTTAAGTTTTATAGAAAGAAAACCAGCTTGGATTTCATCCAAGCGAGAATTAAAGCCAATCAGTTCATTTACATACTTTACCGACGAACCGTAATTTCTCAGTTTTTTTATTTTATCTTTCAATTTTGCGTCATCAGTAGTAATAGAACCTGCATCGCCAATAGCACCTAAGTTTTTTGTCGGATAATAGCTAAAGCATCCAAAATGCCCGAAGGTTCCCGCTTGTTGGTTTTTAAATTTTGCTCCGTGTGCTTGTGCACAATCTTCAAGAAGTTTTAGATTGAATTTTTCACAAATGGCTTTTATTTTGTCCATTTCACAAACCTTTCCGTAAAGATGAACAACAAGAATAGCTTTTGTTTTGGAAGTTATTTTTTCTTCGATTTTTGAAGGGTCAATATTGTAAGTTGATATGTCAGGCTCAACAAGTACAGGTTTTAATCCGGTGTGCATAATAGATAATATGGTTGCTATGTATGTGTTTGAGGGTACAATAACTTCACTGTCCGGTTCAAAATCAAAAGCCTTTAAACCTAAAATTAAAGCATCTAATCCAGATGCAACCCCCATGCAAAATTTACTACCGCAAAAGGTGGCAAATTCATTTTCGAAATTTTCAACATTTTTGCCAAGCACATACCAACCGCTTATTAATGAATTGTGAAATGATTTTTCAAATTCATCAAAAAAGGGTCTGTTTAATTGACCCAAATTTTCGTACTCTATCATTTTAATTTTGTTTTTTATACATATATTTTATTCAAAAATACAAGAATAAGTTATGCCATTATTTTTTAATTAATAATGATTTTTGAAGATCATTATAGTCATTAGGGTTGTTTTTTATTAATTGTATTATTTCTTCATATTGTAGTTTTGTTATATTAATATCTGATGGATCTGCTTTTCCCATACCTACTTCATTAAGAATTTCTTCACCAGTTTTTTCTCGAATTAAAGATTGTTGAATATCATTATATAATGAAGGATTCTCTTCTATTTTTTTTTTTATTTGATTAATTTGAACTGATGTAAGGTACATTTTATTCAGGTCAATTTTGCCATCTTTAACTTCGTTTAAAATTTCTTCCCCATCTTTTGTTGAATAAATTAATGATTTTTGAGTGCTATTATAATTTTCAGGATTTTGTATAATTAGAGATGTCATTTCACTAAGTTGTTTTTCGGTTAATAATATGCCCTTAGGTGATAAAGTCCCTTTACCCACTTCATAAAGAATTTCTTTTCCAGACTTCTTTTCATCTACAGATTTCTGCTTTTTTTTAAGCCCCCAAAAACCGCTATCACGTCCTCCGCAAAATATGCAAATAAGAGCTCCGAATATTATTAAAATGATAGTTTTATTATTAATTGTATCTAAGTTCTCTATGTTTTTATGTGGGCTCATAGTTAATGGTAAATGATTTAAAGAACATTTAAATCATTTATTTTTTAATTAATGATTTTTGAACGTTGTTGAATTCATTCGGATGACTTTTAATCAGATTATTAATTTCGTTAATTTGGCTAGTTGTTAGTTTCAAATCTTTAGGATTTGTTTTACCCATACCTACTTCGAAAAGAATTTCTTTCCCAGTTTTTTCTGAAATCAAAGACTTTTGTCCTTCGTTATAATGGGAAGGGTTTTTATTTATTAAATCTTTTATTTCTTTAAGTTGATTAGGGGTTAATTTTAATTTTATTGGGTCTATATAACCCATACCTACTTCTATTAGAATTTCTTCCGCTGTTCTTTCCGAAATTAAGGATTTTTGTCCTTCATTATAATTAGTCGGGTTTTTCTTTATTAGATACTGTATTTCCTGAAATTGATTAGTGGTTAATTCTAACTTCACTTTTCGGGGATCCGTATTTCCCATTCCAACCTCATATAGGATTTTTTTTCCAGACTTTTCCGGTTCTAATTTAGTAATAAAAATGAGTAGACCTAAGAAAAAAACAAGTGATATTGTTTTGATAATCCAAAGCGCAGTACTCTCTTTTTTGATTGTTTTCAAATTCTCGTAAACATTAAACTTGTCTTTTATAGACCGATAAAAATTTAACACTTTGAATTCAATAAATATGATTATAAAAAACAGTGCGATAGATACAAAAGAAAAATAGTATCGAAACGGATATTGGTAGTATTGTCTGAGATAATTTGAACCATAAAGCCCATTTATATTAATAAACTGTACGGTAAGCAAAAAGATAAAAAGCAAAAAAAAATTTCTGTTAAAAGAAGATGCAAAAATCAAAAGAATACCTCCTAAAAAAAGATGATTTTCATGTGATGATGTCATAATAAAGGTAGTTATGATATTCGAAAAACCAAATATCAAAATAAATGCTATGCTATTTAGTATAGTATTTTTAACCACCAGATAAATGTAAAGTGATATAATTGTTAAACAACTAAAAATTGCTATAGTTTTTATAGAAATCGAATTAAATAGTAATATTTGGTCGCTAACTGAGTATATTGCTGTTTCGGGTTGCTTTAACAAAAAAGCAACTGGGTACCACAAATTTAATTGATGAGCCGTTAGACAAGGCATTGCATTTGAAATTGAAAGGTAGCTTTCAGTTAATAGTAGATAAGACGGTAATTCACGGTTAAATAGAACAGAGTAATATGGATATAGTTCATTACTATTGTAGTAAAAGCTTAAGCTAATTGAATAGATAAAAAATAATAATGCCGGAGCTATAAGCAAACCAAAAGTATAAACTGTTTTTTCCTTTGCAGCTTTAATTAAAGCATAAATTATTATACTAACAATAATAATTTGAGCTTGAGGTTTCATTAAAAATGCTATTGCAATTGGAATTCCGGCAATTATATTCGATTTTAAAGTTTTGTCATTCGACATTAAATATACCCCTAATAAAATAAAGAACGAAAATTGAAAGTCAATATATCCTAAAGCGAAAATGTTTAAAAAAAATGGATGCAACCAGTACAGAAATACATAATAAGAATTAATAGAATACCGTATTAGTATTTTATATAAAATAATAAATATAGCAAAGTCAAACAATAAATTAGTAAGTTTTATCACTATACTGAAAGCGATATTTGCTTTTTGTGATATCCAAAAATCGAGTGCGAAAATTTGATACTGAATTGGAAAATAGCCTCCAATATAACTTTCCCACAATCCATTTTCATACGTTGCTTTACCCCAAGTTTGATATGTGTTTATATCTCCGGTAATTCCCAAAGGGATAAGGTAAAGTCTTATCACTAATCCTAAAGCCAATAAACTTATAAATAGTTTTGCTTTTTTAAATAAGAACATTTAATTTTTATAATAGATACATTAAATTTATTTATTCTACTTCATTTTAATTAAAGATTTTTGAGTTTTATTATAGTCTTTTGGGGATTTGTTGATTAAAACCACTATTTCTTTGAGTTGCTTACTTGTTAGTTTTATTTCTTTTGGGGCTATATACCCCATCCCTACTTCAAAAAGAATATCTGCTCCTGTTTTTTCTAAAATCAAGGACTTTTGCCCCTCATTATAATTTGCGGGGTCTTTATTTATTAAATCTTTTAATTCTTTAAGTTGATTAGGAGTTAATTTTTCTTTTCTAGGGTCTACATAACCCATACCAACTTCTGTTAGAATATCTTTCACTGTTCTTTCTGAAATTAAGGATTTTTGCCCCTCATTATAATTAGCACGATTTTTTTGAATTAAATTCTTTATTTCCTGAAACTGATTAGCAGTTAATTCTAATTTTACTTTTCTGGGATCCGCATCACCCATGCCAACCTCAAAAAGTATTTGTTCACCTGTTTTCTCTGCCTTTACAGGTATCAGTAAGTAAATATCGATGTATAAAAGGAAAATGCAAATTGCGATTCCAAATAATGTCCAAAAAAAATTAGTATTTTTAAAAGTATTAATTTGTGTCATAAGTTCGCTTTTCAAGAACACTAGATATAAATACGCTATTTGTCAGCGGTAATGAAAATAGACTGTGCAATGTATGTTAATGGTGTTTTTTCTATAATATTACCTAGTTTGATAACTGGAGAAATTAGCTTGTCGGGAACATTTGGTAACAAAAAATCCCGTATCTCAGTTTTGCAATTAGAAAAGCCTGCGGCCATTATTTTTTTTTTATGAATGGTGCGGAAAATGCCATCTCGTCGGGTTCTAAAAAAGCCTTTTTTCTAAGAAATGGTATTTGGAAAATCAAAGCGATGTATGGGTTGTAAATATTAGGTTCAATAAATATTATTTTTCCTTTTGGTTTCAAGAGTTTACGCAAATTGACTAATGAATTTTCTAAATTATAATAAAGATGATGTAATATACCATTACCAACGACATAATCGAATTTATCATATGCCATATCTCCAGTAAAGGATTCTGGGGCATTAAAATCAGCCACTTCAAAACTTAGTTTGCCGCTTTTATAATTTTTATTTGCTACGTCAATAAACATTTTTGAGATATCTATTCCCATTCCGGAAACACCAATCTTATTTACTAAGTAATGGATACCATCACCTTCGGCACAACCAATCTCTAGAACATTAGTCGAAGTGTTGAATTTACTAGAATCCATTTGTTTAATCATGTAATCAAATCTTCTGTTTATACGAATTTCTTGAGCTGGCGATTTTTTAAAACTTTGATTAAATCCTTTTTCATCTTTGATTGATGTCATGCTTTTTGGTGTTTAGTAAAATTAAGATATTCTATTTCAAAAGTTTTTTCAACTCACTATTAGTTTCAATTGTTTGCCCTTTTATAATCACTTTATCTCTAATGAATTTTGGACGGGATTTTGTCTCATCAACTACTTTCGACAAATATTCTCCAATGAGCGAAATGGCGAGTAACTGAACTCCTCCAAAAAACAATACCAATACAATAATTGTGGGAATTCCATGAGGCAAATCAGGGTAAATCACTTTTACAACAATCTGAAAAACGATCGCTAGAAATGAAATGAGTGTTATGAAAAATCCCGTATAACTCATTATTTCTAATGGTAAATAGCTAAATGAAAGAATTCCTTTTTTTGCCCACCAAATATTTTTTCGCAAATTATTAGTACTTACACCAAACATTCTTTCCGGTCTCATGTAATCAACTCCAGTTTGTTTGAAACCTACCCAAGCTCTTAATCCTCTTAAAAATTGTTCTTTTTCAGGTAAATCTATAATATGTTCCACAACCTTTCTATCAATTAAGGAAAAATCACCTGCATTTTGAGGAATTACAATATCAGACATTTTGCTGAAGATCTTATAAAATGTCTTATATGCAATATTCATAAATATTGAAGCTTCTCTTTTTACTCTTCTGCCATAAACTACTTGATAACCATTTTGCCATTGTTCAAAAAACTGAATTATCATTTCAGGAGGATCTTGCAAATCGCCATCCATTAGTACTACGGCATCACCTGTTGCTATTTCCATTCCGCTTACAAAGGCTGCTTGTGAACCAAAATTGCGTGAATGTTTAATTGCAATTACATTTAGGTCTTTTTCACAAATTTCTTGAAGCACCTCTTCCGTATTATCAGGTGAATTATCATTTACAAATATAATTTCATAACTACAGCCTATTTTATGGAATGTATCAACCAAACGTTTATACATATATGGTATAGCTTGAGCATCTTTATAACAGGCGATAATCGGGCTTATTTTAGCCAGCTTTTTTGGGGACTGAAATGCAGGTAATACTTTATTATTATAATCAATCTCTTTTTGCCATTCAGCAAACTTTTTCAGTCCTTTTTCTAAACTTGTTTTGGGCAGCCAATTTAATATTTTTTTTGCCTTCTCATTGTTACCATACCATTCGGCAGTATCCCATTGTCTGTTTGGCATATTACCCCAAACAGGTTCTTTTCCAATTTTAAATAGTGTTTTGCATGTATGGACTAATTGTTCAAGCGTTGTTTTTTGGGAACTGCCGATATTGATAGATTCCCCTGAATTTTCTTTGTTAACATAATTTGCGGCGTCAATAAATGCCTCAACACAATCATCAATATAAACAAAATCGCGCGTTGTAGATGGATTAACTAATGGGGGATAATTATTTTTTAGCGCTGATTCTATTATTTTTGGCATTAGTCTGTCAGGCTCTTCCCATGGACCATAAATAGAATATAATCGTAAGTTTAAACAAGGGATATTATGGAAACGAGCATAATAGGATAGTAAATAACTTGTTGTGATTTTTGAAACTGAGTAATGACTGTTTGGTATTAAAGAACTATCTTCTGTTGGATTGGCACTATTTAACCCATATTCAGAACTACTTCCAGCATGAATGTAAGCCTTAATGTTTTTACATGTTTCTAAAATATTTACAACTCCTACAACATTTGTTTCATATATTAAGCTTGTATCATTTTGTTTACTATAAGCACCGTAAGCAGAAAGATTAAAAATTGTTTGAGGGTTATGTTCTTCAAATAATGATTCAACTGATTTTTTATAATTAACATCGCAATGTAGAATGTTTTCAGGTGGTATTTCTAATAATCTCAAACGCCATGCAGAGCGAGGGTTATGAGTTATTGCATAACAATCTTTACGGTATTTTAAAATTGTATTTAATATATTTGCTCCAATAAATCCGCTTGCACCAAAAATAAAAATGGGTCCTTTTAATTGTTGAATTTTCTCTTCGATACTATTCATTTAAAGTTGTAATAATTTATTTATTTCTTTCCGAATATTTTTTGCATCTAATCCGCTTTCTTTTTGATGAAACGCCTGATTACCGTATAATTTATCAGGATAGCCCATTGCATGTATACTTTTAAAATCAATATTTTTGATCGTTTGCTTTGCAAAAACGGAAAGTAAATGCTCGCTAAGTCCGCCACGTTCAACATGTTCTTCTATAACTATTACCTTATTGGTTTGCAAAACACTATTTGCCAACGTTTCGCTAAGTTCTATAAGAGGTACTGAAAGTATTGTGAATAGATCAATATGCTCATTGTTATCAATAGCTTCGATGGCATTATGTACAACAGGACCTAAGGCTATTACTGTAATTTTAGGTGTTTTACCTTTTATAATTTGATTTATATGAGATATTTTAATATTTGATAGATATGGTTTTCCTAAACCTAAACGCAAATAGGCGGGTTTTTTTTGAGCGGTAATTTGATTAACACAATAGTCTATATCTTCTTTAAATGCAGGTACCCAACATGTCATATCGGGTAAAGCACTTAGGCAGGCAATGTCTTCTATAGCATGATGCGTTGCTCCCATTATTCCATATCCATATCCTCCCCCATTTCCAACTATATATACTGGCAAATTATGTATACAAACGTCTATTTTAATTTGCTCTAAGCACCTGTATACTGCAAATGGAGCTATACTATAAACAAATGTTTCATAACCTTTATATGCTAATCCAGCAGCAACACCAATCATATTTTGTTCAGCAACACCGGCGTTAATAAACCGTTTTTTAGCAATTAATCGAATGTTTTCTAGTGCATCATACCCCAAGTCCCCTGTAATAAATATCGATTTAGGTGAAGCAGACATATATGCTTCTACTTTTTTTGAAAATTCTTTACGCATTATAATTGTCTTCTAATGATTGTAATGCTTTACTATATAAGTCTTCGTTCATTGGTAAATAATGCCATTCTATTTTATTTTCCATATAAGAAACGCCTTTCCCTTTAATGGTGTTCGCAATAATTAATTTTGGAATTCCGTTTTTTCGTCCTTTCAAAAAAATTATGTTTTGAATAAGGTTTCCTATGTCATGCCCGTCTGTTTCGATAGCTTCAAACCCGATACTTTTCCATTTATTAATATCTGCAGTATCACCTAATACGTCTATTGTAAAGCCAAATCCCTGTAACTTATTCTTATCTATCAGTACTATTAAATTATCTAATTTATTTGCAACTGCGAAATGAGCAGCTTCCCATGTTGTACCTTCATTGGTTTCACCATCAGACATTAATATAAAAACAGTTTCACTACTATTCTCTAGTTGATTTGCATATGCAATGCCACATCCTAGAGGAAATCCATGCCCTAATGAACCTAATGCAAATGGAATATTTTCAAATGAATTGGCAGAAGGGTGCGCAGATAATTTCGTTCCGTTTTTATAAAAAGTTTTTAAAACATCATCTGTAATTTCTTCAGTAGAGTTTAATATAGTATATAGCGCTCCGGCTGCATGCCCCTTTGATAATATAACCCGTTCATTATTCGATTTTATTTCAAACAAGGCAATTAATAAATCAATACAGCTCAAGGAACACGCAATATGTCCGGCATTTGCTTCAAAATAAAGAAGAAGCAATTTTTGTCTTAATCGTTTTTGTTTATTACGATACTGCATAGTTTTTTTGTTTTATAAAAAAGAACCTAAAGATATTGAAAATATCTGAATATTATTTAATTCATAAAAGGATTCTAAATTTTTAATTTGATAATATTGAAATTATGTATAATATTTTCTTGAGAAATTGTATCATTTGTAATTTTCACCTCTTTTATGAGTCCATTAAAAAAATTTTTTTCTCCAATATTGTTACCAATAATAAGTGGTGCATCATTATTCTTGATTGGGAATAGCCGTTTCTCTGTATGAAGTAGTTGTCCGTTATTAAAGATTTTAATAGCATTTTTATTTACAACTATAGTAAGGTAATTCCATTGATATTCGTTTAATTTAAATACTACATTTGGGATTAAATATTTACCATTTCCATAAGTGAACACAAATTGATTTTTATTTTCTCCATTTCTATGGATTTTGAAACCTCTAGGTCCAAAAATGTTACTGTAATTACTGATAATTTTAGCATCATTCATTAATATTGAATCTGATTTAATTATCATTTCAATGCTAAACTCTTCAGATAATTTAATTGGCGAACGATATATTCCATTATTATTTAATTTGCATGCAATACCTATATGTTCAATAGCTCTTTTATCAATAGGTAAAAGAAGTGTAACTTTTTCTTCGCTTATCGCAGTGTAAAAACCTTTTGTTAATACCTTATTATACTTAATCAGTGGCAATATATCTTCCATCTGAAAACAATATGTTGTAATGATATAATAATGGCGATCAAGTAGGGTTTGAAGAAAATTGGCAAAGTCCTTTTTTATAACCCACGATACACATGGATTATAATATCCTTGTGGTGAATATTTTCCGTAATAATAATACTGAAAATCCGTAACATATTGAAGAAAATAAACATTTTTACTGTCATTAGTCAGTTGATTAATTGTCGAAAAAATGCTATGATGAGGGATTTCATTTAATGGATAAATAGTTTGATGCTTTTGGAAGTTTTTGTATTGTGTATTTATTTTATTAGATATTCTTTCTGAAAAAAAATAAGTAGATGCAATTATAAATAGAATTGGTGCACTAGAAACGAAAATTTTTTTCAGAGATAACCCTGTAGGAAGGGGCTTAAAATTTTGATAACAATCTAACAAATCAAACAATAAAAACAAGGTCAAAATTAATAATCCAGATATATTAATAATATTATGTTCATGGCTTCGTCCAAAAAAATAGATGGAGTTCCCTATTGCTAAAAACAAAATGAATAAACCTGTAGACAGATAGTTTGGAGCTAAAATAGTTCTGTATTTTAGGAGTAAAGAAAATACAAGACTAAATAAAATGGGTATATACCAATAAAAAGATTTAGTTGAAATCCTCATCATCCCAATCCCTACTTTTTGATATAAAACAGCACTTTCAGGGATAAACCCTTTAAATAAAAATATGCTTATTATCAAAAAAATGATAATGAGTAAAGCGTTTTTGATGTTTTTGGAAAACTCCTTTAGTATTAAAGATTTGACAGAAATCAAATTAAACCTCTTATCGAATATCAGTTGAAAAAAAGCAATACAAAAAAGAGTAAATACAACTTCATAATACGAAATTAAATAAATGAGACCAAAGTTTTTATGTATAACTAAAAGAATACCTAAAAATAGTCCTACGCTCCAATGGTAAATTCCCTTGAAATAGCTTAATAACAATAAGATTAGCCATAAGTCGAGTCTTAATGGGGTAACCTGAAGATATGCTGTCGGTTCGTGATCGATGGAGTAATATCTAGTGATTATTAAAGAAATAAATATAAAAATGGATAATTTTTTGTTAAAAAAAAATTGCTTAGAAAAAAATAATATTCCTATAAAAAATAAAAAAAATGAAAGTTGTCCAAGTATTTGAAATAATTTAACATCAATATGTAATTTCATCCATACGGCAGCTAATAAGGATAAAAAAAGATCGTATTGAAAATAAATTTCAGATAGTGGATAGCCATCATTCATTCTCATGGCAGGCATAAAAATGAACGAATAATCCCAAATACTTATTGATGATGTTGAAATGAAACAAATTGGAATGAGAAAAAGAATAATAATGAGCCAATATAGCGTGTTTGGTAGTTTTGTATAAATTAAGTTTAAAAATATAATGGCTAAAATAACACAGGATATCAATATTAAATTAATATTGAATGAGCTTATCGACATCATGGGAGGATTAAAACCAATATCAATAAAGAAAATTGAAGAATAAAATAAAAGTATTATAGATATTGATATTGCATAAATTTTATTTTTAATAAGAATAATTAATTGGGTAAATGAATATGATAAAATTATAATTACAAACATCAACGAATAAAGCACATAGCCCTCTATACCATCACGGTTAAACATAAAACTTTTCATCGTCCATTGTAGTTCTTCAGAGGGTATTTTTAAATTGAATGACCAAACATATGAGGAATAATGATAAAAAATCAGATAAACTAAATAGGTGACAAAAGAACTTATGAGAACTGTTTCAAAAAGATTTAAATTAACTATAGATTGTCTGTTTTTAAATAGCGAAAAGAAGAATACGATAATCATAAATACTATGATTATTATCGTTCTTAATTTTGAAACTTTTTTTTCTTGAATTTTTGCATGTATATAATTTAAATTATTTATTGCAACATTATTCTTAGAGTTTATCTTAAGTTCTTTTTGACAAATTTCTTCCATTTTCTCCCATTCTTCTGCGCCATTATAAGAATAATATAGATTGTTATGTAATTGAGGATTAATACTCATTGCTTTTTCTCCTGCAATTATTGCATCTTGGAAATCTGTTTGAGTATTATGAACTACACAAATTGAATCATAAATAGCTGCATTATTAGGACTTATTTTAAGCGCTTTTTTATATACGTCAATACTTTCTTTGTAATTCCCCTTATTCATTAAAGAATAAGCAAGATTAATATATTTTTCAACCGAAAGATTGTCTTCAACTTGAAACGTCGGTTCAATGTTTTCTGTTTTTATATTTGTACAACAATAGAAAAAGGTTATAAAAAATATGGGGAATAGAATATTTATTTTTTTTTTCATGAATTCGTTTAAGATTTACTCTATGTAAATAATATTATTAGGTTTAAAAATGATGACTTATTAGTAATAAAATATTTTTTTTGCAAATAAAGATTATCATGTTAATTCTTTATGGTTGAAGTAATTAAAGATTTTTGAACATTATTATACTCTTTTGGGTTACTTTCAATTAAATTTTTAATTTCATTAAACTGATTGGAAGATATTTTTAAATCTTTAGGATTTACCTTTCCCATACCAACTTCTATGAGAATATCTACTCCTGACTTTTCCATAATCAAAGACTTTTGACTTTTATTATATTCATCTGGTTTTTTTAGAATTAAATCTTTTATTTCTTCGAATTGAGTAGGACTTAATTCAATTTGAGCCGGATTTGTAATTCCCATGCCAACCTCATATAAAATTTCGTTTCCTGTTTTTGGCAATAACCCCCAATAATGATATTCTCGTCCAAGATAAATAACACAAACTATAGAACATAATACAAGCCAAAAAATATTTTGAGCTCTGAATTTATTTTTTTCGTTCATAAAACTAATTTTTGGAAATCCGTATCATTTCAAAAAAGGATTGTTTGTTATTTATAATTCTCAAAAATATAATCCTTCTCATCATAATATTCAGAAGCAAATACCATCAATATTGCGTCCTTTGTAAAATGGTACATCTGATGCCAGTCTTTAGGTTCAAGAATTAGGCACTTACTTGGAGAGTCTAAAACAAATTCATCTTCTTTTATTCCATTATTATTTGAGATAATGCAACTTCCTTTTATACAAATTGCCGCTTGAACGGTTTTATGATGTCTGTGTCCTCCTCTAACCGAATCATCAACTCCATAAATATAAAAAACGCGCTTAATATCAAAAGGTATTACCTTTTCTATTACAGTTAAATTGCCTCTTTTGTCTGTAAATGTCTTTAAGTCAATTATATGAGCCATATCTATTTTTTAGCAATTGTTCTTTTTTGAAAAGGTTATATCTCGAAGCTAATTTGAAAGCTATTTTTAGTTTTTCCTTTAATCCATCTGCATTTTTAAGTGAAAAAGGTCTTAATCCTTCTTTAAAATCAGGTTCTATTTTTCGAATGGTAACTAGCGCTCTATCTAATTCCTTTAGGTAGGGAATGTATAAGTTAGAAATAATGTTTTTATCCAGTCTTAACCACCCCAAATCAACTAAATGATTTTCGTAAAAGCGTACATAATGAAAATGAAAAAAAACTGCTTCAAATTTAATATGATCTTTAATAGTTATTAAGGTCAGTTTTTTAGTGTCAATAATTTTATATTGTTGGATGTTCCAAGGAGCCATCCCCCCCCCCAAATTTTGCAACTCATGAACAATACCTTTGAATCGCGTTATCCAGTCGTCTAAGTATTTTTGGTCGCCAAACTTCCCGTCTTCATATTTGTCATAACACCAATCTAAACATGCATCAATCCACCAGTTCAAAACTTTAAGACCATATTGGTTGTTTTTAAACATCATAAACTGAACACAGTATTTGCCTGAAATTTTACTTCTGTCATATTTCGGAGTAAATCTGTGTTCTGTTATCAAAACTGATTTTTCTGCCATCTCATCAAACAATATTTTTGGAGAATTATAGAAATATAAGTCTGCATCAATATATGTGCAGTTTTCAACTTTAAACGTATCAAAAATATAGCGTATGGTTGAAGGTGTACACGTCCAGCAATATTCGGCTCTTGTTCTTGTTGGTTTTACAGCTAAAAGTTGTTCTGTTTCGAAATTTTTTAAAGAAATTACTGTGATGTTTTCAAGAGCCAGTTTAGTTAATATGTCATAGGCCTTGTCATCAAATGCGATTATGTATAAATGAAAATTGCTGCAATGACGCTTTAATGAGTCATACATAGCAATTCCTCTACTTAAATAATTAGAGTCGAAAAGAGTACAAAAATTATACATTAATTGTTTTTAGATATGGATAATGGAATGTTAAATAATGAAGAAATATCGAAATTTATTCCGCAATTCTAAGTAACCTGGCAGGATTACCTATATAAATTCCTTTTTCTAATATTTCCGTTTTTTTGGTAACCACAGTTCCCATGCCTATTATGCAGTATTTTGCTAATGTTAAACGTGGATGTACAATCGCGCTTAAATAAATTTTCGCCCCCTCTAATATTGTAACATGACCACCTACAATCGCATTGCATCTTACTTGTACCTTGTCATGGATAACACAATCGTGTCCTCCATGCGCATTCTTTAGCCACAGCGTGTCATTATGTATTAGAGTTGGCATAATAGTACCTCCGTCAACAGTAACTTGTTTTGTAAAACGATTATTATTACCAATTACCACACCTTTCCTTTCTTTATTAAAAAAGGCAACACTTTCACCAATATCACCAATAATACATTGTGGTCCAATATAATTATTGTTGCCCAAAACTACATTTTCTTCAATAATCGCATATGCTCCAATATAGTTTCCGTTTCCTATCTTTATTGAAGAATGAATTAAAGCTGTTGGATGAATTGTATTTCCAGGATAATGATTTTCTTTGTTTAACATAAAATATTTCGTGTTTTAAGAATCAAAAAACTTGTGGGTTTGGTGTATTGTAAATTTAATAAAAATTAGACCTCGAAAAATATTATAATTTGTGCCTAAAAATTTCATCAACGCCTGCCACTCTGTTTTCGACGTTATGGTCTTTTATGGTTCTGGCCTGTCCTGCAATTGCAATCTTTTTTGCTTCCACAGGATTATTCATTAGCCATTGAACTTTTTCAATGCACTCTTCAACGGTTTTATATAATACGACCTCTTTGTCTTCAACAAATAAGTCGGACATGTTTTCTTTCCAATCAGTTACCAAACAAGAGCCAACTCCAGTTGCTTCAAATAAGCGAATATTACCAGCACACTTTTTTGCAATTTCTCCATGAATGTTAAAACATATTTTTGATTTCGATAAAACTTTTAGCATATCTAATCCAAAAACAGGAGGAGCAATAGAATTGATTAGTTTTTTTGAGTATGAATTTATTTTCTCATCCCCATATTGCTCGTATTTTTTTAGTAAAGGTATTTTATCTATCAAAACACTTAAATTTAAAGTTTTAAGAGTATTGATAGTATAATACATGCTTTGCTTTAATAATATTTTAGATCTAGGTTCTAAATTTCCAAAGATATTTATATCGATTTTATTTGAGAGTATTTTTTCAATGTACTCAATTCTTGTTTTATGCATGCCAAATCCGGTATACAAGGAACCTGTGAATACAAAATTTGTTTCAGGAAAATTATTGCTTTCTGTTTTTAATACATTTAATACTTCAGGGTCAAAGGAGTGGTAAAAGCTATAGGATGTCAGACCCATTTCAACGAACTTTTTTTGAGTACAAGGAGCACAATTGAACATGATATCAAAAGAGGATAATGAGTTTTCAATTATAGCATTATAAGGAGCACAGATATGTCCCACTATTAATTTTATGGATTTAACTTCTATTCTTAAGTTTTGAATCCAACTTTTATTCATTAATCGGCTATCGTCTATCCAAATAATATCAGGTTTGTAATATTTTATTTGTGAAATTATTAAATCATTAAAACTAACGTCTGAAGAGAGATTATGTTCCTTAGCCCAAGTGTTTTGGAGCGGTTCTGCATTTGTTATAATATCTATGGCATCTATACCGATTTTTCTGAAATACTTAGAATACGAAAGTACTAAGTCGAAAGAGTTGTTTGATAGATGCTCATACTGTTCGGTATAATTCAACTGTTTTATTTCAGGAAAGGAATTGTAATAATTACTTAGATACTCATTGTAAAGACTAGAAATTCTTAGTAAACGGTAGGACATTTTATTGTTAATTATTAATTTTTGCGTTAATAAACTGACTTTGATTTGCTAATACGACCGCAAAGGTAAGCCAAAATTCGTAAGAATTATAAATGGAGCCGGATGTGTTTGAGCATAAAAACAATAATAAAACAATAAGTAAAAATATTGATTTGAATTTATTTTTGATAAAAATCCAAAATAAACCAATAATTACCGGACTAATAACTAAAATACCCAATACTCCATTGGCAAGTAGAATATCAAGAAATATATTATGTGAGTAGCTCTTAGAATTAACCACTAAAAAATGAGACCCGAATATTGGGTTGGACATGAATTGATTCATCGCTTCATTTAAAATAGATTTTCTTATTAAAGAACTATCATCGGAAGCGAAATTGAATAATCGTTGAAATATGATGGAGTTAAAAAAAAACAAAAACACAATTAAAGCGGAAGATAACAAACAAAATTTCAATAAAAAATCAGTATGGTTTTTGAAAAAGAGTTTAAAATTGTATGCTAAAGCTATTGAAATAACAATAAGCGTAAACAAAAGTGGTCCTCTAGATCCTGCAGCAATTAGATTGATAGAACCAATGACCATAAATAAAAAATCAATGGGCTTTCTTTGTTTTGAAAAAAGGCTGAGTAGAATTAAAAATGACGCGTAAATACCTATGGTTATTGGATTTAAAAAATCAACATTACCTCTAGTTAAATAGAATCTAAAAATTGCTCCGCTGCCCAATAATAATTGATAAAAGTATAATGCAGTGATTGCGAGATTAAAAAAAAACAATATATTTTTTAAGTCCTTTATCAGATAATTAAAATCTATAGGCTTTAAAAATGACAAGGCTATCATTGGGATAAATGTTACGCAAAGGGTATATAGATAGTAATAGGATTTTGCATAGGAGGTAATCAGGTAAAGATCATAAACCTCTATATCTATTATCAATCTGGTAATAAATAATAGCCAAAATGCCAATAGTATCAAAAAACTAATGTTAGTTTCGATTTTTTTATTGTTAATAGTATTTACAATAACCTGCCCAATTATTAAAATTGAAAGCACAAGGTTAAACAAACGGTACCCTCCACTAAGCATCCCTGATTTTATATCAAAAAGATAATTTATCAATGCAACAATTGGAAATAGAAAAATAAAGCAGATAACCACCCAAGAATTTATACGACCATTACTTATTATTATTTTATAACTCCCCATGATTAAACTAATGCAGTGTTTTTAAGCCCTTTTCGTATTTATTAACAATGGTATAAATCATAAGGCAGTTTATGGAGTGCATTACAATTTCAATAAACACATACGCTTTCAAAAAGTTATAAATGCTTAAAGGATGTATAAAAAACAAAGAGCATATTAAACAAAAATATGTCATTTGCCAGCGACTGTTGTAACGTAATTTTTGAAAAGTGATAAAGATAGACGAAAAGGTGGCACTTATAAAATTCAAGGCGAAGCTAAATACCAGTATTTTTGAAAACTGCCCAGATATTTCATATTGATCACCAAAAATAATTTTAAAAAAAATTGGTCCATAGCACAAAATAAATAGAACTTCAAAGAATACAATAAATAATAGTATATATAAAATATTTAAAGCATCTTTTTTTATACTTAGTTCATTATTCTTTTTTTCTGTGGTTTGTTGGAAAAACACTTGCGATATAGTTGCGGAGATGAAAACGAGCGGTATTGATAGTACCATTCTAGATAAATCAATATAACCCACATTTTCCGAAGAATAAAATTTATTAATAAAAAAAAAAGGTAAAATACTTGCTGCAGAACTTAGCAGTGTTGGGAAAAAATTGTACAGAGGAAAATCTTTGTATTTTTTCGCAGCGTAAAATATTTTTTTTTTAGAAATATATGTTAATTTAAAATTGTGCTTTTTTATCTGAATAATACCTGAAATAAAATTAGTTAAATTCCCAATTAAATCACCAATTATTAGTCCAAAAGAATAATGATTATAACCTAGTCCTAATTGTATGATCCCTTCCGAACTTCTTCTTGAAATTTTGTTAACAGATGATGATTTAAATGCCTTTTCCCTTATCAACCAGTAATTAATGCTTTGATAAAAACTAAAGAAGAGTGCACTGAAGGGTAAGAAATACAAATAATTCGAATAAATTAAAGGGTAACCTATTAAATTACAAAATAGATTTTTAAAAAACAGAAGAAAAAACAATAACAATGAACTAATTGTACTGTTAATTAAAAAGGATAATCCTAAAATGTTAGCAGCAGCAATTCTGTTTTTTGGTAGTACAATTGCAGCTTCATATCGTAGCGTTGCCAAAATAATAACAAATCCAATCATATTTAAATAGAGGGAAAATGCACCAAAATTTTCAGGGGAGTATATCCTTCTGATTAACGGATGAAATAGGATTGGAATTGTTTGAGCCAGTATTGTACCCAAGGTTAAAATCAAGGTGTTTTTTGTGAATTCCGACTTTGAAATAAACTTACCAATGAAAGGTATAGAATGAAGCATTTTTTGCTTGATAAAAGTTCTTGAAATTAGATATTACGGTGCTATTTTTTTCATTAGCAACGCGTTATAACTAAACAAATGTGAAAATTGAATTCTAGGCAAGGTCTTTAATTTTACCGTATAACAATAAAAGAAAACTAATTATTATTCCCAATACCAAGCCTCCCAACCCAAACCCAATCACAATTATATTTTTCTTTATGTTTTTGTCATATAAAATAGGAAATCGGTCTTCCTTTAAAAATACGTTAGCATTAATTTCATTTAAATCTTGTTCTAGTTCTGTTTTTTTGTTATATACATCAACATAATCTTTTAATTCATTTGGTTTAAAATTAATGGTATACAATGATTTGGATGAGGTTAAGGTTTTAGAATACTCACTATTTATAGAATCAAATTCTTTGATTTTTTTGTTTACTACTGAAAGTAATTTCAGTTTATTAGCTTTAACGGTTTCAATATCTGTTTTTAAGTTATTATTCGAGTTTATATATGTGAATACTGCGTTAATAGCTTTATTCATATTTTCTTTTTTTGAGACTTTTATTGTAAGTTTTAATGATTCATTTTTTGATTCATTATAATGCTCTTTGTCTATTTCAATATCCTTAACATCATTTAGCACACTATATGCGGTTAGATTAGCTTTTTCCGCCTCACTATTTTGGTCTGACTTTGGGTCAAAACTATTGGTGGTAATTCTTAGCTTAAGACTTTCAATGATGTCGCGAATAGATTCCTTAGAAATATTGTGAGAATATATTACAAATTGTTTTTCGTAAGACGGACCATATTTAAATTCATTTGATTTTATCAAATAAATACCGAAAAATATTCCAGCCGAAAGGCAAAAAAGTATAATTTTTTGCCTTTTAAAAAAAAGACGTTTGATTTTTATCAAGACTTCTACCAAATCAATTTCTGTTACTTCTTGATTTTCCATAATAAAACAAAAGTGTTTTCAAGTTATTACAATAAAGATGTTTTTTGAAAAAAACATCAAACTCTATATTTGACAAAAATATAGTTTTATTCTTACTAACTATTTAAATTTTGTTCAAAATTAATTTTAAGTAAGTTAAATAAGGCATTTAAAGAATAGATTCCATAAGATGTTTAACATCAGTACTTAAATCTTCTTAAATTTGAAAGTTAGAGAAAAAACTTTTATAAGTTGCTTTTAGGCTTAACTAATTAAATTCATAGTAGATTAATTATTCTTGGAAATAAATTCATAAAACTTATTTGCAATTTTATATCTGGTAAAATTTTGTCGAACGAATTCATATCCATTTGCGCCAAATGCATTCATTTCTGTTTTGTTATTATACAAATAAATAATTTGATTCGCTAAATCTGTAGCATCTTCAGGACTAAAAGCTAAACCACAGTTTCCTTTATCTATAAACAATTCTTTTGCTTCACCTTCAACACCAAGCAATATGGTTTTTTTCATGGCAAGCATTTCAAATAGTTTAGAAGGGATAGCACCTTTAAATAAATCTAATTTTTTCAAGGGTATAACGGCTGCATCTGAAGCAGCAATTATCTCCGGCATTTCAGCCTTTGTGACAGCCTCAAAAAAAAATACCGAGTCAGCGTTCAAGGATTCTTTCAATATAATTAGTTTTTCTTTTTCTGGACCGCTGCCTACTATAACGAATTTGATATTTGTAAATGCTTTTGTTTTTAAAGAAGCCTTAATTAGAACTTCCAAACCTTGTGCGTAGCCTAGTATTCCTGCATATAATATGATGAAATCATTAGTATGAAAATTATTATTTTTTCTCCAATTTGTATCAATATTTTCTGCATTGTAATAATCTAAATCAACCCCATTTGGAAGCCAATATACTTTTTTGTCGGAAAAACGAGTGGAAATATTTTTTACAATTCCTTGTGTTTGTCCGGTTATTAAATAAGATTTTTCATATAAAAATTCTTCTAAAAAAGTTGCGGACTTCAGAAGAAAATTATTGGTTACCAATCCTAATTTTTCTGCACTTTCGGGCCACAAATCAGAAACATTAAAAATGAGTTTCGCTTTTTTTGTTTTGCTCAAAAAATAGCCCGATATACCTAAAAACAATGGTGGACTTTCGCATAGTACATAATCAAACTTATTTAATTTAATGAGCCCGATTATTGCGGAACTGAATACAAATGAAAAATAATTCAATAAGCGCAATACAATACTTTTGCTTTTACTAACAAAAATCCAGGAACGGTAAACTTTTATTCCATTCATTTCTTCAAAGTGATACAGTTTATTCTTATACTCCTTATGAATGGACATTTGAGGGTAATTGGGCATCGCCGTTAACACACTCACGTCAATACCTTTTTTTTGAAGGTGAATGGCCAGCTCAAACAATCGATTTTGAGGAGCTCCAACTTCGGGAGGGAAATATTGAGTTAGAATTAAAAGCTTCATTCCTATTTGCTTTTATTTTTTTTATATTTATTGCCATCTTGTAAAAACACCTGCGCTGTTTTAAGAAACAAAGAATCGTGTGTGATGTTGAATAACTGCGTTAATTGTTCTATATGAACAGAGTGATAATATTCATCCTGAACTTTGTGTTTTAAACAATAATAACTTAAGTCGTTTTTTACTCTGTATAGCTCAATATTGTTATAAACAGTATTAATGGATTTATTTAATATAGTTTTCACTTCCTTGTTTTCCGGATGTATCCGATAATAATCATAGATGCCATAAATAGCAAAGTTAAAGCCATTTAGGGCATGTGTAGGTTCTTTCATTGGATATTCTTCGAACCATAAATCATTGTATTTATCAATAAATATAACACATTCGGCTGTGTTAAGTGTGTTAATTTTAAAACTATTAAACGTTTTGTCAGCATAGTTGAGATAAGATGAATCCTTACTTTCCTCAAAAAGTCGCACAAATAATGATAGTGCTTGTCCTTGTGCCATTGCTGAATACCAAGGTGCTTTTAATGTTTCTTCCTCAATACCGTGCAAGGCAAAATCGAATTCATACGGAAAAAACAATGATTGTTGGGTATCTACGGCATGCTGTACAATTGCATCAGCACAGTGTTTGGCGGAATCCAATAAAGGTGCTTGTTGGGTTATATAATAGGTTCTTATAAAATCCAAGCCCCTCTGTGCTATAAGTACAGGATGATATATATTGTTTCCATTAAAATTAAATATTGGAATTCCTTTTTCATCAAGTGGTTTTTCTTCTGTTCCATAATTTGGATGAATAGTTTCCTTAGGAAGCAAATGAATAGTAAATGTTTTTTTTTGAGTGTGATGTTGATTGCAACCAATAAGTATTGCAATTAGAGCAACTGTGATTCTTTTTGAAAACAACTTATCAACTAAAAATTTTATCATTTATTGAGTTATAAAGTCTTTGAGGTTTTTAGTAATAAACTATTATAAACAGTTATAAGCTTTTTTTCTTCCATCGCCCAATTGTATTTTTCTAACACCATTCGTCTTCCGTTTTTTCCCATTTGCTCTGCTTGGTTATCATCCCTCAATAGTAGGTGAATAGCATTGGCTATGGCCTCAGGATTCTTTGGATCAACGCATACTCCACAATTATCCCCTTCAATAATTTCTTTCCACAGTGGAAAATCAGAGCCTATTACAGGAATACCTGCGCTCATGTATTCAAATATTTTGTTGGGTTGAGCGTCAACATGATTGGGCATAGGTAAAAAAGTAACAATTCCTGCTTTTGACTTTGCCATTATTTTTGCAGTTTCATGTCTGTTCACAAAGCCATATTCAATTACCTTAGCCCAGGCTGGTTTCATAATAATTTGATTCCGATATACTTCGGGTGAAAAATTTCCTGCAAGATGAAGTTTAACTTTTTCAACTAATGATAAAGCATCCATTAATTCATTTATTCCTCTTATTGCAGTTATTCCGCCAATGTAACAAATTTCATTGTTTTTTGTTTTCCAATCGGTTTTTTCTGAAAGCTCATTTAACAATGGATAATTATTAATGTCAATACAATTGGCATTAGTGTTTAAGAATCTATCACGAATAAAAGGCGTAGCAGTTATAATATAATCTAGTTTTTTACTTACATAGTTTTCGTATGTTTTAAAGAATGAAGCAACAGTAGTCCTTAATAATTTATTTATCCAATATTTACCAAGTATTTGTTTGGGAACATCTTCATGCACATCATAAATCACTATTTTACCTTTTCGTTTTAATTTTAAAGCATAAGGTAATAATTCAGGATCGTGTATATGATATAGATCAGCATCCACTTTTAATGCGGTTTCAAAAACTTTTTTGCTTGTGTAATAAATTCGTGAAAACCTGTCTTCTGACGAATGAGTGGTTTGAACTCCAATAATGGTTACTCCATTCACAACTTCCGATTCACAATTTGTAGCTACCAAATAGGTCTCAAAGCCTGAATTTGCCAGTGAAGAACATTCTTTAAGGAATATTCTCACATCGTTTGACTTGTGAACAGAAGTTATATGGCAAACTTTTTTCATTTCTATTATCTAAATTCCCCCTTTTTAATCTCATTTATGAAGGGGATGTATCTCTGAATATTCTATATTATTTTATAGTTGATTTAAAATGCTCTTATATAAATCAATAAATAATTTTTTTTGACTTTGCTTTGTTGCTTTTTCTTGTATTAATTTTTGGTTTATTGAATTACAAACAGCCGTATTTATAGTAAGTGCTTCCTGTAAAAAGTTGTCATTTATATTTTTTAAAACAACTCCATTTTTACCATTTTCTATCCATTCTGTATTTGACGGCAAATCAGATACAACAGGAATAGATCCTGTTGCCATTGCTTCCAGTAGGCTTATTGATGTGGCATCGCTTTCCGGAATTGAAATAAACATTTTTGCAGTATTGTAATATACCCAATTTGTTTTGTTATCTAACCAGCCTACAAAAGTGATGTAATTATTGAGGTTTAATGAATTTGCCAATTGTTTCAAGTTTTCTGTTTCTTCTCCTGTTCCCGCTATTATTAGCTTCCAATCAGTTTGTTGGCTTTTTAAAAACTTTTCGAATGCTAATATGATTTTATCAATGCGGTATAGTTTTTTATGCAGACGATTAGAATAAATAAGATTTTGCTTTGCCGAACTATCGTTACTGATTTCTATATCAATTCCAAAATTGGCAACAAGCGTGGTTAGTTTTTTGTTAGGTACGTATAGTTGCATTGTAGTTGCTAAATCATACGAATCGGCAGTGAAGTAGTCGGCATTATTTAAATTAAACAACAACATTTTTTTATACCAATAACCTTTATTGGGAGTTAATAGCACATCGCTTCCCCAGGCAGTAAGTATTTTGGGAATCTTTATTTTGCGTGTTGCCAATAAAGCAATGAAGGCTCCGCTATCAGCCTGATGAATATGAATGACAGATGGCTTGAATGATTTAACGGTTTGTTGTATTGTTGTTATTGTTCTTGATACAGTAATTAAATTTCGTAATGAAAAATTAACGATAACAGTTTTACAAGTGTAGTTTTGATTGTTTGAATTGGTAATCAAAAGAACTTCATCAAAAAAATCGTTTACCAGTAAATGATAATTATAGGTGTGTATAGAGTCGCTTCCTATCAGTAATAATTTTTTCATTTAATTTAAACTTTTTACCTCTTTGCCTGTAGTTTCGGCATAAAACAAACCGGCCATAATTGCATACATCACTAACACTCGTGGTTCAGATAAAGGATTATTAGTAAGTGCCGTAAATAATATACAAGTTGTAAACGCCAATAGTTTGATGTTGTTGGAAGTGTTTTTTTCTTTGTACGCTTTGTAGGCAGGATAAAGAATCATCACCACAAAAAATACTAATCCTATAACGCCATAACGCCATACCATTAGTATGTATTCGTTTTCGGAATATAAATGGTTTTCGTAAAAATATTCTTTGTACGGAGCATGACCCAACAGCGGCTTTTGTTGAATCATTCCGTAAAGATGTTTCCAAATTTCAAAGCGTGTTTGTAAAGAATGATTTGTTGTTGTTAGTTCCATGTCGTCAGCTATCTTTACTTTAGTGCCTCTGAGAGAGCCTAAATAAAGCAAGTTGTCGCTATAAAAATCAGCAAATAAAATAACAAGAAATGTAATAAAAAGCACTTTGTGTTTTTTGACAAGAGTATATTGCAATATCGAATGAGCAATAAAAATTAAACTCAAAATGATAAATGCCGTACGCGACTGGGTATGTATACAAATAAATACTGCGGATAGGTATAATAGATATTTCCAAAAAGAATCATCTTTTTTTAGTGGTAAAAATTGAACAATAAAGAATAAAAATAATAGACCATTCGTATTTGGATTTCCCATTGTTCCCAGCAATCGTTTAGTGGAAACGGTGAAGTCAGAATTTAATCCAAAATATTTTAAGTGATGTTCCGGAGAATACAGTTTTTCAATAGTTGTATTAAAGTCAAACAGATTGAAATATTGAAAAATATTAAAAACAGTCAATGCGATGAATATTGGAAGAAAAAGTTTTTTTGTATATTCAACATACTGCGGTAAACTCAAAAATAATATCAATATGACCAATTTTAGTAGTTTACATATTTCAAAGTAATCTCTGATGCAAGCTATTCTTCCGTTGATGATAATCACCATAAATATATAAAGTCCGAAAAGCCCTATCAGCTTTATATGAAAGTTGATTGGAGGTTTTAATTGAATGAGACGTATTGTGATTGGAATTAATAAAATGTCTTCGATTCTAAACGCCGGGAAAAGCGGGTCAATAATAATTTTAGGAAAAAGAAAAGTACTGCTGATTAACAACAATAGTAATATTTTGTCATATAATTGATAGTTAAAGCCTGTTTTAGTTGATGTGATATTCATTAATCTTTTTATCATTATTAATCCTAACAATCGGTTTTATCTGCTTTCCATTATTTTTTGTCAGCATTAATTGGTTTAGCAATGTGGTAATACCAAAACAAATCAAAAATGATTAATAAACAACCGCCGCTACTCAACAATAAAAATGCAATTACATAATTGTGGTAATATCCTCCAATGGCAATGGCAGCTGTTTTTAGCAGTATGTCGGCTAAAGTAATTAAAAATCCTTGTTTTTGTTTATTCACAATAACAGGTAATGATGAAACAGGCGATACAAGAAAGTTTAAAAATATCCATGGAGCCAATATTTGTGTGACTTCTCCGGCTTCTGTCCATTGTTTGCCAAATATGAAACTGAAAAGTTGCGGAGCGAAAATAAATAGTACAACAAAAGGAATTATTCCAATTAAAAATTGTTTTTTGTAAATGGTAAGAATTAAATTTCTGATCGATTCATTGCGGTTGTGCAGTTCACTTGCTTGCTGAAAAAACACTTGTCCCATTGCTGTTCCTATAATTGATAAAGGCGCTTTTAGTATTCTGAATGAAAATGCATAAAACCCTACAATTGCATCGGTGAAAAAAAAGACTAACAAAAATGAAATTCCGTAATTGAGGATATTATCTAACAATACATGTAGTGTATTTATTGTTGCATGAGTTTTATAACGGGTTATCGTATATTTAATCTTTTCTATAGAAATAAGTTTTAAGTATGTTTTGCTTTGACTCATAGCTTTAAACGCTAAAACCAAAGCGGCAATAAGTTGACCGGCTATGTTTCCTAAAACTAGCCCCAATGTTCCTTTTTGTAAAACGCCATAAATAATATTGATTATTCCGGTGGACGATGTTTGAGCAATTCTGCTAAAAGCATTGTTTTTATAGCTCTGTAGCCGTGTTGACCAATAATTAAATGTTTGGTATATACCTATGGAGAAGATATATAAAGGAATGAAATACATGTATTCATACACTCCTTTTTGATTCGTCAGGTTTAGTATTTCATCATTAAATAAAAAGATACAAATACATACAATGAAAGAAATAATGAATGAAAATATTACGGAAACGACCACAACATTAAAAGCATCTTTGTTATTATCGGGCAGCATTATTGCCATTTCATAACGCAAAGTTGCAATGGAGCCAAGAATACTTGCAATGGCAATAAATATTGAAAAAACACCAAATTCTTCGGGTGAATATAATCTGGACAGAATAGGAGAGAGGGCAATAGGGATAATTTGCGCCATAGCAGCTCCTGTGGTTAGCGTCAACACATTTTTTGAAAAGTCTGAAACGGGAATTATTTTTTTTAACGGGTTATTCATAATGTAATAAACACCAATTGATAGGTGCAATATTAAAATCAAATTTACTTTGAATTATTGTATGTTGTTTGTAATTATTGTGATGTAAAATAATAATTCCTGATGGTATTTTAAAACCATCAGGAATATTGGAGTTAGATTCGTTTTTTAAAATCAATGGGTATAACAAGTCGTATGCTAATGTTACGCCCTATATTGTAAATACCGCTTCTGCCTGTTGGGTTATTCGGATAATTGTCAAAGTACTTTAGTCGGTTCATATTCGATTGATAAGCAATGTTGGCTAAATTAGTTCCGAGAATAGTCAAATTAAAAATGGTATTTCCTTTTTTATTTACAGCATTTGCTCCTATTCCTGCATCAATCAGCGTATATCCGGGAGTTCTTGTTTCGGTTCCGTAAGCAGCATAAAAATTATTTTGTGTGGCATAATGCTGAACCCCCATTTTAATAAATATGGATTCAAAACAAGCAATTTTCTTTTTAATATCTGCTCTTAACTCACTATTGGTATGAAAAGGTGGGATAAGCGGTAGATACTTGGTGCTATCGGTAATGTGTGAACCATTACCTCCTAAATTGACGGCGTAAATGTAAGATATAGAATTTTCGAAATGTAACCAGTCCAATGGATGCGGGTGAATGTCCAGACTGAATTCTCCTCCATACAATTGCGCTGTTGTTTGTCTAAACTTAAATACAGGAAATTTGTTTCCGTTTTGAGTAAAAATAGAATCTCCGCCTTTTTCACCCGCCAGTTTTTCATTATAAATATAATTACTGATAACATTATTAAAAACATCAACGCTTCCCGAGATATGCGTACTGTTAAAAAACAATCCTGCATCTTCCTGAAAACTAAATTCGGGTTTAAAATTGGCATCTCCTAATTGTTCAAAACCTGTTCCGGGATGAACACCTTTAGCAGAAATTTCGGAAGCATTCGGTGCTCTGTAACCACGCGCTATATTTGCTTTAAAGCCCACATTATCATTGATGTTGTAAGTCATTCCAATGCTTCCACTTAAGCCCGAGAAAGTATGTTTGTAATAGTTGAATTGTTTTGAAATACTTGTATCATTAGGATTGGATGGTGTTATCATGTCAAATCCTGTTGCTGGATTTGTTTTTGTAAACATCGAATCATTTTGAAACATTCGAATATCATAACGCATACCTGCTGATATATCCAGCTTATGGAATGATTTTTTTATTACGGCAAAAGGCCCTATATCAAAAGAATGATAATCGGGGATGACAAATTCGGTTCCTTTATTTACATTTTGTTGAAGCATTCCATTAACTCCAAGGCTTGTACCCCAGCCATATATTTCGGGTAAATGATATTTTACATCATAGGTAAATGTTTTCAATATCAAATAAAGCCCTGCTAAATCTGGATACAATGGATGACTGAATTCTCTGCGGATACTTTCCTGATAACCTATATTTACATCCAGTTTGCTTTTTCCCAAATAAAAACGATTGCTTGAAAAGGCTCTGTAATGCTGTATATGTTGATGCAACGCACCGATTGTATAATCATTTAATTCTTTATGACTAACAAAAGCTCTTGCTGTATCTATTTCAGAAATTTGTTTAGTGAACTGTCTTGTTGCTGAATCTCTGCTTCCATCCGGAATTTCCTGCAAGTTATCGTACAAACTGAAATTAAGGTGTGAATATCCCCAGGATCTATGCAATCCCGCATATCCGTTTAGGTCACTTTCATTGTATTTTGTTCCGAATACTCTTCCATCGTATTTATTTTGATAATCAGAAGCTTGTTTGTGTGAACCTCGAAATCCCCATACCAGCCCTTTGTGGTTGCCGTCAATGTTAAAAGAGCCGGCCGCTTGTTTGTTATTGGTTTGATAATTGGTTAACAGATTTCCTTTTATTACTCCTTCCGGAACTGTATTTCGGGGCAGCAGATTAACTACGCCTGCCAAAGCATCAGAGCCGTACATTAAACTTGCAGGCCCTTTTACTACTTCAATGTGATCAATTAAAAACTGGTCAATTTCAATTCCATGTTCATCGCCCCATTGCTGCCCTTCCTGCCGCACTCCGTCAAACAATGTAAGTACACGATTGTACCCAAGTCCTCTTATATAGGGTTTGGAAACATTTGGCCCGGTGGTTAAAGTACTTACTCCCGGCACTTTATTCATTATTTCGATAATATTAGTGGATGAATTTTGAGCGATGTATTGTTGGTCAATCAACACCATTGGTACCGGACTTTTTTTCAGTTCAGTTGAGTGTGAAGTGCCTGTTACTACTACTTCATTCATTTCAGTAACAGATTCTTTCATTTCAAAATTTTGAGTAGTAGTTGTTGTAAGATCTATTGTTTGAGTAATGCTTGCGTATCCAACAAAACTAACCCTTACCAGCACTTTTGTTTTTGGAAGGTTATTTATTTTGTAATTGCCATCTCTGTCTGTAACTGTTCCGGTTTTTAAATCAGAAATATAAATACCAACACCGGCAAGCGTTTCATGAGTTTTGTTGTCTGTTATTTTTCCAGATAAAGAATTTTGTGTCCGGCCTTTTACATTAAAAAGGAGGAGAAGTAATAGTGTTATTTTTATAGATTTCATTTGCTTCGTCTTAAAATAATTAATAGTAGCTTCATTCCGGTTCATGAATACACCATAATCGATGCTATTCCGAATGAAGAAGTTTTAATTTTAAAATAGATTAAGCTAAGGGGGGACCTCTTAAGGAAAAAGAGAAAGCGAATGCAACAACAATATCGGCATTATCAAAACAAACTAATAAAGGTTTATAATTGATAATTTGGTAATCTTTCTGAACACATTCCGGAGTGTGCGACACAGAAACTGTGAAATCACAAATTTCGCAATGGTGCTCCTTGGTGTGAAAATGGGTTGAGTTTTTGGTAGAACAATGAACATCTTTGGCATGCTCAATGTCATGTATTCCCTTTTCAATAAAGGGATATACAAATACTGCCAACAGAAATAGCGCAGCGTATTTTCGGAATAGAACTGACATTTTAATTAACGCTATAAAACCAATTTGTTCGCTCAGGTCGCAAATGTAATCTATTTAATTTTAACTAAAAATGAAATCTATTTCTAAATAAGAAATAGAAACCGCAGATTTGATTTTAGTGAAAAGTAGTATATTTGCCAATCTTCGTTCGCCCGCTTAATGGCGGTCGATTTCAAAAGAAATCAAACTCAATTAAACAATATCAAATTATATTCAAATGCAATTTACAGCAAAGCAAATAGCAGAACTGCTTGATGGAAAGGTAGAAGGTGATGAAAACGTTATTGTTTCAACCGTATCAAAAATTGAAGAAGGCAAACCGGGCAGTTTGTCATTTTTGGCCAACTCGCTTTATACAACATACATCTATAGTACTGATGCATCTGTAGTGTTGGTGAATAATTCCCTTGTTCTTGAAAAGCCTGTAAAATCAACCTGTACGCTTATTCGTATTGAGGATGCTTATGTTAGCTTTGCCAAATTGTTGGAAGTGTACGCGGGCTTGCAACAGAGCAAAACCGGTATTGAGCAGCCTTCATTTGTTTCTCCTTCAGCTAGGTATGGAGAAGATTGCTACCTTGGTGCTTTTGCTTACATAGGCGAAAATGTGAAGATAGGAAATAACGTAAAAATTTATCCACACTGTTATATTGGAGATAACGTAATTATTGGCGATAATAGTACCTTGTATTCTGGCGTAAAAATTTATCATCAATGTGTAATTGGTAATAATTGTACTATTCATGCTAGTTCGGTAATTGGTAGCGATGGATTTGGTTTTGCACCCGATGCTGTAAATGGGTATAAAAAAATCCCTCAAATAGGTAACGTAGTTTTAGAAGATTATGTTGAGATTGGGTCTAACACTTCTATTGACAGAGCCACAATGGGCTCTACACGAATACATAAAGGTGTTAAAATAGATAACTTGGTTCAAATTGGACATAATGTTGAGATTGGAGAAAATTCAGTATTAGCGGGCTGTTCGTCCATTGCAGGTTCTACAAAGGTTGGGAAAAATGTAATGATGGGTGGACAATCAGGGCTTACCGGTCATATAAAAATTGCGGATGGGGTTAAAATAGCTGGACAGTCGGGTGTTGGCGCATCCATTACAAAAGAAAATCTGATAGTGCAGGGGTCGCCCGCCTTTGCAATAGGCGAATATCAACGCAGTTATGTTTTATTTAAAGGGTTACAAAGGATTAATGACAGAATCAGAACACTTGAAAAAGATGTAAAAGCATCGAAGGCAGAGAATAAGGGTAAGCTGGAGTTGTAGTTTCCCATTTGTGATAAGATTAAATACAATTCCCTCTCAATTTAAACTATTTTTACAACTTCAAAAAACGGTGACGATAATAAAATCCATATATGAAACGAACAAAAATAAAAGAACTATTAAGCTCAACAGCTTATGGAGCAGAAGTGAAGGTGCAAGGTTGGGTGCGTACATTCAGAAATAATCAGTTTATTGCAGTTAACGATGGTTCCACTATCAATAATATACAGGCAGTTGTTGATTTTCAAAATGCCGATGAAACTACTTTAAAACGGCTTACAACAGGAGCCGCAGTTTCTATTGTGGGAGAATTGATAGAGTCGCTCGGTAAAGGACAAAAGGTCGAAGTAAAGGTAAAAAGCCTGGAAATACTGGGCGACAGCGATGCTGAAAAGTTTCCTTTACAACCTAAAAAACACAGTCTTGAGTTTTTGCGTGAAATAGCCCACCTGCGTTTTAGAACAAATACATTTAATGCAGTATTTAAAGTGCGTAATGCATTGGCATTTGCGGTTCACAAGTTTTTTAATGAAAGAGGATTTGTGTATTTGCACACGCCTATCATTACAGCATCTGATGCTGAAGGGGCAGGGGAGATGTTTAGAGTGACAACACTTGATGTAAATAATCCTCCACGTACAGAAAATGGTGAAGTGGATTTTAAACAAGATTTTTTTGGAAAATCAACTAATCTAACTGTTTCCGGTCAGTTGGAAGGAGAACTTGCTGCCATGGCTTTGGGAGAGATTTATACATTTGGCCCTACTTTTCGTGCAGAAAATTCAAACACTACGCGCCATCTTGCTGAGTTTTGGATGATTGAACCCGAAGTAGCTTTTAATGATTTGGAAGACAATGCACAGTTAGCTGAAGATTTATTGAAATATGTTATTAAATATGCACTTGAAACTTGTCCGGATGAATTAGAGTTTTTAAAGACCCGTTTGTTGGAAGAAGAAAAATCAAAACCTCAGGATGAGCGCTCTGAGCTGGATTTATTGACGAAGTTAAATTTCTGTTTGGAAAACACCTTTGAACGATTGACTTACACAGAAGCAATTGACATCTTAAAGAATTGCGCTCCTAACAAAAAGAAAAAATTCAAATATCTCATTGAAAGCTGGGGAGCTGATTTGCAAAGCGAACACGAGCGTTACCTTGTTGAAAAACATTTTAAAAAGCCGGTTATATTAACCGATTATCCAAAAGACATCAAAGCATTTTACATGCGTTTGAACGATGATGGAAAAACGGTAAGGGCAATGGATATTTTATTCCCCGGAATTGGCGAAATTATTGGTGGTTCTCAACGTGAGGAGCGTTTAGCTTTTCTGGAGAAAAGAATGAATGAAATGCACATCTCTACCGAAGAGTTATATTGGTTTTTGGATACACGTCGTTTCGGAACAGCGCCACATGCAGGTTTTGGATTAGGATTTGAGCGATTGGTGCTTTTTGTAACCGGAATGACCAATATCAGAGATGTAATACCATTTCCGAGAGCTCCGAAAACTGCTGAGTTTTAAATCGGTAATTGTATTGTAGTTTTTTCTTTATTACCTTCGTACTATGGCAACTTTGGCAACAATTAGTTCTATTCTAAAAAAAAATAAAGAAAGATTAGCCGCTAAGTACGGACTTACTACCATTGCCATATTTGGAAGTTACGGAAGAAACCAACAAACCGAACAAAGTGATGTCGATATTGTTGTAGACTTTAATCGACCTGTAGGGCTTGAGTTTATTGATTTAGCGAATGAGCTTGAACAATTACTGCATCGCAAAGTAGATTTGGTGTCTAAAAAAGGTATTAAACCTTCCTATCTCAAACAAATAGAGAAAGAATTAAAGTATGTCTAAAAGAGAGCCTAAATTACTGCTTCTTGACATTGTTGAGTCTATTGAAAAAATTCAATTATATACCATCAATTATACATTTGATCGTTTTTTGAATGATTCCAAAACTATTGACGCTGTAATTAGAAACTTTGAAATTATCGGGGAAGCTGCCAATAGATTACCTGAAGAGTTTAAAAATGAATATCCTACAATCGACTGGTTTAGGATAAGAGGTTTTAGAAACAGAATAGTTCATGATTATATGGGTATTGATTACAATATTGTTTGGACAATTATCCGGAAAGATATAACCTCATTAGCCGTTGACGTTAAAAATATAGTTAATGAATTATAAATGGTTCTAATAACTGACTTAATTGATCAACTACAACAAGGCGATAAAAAAGCTCTGGCGCGTTGCATTACCATTGTTGAAAATGGGTTGGAAGGTTATGAAGAGTTATTAACCTCACTTCCATTCAATAATAAAATTCCGGTTATTGGTATTACAGGCCCTCCCGGTGCCGGAAAAAGCACACTTGTAAATTCCATCATTAAACAACTTACGCAAAATAATAAAATGGTTGGTGTCATTGCAATTGATCCTACATCACCATTTAATTATGGTTCCTTGTTGGGTGACCGATTGCGTATGGCGGAACATTTTATCAACGAAAATGTGTTTATCCGCTCATTAGCTACACGTGGCTCTCTTGGTGGATTATCAGCAGCGATTATAGAAATAACCGATGTGATGCGTGCTTTCCCGTTCGACTACATCGTTGTGGAAACAGTAGGAGTGGGGCAAAGCGAAGTGGAAATAGTTGGATTAGCGGATACTACTGTATTAGTATTGGTTCCTGAGTCAGGTGACGAAGTACAAACCATAAAGTCAGGAATAATGGAAATTGCAGATATTTTTGTGGTGAATAAATCTGACCGTGAAGGAGCCTCAATTTTCGTTAAAAACTTAATGCAGTTGGTTCACTCAAAGCCTCTGAGCGATTGGAGCATCCCTGTTATAAAAGCGGTAGCAATCAAAGGTGAAGGGGTGGATGAATTGATTGCTTCCATTGAAAAACATCAAGCCGTTAAAGAAAATAAAAAACGAACATTTTTACTTGCCGAAAAAGCCTTCCGTTTGATTCAACATCAGAAAATGAAAAACATCTCAAAAAAAGATTTACAAGAGCAAATCGAATCAGAAATAAAAAAATCGGACTTTAACTTGTATCGTTTTGTGAAATCTTTTTGATAATCCATTGGTGCAATTCAATAAAATAAGTACTTACTTTTTCTAAGCTAAAATCCTTAGAAATAAGTTTATTGAATTGGCTGTTTACTTCAATGAACTTTCCTCCTTTTTAATTGTCCTATAGTCTGTTATAGTTTTATTAATGCATAAAATCATATTTGCATATGCACTAAAATCATACAAGAAATTACTTATATGATTGTTTATTTTATATACTTTTGCACTTTAAAAACAAAAAAAGTAACACTTGTCTATATAATTGTTAAAAAATGAAACTATACCCTCGCGCATCATTGTTATTATGCATTTTTTTAGGTGCTCTGTCTTTTAGCGCATTTTCAGAAGGTACTAAGCAAGCCTCCCCAACTAACAGTGCTGATGGTTCTGCACTATTAATTGCTGAAGACATAGGATATGGTAGTTTTTACAAATGTCCTGATTCTAGGCGTATATGGTTTACAATTTTAGACAATACAAAAGAAAACTTATATTTTGGTTTTCAACCAAGAGCTTATGGCGCAGGTCCAAATGCAGTGGTTACTAATGCCTATTATCGAATTTTAGATAATAACAATAATGTTGTAGCCGGACCAATATTAATTCCTAGTGCTACTGCTCAGGGCTATATTGATACATACAATCAAGCCGTTGCGGGTCCTAACATTGGTGGTGCAACTTCCGCAGGCTACAATCCGTTTTTGTTCGATCCTACCGCTAATGGCGATTATTACATTGAAATTTTCAGAAGCACCGGTGGTAATGGAAATACTCCGGACAGCAGTGCCAATAATGGTCGTGTACAATTTCCATTTTTTGATTTTACAGTGGCTACCTCGGCAAATGTTCAATACCCGGGAAGGGTATGGTCTCGTTTATGGTCATTCGTTACCAGTAATCTTTCTTCCGGAAATTTCGAAAATGCACCTACCTCATCATTCACTGGAGATTTTTATGGTTATACACCTGATAAATTTATTATACAAGCCCAATTTCAAAGTGGTATGCGACCATTGGCATATGAGTTGGCAATGAATTACACTGGCCCGGGAACATCAGGAAATTTTATTGCTGACAGGGCGTCTGTAAACAATGTTAGTCCCCTTTTAGCAAATGGTTATAAGGTGTTTTTGGATATGCCGGATAGTACTGCTTTTCCAACAGGAAATGCCGGTTCCAGTACTTTTACAAGTAACATTTATGGTTGCCCGGGAGCATACTTCATTCCTTATTTTGTAACAGAACCCGGAGATGTTTCCATATTGCTCGATTTGAATGGTACTGCGGGCTATCAGCCCAATACAGCCGATACGGTTTTGGAAGCATATGGTGTTGCAGCAGGCAACAATGTTATGAAATGGAATGGTATTGATGGAAATGGAAATGCTGTTCCATCAAACTTTACAGCACAAGTTACAGTAACATTGTATCAAGGACGTACAAATATTCCAATGCTTGATGTGGAACTGAATATAAACGGTTTAACCATCATAAGCATTTATCCGGCGCTTGGTACAAGAAAAGTTTTTTGGGATGATACCAATTTGTCAGCTTTTGGACCTTGCAACGCAAATAATCAGAATAACAACACTACGGGGGCAGGAGTTGCCTATTCAGGTTTATATGCGGGTATTATAGGTCCAACGCATGCTTGGAATGGACCGGGTGCAAATGCTACGGTTCCTGCTGCTGCCAATGGAGGTGGGGATGCAACACCACAATCATTATGTGACGATTTTGGAAATGCAAGATGTATTAATACCTGGTTTTATGCAATAGATTCTCAGTCACCAATTACTTCAATGACCTTACCGAATTGTGATCAGGATGGAGATGGAGTTACTGATGCGGTAGATTTAGATGACGATAATGATGGAATACCCGATACTACCGAAAGTCAAGGCTTGCCGGATGCAATGGCCGATGCCAACAGTAATGGAATACCTAATTATTTAGACCCTGCTCAACCCGGATTTGTAGATGCAAATTATAATGGAGTGGATGATCGTTATGATTTTGATGGTGATGGCGTAATTAATGAATTAGACTTAGATTCAGACAACGACGGAATTGTTGATATATTAGAAGCGGGTGGGGTGGATGCAAACGGAGATGGACAAGTAGATAATTTTACAGATACAGATCATGATGGATTGGCCGATTCGGTAGATAATGTATGTGTGAACACAACTCAGCAGGCAAATGCAACTGCGGGTACTACAGGAACTGTTGGCAATGCAGCCAATGCTGTGGACGCATCTCAAACTACCTTTGCAACTTTAAATACGAATGGAGCAACGTTAAGCGTTCAGTTGCAATCAAGCGTTCCGGCAGGAACAGTCATAACGGTTTACCTATCGTCCTCAACAGGTGCCAATGCTACAGGTACAATTCAGCAATCGGCTAATAATACGGCTTATTCTAATTCGCAAAGTTATTCTACAAACAATAATACAACCAGCGGTGCAGCATTTACTTATACCGTAACTGCAGCAACAAGTTATTTGAAATTTACCAGAACGAATGGTGGAGCCAATACGTTTAGAATACACATTGCAACCTATGTTATTTGTGGAGGATATACCGGAGGGACTCCTTGGCCAATGCCAAATACGGATAATACGGGCAAAGCTGATTATTTAGATATTGATGCAGATGGAGATGGTATAGTTGATAATATAGAAGCGCAAGCAACTACAAGTTATATTGCTCCAGCAAATTCTGATTCTGATAACGATGGTGTTGATAATGCTTATGATGCAATAAATGGTTTTGGAGCTAAAGGTGTGGTTCCTATTAATACAGATGGTGTTGACAATCCGGATTGCCGCGATTTGAATTCGGATAATGACCCATATGTGGATGCGATAGAAGGCTGGGATTTTATTGGCAAGCATGTTGCCGGCACTTCACCTACAGGTACAGATGCCGATGCTGACGGATTGGACGATGGTTATGATAAAAATACGGCTGCTGTTAATCCAACTAATGGACAAACACCTTTATCGTTTCCTAATATTAATATTCCTTCTACTATTGAAAGAGATTGGAGGGAAGTTTATGATAACCCACCGGTAGCGGTAAAAGACACTACCACTACCAATGTAAATTTATCCGTTACTTTTAATGTAACAAATAATGATACGGATTCAGATGGTACGGTTAATATTAAAACAGTTGATTTGGATACGCTAACCTCTGGAATTCAAGATTCGATTAATGTGGCAACAGGAAAATGGGTGGTGGATACAAGCGGTAATGTAACATATACACCGGCATTAAACTACAGTGGAACGGCAGTTATTTATTACACCGTAAAAGATAACAAAGGAGTACTATCGAATACCGCAAGCATTAAAGTAGCAGTTATTAATGTACCTCCTGTTATATATAGTAAACATATCAGCACCCCTGAAAATACAAATTATACAGGTAATTTGATAGGTGGTGGCGATCATGCAGTTTCGGGTCATATAAAAATCACCACCACCACCCCTGTAAAAGCTCCAAGTCATGGAATAATTGTAATAGATACGACAGGAGCTTATACTTATACACCAAATCATAATTATAATGGTTTGGATACAGCAATAGCGCTAGTGTGTGATAACGTGACACCAACAAAATGTGTAAATGACACGATCTTTATAACAGTCACTACACCTCCTGTAGCAGTAAAAGACAGCACTACAACTAATGTAAATGTGCCGGTTACTTTAAACGTAACAAATAATGATACAGATTCAAATGGAACAATAAAAGTTAAAACGGTTGATTTAGATACTTTAACGGCTGGTATTCAGGATACAGTAAACACAGCAGCAGGACGCTGGATTGCAGATACAAGTGGTAATGTAACATATACACCGGCATTAAATTACAGTGGAACATCTGTTATTTATTATACCGTAAAAGATAACAAAGGAGTACTATCCAATACCGCAAGCATTAAAGTAACAGTTATTAATGTACCTCCTGTTATATATAGTAAACATATCAGTACTCCAGAAAATACAAGTTATACAGGTAATTTGATAGGTGGTGGCGATCATGCAGTTTCAGGTTATATAAAAATCACAACCACCACTCCTGTAAAAGCTCCAAGTCATGGAACAATTGTAATAGATACAACGGGAGCTTATATATACAAACCAAATAGTTACTATCATGGTTTAGATACATTGATAGCATTAGTGTGTAATGATATAACTCCTGTAAAATGTGTAAATGATACGATTTTTATAGTTGTAAGACCTGTTATAGACACGATTTCGGCGACGGTTCCTAAAGACAGCACCTTAAAAATCTGCGATACTCAATTAATTGGTAGCTCAGCGGACAGTATTAAGTTATGCGGTGGTGGAACTCATGGCACAACGAGACCATCTGGGAAATGCTTTATTTACACACCGAACTCTAATTATATAGGCAGTGACACAACGTGTTATATAGCTTGCAAAAACGGAGTATGCGATACGACAGTTGTAGCAATACGAGTAGTCCCGAAACGCGACACGATCCCTGCGACGGTTCCTAAAGACAGCACCTTAAAAATCTGCGATACTCAATTAATCGGTGCCTCGGCAGACAGTGTTAAGTTATGCGGTGGTGGAACTCATGGCACAACGAGACCATCCGGCAAATGCTTTATCTATACACCGAACTCTAATTATATAGGCAGTGACACAACGTGTTATATAGCTTGCAAAAACGGAGTATGCGATACGACAGTTGTAGCAATACGAGTAGTACCTAAACGCGACACGATCCCTGCGACAGTTCCTAAAGACAGCACCTTAAAAATCTGCGATACTCAATTAATCGGTGCCTCGGCAGACAGTGTTAAGCTATGCGGTGGTGGCAACAATGGCACAACAACCATATCCGGCAAATGCTTTATCTATACACCCAACACAAACTATATAGGCACTGACGCGACTTGTTACATAGCCTGTAAGAACGGAATATGCGATACGACAGTGGTACAAATAAAAGTAGTGCCTAAACGCGACACGATCCCTGCGACAGTGCCTAAAGACAGCACCTTAAAAATCTGCGATACTCAATTAATCGGTGCCTCGGCAGACAGTGTTAAGCTATGCGGTGGTGGCAACAATGGCACAACAACCATATCCGGCAAATGCTTTATCTATACACCCAACACAAACTATATAGGCACTGACGCGACTTGTTACATAGCCTGTAAGAACGGAATATGCGATACGACAGTGGTACAAATAAAAGTAGTGCCTAAACGCGACACGATCCCTGCGACAGTGCCTAAAGACAGCACCTTAAAAATCTGCGATACTCAATTAATCGGTACCTCGGCAGACAGTGTTAAGCTATGCGGTGGTGGCAGCAATGGCACAACCACCATATCCGGCAAGTGCTTTATCTATACACCCAACATAAACTATATAGGTACTGACGCGACTTGTTACATAGCCTGTAAGAACGGAATATGCGATACGACAGTGGTACAAATAAAAGTAGTACCTAAACGCGACACGATCCCTGCGACAGTCCCTAAAGACAGCACGTTAAAAATCTGCGATACTCAATTAATCGGTACCTCGGCAGACAGTGTTAAGCTATGCGGTGGTGGCAGCAATGGCACAACCACCATATCCGGCAAGTGCTTTATCTATACACCCAACACAAACTATATAGGCACTGACGCGACTTGTTACATAGCCTGTAAGAACGGAATATGCGATACGACAGTGGTACAAATAAAAGTAGTGCCTAAACGCGACACGATCCCTGCGACAGTTCCTAAAGACAGCACATTAAAAATCTGCGATACTCAATTAATCGGTGCCTCGGCAGACAGTGTTAAGTTATGCGGTGGTGGCAGCAATGGCACAACGCGACCATCGGGGAAATGCTTTATTTACACACCGAACTCTAATTATATAGGCAGTGACACAACGTGTTATATAGCTTGCAAAAACGGAGTATGCGATACGACAGTTATAGCAATACGAGTAGTACCTAAACGCGACACGATCCCTGCGACAGTTCCTAAAGACAGCACCTTAAAAATCTGCGATACTCAATTAATTGGTAGCTCGGCAGACAGTATTAAGTTATGCGGTGGTGGAACTCATGGCACAACGAGACCATCGGGGAAATGCTTTATTTATACACCGAACTCTAATTATATAGGCAGTGACACAACGTGTTATATAGCTTGCAAAAACGGAATATGCGATACGACAGTTGTAGCAATACGAGTAGTACCTAAACGCGACACGATCCCTGCGACAGTCCCTAAAGACAGCACCTTAAAAATCTGCGATACTCAATTAATCGGTTCATCGGCAGACAGTGTTAAGTTATGCGGTGGTGGAACTCATGGCACAACGAGACCATCGGGGAAATGCTTTATTTATACACCGAACTCTAATTATATAGGCAGTGACACAACGTGTTATATAGCTTGCAAAAATGGAGTATGCGATACGACAGTTGTAGCAATACGAGTAGTGCCTAAACGCGACACGATCCCTGCGACAGTTCCTAAAGACAGCACATTAAAAATCTGCGATACTCAATTAATCGGTAGCTCGGCAGACAGTGTTAAGTTATGCGGTGGTGGCAGCAATGGCACAACCACCATATCCGGCAAGTGCTTTATCTATACACCCAACACAAACTATATAGGCACTGACGCGACTTGTTACATAGCCTGTAAGAACGGAGTCTGCGATACGACAGTGGTACAAATAAAAGTAGTGCCTAAACGCGACACGATCCCTGCGACAGTTCCTAAAGACAGCACATTAAAAATCTGCGATACTCAATTAATCGGTGCCTCGGCAGACAGTGTTAAGTTATGCGGTGGTGGCAACAATGGCACAACCACCATATCCGGCAAATGCTTTATCTATACACCCAACACAAACTATATAGGCACTGACGCTACTTGTTACATAGCCTGTAAGAACGGAATATGCGATACGACAGTGGTACAAATAAAAGTAGTGCCTAAACGCGACACGATCCCTGCGACAGTCCCTAAAGACAGCACGTTAAAAATCTGCGATACTCAATTAATCGGTACCTCGGCAGACAGTGTTAAGCTATGCGGTGGTGGCAGCAATGGCACAACCACCATATCCGGCAAATGCTTTATCTATACACCCAACACAAACTATATAGGCACTGACGCGACTTGTTACATAGCCTGTAAGAACGGAATATGCGATACGACAGTGGTACAAATAAAAGTAGTGCCTAAACGCGACACGATCCCTGCGACAGTTCCTAAAGACAGCACATTAAAAATCTGCGATACTCAATTAATCGGTGCCTCGGCAGACAGTGTTAAGTTATGCGGTGGTGGAACTCATGGCACAACGAGACCATCGGGGAAATGCTTTATTTATACACCGAACTCTAATTATATAGGCAGTGACACAACGTGTTATATAGCTTGCAAAAACGGAATATGCGATACGACAGTTGTAGCAATACGAGTAGTACCTAAACGCGACACGATCCCTGCGACAGTCCCTAAAGACAGCACCTTAAAAATCTGCGATACTCAATTAATCGGTTCATCGGCAGACAGTGTTAAGTTATGCGGTGGTGGAACTCATGGCACAACGAGACCATCGGGGAAATGCTTTATTTATACACCGAACTCTAATTATATAGGCAGTGACACAACGTGTTATATAGCTTGCAAAAATGGAGTATGCGATACGACAGTTGTAGCAATACGAGTAGTGCCTAAACGCGACACGATCCCTGCGACAGTTCCTAAAGACAGCACATTAAAAATCTGCGATACTCAATTAATCGGTAGCTCGGCAGACAGTGTTAAGTTATGCGGTGGTGGCAGCAATGGCACAACCACCATATCCGGCAAGTGCTTTATCTATACACCCAACACAAACTATATAGGCACTGACGCGACTTGTTACATAGCCTGTAAGAACGGAGTCTGCGATACGACAGTGGTACAAATAAAAGTAGTGCCTAAACGCGACACGATCCCTGCGACAGTTCCTAAAGACAGCACATTAAAAATCTGCGATACTCAATTAATCGGTGCCTCGGCAGACAGTGTTAAGTTATGCGGTGGTGGCAACAATGGCACAACCACCATATCCGGCAAATGCTTTATCTATACACCCAACACAAACTATATAGGCACTGACGCTACTTGTTACATAGCCTGTAAGAACGGAATATGCGATACGACAGTGGTACAAATAAAAGTAGTGCCTAAACGCGACACGATCCCTGCGACAGTCCCTAAAGACAGCACGTTAAAAATCTGCGATACTCAATTAATCGGTACCTCGGCAGACAGTGTTAAGCTATGCGGTGGTGGCAGCAATGGCACAACCACCATATCCGGCAAATGCTTTATCTATACACCCAACACAAACTATATAGGCACTGACGCGACTTGTTACATAGCCTGTAAGAACGGAATATGCGATACGACAGTGGTACAAATAAAAGTAGTGCCTAAACGCGACACGATCCCTGCGACAGTTCCTAAAGACAGCACATTAAAAATCTGCGATACTCAATTAATCGGTGCCTCGGCAGACAGTGTTAAGTTATGCGGTGGTGGCAGCAATGGCACAAC
>CAVSHK010000040.1:0-60825 GCA_963727705.1 uncultured Bacteroidota bacterium
CATGGTTGTGTTATGTCTTACCTTCAACCGTACGTATTGCTCGTACCACGGTTTGAACTCGGCTTGCCCGTCGAACTCCTGGGTGTTGATCGGACGGGGCCGGTGCCAATGGTCCTTGAGGCTCAGGTTGACGACGAGCCCAGGCCCGATCGCGACGGTCGCGATCGAGGAAGTGCATCGCCCGCCCGCTCGGCGCCCACCCGCGCCAGCGATCGAGGCGCTTGAGAAGCCACAAGAGGCCGTAGAGCGCGAAAGACGGAGCCCACGCGTCCCCCAAAACCTTGCGCCAGAATTTTTCGGTTCTCGTAGCGTTCCTCGGCCTGGATGGACTGGTCGGCATACTTCAGCCCTGCGGGTAGATCGGCCTTGGCGTCGAGGAAGTAGTTGGCCGCATCGTCATAGCTGACCCAGGTGTATTGCTGAATGCCGCGAAGCTGTTTGGCGAGGCTGGCCTCGACCGTCTTTGGGACATCGACAGCGACCTTAAATGGAACAGCCAGCTTGTCCCAGCGAAGGGTGACCAGCGCGGAGTCGGGCGTGAGCTGGTCACGACATAAACCAGCGCGTCGTGGAAATCCGACGCCGCGGGCTTCACCGTAACCCGGAGCACGTCTTCGTCCTGTTGTAGGTGAAGGCGCCCCAAGCGGTGTTGGTCTTGGAGAAGATGACGGTCCAGTCGCTTTCGGTCGGGATCATGAACAGACCGTAGGTGCCGGGGTCGAGCGGCTTGCCTTCGATGGTGACCGGCGTGGTGAAGGTGATGGTGGTGTTCTCATTGGCTCCGGCGCGCCAGACTTCACCGTAGGGGACGAGGCCGCCCCAGACCTTGCGTCCGTTGACCAGCGGACGGCTGTACTTCACGGTCACGCCGGTGATGCCGATGGTTTGGCTGACCTGGGCGTTCTGGCTCTTGCGCGGCAGGTCGAGCAGGGCGGACTGGGCCTGGCAGAGGCCGGCGAGAACCAAAAGGCTTGCGAGCGAAAGCAGAAAGCGTCGTTGCAGCATGGAAGACTCCTTGCGCACAGGAATTCGCGATGCGGAGTTCTTAATACGTGTGAGCCACTTACATTATACGACGCCACTAAATTGCCGGCATCACCGGTTAATGAAACCTTTTCGCCAGGACTAAAAATAAACGTAGTGAAATTACTATTGGTAATTTTTAAACGATAAAAACCAATATCCTTTACTTTATTTGTTTTCATTGAAAACTCCCCATTATTGTTCAATGTTGCCGAATCAATAATACTCACAACTGTCGTGCTCATGTGCTCCAGATAAAGTGTTTCTCCATGAGCATTGGTTAACTTTCCTTTAAGTTCAAATTCCTTTTCAGGATTTGTATTTGAACAGGCTGCTAATAGCACTACGGGAATAAATATTCCAATTTGTTTTAATGATAATTTCATTTATTTATATTTTTAAAATAGTTTTAAAGAACTTATTTTTCTAATAATTCTTTCAATACTTCGCCTGCCATTTTCGGATCTGCCTTTCCTTTCGATAATTTCATTACTTCGCCCATGAATAAACCCAATAAGGTTGTTTTTCCGTTTTTATATTCAACAACTTTATCAGGATATTTTGCAATTGCCAGCTTTACAAATTCAATGATTGCGTCACTATCCGATTCTTGAATCCAGTTGTTTTCTTCCGCAATTTGTGCGGGAGTTTTGACCAGTTCCTCCATCATTTTAGGAAATATTTTTTGAATGGCGATGGTATGATTTACCTTCCCACTGTCAATAAAATTAACCAGTTCGGCCATACGTTCCGGTGTAATCGGAAAATTGGAAATGTGCAATGCATTATCATTAAGATAGGACTTAACCTGCACGGTGAGCCAATTGGCAGCCGACTTCACATTTTTTGTATTCAAAATTATTTTTTCAAAATACAGCGCTATCTCCTTCGAATCAGTCAATACACCTGTATCATAAGTGGATAATCCCAATAATGTATATTTTTTAAACAATTCATTCGGTAAAGGAGGCAATGTACTTTTTACTTTATTGATGTACTCCTGAGACACAATAACCGGTTGCAAATCGGGCTCGGGAAAGTAACGGTAATCGTTTGCCATTTCTTTACTGCGCAATATAAAAGTAGTTCCCGCTTCTGCATCAAAACTTCTGGTATCCTGTGTAATTTCTTCTCCTTTTTCAATGGCTTCAATCTGGCGTTTGGCTTCATACTCAATGGCACGTTGTACATTGCGTATGGAATTCATGTTTTTCACTTCCGTCCGTTTTCCAAATTCTTTGCTTCCTTTTAATCGTACCGAAACGTTTGCATCACAACGCAAACTGCCTTCTTCCATATTACCATCACATATATCTAAATAGCGAACTAATTTTCTTACTTCGGTTAAATACTTGTATGCCTCTTCTCCGCTGCGCAATTCGGGCGCACTCACAATTTCCACCAATGGTACACCGGCACGATTCAAATCAACCAATGTATCAAAAGGGTCAATATCGTGAATGCTCTTTCCTGCATCTTCCTCCATATGTATGCGTATGAGGCTGATGTTTTTTTCGCTACCATCGTCTTGTTTAATGGTAATGTACCCACCTTCACAAATAGGAGTTTTGTCTTGTGTTATTTGATACCCTTTTGGTAAATCCACATAAAAATAATTTTTACGGGCGTATTCATTTACCTCACGAATGCTGGCTTTACAAGCCAATCCTAATTTCACTGCATATTCAATTACTTTTTTGTTGGCCTTTGGTAACGTGCCCGGATGCCCCAAAGATATTGGGCTTACATTGGTATTGGGTAACATACCGAATTCCGTAGAATCGCTTGAATAGGCTTTGCTTTTAGTCAACAACTGCGCATGAACCTCAAGTCCAATTACCACCTCATATTTATCGTATATACTCATCTACTTTTGCTTGTGCTTTTTTAAGAAGCACTAAAGATACGTAATTTTTGATTTGTCTTCTTTTCAAATAGTGTTATAATAAACCAATTAATTGTTTGGGGGTTGCATTAGCAACTTGAATTGATTAATTGGTTTATGCATAAAATATTACCTGCAATTTTTTCCACTTAAAAATATACACCACTTCAAATGTGTGAATTATGTAACTTATTTATAAAGTTATATAACCTTTTATCGTATAAAGATGAGCACCTTTGTTTTAATCCATTCTAACAAGGGTAAATCCATTGAAATTATACATCAAGTACATGGTAAGCAACCGCTGCAAAATGGCGGTAAAAGATGAGTTGAAAAAACTCGGGCTACATTTTATTCTAGTAGATTTAGGTGAAGTAGATATTATGGAAACTATTTCTACACCCCAGCGAGAACAGTTGAAAGCAGCTCTCCTTGATTCTGGTCTTGAACTAATGGACGATAAACGAGCCATGCTGATTGAAAAAATAAAAAATGTAATTGTGGAAATGGTTCATCATACAGATGAATTAATAAAAGTGAATTTTTCAAATTTTTTAGCTGAAAAGTTAAATCACGATTATACTTACCTCGCCAATTTGTTTTCAGAAGTACAAGGTACCACCATTGAACAGTTCATCATCTCACATAAAATTGAACGCATTAAGGAGTTGATCATATACGGAGAACTAAACATTACGGAAATAGCCTGGAAGATGAATTACAGCAGTGTTGCTCATTTATCTAATCAATTTAAAAAAGTAACCGGACTTTCACCTTCGCATTTTAAACAATTAAAAGACAAAAGGAGAAGTCCGATTGAAGAAATTGGAAACTTGCCCGATAATAGTCATATACAAACACTATAATCGAATTTATTGAAACGGAAGATGGCCAAAATAAAACAAACGGAGGAGGAAGAATTAATTAGTTTGCGCAAGGAACTTACTCTTCAAAAAGAAGAAAAAGGGAAGCTTGTTGGAGAACTTATCACAGCTCGCAAAGAACTGGCATTTCAAAAAGGAGAGAAAGGAAAACGTGCCGCTGAATTGGGTATCGCAAATATAGAATTGGCGTTTCAGGATAAAGAGAAAGGGAAGCGTGCGGCAGAGTTAGGTATTGCTAATATTGAACTGGCGTTTCAAGATGAGGAAAAAGGGAAACGAGCAGCTGAGTTAGGTATTGCCAATAAAGAATTGGCATTTCAGGACGAAGAAAAAGGAAAACGGGCGGCGGAGCTGGTTATTGCGAATAAAGAACTAGCCTTTCAAAAGAAAGAAAAAGAAAAACGTGCCGCCGAATTAATTATTGCCAATTATGCGCGCGGTCTTATTGAAGCAAGCCGCGACCCATTGTTTACCATTAGCCCTCAGGGAAAAATCACCGACATAAATGAGGCGACCGTAAAAGTAACCGGGGCATCACGGGAAAAATTAATTGGGGCCAATTTTTTTGATTATTTCACGGAACCCGACAAAGCACGAAAAGGTTATCAGCAGGTTTTTACCAAAGGTTTTGTGGCAGATTATCCGTTAACAATAAAGGATCACAAGCTTACAGATGTGTTATTCAATGGTTCTGTTTATAAAGACGATAGAGGAAATGTGTTGGGTGCGGTGGTTGTAGCAAGGGATATTACCGAACAAAAAAGAATTGAAAAAGAATTGATTGAATCGAAAGTATTTGCAGAACTGGCAACCGCAATTGCCGAAGAAGCAAAAATTAAAGCCGAAAGTGCGGCGCATGTGGCCGAAGACGCTGTGAAATCCAAACAGCAGTTTTTATCCAACATGAGTCATGAGATACGCACACCTATGAATGCAATCATAGGATTTACGAAAGTGGTATTGAAAACAGATTTAACAGCAAAACAAAAAGAATATTTAACAGCGATAAAAATGAGTGGTGATGCATTGATTGTACTCATTAATGATATACTCGATCTGGCAAAAGTAGATGCAGGAAAGATGACATTCGTAAAAACACCTTTTAAAATGACGTTGTCTTTATCTGCCATGTTGCATTTGTTCGAAACAAAAATTCAGGAAAAGAATTTAGAGCTGGTGAAAGAGTATGACAGTAAAATTCCGGAAGTACTGGTGGGTGACCCTGTACGCTTGCATCAAATTATTTTAAATTTGGTGAGTAATGCAGTAAAGTTTACAACTGAAGGGAAAATTACGGTAAGTGTACGCTTGCATACTGAAGATGCAGAAACGGCAACTCTTGAATTTGCAATTACCGATACAGGAATAGGAATACCTTCAAATAAAATAGAAAAAATATTTGAAAATTTTCAGCAAGCAACCAGCGGAACCTCCCGATTATATGGAGGTACCGGCTTAGGGCTTGCCATTGTTAAACAATTGGTAGAACCTCAGGGGGGCAGCATTCATGTAACAAGCAAAGTGGATGTTGGTTCTACATTTAGTTTTATTTTACCCTTTCAAAAAACAAAAGCCAATGCAGAAGCTGCAGAAGAATTGATAGAAGTTGGACACTGAAATAAAAAACATAAAAGTATTAGTAGTAGAAGACATTGCACTCAACCAATTGTTGATGAAAACGTTATTAGATGATTTCGGATTTGAACGAGATATAGCAGCCAATGGAAAAATAGCCATTGAAAAACTACAAACAAAAGCATACGATATTATCTTAATGGACTTACAAATGCCTGAAATGAATGGGTTTGAAGCCACAGAATACATTCGTAACACGATGAATTCGAATATTCCTATTATCGCTTTAACTGCCGATGTAACCACCGTTGATTTGGCAAAATGTAAGGCTGTTGGCATGAATGATTATATAGCAAAACCCGTTGATGAACGATTATTGTATAGTAAAATAATTGGACTGATAAAAAAACCCCTACTTGTGAAACAGACCGCAAACAAAGAGAACCGTAATGATAAAAAAATAAAATGCATTAATCTGGATTATTTAATGCGTCGTACAAAATCCAATCCAACATTAATGATGGAAATGATTTCATTGTATTTGCAACAAACTCCTCCCCTAATCAGCACTATGAAACAAAGCTTTCAGGATAAAGATTGGAATTCATTACAGTCGGCAGTGCATAAAATGATTCCTTCATTTTCAATAATGGGAATTCATTCTGATTTCGAAAATATGGCAAAAAGAGTTCAGGAATACGCAAATACAGAGCAAAAAAAAGATGAAATAAGCGACTTTGTTTTACAGCTTGAGAATATTTGTATGCAGGCGTGTGAAGAGTTGGAAATAGAATTTAATACGATTAAAAACACAAATAAATGAAAAACGAAAAAGATGTGAGAGCGGAACAGAACAAATAAAATTGTTTCTGGTAGATGATGATGCCGTGTTTTTAAAATCGCTGGAAATAGAATTTCTGCAACATGCTGATTTTACAATTGAAACATATGCAACAGGCGAACTTTGTATGGATAATTTATCGCATAGTCCTGATGTGATAATTTTGGATTACCAATTGGATGGCATTGAAAAGAACGCAATGAACGGAATAGAAACATTGGATAAAATAAAAACATTTAATCCAGATATTCCGGTGGTGATGTTGTCTTCTCAGGACAAAATTGATGTAGCCATCAACTGCATGCACCATCGCGCTTTTGATTATGTGGTAAAAAGCGAAACAGCTTTTGTACGCCTGCAAAAAATCATCACCACCATTTTTCGTTACAAAAAAATGGAAAAAGAGTTAAATTGGTACATGGCTAAAATGTAGGTAAATGGATTAAGTCGAAACCATTTGTAATCGAATTAACAATATCCTAATTGAATTAATCCTATTCTCCGATATTAATAACGTACATTTACATTGTATCGATTTTTATTGATCCTTTGTATTCTTGAGTACCCTTAATTCCTTTCATTAAAAAGGGTTACGACGAAAATAATTCCTTGGAAAGAGAAAGAGTTTGACAACATTTTTATTTGATGCACAGAAGAACATGTAAATCTCTGTAATAGAAGTTGTTTAAAGTTGAAATAAAGATGTCTACATCTCGACTTCGCTCGATGTGACATTTTTAAACTGTGTCCGTTCGAGCGTAGTCAAGAACAAACAGCTTAAACGTTGACTTTTGACAACTTCATAATTAGGCTTCTATTTTTCTTTAAATTCAGATAAGATTATTCATTTAGATAAATCATTCACAATGAAATCAGCTCTCACTCCGCCAAAGAAAAAAACGACACATCCCCAAAAACGTTCAACTCCGCTTAGAGTAAAAAAAGAAAACCCTTTCCCGATAGTTGCCATTGGTGCTTCAGTGGGAGGATTAGAAGCTGTAAGTGTTTTATTAAAAAAATTGCCAACCAATACGGGTATGGCATTTATTTATGTGCAGCACCTAAGTCCCGACCATAAAAGTTTTCTTACTTCTATTTTATCCAAGATCACTAAAATGAAAGTGAAGGAAATAGAAAACATGGAACACATTGCTCAGAACACGATATATATTATTCCTCCAAACAGAGGAATTAAAGTAACAGACGGACACATAAAGTTGCTTGCTCATTCAAAGGCCAGTTCGGCTATTTCTATTGATGTTCTTTTTTCTTCGCTTGCCGAAACGCATAAAGAAAATGTAATTGGAATTATTCTTTCGGGTAATGCCAGTGATGGAGCTATTGGATTAAAAGCAATTAAAGATGCGGGAGGAATTACGTTTGCCCAGGATGAATCCGCACAAGCCGGCAGCATGCCTAAATCAGCCATTGCTTCAGGTGCTGTTGATTATGTGTTATCTCCAAAGGAAATTGCCCGTGAGTTAGTCCGTATCAGCAAAAATGGTTTACAGAGGTCCGATGTTACAGGACAACCGAAAGAAGATGCTATTGAAAATAGCAATTCCGATTTGAAAGCTATTTTCGAACTTTTGTTTAAAGAAACCGGTGTGGATTTTAGTCATTATAAAATGCCTACGATTAAAAGACGTTTGAATCATAAAATGCTTCAGTCCGGTGTAAAAACAATAAAGGAATATGTAAAACTATTACTCAAAAAAAATAACGAAGTAGATTTGCTATACAAGGATTTACTGATTAACGTAACCAATTTTTTCAGAGATGGGGAAGTCTTTAAGTATTTAAAAGCTAATTTACTACCGAAGGTTCTTAAGAGTAAAGCTCCCGGCGAAACGTTGCGAATATGGGTTCCAGCCTGTTCTTCGGGTGAAGAAGCCTATTCAATTGCTATGCTTCTTGCAGAGTTGCAGGATAAAAAAACAAAAAAAAATCCGGTTCAAATTTTCGCTACCGACCTTAGTGAGCAAGCCATCCGCGCCGCCAGAATTGGTGAGTATTCAGAGGAAGATATGAAAGCTGTTTCTCAAAAATACAGAAAACGTTTTTTTACAAAAACGGGGGACAACTATCAAATTGCGAAAGAGCTTCGTGAAATGTGCGTGTTTGCGCCTCACAATATTTTGCGTGACCCTCCTTTTTCACGCATGGATTTTATCAGTTGCCGCAACCTGCTTATTTATTTTGATGCTGCTGCTCAAAAAAGAGTATTTGCAACATTGCATTTCACGTTGAAAGACGGAGGTTATTTAATGCTTGGTAAAGCAGAAACAGTAGGGACATCATCTCCGTTTTTTGCCAGAATAAATAATACATTTAAAATTTATTCCCGTAAAAAAAATACAGGAGGCGTAAGGAAAATACCTGAATTAACACCGCATTTTTCAAGCACACATTTCAATAATAAAAAAATAAGTCTTCCTTTTAAAAATACACCTTCAAATCCTACAGGCATAGAAAATGCTATTGATTCTGTGCTTCTTTCACGTTATATGCCTGCCTGCGCCGTTGTAAACAAGGATATGGAAATTCTTCAGTTCAGAGGTCCCATTTCTTTATACCTCACACATCCTTCCGGCAAAGCAAGCTTGAATATTTTAAAGATGACAAGACCTGAATTTGCTTTTGAACTTCGTAATGCAATTCATAAATCAATAAAAACAAAGCAATTAGTACATAAATCGGGTATTGAAATAAAAATAGAATCGGTTTCCCGTAACATATCTTTGGAGGTAAGCCCTCTCAAAATTGAATGGGATGAACCATTACTGCTCATTGTTTTTACATTGCAGGAGCAGGTTGAAAATTTTATTTCAACAAATAAAGGCGGAAAAAACAACTCTATTCAGAAAGACCGGAGAATAAAAAAACTGATGGAGGAATTGAATAATACACGTGCAGAAATCAATGCCATCATCGAATCGCAGGAAACCACGCATGAGGAATTACAGGCTGCCAATGAAGAGGTGGTTTCGTCCAATGAAGAATTTCAGACCTTAAATGAAGAGCTGGAAACATCCAAAGAAGAAATTGAAGCCACCAACGAAGAACTTCTTTCTACCAATCAGGAATTACAAACACGTAACGATCTGTTGGCAGAATCGCATGAATATTCAGAAGCCATCATTGCTACCATTCATGAACCAATGCTGGTATTGCACAAAGACTTTCGTATTAAATCCGCCAACAAATCTTTTTATAAAAAGTTTCTTGTTAAAAAGGAAGAAACGGAAGGAATGTCTTTGTTTGAATTGGGAAACAAGCAGTGGAACATTCCCAAGCTACGCAAGGTGCTGAATGATATTATTTCAAAAAACAGCAGTTTTGAAAATTTTGAAGTTATTCACACATTTCCGGGTATAGGCGAAAAAATAATGCTGCTGAATGCACATCTTATTATTCAGAAAGCTCACCGTGAACAATTAATTTTACTTGCTATTGCCGATGTTACTGAAGTAAGAAAATTAGCCATTGAATTTCAGGCGAAAGAAAGTGCAGAAGAGCTGCGTATCGTAAACAAAGAACTAACGTTTCAAAAAGAAGAATCAGAAAAATACGCTGCCGAACTAAGCAATGCTAATTATGCCCGAAGTTTGATTGAAGCGAGTTTAGACCCGCTCGTTACTATTAATGCAGATGGAAAGATTACAGATGTAAACGAAGCATCAATAAAAGTTACAGGTATTTCACGAAAAAAATTGATAGGCACCGACTTCTCAAATTATTTTACTGAACCTAAAAAAGCACAAACGGGTTATCAACAGGTTTTTGAAAAAGGATTTGTTGCAGATTATCCGCTAACTATAAAACATAAAAACGGAAAGTTAACTCATGTATTATACAATGCCTCTCTTTATAAAGATGATGAAGGAATTGTTCTTGGGGTTTTTGCTGCTGCGCGTGATGTTACCGAGCAAAAAAGAATGGAAGAGGATTTAGAAAAAAGTTTGAAAGAAATTTCGGATTACCAGTATGCACTGGATGAATTTTCCATTGTTGCCATCACCGACCAAAAAGGAATTATCAAACATGCAAATGACAATTTTTGCAAAATTTCAAAATACAAACATGAGGAATTAATAGGGCAGGATCATCGTATTATTAATTCCGGTTATCACTCAAAAGAGTTTATTGGCAATATGTGGAAAACAATTGCTAACGGTAAAATATGGAGAGGAGAATTAAAGAATAAAGCAAAGGACGGAACCATTTATTGGGTGGCCACTACCATTGTTCCTTTTTTGGATGAAGATGGAAAACCATACCAATATGTTGCTGTGAGAACCGACATTACCGACCAAAAAAGAATAGCCACAGAATTAACAGAGGCGAAAGTATTTGCTGAATTGTCGTTAGAGATTGCAGAAGAAGAAAAAAGCAAAGCCGAGAGTGCCACGAAAATAGCAGAAGATGCCATGAATGCGAAGCAACAGTTTTTATCAACCATGAGTCATGAAATCCGCACTCCGATGAATGCCATTATCGGATTTACCAAAGTGGTGTTAAAAACAGAACTAACAGCAAAACAAACAGAATATTTGTCCGCCATAAAAACGAGTGGAGATGCTTTAATCGTATTGATTAACGATATACTTGATCTTGCAAAAGTAGATTCGGGAAAAATGACGTTTGAGCAAACACCTTTTAAGATGGCATCTTCCATCTCAGCAATGCTTCATTTGTTCGAAACAAAAATTCAGGAAAAAAATTTAGAATTAGTTAAAGAATATGATCCTAAAATTCCTGAAGTATTGATCGGTGATCAGGTACGCTTACATCAAATTATTTTGAACCTGGTGAGTAATGCCGTAAAGTTTACTGCTGTAGGAAAAATAACAGTAGCAATTCGTTTGCTGAATGAAGATGAAGAAAAAGTAACCATTGAATTTATAGTTTCAGATACAGGAATTGGAATAATTGAAGATGAACTATCAACTATTTTCGAAAACTTTCAGCAGGCATCCAGCAGCACTTCAAGGTTATATGGCGGAACCGGATTAGGTCTTGCTATTGTTAAACAGTTGATAGAACGGCAAAACGGAAGCATCCATGTAAAAAGTAAAATTAATGAAGGTTCAACGTTTAGTTTTACATTATGCTTTTTAAAAGCAAAAATACAAGCAGAAGTGGAGGCAGAAGTAGTAGAATTGGATACGGAAATTAAACATATAAAAGTATTGGTGGTGGAAGATATAGCGCTTAATCAATTACTAATGAAAACACTGCTGGATGATTTTGGATTTGAACGTGACTTTGCCAATAATGGAAAAATAGCCATTGAAAAACTTCAAACAAAATCATACGATATCATTTTAATGGATTTACAAATGCCCGAAATGAATGGGTTTGAAGCAACGGAATACATTCGTAATGTTTTGAATTCTAAAATTCCAATAGTTGCTTTAACAGCTGATGTAACCACTGTTGATCTGGCAAAATGCAAAGCCGTTGGCATGAACGATTACATTGCTAAACCCATTGACGAAAAATTATTGTACAATAAAATAATTGGATTGGTTAAAAAATAATTTAAATGCAATCTCAAAAATATATTGCAGAGTCATTCTGAACTTGTTTCAGAATCTAAGTATCTGTAATGTCAATCGTTTTAAAGATGCCGAATCAAGTTCGGCATGACCTTTTGCTTTTTGGAGATGACTTCTGGTAAAAGTTAATAATGTTTATTTAAAAACAAAAAAATATGTGTTTTTCGGCGGAAGCAAGTTTTAGTGCCAGTGTAGTGTTGGGCATAGCAGGAGTACTAACAGTAAAAAAGGTGAAAGAACCATCGCAGTTGGCATTTGCATGTATTCCCTTTCTATTCGGATTTCAACAGTTAACAGAGGGAGTTTTGTGGCTTTCGTTAACACATAAAGAACTTTCATTTTTACAACCTTTTAGTACGTACCTGTTTTTAATAATTGCCCAAATTGTCTGGCCCACATGGGTTCCGCTCTCCATTTTGCTGCTCGAAAAAAATGAAAAGCATAAAAAAACGCTCCATTTTATTTTAGGGATTGGGGTAGGATTGTCAATTTATTTAACTTACTGTTATCTATTTTATGATGTGCGTGCAGAAATAAGCAGTCACCATATCAAATATGATCTTGATTTTCCTCATACAAAACATCTGTTGTGGTTAACAGCCTTGTTTTACTTTATTCCCACAGTTGTTTCAGCTTTTGTTTCAAGCGTTAAAAGAATGCATTTTCTCGGAACAACCATTTTAATATCTTGCGTATTCACTAAGTTATTTACTACAACATATTTCATTTCTATCTGGTGTTTTTTTGCTGCTATAATCAGTGTTTTGGTTCTTCTAATTATAATTGGGTTGAATAAACTGCCCGATAATTCAGCAGAAGCAAATGTGTGAATCATATAATTCTCTTCCTGTATTGTGTAACACATCACCTTTACACTCCTTCTATATTCGCAGTCTGATATGATAGGTAAACTGTAATAGAAACACTCCAATGAAAACAATTCTCTTAATTGAAAATAATAATAATATTCGCGAAAATTTGACCGAGTGTTTGGAAATGGAGAATTATAAAATTTTTGCAACCAATAATGGAAAAACGGGAATTGAAATAGCAAGAGAACAACTGCCTCATTTAATTATATGCGATGTTTGGACGCATGAAATGACCGGTCACCAAGTTTTACCTTCACTGTTAACCACCATCCAAACATCCGGAATACCTTTTATTTTCAGTACGTCAATGCCTGATAAAATAAACAGAATAAATGCATTGAAACTTGGTGCCGATGATTATATTATCAAGCCTTTTGAAATAGAAACGTTATTGAACATGGCCAATACATGGATAACGTCAGGAAGCAGAAGATGCAGAACTATTTCTGCAAATTAAGATTCTATATTTATTTATTCCAGACGCCGAGATTATAAAAGACATACAAATGTGTGAATGCTGTAAATAGTAAAGCTCTTTTTCTCTCAAATGCAAATGTTAATTTACACTCATTGTAGTGTTAAAAGTTGTTTAAGTCGTTACATCCTTTTTACTGAACACTTTATTTATAAGTTGTGCGGCAACCGATTTTATTCCATCCGTATTTTTAGAGACAATGCTTGTTACACCCATTTGCAAAAGCGTTCCCAATAATTGTGTTACCGGATTATGTGTACTGCCTGTGACTGCTTTTTTTGAAAGATAACCTGCGGCAATACTCAATGTTGTATTTATAATATTACCTTTAAAATCAGGCGCTGTTACAAATTCCTTTATTGAGTTTTTGATTATGTTAGCAGGTTTCAGATTATCGTAAGTAATATAGGCCTGTTCTTTCAGCAATATCAATTCCCTGGCTTGTTTAGCTTCCAATAGTTGAATAACATTGCTTAAATCCAACACTGTTGTGATATTTTTCATCTGTAGATAATTTTATTTTTAGTGATGATGAGTATAAACCGGTTATCTACATTAAATGTTTGTGCTTCTGAAACATAGTTATTTTATAACCTGTTCAGTTGAGCAATTGTGTAATGATAGAATTGTTTATGCGCGTTTTTAAAAATGGATGAATAAAATATAAAAGAGAACCTACAAGGGCGTAAAACCCTGACACGATCAAAAATCCGTAGTAATCATGGCCAAGCAACTCACCCAGCCAAAGCGCAACTGCAGTGGTTAATGTAAATGCAAAAAGCGAAATAACAATAACTAAAAACAAGCGTGATATAAGTGAAGACGTTACAGCAGATGTTTGTTGTAATGATTTTAATTTAAATAGTTGAATAGAAATTTTGCCATACTTCTCAACTCGTTCTATAAGAGGCTCAATGGAGTTTAATGTAGCGTTCATAATATCGATTTTTAATAACAGCCGGAATACGAATATCCCGACTGTTAATTGTTTTAATACCTTTTAATTAAACTTTTCAGCCTTCACTTTTCCATCATTTTTAAATTCATTCGCTTTTTCCTTTACAGCTTCAGCTTCCTTTTTAATTTCTTCCAAAAAGTCTTCAAACTTATCTTTCAAACCATCTGTAAGGTCATCGCCTTTAGCTAAAAGTTTTTTTCGTGTTTCACTTCCTTTGTCGGGTGCAAAAAGAATTCCCAATGCTCCGCCTACTGCAGCACCTAATAATAATGCCCCTACTAATTTTACTGTGTTGTTTGGTGTTTCCATTTTTTTGTTTTTTTATTGTTAGTACTATTTATTGTTTAAAATCTCTTTTTTCCTTCACTAATTCGCAGTATAACTAAAGCGAAAGCTATAATTAACAATACATGTATTATTCCTCCTGCATTATATCTGATAAATGCTATACCCCAAATAATAAGTAAAACCACTGCTATACCATAAAGCCGATTCACCATACTTTTTTTGATCATTTAAAATAAAATAAGCAAGAGTATAACAATTAGAATAACAGCACCTGCCGAAATGTATAAACCACCACCTGATACACGAAGCTGAGATTTTATGGAGCGTACCTCTATACGCAGTTTTCTCTTTTCAAATGGTTTTAAATTTGACTTATCCATATCATCAATTTGATATAACCTGTTCAACAAAGTAGTTGTCAATTCCGGTTCTGAACATGCAGGTGCCACCAAAGCTGCTGGTACCAAATCAACTGAAGCCTTCAATGTATGGGGTTGAATAATTAACAACAAACCCATTGTCATTAAACAAAGAGTGACCTTTTTCATGTTTTTTATTTTATTGTTATTAATTTATATAGCATTTTTACCCTGAATAATTCTGAGAATTACTGCAATAATTGCAATGACCAACAATATATGAATGATTCCTCCGGCGCTATATCCAATAAATCCTATAGCCCAAATGATGACTAATATTACCGCAATGGCATAAAGTAGATTGTTCATGATTTTTAAATTTAGTTATTGATTATTTTCCTTTTTTTGTTTTATCAGCATTTATGTCAATGCCTGTTCTGTCAGGGTTTGTTTCTCTTTTTGCTTTGTCAAATTTATTTCCCCTAACAGAGCCGGCAGTTTTACTTTGTGTTGCATCTGCATTATTATCGGTTCCGGTTTTGTCGGCATTAATATCTATACCTGTACTGTCCAGTTTTTTTTCTGAAACATTCTTGGAACGTAAAATTGTATTTTGATCGTCTGTTTTCATTTTATGATTTTTTAGAATGCTTATATTAATCTGAGTAACCATAAGATGAATAATACTAATGCTACCAAAAGCAATAAATTGATTAACCCACCTAAACCGAAACCTCCTGCTAAAAGACCCAAAGCCCACAAAATCAATATCACTAAAATGATAATCCAAAATAAACTTAACTCATCCCTTTGGGGTGATGAATTGTTGCTTTTTTTTGTTTCAAAAACAATACGTTTAATTTGTGCTGCGCGTTTTTCAACAATCTTAGCTTGTATTGCTTGTAGTCGTTTTACGTGTTGCTTTGCATAAGTTTTGTGGGGTTGTTTTTCATTACTTACTATAAGCGTACCCGTTTCATCTGTTGTTTTTTTGTCCGTTTCTTCTTTTTGAAGTGCTTGGCCTTCCTGCAAAGTATTGATATGGGAACTCTTAACAATTTTACGCTCATCGTTAAGTACAGTTAGGGGATGTTTTCCATTATTGTGTGAAATGTAATAACCATTGTTATAATGACGTTTCATAACCGACATGTTAGATTTACAAGAAGTAAAAAGCATACTTGCTATACTGCAACAAATGCTGAATTGGATAATTTTATTTTTCATGGTAGTAATTATAATTAAAAGTGAATGTTTAAGTCAGATGTTGATTATACATAGTTTGATTTGGAAACAACCCGTTTTTTCAGCCGGCTGTAATTTTTCTTCAACATTAAATAATCAGATAATAACAGCAATGCAAAAATTATGTTTTTCAAATGTTTACTAAAGAGCTACAGTTTTTATTGACATGATTTTTATGCATCGCTAATTATTTATCAACGTCGATCTTAGTTATAAAAATCTATATCCAAATGTTATTTGATACCATACATTTTTGTAACGAGGAGTTGTTGATGAACCATCTCCATTATTGGTTTGGGCATCCCAGGCGACTCTTGCGCCTATAACCATACGCGTTAACGTAATGTCAACACCTCCAACAAAACCCATTATATTTTTACGAACGTTGTCATTTGAAAATTCTTTTTCCTGATCAATAGTCGTAACTGAATTTGTAAATACGTCATTTTGCTTTACCAAATAAGAAAATTGAGGTCCGGCCAATATGGTCAAAAACTCAGTGGGTTTAAATGCCAAGAAAAGTGGAATATCTATAAAATTAGTAGTACGGGTGATGCTATAAGGGCTTCCAAGTAAACTACCCGTTGCTTTAAATCCTTTTTGAGAAAACAAAACTTCGGGTTGAACACCAATATATTTTCCGATAGGGATTGTTAAAAAAGCACCTCCCGCAAATCCTAATTTAGAATCCGCATTAAATTGCTGACCTTTTGAATCATATACATTAGAATAATTAGCACCTACTTTTAAACCAAACATTAATTGGTCACGATAATCGGTTGTATTCTGTTCCACAACTACCTCTTTCTCTTGTGCCATACTTATCGTTGATAGAGCTGTTAGCCCTATTAGCATTATATTAATTTTTTTCATTTTTTTTTGTTTAGCGTTTATGTTTAACTATTCGTTTTTGATTTACTTAACATTTTTAACTGTTAAGTCCTTAAATGCTTTACCTAGTTCATCCATATCATGACTAAATTCCATTTTAAATTTTTCCCAGTTCTCTTTCCCTTCCAATTTATAGTTATCCATTTTCAATTTCATGTCGCTGTTCTTTTTTTCCAGTTCCGAAATTTTCTTTTTGTAGTTGGCCTTCACTTCTTTTTTTTCGTTTTTTATTCTCACATCAAACTCTGCAATTGCTTTTTCATTAGCAGCAATTTTATCATCTGTTTCTTTCTTATAATTTTTTACATCTTCCAAATATTGTTCATTGGCTTTTACCAAATCATCATTGGCCTGCGCCACATTTTCTTGTGCATTCTCCACTTTCTCCGAAGGAGTATTACAACTTGTTACAATTGTACTTGTTATAAGTGTTACAGCTGATAGTACTAAAATTGATTTTTTCATTGTGTGTGTTTAATTTGATTTTAACTAAATAATTATTGATGGTGATGATGGATTTACAATTCCGAAATTACTTTGTGAATTTCTTCTTTAGTTTTGCCAAGTTTAGCTTGAAGCCTTCCAAGCATTTCATCTTGTTTGCCTTCCACTAATAGTACATCACTATCAGTAAGTATTGCAAATTTTTGTTTTAACTTTCCCTTTGTCTCGTTCCAGTCGCCTTTTAATTCAGTTAGATTTTTCATGTTGTATATGTTAGGAGTGAATTAATTTTCACATGACAAAGGTGGGTTACTCAGGAGCGATATGTGTTACAGAACTTTTGTAATATGTTACATCATTCACACATCAATAAATAAATTATACAAAACAAAAACCGCCATCTTTGTTAAGGATGGCGGTTTTTCTAATCGGTTACAAAAACTAATTTTTCACAATAATAAATTCCGTACGTCTGTTCTTTTGATGTTCATCTTCCGTACAATGCGAAATAACTTTCCCTTCACACGCGCAATCATTTACCAATTGGGTTTCGCCATACCCTTTTCCGTAAATACGCTCAGGATTTGTAATTCTTGTCTTTATATACCAGGCAGATACTTTTGCTCTCTTATCTGATAAAATCTGATTGTATTCCATAGAAGCTCTGCAATCAGTATTTGCACGCAATTCAACAACCATGCTGGGGTATTCGTTCATTATTCCAACAATATAGTCCAGTTCAACTTTGGCATCAGCACCGAGGTTGTATTTATTCAAATCAAAATAAATTCTATCCGGTTTAAATTCCAGTATTTTACCCAAATCCGCACCTACAACTATTTTAGCTGCTATCACTTCTTTTTTTGTTGAAAGTATAACATCAGCTTTTACGATTTCATCTTTAGTTAATGTATTTACAAGTGTTGTTCCCTCAATGTAATTTACTTTTTTACCGATTAGTTTGTATTGTTTATCGGTGTCCACTAAAAACGTATAAGCTGCATCATCTTTTGTAGTAATTGTGTCTATTACATTTCCTTTATTATCTAGCAGTGTAATAAATGTTTTAGGAATAATTGTTCCATCTGTAGTTTTAGCAAAACCTTCTATTTTTTTTCCTGTTTCCGGCATCTTCAAAAAATCAACAGCATATATATCATCATCTCCATTACTGCCTTCTCTGTTAGAGGAAAAATAGCCATTCGTTACTTTTCCATTTGCAATTGCGGCAAAATCATCATACTGTGTATTTAATGGAGTGCCCGCGTTTTGTGAACGACCTATTTCTGTACCGTTAACAGCACACATAAAAATATCCAAACCTCCTAAACCAAATTGTCCGTTTGAAGTAAAGAATAATGTTCCGCTGTTTTGTTCAAAAAACGGAAACAACTCCTCTCCTTCCGTATTTATTTTATCGCCCATATTTTCGGGTTTTCCCCACACTCCTTTGTCATCGCGTGAAATTCTGTAAATGTCTGCTTTGCCAAAACCTCCCGGCATGTCGCACGAAAAATACATTGTTTTTCCATCTGTTGTTAAAGCCGGATGACCTACCGAATATTCCTTGTTGTTGAGAAAAAATGGTTCTGCTTTCGACCATTTACCATCTTTAAAAGTGCTGAAATATATTTCAATTCTAACAATTTTATCTTTTCTTTTAGCATCACGATTATTACTTGTAAAAGCCATAAAAGTACCATCATTGCTAAAGCTTGCCGGACCGTCATTTAGCTTTCCATCTATACGTTTGCGAAAAATCTCCGGCTTTTTCATTTGGGCACCTTCCAACTCCGAAACATATATGTCTAAAAACGGCTTCATGCTCCAGTTGTCCTTTCTTACAATCATTTTATCGGTTGAACGACTTGATGTAAAAACAATCTTATCTTTATAGTAACACGTTCCAAAATCATCGGCATCCGTATTAATATCCATACGATATACTTTATAATAACCTTTATCTTTAAGCAGCTCAGACAATTCACTTTTGTGCACGACATAACTTTTTGCACGCAAGTCATTCGGTTTTAATGTGGCGAATTTGTCCATCATTACAGCTGACAGTTCGTATTTCCCGTTCATTTTTAAAACCATTGCATAGCTGTAATAATCCTCTGGTACCAAATCTCCGAGAGTACTAACCAGTTTTGAATACTCAATTTCTGACGCTGCATTTTGGTCAAGATTATGATAACTTTCAGCCAATCTTCGGTGTCCCTCTATACTCAACTTTTCGGTGTGATTATATGTATCAACAGCTTTATCAAAAGCATAAATGGTATAATATTTATCTCCTTTTAATTCTTTGTTTGACTTTACTTGCGCCAAAGCAGTTGTATTTATTCCAATCCCAAAAGCTATTGGAATAATAATGGAAGTAATTAATTTTTTCATAATATATGTTTTTTTGTAGTGAGAATTTTAAAAATATCTTGGTGAGTGAATTTGTTTTTTACTACCGTAAATAAAGTCATATCGTAACATCAACTCATGGCTTCCCTGATTATATACAGATGTTTTCAGACCATAAGACCAATCATATGAATATCCCAAATGAAATTGATTGGTAATATCAAATCCGATCAAAGCTCCGGCTGCATCACCCGAACGATACATAACACCAAGTGTTAATTTTTTCACAATGATGAACGATGCTGTAATATCAGCCTGAACGGGAGCTCCGGCAGCTACTTTTACCAATGTGGTAGGTTTAAACGCCAAATTATCACTTAGTTTAAAAACAGTACCCGCAATTAAATAGTAGGTTCTTTGTTCCTTGCCTATCAATGTACTTCCATCGGCTTTGGTTACTATTGAATAATTGTTTTGTAATAAACTGGGAGCAGAAATACCTGCGTAAAATCGCTCTCTTGAATAATATGCACCAAAACCGAAATTGGGAATTACACGATTATTGATGTTGTTTTGAAATGTAGGATCAGTTTGCTGATCAAGATTCAGAGAACTCAATTGCGCCTGAAACAAATTCATTCCACCACTAATTCCAAGTGCCAATTTTGATTTTGTAGTTAATTGCATTTTGTAAGCAAAATCAACAACTACAGATGTACTATTTGTAGCTCCTATTTTATCGTTTACAACCGATAATCCCAATCCCAAATGTTGATTTTTTAAAGGCGCATGTACGGTCAGTGTTTGAATTACAGGTGCACCCGAAAAACCAACCCATTGTGTACGATACAATCCTGTTACAGTTAAAGCATCTCTGCTTCCGGCATAGGCAGGATTAATTACCAATGTGTTATACATATAATGTGTGTACATTGGTACTTGTTGTGCACTTACCGTCAAACTTCCAAGAGTTAAAAATGATATGAATGATATTTTTTTTATTGTTTTCATTTTGTCTTTTATATTTCAAAATTATTTTTTCCGTTTTTTAATTTTATTTATTCAAATAAATGGTTCCTTTAAAAACATCTGAACCATCACCCAAATCAAGCACATAGAAGTAAGTTCCTATTGGCAATTCATCCCCACCTATTTTTATACCTTTTGTGGATTTTCCATCCCATGTATTTTGGTAATTGTTTGCGCTAAACACCTCGTTTCCCCAACGATTAAAAATTGAAAATGTATTTTGAGTATAGTTGTTAATACCTCGTATAACAAACAAATCATTTATACCATCTCCATCAGGAGAAAAACCTTCAGGGATATTAAAATCGGTTGGTTGTGTTTCGATGGTAGAAATATTGTTTACATTATTTACGTCTACATCATTGCTTTTAACGGTTGCTGTATTAGAGTATGTTCCGTTAGCAACAACGGTTGCTTTTATAGTCAATGTTTCGGTGGCTGCATTAGTAAGTTCGCCAATTGTCCACACACCGGTTGAAGCGTTGTAGGCTCCTGTAGTAGTAGTTGATGATACATAAGTGTATCCATTCAATAAAGAATCTTTAACCACCACTCCCATTGCATTAGCAGGACCGTTGTTACTTACAACAATTGTAAATACCACTGTTTTTCCTATGATTGGTTTTGAATTATTTACCGTTTTAACAACATTTAAATCAGCACAATTATTTACCCCAACAGTAGTAGTTGTCGGTGCCGAAATACATCCGTTGCTTGATACGGTCAACGAATATGTTCCAACATTTGCAGAAGATGCAGAAGTTATAACAGGATTTTGCTCTGATGAAGAAAAACTGGTTGGACCTGTCCAAAAATAATTCCCCGATAAAACTGTTTGTGCTGAAAGCTCTATTGAACTGCCTGTACAAACGGAAGAATTACTGCTTGCGATAGCAACCGGTGTTGCATTGACAACAAGTAACACATCAGGAGAAGTGGCATTTGGGGAACACGTTCCTGAAATAACAACGTTATAGTTATTTGCTGCATCCGACATACTTACAGGATTAATTGTAAGCGATGCTGTATGCACCCCAGAAATAGTTACTCCATTATTTAAATTTGTTAAACCCTTTCTCCATTGATAATTAATTCCAGAAGCTGATGCAATAACTGAAAAACTTATCGCACTGTCATTACACACGGTTTTATTAACAGGTGCTGTAGTAATTACAGGTAGTGTGTTCACTGTTAAAGAAATATTTACAGAAGTATCGTTTGATCCACATGTTCCAGTGATAACAAGATTATAATTGGATGCAGTGTCTGATCCATCTGCAGGATTAATTGTAAGTGTAGCAGAAGTGGCACCTGAAATAGTTACGCTGTTATTTACGTTTGTATTACCTTTTTTCCATTGGTAACTAAGTCCTGTTCCCACAGTAGTTGCCGAAAAAGTTACTGAACTGCCGGAACAAACAGTTTTATTAGTAGGTTGTGTTATAATATTTGGCAGCGTATTTACTTCCAAAGAAGCATTGTTAGAAGTATCATTAACAACACATTTTCCTCTTACAATAACATTGTAATCAGCTGCTGCATCAGCTACATTTACTCCATTAATAATAAGAGTATCAGAAGTGGCGCCCGAAATAGTTGAGTTATTAATCAAATAAGTCGTACCCTTTCTCCATTGATAGCTGAGATTAGAACCTATTGCCACTGTTGAAAAAAGTATCGGATCTCCAACACATGCTATTCTGTTGGCAGGATGTGTAATAATAGTCGGGATCGTATCAAACAATAATGAAACATATATTGATGTGTCATTTGGAGCGATAGCTCCACTAACTATAACATTGTATATAGATGAAGTATCGGCAACCGTAACACTATTAATTTTAAGTACCGAAGAATGTACACCTGATATATTTGTTCCGTTGCTTAAATCTACATTTCCTTTTCTCCATTGATAGGAAAGGTCAGTACCTGTTGCTGTTACGGATAAACTTCCGGGTCCCGAAACACAGGCTTTTTGATTCGTTGGTTCTATTGTAACTATCGGGGCATAAGTATTACCACAGCCGGGGGTTATTATGGCAGTTATAGCAGAACTGCTTAAAGCTCCATCAGTAGTAAGTGCTCTCCCATTAAGTGTAGTGCCAAAGTTTAAACTGATGGCACCGTTGTTACAAATAATTGTTCCGTTAAATTCTGAAAAGTTATTTATACCCACTGCACCATCAATCATCCAAAATACATTTTCGGCCTTTGCTCCGTTAATTAATTTAACGTTCGAATAAGTGCTTGTTGAAAATGCTCCTTTTACTTTAATCACAAACACGGCATTCGCATTTCCTTCTGCATTTAAAAAAAGGGTATCTGTAAATGTTGTAATTCCATTCATAATATATGTATGCGGTGTTAGTACGAGGTTATTCCCGAATTGTGGTGGGTATAATAATTCGATATCATTTGGTAAAGCATTCAAATAATTATATATGTTAAGTAAGTCGGCGGCTGTTTGTACCGTACCACCATCAGGAATAAAATGAACCTGTCCTGTAACAAACAACGGAACATAACCTAGTGTTAAACCATTATTTGTTCCAACATCGCCTGTAATAAATGATATGCCCACATTTGTTACAGGTCCTATAGAAGAAAACAATGCATAACAAAGGGTGGAACCAAGTGTAGGAGCCGCAGGGCCCATGTGTACAGGGCTTCCGCAACCTGTGGGTGTATATGCCAAAACACCATTAACGTTAATAAGTCCCACGGTGGTGAGTGCTCGGCCTTCAAGCGTATCCAGCGTATTCATGGTTATAGCCCCTCCGCTGATAATACTACCTTTCATTGAAACGCCGGATGCTAAACTTACTGCATTATCAACTTGCCAAAATACGTTACACGCTAATGTTCCGTTTATTAATTTCACTTTTGAATTGGTGTTTGCCCCAAACGTTCCTTGTATTTGAAAAATAAATACAGCATTGGGATCTCCCTGTGCATCTAAAATAAGATCTGCATTCATGGTTGTTGCACTGGCAATAGAATATACTCCGGCAAAAAGTATTTGTCCATTTCCAAGTAAATTCCCTGGAAAGTTTGTTGCAGAAGTTCCCGCAAGCTGAAGATAAGCTGCAAGTAAATCTGTTGCACATTGTGCGCTTGCACCATCATTGTCGTGCATTACTCCGTTTACATTTCCAAAACCTGTGCTGGAGCCACTATTGGTTCCTACATTGCCTGTTATTTGTGAAATTCCGGTATTCGTCACAGCACCCACAGAAGTGAAAAGTTCAAAATTGGCTGCTGTACCCAAGTTGGGAGCCTGTCCAAAACTTGTATTCGAAAAAAATAATAATGCAGAGATTATTACGATTATAAATAGGATTCTTATTTTCATTTTACTTGGGTTTATTTGTGAATTAATTTTCACGTTGCAAACATCCACAGTAATGAAGCCTTAAGTGTTACACAACTTTTTCAATAAGTTATATGATTCACACTTCTATGTTAGTGCATATTTTCGTCACCGCGAAGAGTCGCGACAAAGCAATCTTTTATAATATCAGATTGCTTCTCTATCGCTCGCAATGACGCACAAATTTTATAGTTTGCTACAACAAAAAAGCACCTTCATTATAAAAATGAAAGTGCTTTTTAAAAAATTGATGATTGACTATTCTGTCAAAAATTATTTTTTTACTGCTTGGCTTTTTAAAACCTCTCTTTGTGCTTCAGCAGCAAGAGTTGAGTGCCCATGAGCTTTGATTGTGCTACTTGCAGCTTTATCAAGATTTCCTTCTTCTTGGTGTTTAGCTGCTTCATGATGACTTTTAGCTGCTTCTTCTAAGTGTGCTGCTGCTTTTTTGTGATTTTCAATAGTGTTCATTTTGTTTTATTTTATGTTGAGAATACATTTTCACAACGACACAAAAGTCGGACACTTTGAGAGCAAATGTGTTACACAACTTTTTTTAAAAATTGCATCATTCACACATATTATTTTTTGTTGACAGGATGTTCTAATATATATTTATTCAATATAGAACTCAATGAATCATAATATGCTTTTAAATTTGTTTGTGTTATATCAGGATGTTTTTCATCGGGAATGGTAACATTCATTTCTTCAATGTATTTAGATAGTTCAGGGAATTTGTCTTTTATCTTCATTGTAATTGCCAATATCTTTTCGTTTAATTCTTTTTCAGTTTCCATGTTTTATGTAGTAGGTTTTGAGAGATGAATATATATCTGATTTCTTTATATATTTCTGTTTGATTTTTCTTCTAATTGCTCCGTTAATATATGTCGATAATTTTCTATTTCCGTACTTTTTAATACGGCATTGTTAGTTGAATAAATTTGCATCATCAGTTGAACGATGTCATCCATTATTACATTTGATTTACTTAATAAACGATGTAAAATTAATTGACGGTTTTTCATTTTCATTTTTTAAGTTATTTATCCTTGAGACTATTCCGCCCTAATGGTTTATCTTTTCGCAGAGTTTCGCAGCTCTTGTATAACAAACATCCTTTTAATTATTGTCTGCGAAACTCATGGAAATAGTTTATTGATTGATCAGTTTAAAAAGTTCTGATAAATCGGGAGAAAGGATAATTTCTGTTCTGCGATTTTTTGCTTTCCCTTCCGTAGTTGTATTATCAGCTATAGGATAATATTCGCTTCTGCCTGAAGCAATTATTGTATGTGCATCTACTTTGTAATCATTCGTCAGAATACGAACAATCGAAGTTGCTCTCTCTGTACTTAATGACCAATTATCTTCAAACTTTCCTTTAAAAGGAACATTATCCGTATGACCTTCAATTACCACACTAATATTCGCAGTTGAGTTAAGCACCGCAGCCAATGATTTTAATGCTTCTTTTCCTTTAGGATCAACCACTGCACTTCCCGATTTAAATAATAATTTCTCCTGAAGTGAAACATACAGCTTGCCGTCTTTTATTGAACACTTAATTCATCAGGTTTAAAATTGATAAGCGCATCAGCTACCGTTTGTTTTAGTTTGTTAACAATATCCTTTTGCGATTGAATTAAGGTTTGTAAATCTTTTAATCGTTTGGCTTGTTCGGCAATTGTCATTTTTGAAGTGGCAATGGTAGTTTGAGAAGTGGATGAGAGTGTTGACATTTCTTTTTCCATTTCCATTTTTTCTTTTTCTAAACCACTTACTTTCACTTCACAATCATTCAAATGAGAATGTGCATTGATGCTATCTATTTGCAATTTTTTCACTCTTGCCTGTTCGTTCGTAAATTTCTTTTTAGAAACGCATGAAGAGAATATAAGAATGAAACTCAATAAAGTAAACGTGTATTTTTTCATAATTAATTTTTGTTAAGTGTGAATTTATTTTCACTTAACAAAGGTGTTTAACTGAAAGGAGGAACGTGTTACAGAACTATTATATTAATTTACATTATTCACACGTTAAGTGTTAAAAACAAAAAACTCCTATTAATAAACAGGAGTTTCTTGTTTTAGTATTAATCGTTATACCGCAAACGTATGCTGAAGAAGTAGAATGATGTAATATCTGCTGGAATAAATTCCAAATCATGCTTCGGCAAGCTCAGCACAAGCGTTCGGAATGACCAAATACTCATTTACTTCTTATTATTTATCGTCAAATCTTTCAGCTCAATGCTGATTTCATTTACATCGTGGTTTATTTTTGTTTTAAAATTTTCCCACATTACTTTCACTTCCTCTTTGTATTCGTCCATTTCCTTTCTCAGGTCGTTATTGTCTTTTTCCAGACTCATTACTTGTTTCATCAATTTGGCATTGGCATTAGGGATTCCTTTTATTTTTTTAATCTTTATTTCATTAGCCGCTATTTTATTTTCGGTTTCAGTTTTAAACTTCGTCCATTCATCAGGGTGTTCCGCTTTTTTTAAAGATTCGGTTTTAACAGAATCAGGAGTTGATTCTTTCGCTATGCTAACCGTATCTTTCATTTTTAATTTTTGCTCTTTCACATTTTCAAATGCGTCATCCGCCTTTTGTTCATGCGATTCGCAGGCAGCTAAAACTGTTACAACTATGTAACTGGTAATGATTAATGAGGTAATTCGGTTCATCGTTTTTCTTTATTTGTTTTGTAATGATTGTTTTGCATGATGTTCATTTTCCCATTGTTCCATGGTAAATATTTGTTTGTACGATTTTGGTTTAATTCCCTGACTGCCTGCATAAGGATGATCGAGCAGAACAATGGTGAAGAAAAACATTGCGATAAAAACTCCCAGCATAGCATTTAAAAGAATGTGCAGGCGTTTGTGTTCTATATCCAGTAACATGGCGCACATAATAGTTATAAGTGCACCGAATATCATTGGCAACCACATGGGCGGAGAAATTTCTGTTTCCATGGAAGTGGTACGAAGTCCTCTGTAAGAGGCAAGTTCATTCAAATGATTGAACATTTCTGCTACCAACTGTACCTGAAACGGTGTTTTAGGATTGAGGTGTTCCATTTTATAAAAAACACGATTGAATGATTCGGGTGTTTTACGACTGAGCTGCATGTGTTCCATATTGGGGAACTCTTCATCTACCACATTATACACAAAATCAAGATAAACAATCATTAATTGTTTTGATTCCAATGTATCGGGATAAAACTTAATATCACGATACAAAGCCATAGCAGAACTGCCTTCTTTACTCACGTTTCCCCTCGTTTCATTTAATTGATCCCACACTACCAGCACAACGAAACTGAGTAACAAGGCATAAAAACTAACAATCGCTAAAAAAAGAAATCCTGTTACTTCGTTATGCGAACGGAGAATTTGTATGCTAACATGTTTACGAAAAAAATACGTGGCAAGTCCTGCAAATAATGCCCCGAAAGCTGTTAATAAAATAAAAAACAACACGGGAGATATTTGAAGCATGTAATAAGTAATAGCCATTGTGCAGGAGTTTTGTTAACGTTTTTAATCTCTTGCAAAGTTGCGCTTTAGTGCACATTCAAATGTTATATAACTTTTGTTAAAAGTTACAGAATTCACACATTGTTAAAATATCAACGATGTTAAGAGCCTGTTTAAATTTCATCCGAATAGTTGTTAAGTATATGATTTTCGCACAGTCACTTCTCGATACAGCTGAAAAAGCCTACTCGAAGTGACTGTGCGAAAATACTGATGTCAGTTCGAGTAGCGAGCCTTTTCGGTGAGCATATCGAGAACTATTGAGTGACGATCTATTTTTAGCAATGAAATTTAAACAGGCTCTTATTTTCAAAATTTCCGCTTACGCCTATTGATGGGGCTTTTGGGTGAGGTAGAGTTTGCTTGGGTAACAATTAGGTAACTTTTTCGCTATCAAAAGAACCTAAATCTACTTTAGGGATAATTTAAGATTCTTCAGTTTTAGCTACTTTTTGTTAGCCTTTTGTAGACCTGAAACATTTCAAAGAAATACAAGAACAAGTATAAGAAATTTCATTCAAACTTTCAAAATTTAATTATCCCTTTTCCTGTTTTTCGCACTTTCCTCAAAAAATCAAAAAAAGCCTCTAAAACGCTTTGTTAATAGGATGTTACTTTTTGTTTTGGGTGTCCCAGTTGTATATTTGGGGTTCTGTTTGTACGTCAAATGGTAATGTTTCTGGTTTTAAAGAATTTTATTGAATGTATTTAGCAAATTCTGTCAAATCGTCTAAAGTAACTTTACTTGTGTTTTCAATATCAACCCCATTCGCCTCACACGTCGCTGCGTAAAGCAAATCTTCCATCAGCACAACGGTTTTATCGGCTTTGCCATCTCCATTATAAGTAAACAATACAAATGCATATTTTGATTCGTCGGTAACTATTTTATTTTCTATTTCTTGAGAGTTAACAAACTTCACATCAAATGGTAGCCCAGAAACACTTCCCATAGCCAAAAGAGTAGAGTCTGTTTTTAGTGAATCTAACAAAAGTGTTCTTCCGCTTAAGCGAGAAGCGTTGAGTTTGGCAATTTTACCAGGTTTAATACCTACTTCAAAGGCTTTCAAAAAACTATTTATTTGCTTTATTGCATATATGATTTCTATCTGTTTTGAAGTAGTTTTAATCAATGGGATTGTAATAATACTTTTAGAATTTCCCATTAAAAATAATTTAAAATATACTGTTTCTATTAAAAATTTGGGAGCACGATATTCTTTATTATAATCATAATGTGAAACATATTCAAAATCGAAATATGCGTATTTTTTTGCATCTGCAGGATTTCTTTTTAGAGCAATTATTTCACCTTTAGTTTTATATTCAATTTGTTTGTTAAAAGTCCAGTATTTTTGAATTGTTTGTTTTATATTATCATTAAAATCAACAATCCCTTTTTTATAATTGGTAAGTTGCTTAGTTTTTTTAGGATTTTTTTTTAGCTCTGCCACAATACTTTCCTCTTCTTCCTGGATTTCAACTAACAATGTTCTGTTTCTTAAATCGGCTACGATAGCTTCATTATTAGCTATTGATTTATTTTTTATCAATAATAAAAAGCCTATAAATAAAATTTTTAAAGTTGTTTTCATACAAATACGATTTTTGATAAATAAAATTTTTAAAGAAAAACTATTGGATCAATTTATTGCGCAATATTCTAACTGTTTTAATAATATTATCTTTCTGTTGTTCGGTCATGTTAACCTTACTAGTGCTATTGTCAACAATTACAAGCTGACCATTAATTTCTTTGGTTTCAGGTTCTGCATGAACATAGGTAATAGTTACACCGTCGTATATGTTTTTAAGTTTAGAAAAATCGGTGGCTAAATTCTCAAAATGGCTATTTTTCTTATACAAATCAAGAATAGCCATTATATTATCCAACACCATTTTTTGTTCTCCAATACGTTCATTCATTTCATTATTTGGATGTACTTTTGCTACTTGACAAGCAATATGCAAACCTTCAAGCCAAGCACCAACAACAATAAGTACACTTAACTCACCTCTTTTTTGTTGGCGTAAATACGCATCCATCTTATTAAAACTATTGATGCTTATGTATAGGAGTGAGTCAACATTTTTACTATTTGAAGCCAAGTTTTTCATCGTATTAAAATCAAAAAACTGACCCACATTAATTTCGTCTGATAAAGATTTAATTGCAGTTAAATAACCTATGGTAGCAAATGTTTTTTCGTAAATATTAATGTAACCTAAATCAGCACTATAAATACCAATATTAAAAGCTTGTTTGTAACTTGTATTGTATTTTTCGCTATTATCAGTAGGGTTTAATAGACTTTCGTTGTATTCACCACCTGTTTCTTTTATCAATGTAGCCATTTCAATAGGAGAAGGAATAGTTTGAATTAAATTATTTAAAGTTCCTTCTTCTACTTGAACATTGCTAACTGAAGTGGTATCTTCTTTAATCTCATCTTCTAATGTGTCCTCGTCGGAATTACTCTTACATGATGAGAATGCTATTATAGACAATACAAATAGCGCTAACATTATTATTGCAGGTTTTGTAAATTTATATTTTTTCATGATTTTTAGTTTTTTAATTTAAGTGCTAATCTTATTGTTTTGTGAATCCTAAAATATTAACAGCGTACTTTGCTTTGGCTCCCTCAAACAGATACTCAATATAATATACGCCTGTTGCAGAGCATGGATAGGTAATTACCGGATAATATTTATTTCCATTTTTATTAGTGGCGATTATCTGATGGTTTTTATCGGTAAGTGTAATAACCATTCTGCTGCCTCTTACCTCATTATCACATATTACTATACGATATGTATTTCCTTTACTAAATACATAACTATACTCTCCCTTTTCATCTTTTTTTATGTTTTCAAACTCGTACGATTTTATGAAATTAAAATCCTCAAGTGCCCATGCACAATAGGTTATAATAGTTTCGGTGATTTGTTGCGCTTTGGTAACATAAACACCAATGGTTAACATTATTGTTAACAGTAGAAGTTTTGTTTTCATTTTAGCTTTAATTTAAAATTTTTGAAAATTATTTTGATTATATTTTTTTATTGGTTTCGGGTTCTTCCATTTTATTTATTTCCAGTTGTTTTTCTTCCCGTTTTGATTTCAATTTTATTTTAAAGTTGGTTATTGAAGTTTTAACATTTTTATAACTATTAACCATTTGGTCAATAAAATAGGAATTTATATCAAGTATTAATTTAAACACATTAAAATAGAGTAATGCATATAATAACAATGTCATAGCCCAAATAATGGTTAAATTAAATTGGTAAGTTGTCCAGTAATTTCCTGCAAAGTATTTTTTAGGAGAGTAAAAATGAGTACGGAAATTATATTGGGATTTAGTTTTTACAGGAGTTAAATATATTGGATTCTATTATTTGAACAAGCCTGTTGTTCTCTAAAATCATTTTCTTTTTTTCAAACGAATTTGTAACAATGTCTTTCAAATAATCATTTTGAAAATTATTATTAAAGCGTTCAAACTTTTTTGCTTTCTCAGCATCGCTTTGCTGAGCTGCAATAAATTTTAGTTTTTTATCATTTACTTTATTAAAAACATCAACATAAAAAGTAGAAAGCTCTTTAATATAGTCCTTTGTATACGCAGCTATTTCACTGTTAAACTTAGCCGGCGTTAAACCGTCAATGTATTTAAACTTAATATGTTTAACGCTTGTCATCTCATTACGAAGCTCATTTTGTAAGATTTCTAAATTTTTATTTAAAAGTTTAAATGAAGTTTTCGGATTGTAATTTTCATGTTCAAGCAAACATTCATTGAGCATTTTTTTAAGTTCAGGTAAGTAGTAAACCTGTTTGTAATTGGTGATGCTGATTCTTTTTCTCTAAATCGTAAAACTTTTTACCATATGGATTATTTATGTATTGGTCAACCATTAAGCCTTCAAAGGCCCAACGCGACACCATTAACTCGGCAACAGTAGGAGGTATTTGTTTGCCTCCACCAATAGCTCTGTTTAATTTGCTGAAGTTAAACATTGCTCCTCCCAAAATCATTTGAGGAATTACAAAAAGAGGAATTAAAATATAAATGGTAACGGCCGAATTAAAACTTGCAGAAATGTTCAATCCTAATAAATTAGCAAAGCACGATACGGAAAATAACATCAACCAATAGTCGGCATTTAATGATTTTAGGCCAACAACATAATTCCCTATTAATTCAAATAACAACGCCTGTATTGCCGAAATGCAAAAGAGGATGAAAATTTTAGAAAGCAGATAACTGGATTTACTGAGGTTTAAAAACTTTTCGCGCTTAAGAATTTTTTGATCTTTAAAAATCTCTTCGGCACTAACGGTTAAGCCAATAAACAACATCACAACAATGCTCATAAAGATATAAGCAGGGATATTTTCATTGTTTTTAAATATATATTCTCCATTCGCAGAATCAACGTATCTGATTATGAACGACAAAATAAAGGCAAGTAATGGAGCTTCAATTAAATTGATAAGCAAATATTGGGTATTACTCAGTTTAGAAACGAGGTCTCTAACTGAAAATATTCTTAATTGCTTAAGCCACGAAGGAATTTGTAAACGCAAGAGGGGAGCATCTTTAACATTCTCTACCTTTTTAATTTTTTCTTGCTGCTCATACAGTTGCCGCCATTGTAATGGAATTGTTTTACGCATTTTAGTATAATTTCCATAATCGTCAACAATTTTTGCTTCAATAATATTGAATATTATTTCAGGGTTTACATTACCACATTCCAAGCATTGTCCTTGATCGGCATTAGCTTGATGATCGGCCTTTTTAAAATATACAACAGCTTGTACGGGATTGTCGTAATATATTTGAAATCCTCCAACATCTAAAAATATTATTTTATCAAACATTTTATAGATGTCGGATGAGGGTTGATGGATAACAACAAAAATCAATCTTCCTTTTAAAGTCAACTCACGTAATAAATCCATTACATTTTCTGAATCTCTAGAAGATAAACCCGAAGTTGGTTCATCAACAAATAAAACAGAGGGTTCACGAATTAACTCCAAGCCAATATTTAAGCGTTTGCGTTGTCCTCCGGAGATGGTTTTTTGTAAAGGATTTCCTACTTTTAAATCTTTGGTTTCAGTAAGGCCTAAATTGCTTAAAACTTTCAATACCAGTTCGGTAATTTCTTTATCTGATAAGTTATTAAAACAAAGTTTGGCGTTATAATATAGGTTTTCAAAAACTGTCAATTCTTCAATCAACAAATCATCCTGAGGGATGTAACCAATCAGTCCTTTTACTTTATCTTTTTCTTTATGAATATTAATTCCGTTAATTAAAACTTGTCCGCCAGAAACATTTTCTATTCCCGACAGTACATTTAATAACGTAGTTTTTCCCGCACCGCTGGCTCCCATTAAACCTAAAAGCTTTCCGGAGCCTTCGGAAATATTAATATTCGTTAATCCTATCTTTCCGTTAGGGAACTTAAATTCAACGTTTTCGGCATTAAATGATAATTTAACTCCTTCGGAGTCGGTCATAAAATTGGCAACAACATCGCTGTAATATATAGGTTTTCCGCCGGGAACTTTAATGATACTTCCGGTTGCAAACAAATACATCCTGCGAGGGTTTACAGGCAAGCCATTTAAAAAAACTTCGCTGTTGCCGGTATATTTTAAGAAATATAAATCTTCACTTAAAACTCGGAGTATAATAATATTTCCATCTAATTGAGATGAAATATGTTTGCAGTGTAATTCCATTCTTCCTGCTCTCTGTTAATAACCATTATTTGAGGCTCATCCTTGAGCTCTTCTGCGCGTTTTGCGCAAAAATTAACAATGGCATCAAATTCTGTTTTATCAAACTTAAATACTTCGGCAACTGTATTTATAATTGCCATGCGTTGTTCTGTAAAAGAACCATCGGTAGCTATTAGCTCCAATATCCTCACCAACACAACAACTTTTTGCTTTTGAGTAAGCGTCTTATTAATTTTTTTACAGATTCCAAGAGTTTTAACGGAATCTTTTACGGAGGTAAGTTTCTTTTTAGGTTTTCCGTCTTCATCTAAATCAACAGTACCTACAAACTCATCATAGAGTTGAAGATATTCTTTTACTAAATCCTGACTTAACTGAAAAACCAAAAATTCTTCTACAAATTTTCGTTCACTCTGAGTGGCACCATCATCCTGCTTTGCAATAATAGCAAAGAGTTGCATAAGGGCTTTTAATATTTCCTCACTCATAGAACTTTTTTAAAAGTTATAGACTTTTTAAATAAAGATTGTAGTTTAAAATGGATGTTTAAATTTTTACAAATTTGAAGGGAATCTCTACGATTTCAGAATATTCTTCACCTGCCTCTTGCATGTCTTCGTCATCCTCCTCATGATGCCATTCAATAGTAATAGGCTTTCCTGCATTATGCATTTCTTCCAAACGCATCAGAATATCCAAAATGATTTTGGAAGAAGCGGTATTAAAATAAGCCATATTAAAAATGAAAACGGACTCTCCTTCTGCCACTTCCGAATAGCGCGTTATCCACTCAAAAACAGGAGCGTAAAAAGTTGCCACATCTTCAGGCAATGATTTGCCTGAAAATTCAAATTTCTTTGAAACTTTATCTAAATGGATAAAAGGTGTGTCATCTGTTTTATTAATTATTAATGGTTCCATAATTTATTGTTTTAAAAATTAATTCATTACAACTTTGTTTTTTACTCTGCATTGGGGTCTCTACTTATTCTTGATTTTAAGAGAAAAAAAGAACTTTTTGAATCAATAGGTTCAAAATGATATTCCAAAGGGTTTCCGGTTTTTCGGGCTATATCAATAAATCCCAAACCTGCTCCTCCTTTATCAGAAATAACCGTTTCTTTCATTTTTGATTTGTACAACTCTTTTAATTCTTCTTTGTTCTTCGAATTAATAGTATCAAGCATACTTTTTAAATTGGGAATATTTTCATTTAATATTCCATTTCCAGAAGTGATAAAATATTCTTTATCATCATTCCCAATTATAAAGATGCCGGACTTTGCTAACCCTTCTTCTAATTTATCGGAAGACATTACATTATCATCATCGGCATGTTTTGCAATATTTTGCAAACATTCAACCATTACATGATATACCTTCTTTTTAATTTTTCCGTCTTCCTCCACTTTTTCAAGACTTTTCTCTGTCATTGAAGTGAAGGCTTTTGTTATCTCTTGAGTTACTTCGCCTTCATAAGCGAGTGTGAGGCGTTTTTCAACCATAGTTCTATGAAAGTTGACGACAAATTTCATATAGTCTGATTTGCTTTCTAAAGCACTGTCTTTAAGTTCTTCCATAGGAATAATTTTATTATTGTGTCCAATATTAAATTTCTATACTTTGAATTTAGCAACACCATTCATCAATTGAGTAGCCACGTCAGCCAAGTCTTTGCTGGTTGCGCTTACTTCGTTCATACCTTGACTCAATGCTTTGGCTGATGTAGCGATTTGCTCTGTACCCGCAGCTGTTTCTTCTGAAACCACAACAATTTGTTCGATGTTTTTAACAGTGTTGGTCATTGCCTCTTTTTGCACCCCTGTAGCGGCCAAAATTTCTTTTGATAAGCTCAATGTTTCGCTGCTGGAGGTGGCGATGCTTTGGAAAACTGTTTCAGCTTCGCGTGATGCGGAGTTACCGCTTTTTACACTTGTATCCATGCTTTGAATTGCTTTGCTGGCAGTAGATACGTCTTTTTGTACTTCGCGAATCACCTTCTCAATATCTATTGCTGATTTTCTGGAATCTTCAGCAAGTTTTCTTATTTCTTCGGCAACTACCGCAAAACCTCTTCCTGCATCACCTGCACGGGCAGCTTCAATAGCGGCATTTAATGCCAATAAATTAGTTTGCGATGCGATGTCTGTGATAACATTCAGCGTACTTGCAATTTCTTCAGAACGTTCAGCTAATACGTTAATTGAGCTTGATGTGGATTTTGCTGCTTCTTGAATTTCATTCATGTTTTCCACTACTTTTTTAATGGTTTGTAAACCGGTAGTACAGCTATCTTGTCCGCGCTCAGCAGCTTTCAAAATTACTTCCGATTTATTTGCCATTTCACCGGCTGATTTTAACACACCATCAACCAATTTAGAAACCTCATCGGTTTTTTGGGCTTGTTGTTGTGCACCTTCTGCCATTTGTTGAACTGCTGATGACATCTCCGCTGTGCTGCTTTGCATTTGCTCTCCTTTTGCAGTCATCTCCTCTGCTGATGATGCAACTACGTGTGCTAATTTTTGTACTTCTCCTATTGGTTTCGACAACACGTCCATTAAGCTGTTTACGCCTTGAACCAACTCCAATAAGTTAACGTCTACCCCTTTGGTATCAATACGTTCATTTAGTTTTCCTTCATTACCAGCTAAAGCAACAATACGTTGAACACTTGCCAAAATTTGTTTTTGTCCTGTAATATCCTGAGCTATTTTTATAACTTTTATTATCCTTCCCATTTCATCTTTTACAGGAGAATAAACGGCTTGTAACCAAATTTCTTTGCCTGAACGTGTGATTCGTTTATATTGATCTATTTGAGCAATACCAGCTGCCAAATCATCCCAAAATCTTGCATATTCAGGAGTATTTGCATATGCCCTATCAACAAAAATGCGATGATGTTTTCCCTGAACTTCATTTAAGGAATATTCTGTTGCTTTTAAAAAGTTGTCATTTGCTGTTATGATATTTCCTTTTGTATCAAATTCTATAAAGGCATAAGAGGTATTAATAGCATCTATAACCCCTTTCATGCGTTGTTGCTCCAATGTTGTTTCGGTTATATCGAAACGAACACCGATATATTTCATAGGTTTGCCATTGGGCCCCATTACAGGAGTGAATATTCCATCTACATAATATGGTGTACCGTCTTTTCTTTTGTTTTTTACCTTACCACGAAATATTTTTCCTCTACCAATTGTAGCCCACATTTCTTTAAACACTTCTTTAGGCATGTCGGGGTGACGAACAATATTTTGGTTAGCTCCTATTAGCTCTTCGCGAGTATATTGAGAAACTTCACAATGTTTATCATTTACATAAGTGATAAATCCTTTTAAATCAACCTCTGAAACGATACAAGCTTGGTCAACGGAAAGCATACGTGCTTCTACTTCACGTTGAATCTGATCTTTTTCAGTTTCTAATTCTTCAATTCTTTTTTTCAGAGCAACAAGATCATTTGAATTTGCTACCTGACCATCGGTATTAGTAATTTGTGGTTCCATGTTTTCTTCAGATTTAGTAATATTAGATTCATTGTTTTGTTTTGGTTGTCCCATAGGGGATGCGCCAAGATTTTTTCCCAGAGCCATATTTTAGTTTTTAGTTATTAGTGAATTGTTATTAGTTAAATGGTTATGTTTTTCTTTTGACTATTTTTAATATTTAATTCCGATAAAAAGCACGTCATCCATTTGTTTGTGAGGTCCCTTCCATTCATCAAAACAAACTTCCAAAGCTTGTTGCACCTGATTCATCTGCTTATCATTATTTTCAACTAAAATAGTTCTGATTTTTTTTGGCCCAATTTTTTTTAATTCAGCTGCGTCAGGTCCACCAAACTGATCAGGGTATCCATCAGAACAAACAAATACTCTATCGCCTTTTTCAAGTTTGATTTCGTGATTAGTAAACAGTTCTCGGCCTCTGTACTGCACACCACCAATAGGATATTTGTCACCTTTTAATTCTTCTAATTCTTCGTTTTCTTTTTGCGTTGCACGAACAATATATAGAGGACGATGCGCTCCCGAAAACATTAATTCTCCTGTTTTAATATTTATTCTGCAAATTCCAACATCCATTCCATCGCGTTCGTTTTCGCCACCTTCCTGACCTTGTCGTAATGTTTTAACAACAGACGCATGAAGTTTATCAAGCATTTCAGAAGGTTTTAATGTTTCATAAGTTATTATCTCAGATAAAATCAATGAACCGATCACTGATAGTAAAGCTCCCGGTACTCCATGCCCTGTACAATCAACAGCTGCAACATAAATCCAATCATCCTTTTGAACAACAAACGGAAAGTCGCCGCTTACTACATCTTTAGGGCGATAAATCATGAATGACTCATTAAACAAACTTTTCAAAACAGCTTCTTTAGGGACTAACGAATTTTGTATTTTGCGAGCATAGTTAATGCTTTCGGTAATGCGATGATTTTGCTCTTGAATTAACACTCTTGATTTTTCAACTTCTTCTATTGCCTCTTTTAGTTTCTTTTTTAAATCTCGCTCTCGCCATGTAGCCAACACCAAATTATTATTGGTTGCCTCCAACTCACCAATAGCCATCATTAACTGGTCGTTTTTCTTTTTCAATAGTTCAACCGTGGCAAAAGCAGTTTCTAATTGCTTTGTTAGTTCGTCTGTTTTATTTTCTAGATTTTCCATATTCGATTAAGCCATTAAAAAATTAATCTCAATCCTCACTTCTTCAAATTCTTTTTATAAATTCTTGTTTCGGCATCATATAAAACATATAAGTCTTTATATTCATTGGGCAACATATCGTAAAAACCAATTATAAAATATCCATCATCTTCCAGGGCATCATGAAACTTCTTAAGCAGGCGCATCTTCAATGCATCGTCAAAATAAATCATGACATTTCTGCAAAAAATAATATTACACTTAGAAATAGCAGGATCAGTAACTAAATTATGTTTGAGATATGTAATATTTTTTTTGATGTCATCTTTAATAATAATTTCCTGATCAGTTATTTCAAAATAATTTTCAAGATGTCCACTTTCACTCTTAAAATATTTTAAATACGAAGCCATATATTTTTTCCATAGCAATTTCTGATATCTGGCAAGTTTAGCTTGTTCTAAAGCTTGTGTGCTTAAGTCGGTAGCTGTAATTTTTGCTTTGTATAATAAGTTAGCTTCTCTAAGCACAATTGCCATTGTGTAAATTTCTTCTCCTGTAGAACAGCCGGCATGCCATATCACTATATTTTGTTTAAGCGCTAGTTTTGGTAAAACATCACCTTTCAGTTTTATCCATATTTCGGGATTACGAAACATTTCAGTTAAATTCACCAAAAGGTCATCAATGCTGGCCAGAAAAAAATCTCTGTTACCAATAATTTTGCCCCACAATTCCAAAATACTTTTGAAATTATTTTTCGAAACCAAACGGGCAAAACCTCTTTTTAAGGATTTTTTTTCATAGTTGGTAAAATCAATCCCGTAGCGCTGTTTTATAGCACCTGCGAGTGATGTTAATTCTTCATCAGAAATTTCATCAACTATTTGTGTAAATGTTTTTTCAATTGCCTCGTCAGCCATTTGTTTTTTATTTTATCGATTTAAGTAAAATAAAAATTATGCTTTTTGTTTTTCTATTTCTTCGGCATAACGCTTTACTCCTTCAAAAAACTTGGGTTCTAACGACCAGAAAAATTCAGGCTCAAAACCTGCTTTTGACGAATTAAACTCTGTTTTAAAACTCAACAACAATTTATCGGGTACCAAACTTTCACTAATTAAAACTTTTAATTGTTCCTGTGTAACATAGGATATGCGCGGAACTCCGCCAAAAATTTTAAATTTCAAGAGGTTTGAAAAAACAGAAATGGTGGATGCCGAAATAATATTGTCAACTTCTAGCAGTATTGCATCTTTCATGGTAGCCATTTGCTTTGGGTCATCTCTTACCGTCTGAGGTAATGCTACTTTAATGAACTCGCTGGTTTCTTCTTCCGAAAAAATAAGATAACACGAGCCTTTTAATTCTCCCATCAAATCAGTAACAAGTAGCGTTATTTTTTTATCCTTGTTTTCAAATTTATTTTCATTCACTTTTTTACTCAATACCATTTCAAAATCAGTATTTTTAAAACTGATTTTTTCGTGCATAAAAAACGACATTGATTCGCAGGCCTTTTCCAACCCTTTATCAATAATCAATTTTGCAACCTGCAAGTCTTTTTCAGATACGTTTGCCATATAATTATTTGTTTATTTTTTCTTTATACAATGATGATAGGATGGATACTATATCAAGCACCAAACACACATTACCATTACCTAAAATAGTTGCTCCACTAAAAATGTTATTCTTATCAACCGGGCTGGATAAAGCTTTTTCAACAATTTCTTTTTGCTGAACCAACTTGTCAACAACAAGTCCTACCAAGTGGTTAGAGTATGATACAATTACCACGTCTAACTTTGCATCGGCTTTAACTTTATCATACGATGCGTGAAAAATATTTTCTTTGGTAGTACCTTTTAAATGACCTTTTTCATAGACATCTTTTAAAAACATGATTGAAATGGGACGACCTAAATAGGTTGCCATTAATCCACTGTTTACTTTGTGTATCTCTGATTTTTTAAGTGACAACACCGCTTCGGTGTACGACAAGGGGATGGCAAACTCTTGTTGTTCTAGGTTAAATAGCAATGCACCTTTAACAGCCATTGATGAAGGAAGTGCCATTGTGAATGTTGAACCTTCGCCTAATTTAGTTGTAACAGTAATTTTACCACCCATTGATTCTGCAGCTTTTTTAACTACATCCATCCCCACGCCTCTACCTGATACCTCGGTAATTTTTTCAGCATTTGAAAAGCCTGGCTCAAAAAGTAACATCATAATATCATCATCGGTCATGATGTTTGCAAAGTTTTGAGAGATCATTCCTTTTTCTAGAGCTTTCTTTTTAATTACTTTCAAATCGATACCTGCTCCATCATCCTTTATTTCAATAAACACTGTATCTTTTTCGTTTCGTGCACTTAATGTTACTGTACCTATTTCGGGTTTTCCTTTAGCTATGCGTACTTCGGGTTTTTCAATACCATGACTTACCGAATTTCTAACCATGTGAACCAATGCATCACTGATAGCTTTCAATATATTTCTGTCAATTTCTATTTCGGTACCTTCTAATGCTAAGTTTACTTTCTTGTTTTCAATCACTGCGACATCTCTCAACACACGATGAAACTTGCTAAACAAAAATCCCATTTGTACCAATCGTACATCCATAACTCCGTATTGCAAATCGGAAGTGATGCGGTGCAAGCGGGCAAAATCACTGGCTTTGTGCCCTAAATCGGTAAACTTTGCAATTAGACTATCTTTTTCAATTAATAATTCTCCTACAATATTTAATAACGCATCGAGTTTTCGAACTGGCACCTGAACAACGTCGGATACAGAAATTTTTGGAGTCTCTTCTTCTGATTCTTCTTCTTTTTCTTCTTCGTTAATAGCTGTTTCAATTTGTTCTACAATTATGTCAGCTGGTTTATTGTCTATTGTTGATTTGGGTTCAGTTGGTGTAGATATAGGTACTGATGAAGACATGGTTGCTGCCGGTTGAACAGGCACATTGGCATCGTTTCCTCTAACACTTCTTAATACAACTTCCAGTTTTGTTTTAATGCCTTTATATTTAACTTGTTTAGGAACAAGTATGGCTGCAATTAATTCTCCTAAAACATCATTTGCTTTATATAAACTGTCAAAGATGCTTTGGTCAAGCGCTAACCGACCAAGTTTTACTTCATTAAAAACATCTTCCATCACATGCCCTAACTCTGCTATTTCAACAAATCCCATTCCCATGGCATTACCTTTAAGTGTATGGGTTATTCTAAAAATGGCATCAACCGCTTTTTTGTTGTTAATGTCTTTTTCTAATTCAGTAAATAAATTATTAAGTGATTCGTAGCTTTCCTGTGCCTCTGCCAGAAAAATCTCTTTATACTCTTGTTCTTTACCCATATTTGTTTAGTATTGAGTTATTAGTATTGAGTACTTAGTATATAGTATTGAGTACAGAATTATTTTAAGTTTATAGTTTTAAGCCTTCAACAATTCTCTTATTCAATCATTATTTCATTCAATCATTATTACTCCAAGCAACTTACTATAAAAGGTCCGATTTCATCAATGGGAACAATTTTAGTAACTGCTCCTATTTCAACCGAACTACCGGGCATACCGTAAACTACACATGTTTCTTTACTCTGTGCAATGGTATACCCCCCAGCATCTTTAATTGCTTTTAATCCTTCAGATGCGTCTTTTCCCATACCTGTTAAAACAACTCCAATAATTTTATTTTTATAAATTTCAACAACCGAATACATTAATCCTGTGGCTGAAGGATAATTAAACTCTTTAAATCTTTGTTCTGTAAAATCACAATACACTTTTCCAGTTCTAGTATCTTGTTTAACAATCATATTTTTAATACCCGGAGCAATGTATATGTAACCTGCTTTTACTTCTAAATCTTTTTTAGCTAACACCACATTAAGCGGAGTTAATAAATCCAAGCGTTCTGCGAACGACGGTAAAAAATTTGCCGGCATGTGTTGAGCTATCAGCACCGGGATATTTAAATTAGCAGGTAGCTTTGTTATTACCGACTCAACAGCCGAAGGTCCTCCTGTTGAGGAACCAATCACAATTACATCGTACGTATGTGTAGATGAGAATGTGTGAATGTTTATATTAGGCTTCGCTTCTTTTTTATTAATGATCACATTCAGCTGTGCATCTTTTGCATCTCTTATTTTTTCAATGAACTCGGCATCCATATCATCTGCAATGGCAAGCGCCCTGTTAGGCTTTTTATGATAATCAACGGCTCCGGCTTGTAACGCTTCCATTACCGGAGAAGCGTCATTATTATCTAAGGCTGAAAGAATAATAATTGGAGTTGGGCATGTTTCCATAATTAATTTCACTCCCATTAAACCGTCATAATTCCCCATCAACATATCCATCACCACCACATCGGGTTTTAATTCAGCACATTTTTCGGCTGCTTCTTTTCCATTTGATGCAACGCCAACAATTTCAAAACCTCCCGCATTTTTTATCAAATCGGATGTGAGCATACGCATAATTGCAGAATCATCTGCAACTAAAACTTTTATCAATTCTTTTTCAGCCACTGTTACTATCCCATTACTGTATTAGTTTTCGACACCAAGTCTTCATTTGTAAAGGGTTTTACAATGTAATCGGAAGCCCCTAATTCCATACCTTCCTGAATTACCGATTCTTGCCCAACGGCACTAATCATAATAACTTTGGATTCTAATTTTTCTTCCTGCTTAAGAACTCTCAAAATATCTATACCTATCATATCAGGTAAAATATTATCTAAGGTTATTAAATCAGGCTTCAGTTCCATTGCAAGGTCAATTGCAGCTTCGCCATTTGCCGCTTCACCAACAATTTCGTAACCTGCTGATGATAGTGCTTCTTTAATGATGGTACGCATGTATAGCGAATCATCAACTACTAGTACTTTTTTTCCCATATTTTATTATTTAATTGCTTTTTGAACTGTTGTTTGTATGTTTTCACTCTCCATTAATTTAACCATGTCAATAAGAATAATCAATCGGTCACCTGATTTAACCACACCGGTAATACTATTTTCATCCATACTGTTTGATTGAACAAAGTTGGATGACTTATCAATGTCAGACTCTGCAATAGATAATGTATTCGGAACTTCCTTTACTAAAATTCCCACTTTATACAAATCGCTTTCAACTACTAATGTATAGTTAGCGGTTTCTGATTTTTCGTCACCGGAATTATCAAGACCAAAACATTTTTCCAAATCTAAAATGGCAATAATGCTACCCCTAATATTTGCTACGCCTTTTATAAAGGCAGGTGTTTGAGGCATTTTGGCAATGCGTGGTGTTAATACCACTTCTTTTATTTGATCAATTTGAAGTGCATACTCTTCAGTTCCTAACCGAAAAATTATTAATTGAATCCGTTTGATGTTTTGTTTTTTTTGAACATCGTTTGCGGCTTCTCTTTTCACATCTTCAATGGTGTGTTCTTTTTCTATTGTTGCCATAGGTTGTATTTTTAATTTGCTTTTGTATTATTAATTGCCATATCCATAACTCATCTCAAAAGGAGAGGTTTCGTTTTTTTATAAAAACTAAATCGCTGTTTCTTTTTTTGTATTCACTTTAGTGATGTTTAATTTTTTCAATAATTCATTCGTTACCGATATATAATCTTTAGCACTATTGGATGTGGGTGCGTACTCCACAACACTTACTCCAAATGATGGAGCCTCTGCGGCTTTCACACTGTTTCTAACACGATTATTAAATACATTCACATCAAAATTGTTGATGATATATTCCAGTATTTCATCTGTAAGTTGACGGCGTTCATCCACCAATACTCCTAACACTCCAAGCACTTCTAAAGAAGGATTACTTGTCAATTTTATGTTGTTTACTACTTCTAATATTTTAATTAATCCCTGTACCGATAGTACTTCCATTTGCATAGGAATAATTACATAATCGGCTGCATTTAAAGCATTTTTCGTATAAATAGAAATGGCAGGCGGACAATCCAATAAAATGAAATCGTAAGGAAGGTTGCTTAATTTATCTCTTAATAAATTCTCACCATTAGGCAAACGTTCAATCACTGGCTGTTGATCGTTTAATGAAAAGTCGGCAGGCAGCAAACCTAAATTTTCATCACCATATAATAAATCACCGAAGCTTGCTTTGCTTTTTAAAAAATCGGCAATTGTAAATTCATTGTTAGTTATTCCATGCGAATACGTTAAATTTCCCTGAGGATCCAAATCAACCAAAAGCACACGATAACCTTTGTCGCTTAACACCTTTCCGATGTTAACAACACTGGTAGTTTTACCTGTTCCTCCTTTGTGATTTGTAAATGCTATTATCATAGAAATTTTTAAACTTTTGTTTTAAATTCTAAACAAGTGAAAAAGAATTTTGTTTTATGATGCTGCTATAATTTAGTCTAGTTTTTTCTCAATTTCAGCGAAAGTCTTTTTATCCTTTTTAATATAAAAATAAGCTCCTGCTTGCATCATTTTTTCAGCAATATCAATGCTATCTTGCCCAGATATAACAATAACTTTGGTTGCAGGTGATTTTCTTTTAATTTTTGGTAAGGCATCTAATCCATTCATTACAAATGGACTGTTAGAATTCAAAATATGATCAAGAAAAATAATGTCCGGTTTTTTATCTAGCTGTTCAATACACTCTTCAGCAGTTAAGAATGAAAACACATTTAAATTTTCATTATCTATTAAACGGTCTCTTAATATTTCTAAAAAAAAACTATCGTCATCAACTATGAAAACGGTAAGTTTATTTCTATTATCATTTGTATAAGAAAAATTTAGCAACAAACTCATTTCAACTTCTAACACATGAGCCATTTCTAATAGTGTATATAAATGAGGAACGACTTTACCTTTTTCAATCCTTCCAATAGCCTGTCTATCTTTATTACAGCGCCTTGAAAACTCAGATTGGGTCCAGCCTCTTTTCTTTCGCAGTTTAGCTAAATGAATACCCAATTGTTTTGTAAAATTTGATTTCTCAAATTCATTTTTATCTGGGTGTTTATTTATTTTCATAGTAGACAATTGTGACATCGTTTTTATAAGATTTTGTTTCCAAAAAAAATCTGCAAAAATTCACACCTCCATATTGCCAACAGAACAATATTAATAAACGTTAATTAAAAGCATGTCATCATATTTGTTGCATAACTACTTTTTTGCAGAATTTACCAGTGTTTTAAAAAAAAGAGTTGTCATCTCTGGAAACGACAACTCTTTTTTGAGGAAAGTGTTTTTGAAAAATTACAATCTAAGAAGTAGCAATAATTAAATTCAATTTTTTTTCAATTGACGATATGGCATTTTCATCTTTATTAATATAAAAATAGGCACCTTTTTTCATCATGTCTTCGGCCGTGTCTAAGCGATCTTGTCCCGTTAACATTATTACTTTGGTGTTGGGTAGTATTTCTTTTATTTTGACTAATGCATCAATACCATTCATTGCCGAAGGATTATTCTTATTTAAAAAATAATCAAGAAAAATTACTTGGGGTTTTTTATCCAATTGCGCAACGCAATCTTCTGCGTTTGAAAACGACACAATATTCAAATCTTTAATTGATGAAATGCTGTCTTTTATCAATTCTAAAAAGAAATTATCATCGTCCACTAAAAAAACAGTTATTGAGTTCATATATTATATTTTATTGGTTTCTATTTAAAATGTTTCTTCTTCTTATCCATGGTTATATAGTTGGAAATCTTTTTTAGTTATATTTTTATTCGTTTTTGTATTTCAATATAAATGGTAATTCTTTTTTAATTTAATTGCTCCCTCACTAAAAATTCTCTAAGCTCCAGATAAGCTAATTCTGTCTTTTCGATTAGCTCATTAAGTAATAGCGCTGTTTCCTCTGATTTTATTTCGTCCTCGGCATTGTGCTCAATTTGTTTGGCTATTTCGGTTAGTTGTTGCATTCCCAAATAGGTATAAGACGGTTTAGTTGAATGAACCATTGTTTTTAATGTGGAGAAATTATTTTCGGTATGCGCCGTTTTTAATTTAAATAAAGTTTGAGGCATGTCATTTAAAAACATGTGAACCATTTTTTGAGCAAGCTGCTTGTTGCCTTTTGTAAAAGCAAGTATTGCGGCTGTGTCAACGATTTTGGTTGGGGGAGTATTTTTGTTATCAGTTAAGGTAACGGAAGAAAGAGCTTGAGAAATTTTTAAGAATAGTTTTTCAGGTTCAAATGGTTTTGAGATGTAATCGTTCATTCCGCTTTTTTTGCATAATTTCTCTTCATAAGCTCTGCTTGCACGCGCGGTCATAGCTATAATTGGTATATTGCATAATGGTGATGGGAATTTAGTGCGTATATGGATAGTTGCTGCATGGCCATCCATAATAGGCATTTGAATGTCCATTAAAACTAAATCGTACTTTTTTGTTTCTAATTTTTGCAATGCAATCAAACCATTTTCTGCAACATCTATTTTAGTAGATGGGCTCCAACCCAACAAAGTATCAATTGCCACCATTTGGTTAAACTCATTGTCTTCCACTAATAAAATACTCATGTTATCAATTGGCTTATGTTTATCTTTAATGTCCGTCACTTCTATGTTTGAGGTCTTTTTTTCAAATTTAATCGTGAAATAAAATTCAGTGCCTTCGTTTAATTTACTTTCAATATAAATTTTACTTTTATGTGCTTCTATTAATTTTTTAACAATGCTTAACCCTAATCCTGTGCCTCCGTATTTACGTGTTGTAGAGCTACTGGCTTGTGTAAACATTTCAAAAATCACATCTTGTTTGTTTTTCAGAATTCCTATTCCGGTATCTTTAACACTAAACTTAACGTAAACGTCTTTATTGGTATCGGTTTCAACAGCTAAAGACAAAGTGACGCCTCCCTTTTTTGTAAACTTTATGGCGTTAGATAAAAGGTTAGAGATTATTTGTTTAATGGATACTTCGTCTCCAATAAGCTCTTCTGGAAAATTATCCGGCACATCAAATGCTAAGTAGAGGCCTTTTTCATTGGCTAAAACAGAAAGCGATTGTATTATTTCATCCTGAAGCTTTTCTTTTAAATTAAAAGCAATCTGTTCTAATTGAATTTTACCTGCATCTATTTTTGAATATTCCAAAATGTTATTAACTATACTTAATAAATTTTGAGAGTTACTTAATATAGCTTTTACATATACTTGTTGTTTTTTATTAAAATTTTCGGATCTGGCTAGCAAATTAGATAGTCCTACAACTGCATTCAGCGGAGTACGAATTTCATGACTCATATTTGCCAAAAACAATTCTTTTTCTTCTGTAGATTGTTCAATAACCTCTTTCGATTTTTGCAACTCTAAATATTGAGCTTGCAATTGTAATTGTTTTTTATGTTCGCTGATATCTTGTATCATACCGTTGATATGCGTACATACACTATTTTCACAAATAGAGTACCCTATCACTCTTAAGCAAACATCTGCATTGTCTTTTTTTACATGTAACTCTACATCAAATGTTTTACCTTCACTAACAGCTTGTTCCATCGCATTTACATATGCTTCACGGTGTTTGCCATCTGCATAAAACTGTAAAGTGTTTTTATAGGTAGGTTCAAAATCAGGAGCAACGCCGTATAATTGTTTTGTTATTTCAGACCACTGAAATGTTTGTCTTTTTACATCATACATCCAACTGCCTATACGTGCTATTTTATTTGTTTTTTCTAAAAGTTCACTGGTCAGTTTTAGTTTTTCTTCAGCAAGTTTTTTTTCTGTAGTTTCAAACCTAATGGAAATGTATTGCTCTGGTTTGGCATTTTTATCCATTATGGGGATAATGCTGGTATACACCCAATAATAATTGCCTTGTTTATTTTTATTTTTTATCTCTCCCTGCCATAGCTTTCCTCCGCTAATGGTTGCCCACATTTGTTTGAAAAAATTTGGAGGGTGATGACCTGAATTTAAAATACGATGATTTTGACCCAATAATTCTTTTTGGGAATAACCTGATATTTCACAAAACTTTTCGTTAACGTAAGTGATGCTTCCCTTGTAATCGGTTATTGCAACTATTGCAGATTGGTCAAGAGCGTCTTTATAAATATTATCAATCATAGTAAACTCCCCTCTTTATAAAATCAGTCTGACCAGTAATGAAATTTAGAATTTCATCAATAGTTAGTTTATTTCTTATCCGTAATATTTAATAACTGACACACGTCAACCTCCAATGCACAAGCCAAATCATATAATGTGTAAGCATTAGGAACTACCTTGCCCTTCTCTATTCTTTCAATAGCTTGCCTATCTTTATTTGCTTGCCTTGAAAATTCTGATTGAGACCACCCTTTGCGTTCTCTTAACTCTATTATTCGCTTACCTAGCTGTTGGGCAAAATCGGCTTTTTTATCCATTTTCCCCATCCCCATTTGATTGTAAAAGTCGCACGATTTACACTTCACAGATTTTTGTTTTTTGTTTATAACAATCTTACACAAAAGCCATTATAACAATGATTAAAAAAAATCCATGTTGTCATCAAATTTATTGATACAGACATCTGCTTTATTTTCTGATAAAGATAACGATTGTTTTTGTATTTCGTTTTTTTGTTGGGCATAAATATTTAGGGTTATAATAAGCAACAGTTTAAGCTTAAATCATTACCAAAAACCAAAATTAAAAAACTTCCTCTCTCTTTAATCTAAAGAATTCCTCGAGGCTCTGCCTCGGGGTGTGCGAGAGCCAATATGTTATATTTGTATAATGAATGAACATATTTTTAAGCGGCACAATAAAAGTTTGTTGTTGTATCATTTGGTTTGTCCAATAAAATATCGGCGGAGTGTGTTGTCTGAACAAGTTGAAAAGAGTTTGACAGAGGTGTGTAACAAAATAGAACAGCGATATGAAATACATTTTGTAGAAATAGGAGCGGATGAAAACCATGTTCATTTTTTGATACAAAGTGTTCCACAACTTTCTGTGGGGTGATAGTTCGGACGATAAAAAGCATTACGGGAAAGGAATTATTTCGTCTTCATCCCGAAGTCAAAAAACAATTGTGGGGCGGTCAATTTTTGGACAAGCGGATATTATGTAAATACTGTTGGTCATTATGCAAATGTTGATGTAATTCAAAAATATATTCAAGAACAAGGTGATGAGAAAATTATTTACAAGCAATTTTATAAAAATCAATTAAGTATAATATTCGAGTAACTCGATACCTCGAGGCTCTGCCTCGGGGTTATTCATTTAAAAATTAAATCGAATAAAAAAAGGAAGATGCCCTTCTTGTATAATAACATTTATTGTGTCTTATAGTTTGTTGACAAATGAATTAATTAACTTAATATTTACAAACTAGGAGTACAAAAAGCCAACCTTAGAAGTATTCTTTATTGGCTTATTTGTCAAACATATGTAAGACGATGATTATTCTAAATAGGTTTGAAAAGCGTTTGACTATTTTGATGTTTTCGCTAATGGTAGTTATTCTTAGATTAATAATTCCAATTTGTGCATAGGGTGTGTAATTTTTGCAAATTAGATTTCTATGTTGTCCCAAATGTCCCAATCTTTGTTTTAGTAAACTATATCTGAAACAAGAATTTGTTTTTATGAATATGTTTGCTTAGTGCAATTATTATTCAATCATTGTGCAATTTGTGCAATTATTGTGCAATCGTCTTTTTTACTAATACGTATTCCGATCCTGCTCCAATTCCAGAACCTTTTTGAACTAAAAACTTTTTTTGAAGAAGTTCTCGTAAATCATTGGTAGCGGTATTCCTTGAACAATTGTTAAGGCTTTTATATTTAGCATTTGATATGCTCCCGAATTCTTTAACAACTAATAAAGCTTTTATTTGCCTGCCATTCAATCCCATTTTTAGAAGACTTTCTGCTGTATAAATATCCTTTCTAAAAGTAATAAGCATCCCGCCCGATTCCTCTTCATAAAGAGGTTCAGGTAATCCTGCCTTTTTACACTCTTCTAACATTTTCACCGTTCCGTGTCCCCATGCCTCAATGTAAGCAGCCTTATAGAAAACATCTGCAATCAGCTCATTTCTCGGATAAGAGGAGTGTGTTTTCTTCAACTTTGCCAATGTTAATTTTTGACTGAGTTCGCCGTTGTTCCATAAAGAAAGATGGTCGGGATATATTTTTAATTGCGTGTGAATAGCGGAATAATCCCTGTGTACAATTGCATTTACAATGGCTTCACGTAATGCGGGTTCGGGATATTCAAGTTCTTCTTCCCGATGTAGTTTTTTAATTTTTATTTCAGCTTGTAGATATTTTTTCTTTAACACTTCTATCGCATCTTCTGCTTGTTGAAAGAGGTTGCCATATATATCATCCATACTAAGCAACGTTGCATCATCTTTAAACCGTCCTATTTTAATGTATGAACTTATATAAAACTTTCGAGGGTCTTTACCGAAAAGTAAAATTGCAGCACGCGTTGGCTTTCCGTTATTAAGTAAATGAAGTTTTTCCAAAAGACCGACAACGGATTTTTCTTTAGCAGCAGCTGGAAATCTTTTTTCTGAAAGCTCTTTAAATTTGGCAATGGTATTCAGGTCAATATCTTTCATAGAAGCCCTTTCTTCAATAACAGATTCCCACGAAGTTCCATTTTTTTGTAAAAGAAAATTTTGAAGTGCCACTCCATTTAGTTCTTGTGTGGTGCTACCGGAACGGATATAATATTTCCCTTTAAAAGAAACGGGAGCTTCATACGCTTTTATTTTTATAACGATATACTCTTTATTTTTCTCACTTTTTAAATTTACAGCAGCAACAATGCGAAGCATATCCGTAATTTTGTTTGGAATATCTGTGAGGAGTTTATCTGCATTTTCAACTCCAACAACTTGTCCTGTGTCATTAATACCAATATAGAGTGTTCCTCCTTCTGTATTTGCAAATGCACAAACAGGTTTTAGGAACTCATCTCGCCAAGACTGTTTGTATTCTGTATTTTGATTTTCTTTTTTTAACATGAATGAGTTTAGTATTACGATGCAAAATAACTAAAAATAGATAGATGTTATGATAAAGTATTATACTATTTAAACAGTTTGTTTTTACCTCTGTGCGTAAATATTAAATTATTTTTCCTGATTATTTTGTTTTCGTTTTCTGAATTTTCTTCTCCATCGTTCTCTTTTGAATGTCCCTTTTATATATTTATCTTCTTGATTTTGATTGCACCCTTCATTGTTTTCATTTTTTAGCTCTGAAAACAAATCATAAAAACTCATTTTAGGAAAAAAATCAGATAATTCCAGTTGATGGAGCAGCAATTTCTTTTTTGTATCCAATTTTAAAATAAGTTGTAAATGTTCTTCCTGCTGTGCTTCCATACAAACTTCTTTTAAGTTGTCTCGTAACCAAACAATGTCTTTTGTATAAGGATAGTTTGCAGGTAACTCTTGAAAAGAAGAAGTTTTTATCAAAACGGTAAATGCGTTGGTTACTTTTATTAAACTATTTCTGTTTACTTTTTGTAATACAGAAAAATGAAGCACAATCGCCAATAAGCACCGGTATATTTTACTCACTCGTTCTACCTGACTTTTTTTTCTTTAAAAACAGTTGACATGTTTTGAAACTGGATAGATTTTTTTCTTTCATAATAGCTTTGATATATTTCTTCTATCCATTTACATTTTACAGGTACATAGTTTATTTCTTTTGTGTTAAAATTTGACGTATTAATTCGTTTTGATTTTACTTTTTGAGTTGATCCGTCAATAGTTTGTGATGATAATTGCTGTTTTGTATCGGTAGTTTTAATTTTTTGTATTTGTTTCAATGTATCCTTTATTCTTTCAATGTTGTGTTCAACTTCTCCGCTATTCTTATCAACTATTTTCAACTTCTCCGCATTGACGTTTTGACTTTTCAAGGTTTGTTTTAAGTCATCCCCAACTCCTCCCGCATAATTAGCACTTGACGTTTTAAATACACCCGGTATTGAAACAATAGTGTCAGGATGCGTTTTAACTCCAACATTATTATTTCGCTGGACATATGCCATTTGTTTGCAACTGGGTGAACAATAGCGTTTATCTTTTCGTTCTGTGGTGAACTCTTTTTCACAATAATCACAATGCTGTTGCATGTTTATGTCTTTTTGTTTTTACTTTTTTGATTATTATTTTCTATGAATATTTTTTATTCATTACCATACCCATACAGCTGATGATATTGCATTAAAATAGCCCTGATGTTTTCTATTGCGAATTGGTGAATTTTTAAATCAGGGTGAAAATGAACGGTAAATAAGATTTCACGTTTGTTTTCTTCTACTCCTGTAATGTTATGTCCAAACTCCGTTTGTAAAATAATCTCTGCTATTTCCACCATTACATCACAGGGAATAGAAAAACTGACGGAGTTTTGAGTATTTTGATTGACGGTTTGATTCATGTTAATTGACGGTTTATTTAAAAAATTTGACGTATTGATGTTTTTAGTTGACGTATTAAAACCGTTTTTTCATGTATAACATCTTTTTACTTGACTGTTTAGGTTGTATGAAGTCTGCATCCGAAAATCTTCCCGGATTATTTTCAAGTTCAGAGCGTATATTATCTAACTCTTCTTCATATTCTCCTTGTTCATTGCGCAGTTCTCTTACTTCGGTTTGTAATTCTTTTACCTGAGTGGATAAAAAGTCAATACGTTCCTGTAACGGTTTTATCCAAAGCATATAACTACCACCCATACTGCCTAAAGCACTTAGAATAGGAGCTATCCATTCAGGCATTCCCTTTTCCTGCTTTACCTCTTTGGTTTCTTTTGAATCTTTTGTTTCTTCAGCCATTGTTGTTATAGTTTAAATGGAATTGTGTTTACTTTTTTTGATTTCGCAATAGATTATTTTAAATTTATCGGTTGAATTTTTTTGATTCCCTGTGCATGGAATAGCTTGCTGCTTCACCTTGCAGTTCATCCGTTGTTTTTACTTTTCCTTCTTCCAGCCATGCCTGTAACTGCTGACGATTGAAATACAGTTTGTTGCCTCGCTTGAAATGAGGAATTCTTTTTTCAGATGTTTTTTCGTAAAGTGTACTGAGTTGAAGCCGCAAAAAATCGGCGGCTTGTTTTGCATCCAGTATGTCGGGGACATGAGGTGTTGATGGACTAGTATGTCCACTTAGAATTTCGGTGAGTGCTTCTTTAAGAAAAATTTTAAATTCTTCTTCGTTGAGATTGGTTAAGAATGATAGAGCCATAATAGTTTTAGTTTTGCTTTGTTTATTTTAGTTTACAAAGGCAAAGATTCTATTATGGGTTGTGCTTTTTGGGTTCATGAACCCGCGTGTAAGGAGTGTGAAGATTGTTATTTTTCCTTCAATGCTTTGTCTATGGCTATTTTTAGACGAGTTAGGAGGTTGTCTATTTCCTTTAGATTTATTTTGTTTTGATACTCTTTTACACCACTCAGATTTTGGCGCAAGGTGTTTTGGCTATATCCAGTTAGTATCTCAAAAGCTATTCCCGCTTCCTTGTTTTTCAGGTATTCATCTTTTAAAAATACACGTTCCTGTTGCAGATAATGCAACAATAAAGCGGTTTGTTCTTGTGTTAGGCTTGTAAGTCTATCATTTGCATTACGTTTAATTTTTGCTTTTTCGGTTTTACTCTCCTCTTTATTAGCTCCGTTTAAAGTAGTTGATTCGGGAGGGCTTTCAAGATAAAGTTCATCAAGTGCATGTTGCAGCCCCCTGCAACATCCTCCCATAAAGGATTTACGTTCAGTTTGATTTAACTGTTGTTCTTCTGCATTTTTAAAGTTGTTAAACTCCTCAGTTGTGAAAATACCTTTTTCGACAAGCAATATGTCAAAGTGAAAGTATTGGTATAATTGAGCATTGCGATAGGGTTTAAAGTTTTTACCATATTTTTTCTTTAAACGTTCAGATTCCTGTTGTATCCAATGGATATTTGTTTCGGTTTCTTCTGCTTCCTTGTAATAAATATCAGACAGCTTTAAAAGATATTTTGTAAACTCTATCTGCTCCTCAATGCTATACTGTTGCATCGCTTGTTTGTAATCTTTTATAAACAGCATTTGTAATTTGCTGATTATGTTGCTGTGTAATTTCATAGGTCTTTGTTTTGATATGAATAGCAAAGTTAATTTTTTTTAATCGCACAAAATATCTATGTGTTTTAAAATTAAAACAGACGTCAAAAAGACGTCTGTTAAAGGAATTAAGAAAAACGGCAAACAAAATTTTGTTTGCCGTTTTTAATCAGTATTACATTTTTTCTTGTGTGATATGCTCGGTATTAAAATCGATTTTAGGAAGAGCTTTTACCGCTGCGTGTTTGCGTTTATCCCTTACTTTTGCATACACTTGTGTGGAGCTGATGTCTTTATGTCCCAATAATTTTGAAACGGTGTAAAGGTCGCCTTCTGCACTACTCTCTAATACATTGGTTGCAAAGGTGTGCCTGCCGCTATGAAAGTGCAGTTTCTTGGGGTCTATTTCGGCTGCTTTTCCCCACTTTTTTAATTCCCTGCTAACCTTTTGATATACTTTTTTTGCAGGGGAGGTTTCTTTTATTCTCGGAAAAACATAAGGACTTTTTGCTTCCAGCAATGATTCTATTTGCCTTTCTTTCAGGATTTCGATTGCATTATCTGAAAGAGGTAAGTATTCTATTCCTTCCGTTTTTTCCTGCTCAAAATACAAATAGTACCGTTCTTCTCCTTCTATTTCTTTTACAATGATTTCATCCCAACGTAAAGGGTTTACATCACTCCAACGTAAGCCTGTAAAACAGGAAAAGAAATAAGCTTGTTTGATTTGTCTATCAATATTAACCGGAGTGTTTGCTAACAATTGCAATTGCTCTATTGTAAAAGCATTCCTGAACACATCCTGCATTTTTAAGCGTTGGTTGTGAGGTACTTCGTGCCAAGGATTCCTATTTATTATTCTACGTCTTACGGCTTCGTTTAAAGCTCCGTTGAGGGCTTTCAAATAACGAAGGGTAGTATTATTACTAACGTGCTTTAATAAATAGCGTTCTAAATCTTTCATCCAAACGGCATCAACTTTTACAAATGGTACGGGTTGTTTTCCTGCAAATTTTTTCAAGTGTTGTTGGATTCCAAAATACAAGCCGTTGCAATTCCTTTCGTTTACATAATCATCAAAGAATTTTACAAAACAGGCAAGTTTTTTCTTTTTGTCATTTAACCCGTTATCTTCTACAATTAATTCATGCTCCCGTTTAATGCGGATTTCTTCTGCCAAGCGTTTCTTTTCTTTGTCGTCTTGCGAAGGTCGGTTTTTGTTGATGTGAATTTCTAAAAACTCATACCATCTTGTTTTGTTGTGGTAAATATCCAAATAGAAGGATATTTGTCCGCTGCTCAATTGTTTTTCTCTTAACTTTACACCCATGTTCTTTTTGTTTTTTAGGTTAATACTTTCCCCTGAGTGCAATGTTCTGCATAGCAAAACACTTTACTTGGGTTCATGAACTATCGTGTAAGTCTTTGGGAGTTTTTGGGTAACAATCGGGTAACAAAAAGTGCCGAAAAAGGCGTAATTTTACCTAATCAAGCAAAAATCTATAAAGCCCTCATCACCCCTGTTATTGGGAGTTCTAAGCCTTTTTTTAGGTGGGGATATTTTTTGAAATTTAAACAGGCTCTAAAATAGAATCGTTTTTGATTTCTTATAAAAAATGAATTAGACTTGATGAAGTCAAACAATACACAAGCCAGACTATTAAAGTTATTCGGATATTTTAAAATCTTCGTCTGATTTTTACTCATCCTGATTTTTGATATATTCAATTATTACTTCGTCTGTAATATTTCCAGAAGTTGCAACAAAATACCCTCCACCCAATATGTGTCGACCCCAAAACTCTTTTGATAGTAGTTTGTTTTCCTGCATCATCTTATATGAACTCTTACTCTTTAAGTATTGAACTAACTTACTTATTGATAAATGTGGAGGAACGGATACAAACATACGGATATGATCTTTTGATACATGACCCTTCATTATTTCTACATCGTACTCTTTGCATATTTGTTTTATCAATTTTCAAACTCGTTCTGCAATAATACTGTCAATACTTTTTTTCTATATTTTGTTATCCATACTATATGATATTTACAATCATACAAACGGTGTGAGGTTATTCGAAAACAGATTCTACGACTTCCTCAACTTCTGTTACGCCGTCATTGGTAAGTTCTATTTCACATGAAATAACAACCTCCTCGCTCAACATAAATCCTCCGGATGTTAAGGGTTTATTCCAGCCCAAACCCCATGCTACTTTATTTATTGTTCCTGTAACTTTAAATCCTGCTTTTTCATTTTCCCAGAGATCTATTGCAATCCCTCCAAATTCAACATTTAATACTACTTCCTGCGCAAACCCTTTTATCGAAAGCATTCCGCGCAGCTCAAAATTATTTTTAACTTCTGTTTTTTTAATACTTGTTGAAGTAAACTGTATTTGTTTATGATTTTTAACGTCAAAAAACTCATCGCTTTTCAAATGAACATCACGCTTTTTATCCCCCGTATTTATAGAATTTACATCTATCCATAAATCAATTTTTGCCCTTGTAAAATCTTTATTGCTTGTATAAATACGTGCATTAAAAGTGCTGAATACACCTTTAACATGGGAAATCATGAGATGTCGCACTTTAAAAGCAATTTCGCTGTGCGCATGGTCTATTGACCATTTTGTTTTGTGTGGCATTGTTTCGTGTATTTAGAATAACACAAAGATGAGGGTCGTTTTTTGCAATAGTGTTACACAACTTTTTGATTTAGTTATATGATTCACACATCTGAAGAAAAGATTATATAAAAGTGGAAAGCTTCATATTAAATGATCGGAAAAACGAATTGCAATCATAGCTCCAATCAATAACGCAATAAGTAAATACACCCCAACCAATAAATTTTTATATCTCTTTTTGTATCTCTTCGCTTCCATCATTTTAAATACATTTATCAATGAGTAATTAATTTTTCTGAATTGAGTTTCGGTTTTAACAACATAATCAATAGCGCCATAATGAAACGATTTCAACGCGATATCAAGATTGTCATCGCTTGTTAGCATAATAACATTGGTATCCGGATTTTCTTTTTTAATCCATTCCAATACTTCAATGCCATCTGCTGCATCCTTATATTTTTTACTAAGGTTATAATCAATAATAACCACATCCGGTTTTTCTTCCTTAAATTTTTCTAAACATTTTTCGCCGGTTTCAAATAGATTTATTTTAAGAGGTATCGTACTAAAAGCATTTTCTATATCCGCTTTCAGCGCCAGTGCAAAGACATTGTTGTCATCTACAATAAAAATATTTATTTCGTTTCCCATGTTTTTGATTTTTAAGTATAATTATTTTTTTTCATTTCTATTTCTTCTATTGTCTGCTTACATATTAAGTACGGATAGGATTCAGTTCCTTTATTTTTTCGATATTTATTGTCATCGCTAAACATTGAAATTCCTTCTCCGGTTATTGTTCATCCTCGTCTTATTTTGTTACAAAGGTGAGTACCTTAATTGTAGTATGTATTATATAACTTTTTCAATTAGTTACATAATTCTCACTCGCTATTAGTTGATGAATTTGTTTGTGATTTTTTGTTCAGATGAATGATTCCTAAAACAATGTCAGAGACATTTACAGAATTGAACAATATGAGGCAAGTTATAAAAACAGCTATAACTAAAATTAAAGGAAATATTAAACGTTAAGCAAATCCATAAATTGAGATAACCTGCTTTTTGAGATTGCATGTTATTTAAACGATAATTGTGCTTAATCTATTTCTCCGCACATGTCTTTGGGATTAACCCATTTGCTGAATTGTTCATTTGTTACCAAACCAAGTTCTACAGCAGCTTCACGCAAGGTTTTATTTTCTGCATGTGCCTTTTTTGCAATTTTAGCGGCATTTTCATAACCAATATGCGTATTTAATGCTGTTACTAACATTAACGAATTTTCGAGATGTTGTTTTAATACAGGGATATTGGGTTCTATACCAACCGCACAATTATCATTAAAGGAAACACAAGCATCACCTATTAAACGGGCTGATTGCAATACATTGGCTGCAATTAAAGGTTTAAAAACATTCAATTCAAAATGACCATTTGAACCGCCAATAGTTACTGCTACATCATTTCCCATTACTTGCGCACATACCATTGTCATAGCTTCCGGCTGTGTTGGATTCACTTTTCCCGGCATAATAGATGAACCCGGTTCATTATCGGGAATAATAATCTCTCCAATTCCACAACGTGGTCCGGAACTCAACATACGTATATCATTAGCAATTTTCATTAATGAAACCGACGAACGTTTTAAAGCACCCGACTAATTCAACCATTGCATCATGAGCCGCTAATGATTCAAATTTATTGGGAGCTGTAATAAATGGATAAATTGGTAAGTTCCGCAATTTTTTCTGCTACTAAAACAGCATAGCCTTTAGGAGCATTTAATCCTGTGCCAACAGCCGTACCTCCTAAAGCAAGTTCACGAATCATTTCAAGCGCATTTTTAATTGCACGTATGCTGAATTGTTAATTTGCTGTGCATAACCGGAAAATTCCTGACCCAACGTCAATGGAGTTGCATCCATAAAATGTGTACGGCCTGTTTTTACTATACTTTTAAAGTCTTTAGATTTTTTTGCAAATGTATTTCTCAACTTCTGCAATCCCGGAATGGTAATTTCTACCACATGCTTATAAGCTGCAATGTGCATGGCCGTTGGAAAAGTATCGTTGGAAGATTGCGATTTATTTACATCATCATTCGGATGAATGAATACATTTCCTTCCCCTAATTTTCCGCCTTTCAGCACATGTGCCCGATTGCATATTACTTCGTTCACATTCATATTAGTTTGTGTGCCCGAACCTGTTTGCCATATTACCAAAGGGAATTCATCATTCAATTTACCTGCAATAATTTCATCACAAACTTTTGCTATTAATTCGTTTTTTTCTTCCGGCAGTACACCTAACTTATGATTAGTGATGGCAGCAGCTTTTTTTAAATAAGCAAAAGCACAAATTATTTCTTTAGGCATAGACGCTTCTTCACCAATTTTAAAATTGTTGCGAGACCGCTCTGTTTGAGCTCCCCAATATTTTGTTGCGGGAACTTTTACTGCACCCATGGTGTCATTTTCAATACGATATTCCATTATAGAAATAGTAAGATGTTTGATTGTTAAAAGTAAAAAAAAAGTGTGGTATGAAATAGTGAAAAACTACATTTTAACGATGCTCTTTGTCAATGTCTATATTGGTATGTATCACAAAATCCCCCTTTATTATCAACAACACTGCTTTTAAATAAATTAAGACTTAGGAAGATCTTAATTTTCTCTCAGCTTAAAAAAACTACCATTTGAATCAAAAAACAAATCAATTCTTTTCAATTCAGTTTTATAAGATACTGTACCATCCGCCGCAACAATTTCAGATGCTTCTTTTATTGTGTTTATCGGATGATTTTTTTTCACATACTCAATTATAGAAGCAGGAAGTGCTTCAATTTCTATTGCCAATTCCACTTCAACAAAATTTCCGTCTTCGTCATAGGTAACATACTTTTCTAGCTTTTTTGAAACCGACACGGACTCCTGCTTATTATTATTTTCAAACCATTTTAATCCTTTTAAAGGTTCAACATTCATATTAAATATAGTAGTCGTAAATTCCGGAGTGGAGTGTGATATACTTGATTTTTTCATATCCTAAATTTTAGATTGCAAATGTGTTTTTACAACAAGACAAAGATGGATATCGTAATGGGGGAAATTGTTATATAACTTTAAAAACAAATTACAGAATTCACATGTTTACATTATTTCTCTATACTAAAAATAAAGTCGAGTAAATGCTTGTTAAATTCCTCCGGTTGTTCAAGATTGGGCAAATGACCTGCATTGTCAATACCATACAATATTGAATTTTTTATATGTTTGAGCATGAACTCCGATTGAAAAAGTGGAGTTAATTTGTCTTCACTACCACAAAGAATAAGAGTAGGGACAGAAATTTCATTTAATGATGTGCACATTTGCCAGCGCTTTGCCAGTACCGTTAAGGCTCTGATTACAGCCAATGATGATGCTGAAAGAATGGCATTTCTTATTTTTTCAATCAGTTCTTTTTTTGTTTCCAATGATTCTTTTGAAAAAACTGAGGAAATAAATTCTTCAGCAAAACCTTCCATACCATCCGCCTTTATGTTTAAAATTGTTTTATACCGATTCACTTTCATTTCATGAGAATCGGCAATACATTGTGTGTCACTTAATATAATGGCTTTAAACCTTTGAGGATAATGGTGTACAGCGTTTAATAAAATATATCCACCCATAGACAAACCACATACAATGGCTTTACTAATCTCTAAGGTATCCATGAATTTCACTAAATCAGCAGCCAACAACCCCATTGTTTCTTCTTCTTTTCCGGGTGTAGATTTACCCAAGCCTCTTATATCATAGGCAATTACACGATGTGTGTGTTTAAAATACTCCATTTGGGGTTGCCACAATGATTTGTTAAAAGGAAATCCGTGAACAAATAGTATCGGGGTTACACCTTCTCCAAAATCGTCATAACAAACTGTAATTCCATTTACATTAATATCTATATCATTTCCTGTTGCATTCATCTGTATATAATTTGTTTTTTTTATTGCCTTTAGAGCCTGTTTAAATTTTATTG
>CAVSHK010000041.1:0-128763 GCA_963727705.1 uncultured Bacteroidota bacterium
AAACAAAGTGATAAAACAACCTGCATCGATAAATTGCCTGAAAGGAGATATGTAATATTTTCATAACCTACTCCGAGGGTACAGGGAGCAAAATATCCTACAACTCCCACTAACAGACCTCCTATGGCCGGCCACCACATCCAATGGACAGGAAGTTTTTCAAACACTTCTTCGACAAAATAAACCGCTTTGCTAACACCTACTGATAATATGCCAATAATAATTCCCATCATACAATATATCAGTAGTGCAAAATTGGAGGACATGGGTATTATACCCATTGCAAAAACCGGTTCTTGTCCGAATAAGAGATGATGCCCTGCTGCACCAACGATACATGCTATTGAAACGGGAATAAGAGAACGCGGAGAAAATTCGAATAATAATAATTCGATCGCTAAAAAAATTGCTGCAACAGGACCACCGAAAATTGCAGCCATACCGGCTGATGCTCCTGCTGTCAGCAATATTTTCCGTTCATTATGTGATATTTTCAATACCTGCCCGATGGCAGAGCCCAATGCTCCACCTGTAGCAATAATAGGACCTTCTGCACCAAATGGACCACCGGTTCCTATAGCTATTGCCGATGAAAGAGGTTTGAGATAAGTAATTGCCGGATGTATTTTGCTTTGTTTGGTTAAAATTTGTTCCATTGCTTCAGGAATACCATGTCCGCGAATTGCCTTCAATCCGTATAAAGCCATTAGCCCGACTATTATTCCTCCAACGGCAGGAATAATTATTACAACTATTCCAAGTGAATTAGTTGCAGGGGATGAATGCGCAAATGAAAAATTTCCATAAAAAGAGATATTGGTAAATAAGTCTATAAGAAAAACCAACAACTTTGCAATGAAGCTTACGAGTACCGCAATTAAAAAGGAAACAAAAGAAATTCTCAAAAGCCTTTTTTTATTTTCTCCTTTTCCAGATTCAACATTTTCAGCTTCCAAGGCGGGATATAATGAAGGAGCGATCGGAATCCCATTAGTTAATAAGTTTGTCTTTTTCATTTTATTTCCAAAACGGATCCGATACGTTATCTGTAAATTTTTCATCCGAATGATGTATTCGTATCAGTTGCAATTGCTCTTCAGTGGCATTCCGTTTAACTTCATCAAATAACATGCGTTCTTCAAATCGTATGTGATTTTCTAATTCCTCTTCAATAAGACTACTGTTTTTTAAGATGTCCGTGTCGGACTCGAAAAGTCTTTTTAATCTCCTATGTTCTGCCATTGCTTTTATACGCATTTTGTTTTCTGATGGAAGAATCGGAAACATATATTTTTCTTCAAACTTAAAATAGTGAATCAAATACGTTTTATAAAACCAATCGGTATATTTTTTTATGCGTGTTGGATTAATATTTTTTTCGATTCCTACTCGTATTTTCCAGCAAAATAAAAAGCCCAGATGGCGTTCCCTAATTACTGGTTTAAGAAAATCATCGCGTTTAATGAGCATATCTGTTTTTAAATGATGGTGTAAACGTTCAATAATTTTTGATGCAAAAGAATCGGAATACATACCATAGGCATTCACTACAATGCCTTTAATATTATGTTTAACTGAAGAAATGGCAAACACTATCATTTCATCTGCAGGATCGGTGTTGCCCTCAAAACGATAAGTCTCATCAATTTCAAATTCATCGGGAGAAAGTTGGGAGGATGTTTTGTGGCAAACCAAGCATTCTTTTTCTTTCAGTATTTCAAAATCGGTAGTGTAACCTCTTTTAGCGAGCCCGTTAATGGCTTCACTAACTGTTTCATAGTATATATTATTTTTCATCGTGTCAGAGAATTTGTAAGGTTTATTTTTATTCTGGCTTATTGCTTTTGAAGTGGAGAAAATTGCATTGCAAAATCATCACTTATTACATAATAAAATAAGGCAAGTAACATTAATACTAAAACGACCCAAAAAAGCTAATCACGTTTTATTCCTTTATAATAAGGTTGTTTATTGTGATGGGCGATTTTGTGATTGTGCTTTTTTGAGTTGTTATTGTTTGCTTTTATATCTGGTTAATAAGTTAAACCATGTATAGGTACAGGGAAAATAAACCCTTCTATAAAGCTCTCTCCGGATCTTCTTATATGATCGGCATAGCTAGTCAAGCTTTTGTGAAGAGCTCTCGCAAAATCTTTTTCCAGCTTTTGAATAATGGTGTCTATAATGTTAATTTCTGCTTTTAATGCCTGGCGTTTTACATCATCAAACGGTGCATACTTTTTTACCGCTTCATTAAAATATTTATTGAATTTTTTTTCAACTTCTTTATAGTATGGAATCAAAAGAGGGGGTGCCGTGAATGTTTTCAAATGCACGAATTTAACCGCATCTGTTTTTTGCTTTTCGTTGATTTCATGGTCTCCGCTTGCTGCCAGAACCGACAGAAGAATTGGAGCTTTAAACAAGAATTCTTTTTCTAGCTCCGTTAGTTTTTCTAATTGTTGTATCATGTTATTTATATTGTTTAATGTTATGTAACAAAATGATTGAAAAGGTTAAGAAGTTATGAGCTTCAGCCCAATAACAGATATCTATTTGCAAAGTAATTCATCAAAAAATATTCTTCCTGTTGACATTTTTGTATTCGCGTTCAGTCCATGGCTGAAAAAATCCTTCGCGCGAAATAAAATAACCTTTTAAGGTTGTTAAGAAAAATAGCTTATGATAGTAAGTTGAAAGAACATCTTAGTATTACCAAGATGAATAATTAATGATCAAATCCGAAGATTGCGGATAGCAATATAAATAGGGTTGGCATTTGTGTTTTCCTGAAATGACCCAAAGAAAACTGAAGTATATGAAACTTTAGTTTGAAAAAAAGAAATATCCAACATTAATGCAGATGAAGCGATGGTTAGAAGTTTTTCTGTTTCCGTCTCATTTTCTTTTTTGTCCATTATTAGGAATGGAACCTGATTTGATTGCCGATGTGTTTTAAGAAAAGAATGTGTTGAGGTTGATTTATTACCTAAAGCTTCTGTTTGGTGAAGAAGGATATGAATATTGCGAACAGTATTCAAACTGATTGCCGCCGAAAAGCAGAACAGAAATAATAAAGATATATATATTGCCTTGTTCTTTTTCATATCATTCATTAGAATAGGATTTAAATATATACAAACAAAAAATACATAGGACATATTTTAACTTTTTTTACGAAAATAATCATCTCTCCATAAGATTTATACGATAGAATTATTTTTCTCATAATTATATCTAAACAAAGGTATTGGATTGCATTATTCTTCCTTTGTACGATTGAGTAGCTCTAAAATATCTACATCCAAGGCTTTGGCAATTGTTGCCAATGTTTCTAAGGAAGGTTGTGTACTATCTACATAAACGAATGTAGATGGGAGCTTCTTCTTCTTTTAATCTTTGTTTGTTTACCAAAAAAAGAACACTGAGAGTCTGTTTAAATTTTATTCAACAATAATTTTATAGCAGATAATTTCACCATAGTTTCGGAAGATTCGGCTAAGAGTTCATAATTTCTGCATAACCTTCTGTCATTATCGAACCAAGCAAATGTACGTTCGATTACCCATCTTTTATTTATGGGCTTAAAGTTAGTCGTTTCATTGTCTGTTCTCATTACTACCTTAATTAGGTAACCATAAATTTGTTTAACATTATCTGCTAATTCTCCTCTGTAACCACCATCAGCAAGTATTACTTTGACACTGCATAAAAATTCTTTAATAATTCGCATTAAAAATAGTGCAGCTTTGCCATCATTTATATTTGCCACACACACCATAACAGCAATCAAAAATCCATTTTTATCTACTATCGTGTGTCGTCTAATACCCTTTACTTTTTTATTGCCATCAATTCCATTAAGAGCTCTATTATTGCCCCAGCGAACACTTTGGCTATCCATAATCCCTAAACTTGCCTCTGCCTTTTGTCCCATTTTTACGCGCACTTTACTTCTTAGTTTTTCCAATAGTAAATCATAAATTTCTAAACTAGCCCATTTACTATAGTAGTAGTAAACCAGTTGCCATTTTGGGAAAGTTGAAGGAAGCATTCGCCATTGACAACCTGTCTTTACAAGGTAATTGATGGCATTCCACATCTCTCGTAAATTGTGTTTTCTTTTTCTTTCCGCAATATTTAAAGAACTTTTTATAAATTGCCATTGGGTATTGGTTAAATCGGTTGAATACATTTGTTTGAAGTTTTGGTAGACAACAAATAAATTTGCTTATTCAATCGGTTTTCCTTGCCCTATAACATTTTTCTCAACAGAAATTTAAACAGGCTCTGAATTTTTGATTGTTTTTCATACTGCTTGTTTTAGAAATTTGCTCACCAAAAAATGTTCTTTTTTAGACTATTAAAGTCTATTTAAACAATTTGACAAACAGCTAAAATGCAACAGAGAATATACCTCTGGCGATTTGAGTGAGCAAGTTTAATTAAAAATCTTGCTCGCCAGCCTGCTCACTTTATAATTGAATTTGTTTGATTTTATTTGTGTTTACAGAACTGAACACAAAAACCGAAATTCGCTGAACCCATTAAATTTAGGGGATTTTAACGAAAAAAGCCCCTTTGAAGGGGCTTTTTCTTACTCTACTTTGTGATCCCGCTGGGAAAAGCTGAATCTTTACAATGCCTGTAAATATTGGTGTTTCAACAAAAACACAAGTAAAGGTTACCTTTTAGGTTACTTGAAACTTGTATTGATTTGATTGAATTCAATGAACTTTTAATGAGCGTAAAAGTAGTTGAAACACCCTATAAATACAAGCAAAATACTCTAAATTTTATTAACTAATTATAGTTAACACCTCCTCTTTTTTTATTCCTAAATAATCGCTGAGCTCCTGTACCGAGACATATTGATGTTCTTTTTTGTTGAGATGGGATTTAATCTTTTTTAATAGGTCGCGGGAATAGCGTTCACTTTTACCTGTGAGCATCATAATGTCTTTAGGATATATTATTACTCTTTTCATTTACTAACAATGCTTTTCATTACGTAAGTAGTAATGAGTATCTAGAATATTAATACAAAATTACGGCGTTTATGTTTAGGAAGAAACATAGAAATCAGCACAAACAAGCACAAACGTAATGACATTGCACTTGTACAGGACTAGTGTGTTGATTGGAATAAAAAAAGGAATGAAAATTACTCCAAATTCTGCAAGTTTGTAATAGCAACCGGCGGATAGTGATGCAAGCGATACTAAGTAAAAATATATTAGCAAATGGTTTGTAATCGTTGAAGGATCTCCTGCTCAACGTTTATAATTAGATGGAAGAATGCCATGTTATTCAGGATGTATCAACAGCAGAGCTACTGCCTCCATTCCAGTGCATTTTTGGTAAGTGTTTGATTCGCCTGAGTCGTAATGATTATGCTATCACCTGACCAAACAGCGGAAGCAGCATTGTCAGCACAGGGGGACATTATTTTAACAATTGGTGTACCATCCGCTTTTTTAACAAGCACACTCCCATCGGTATACAGTACAACAATTTCTGACTTAGCCGTATTGAACGAAGCATTGATGGCTCCCGATCCAACAGAATCAATTTGTGTAAGGATGCTGTCGTTTGCATTTCTTATTGTAACCCTGCCGTTATTTTCAGTGATGACATTTTGAGCAAAAGAAGCGAAAGACAGGATCGTCAAGCCAAGGAGAAGAACAATTTTTTTCATGAGAACAATTTTAAAGAGTCTTTAATAAAATTATGAGGAGTAAACAAAAACGAAACAAACCTATGTAAAAAACCAGAATTATCAATATCAGGAATTTTTATTTTATGGCATCTAAGACCTGTTAATAAAAAAATTTGATGAGATAAATGCACCATAAAATAAGGCATTTACCTATAGCATTTTAAACGTATTATTTAAATATAAGTTATTAATAAACAAGTTGTATCGTAATTAATATGTTTTAAAAAATGCAATCATAACTAAGTATAAATAACTACTAAGGTTTCCCTTATTTTTAAGAACAGAAGAAAAAAATAAAAAATATAAAAGGATAAAAACACACCTTTAGCGCGCCTAAAATGAAAATATAACGCATTTTTCGCTTAATTAATCTATGGATAATAAATTTAATCTAAGTGTAAAACCCTCTAAAACAATGCTAAACGGTCGATATAAAACATGTTTTTTTAAATATAACCAGTATAAATGAGTCGTAAATACACCCCTACAAAAGGAGCGGAGAAACACAGTGCGATTATGTTTTTAAACTTCGGAGTAATCAAACAGATAATTACTCTTTGCATTTTAATCTGTTTGGGATTTACCGGAAACAGCATCCGGGCGCAAACCTTAGGTCAATATAGTTTTACAGGCTCAAACGGTTGCAGTGCCAATAGCATAAACAGTCAACCAAGTCATGCAAGCTTCAGCACCTTTACCTCTACCGGCACCACTTGTTACATCTTCACTGCCAACGCATTTGATAATTACAATCTGAATACCACCGGCACCATCAATACATCTGAATACAATCAATTTACCATTACTCCCTCATCGGGTTATTTATTAACCCTAAGCAATATCACATTTACACATTATACCAGTTTTTTAGGTTCAGCAAACTGGATATTACGTTCCAGTCTGGATGGGTATACGGGCAACTTGGCTACCGGATCGTCAACCTCTACCTCTCAAAATGCTTCGGTTACTCTTTCTTCCTCATTCAGCAATATAGGAGCGGTTACTTTCCGTTTATATGTTACGGGTGCAAACAGTTCCATCACTCACTGGATCAATGATGAGGTAATTATTACCGGAACAACACCAACGGCTTGCAGTCCACCTACCATTACCCTGGGAAGTAATCCAACCGTTTGTGCAGGAACCACAACAAGCAATTTAAGCTATAGTGCAACAAGCAATAGTCCCAACCAATACAGCATTGTTTATGATGCCACAGCCCTGTCAGCAGGTTTTGTGAATGTAAGCAATGCCACACTGCCAAGCAGCCCCATCACGCTTTCCCTATCATCCACCACCGCCGCCGGCACCTATAACTATACCCTTACGGTAAAAAACAGCAGTACAGGATGTGTAAGCAGTGGAACAGCAAAAACCATTTCCATTAATGCTCCCGCAACCGTTACTCCCGGGGGACCCGATATTGCCAATCCTTCAGCGAGTCCCGCTGCCATAACTTTATCAGGAGCGAGTGTTGGAGGAGAAGCAAGCACAGGAGCATGGAGCATTGTTTCAGGAGGAGGAACACTCAGCAGTACTTCACAAAGCAGCAGCCCTCAGAATGTCACCTATACTCCTGCCGCCAATTATTCAGGCACAGTGGTATTAACACTAACCAGCAATTCGGTAGTATGTTCTTCCGCCAGTGCCAACAGAATCATTAACATTAACTCAACCACGAGTCAGAGCTTTGTTACAGCAGGTTCATACACCTTTACCGTACCGGCATGTGTTACATCGGCAGTAGTAGAATGCTGGGGAGCAGGAGGAGGCGGTGGCGGTAATGCAAGCATGGCAAATGGCGGCGGCGGTGGCGGTGGCGGAGCGTACAGCAGATCCACTTTTACCATGACTCCCGGAACGGTTTACAGTGTAAATGTAGGAGCAGGCGGAGCAGCAGGTGTATTGGCCAATAACGGAGGCAACGGAGGAGATACCTGGTTTAACACAAACACAACCCTACTTGCAAAAGGAGGAAGTCAGGGATTACAACAATCAGGGAGCACAGGTGGAGCGGGTGGTGCCGGAGGAGCGGCAAGTGCAGGCATAGGAAGTGTAAAATATTCAGGAGGAGCGGGAGCGACAGGAGTAACCAATAGTATAGGAACAGGTGGTGGCGGTGGAGCATCGGCCGGATCAGGCGGTAACGGAGGCAATGCCCCAACAGCGACTACGGGATACAATGCAGGAGGTACCGCTCCAACAGGAGGAGGAGCCGGGGGCAGTGATACGTATTATACACCTGGTACAGCAGGAACAGCACCGGGCGGTGGTGGTGGTGGAGCCAGTATTCTGTTTGTAGGTTCAGGTGGTGCGGGAGCAGCCGGAGCTGTAACCATCAGCTGGAGCAATAGTCTTGCAATATCCAGCAATACCGTTAGCCCTGCCAGTATATGTACCGGCACAAGTAATGTGCCTATCCACAGCATTCCCTTACAAGGAAGCAATACCTGCGTAAGCGATTTAAGCTTTGTTACCACCGGAACTTATACCGGATCGGAAATCAGCAATTTTAAATTGTATTATACCAACAGCAACACTTTTTCAACGACCAACTTATTGGCAACCATCAGCAGTCCTTCAGCAGCAGGAACTCAGACTTTTCCTGCCTTTTCATTACAAAACAACAGCAGCACTCAATACCTGTGGATAACAATGGATGTGGCCTCCACATTAACCGACGGGCATACCATCGCTGTTAGTACAACAAGCCCTTCCAATGTAACATCCTCAAGCACCGCAACAGGTTCGGCAAATGCCAGCGGAACTCAAACCTTAAAAACCACAGCCACTCTCAACTTAACATCGGCAGCAGGAACGAACAATCAGTCAAGATGTATCAATACGGCAATCAGTGCGATTACCTATACTGTTGGTGGTGGTGGCAGCGGGGCAACAGTAACAGGATTACCCACAGGAGTAACAGGAACCTATACTACCGGAACTGTAAGTATCAGCGGCACTCCAAGTGTATCAGGAACCTATCACTATACCGTAAGCACTACCAGAATTTGTACACAAACAGTTACAACAGGAACCATCACGGTAAATACCTTACCAACTGTAAGTGTTAACAATGCAACCATTTGTGCTGGACAAACGGCAACATTAACCGCCACAGCCGGATTAACATCTTATAGCTGGTCTAATTTAGCTACAACACAATCAATAAGTGTAAATCCAACATCTAACACATCTTATACTGTTACAGGAACGAATGCAAACGGTTGTTCATCAAATGCCGTGGCAAGTGTTACAGTGAATGCTTTACCTAGTGTAACAGTAAACAATGCAACTATTTGTACCGGACAGACGACAACATTAACAGCAACGGGAGGAGCAACTTATCTTTGGTCTAATTTAGCTACAACACAATCCATCACTGTAAATCCAACATCCAATACTTCGTATACTGTAACAGGAACCAATGCAAACAATTGTCAGGCAAGCGCAGTTGCAAGCGTTACGGTAAATGCTTTACCGACTGTAATAGTGAATAATGTAACCATTTGTACAGGTCAGACGGCAACCTTAACAGCAACAGGTGGTAGTACCTACAGTTGGAATACAGGAGCAACAACAAATGTAATCATTGTCAATCCTACTTCAAACACGAGTTACACGGTTACAGAAACATCATCGAGTGCTTGTTCAGCAAATGCCGTGGCAAGTGTAACGGTGAATGCTTTACCGACCATAAGTGTAAATAATGCTACTATTTGTGCAGGCCAAACTGCAAGCTTAACAGCAACAGCCGGATTAACATCTTATAGCTGGTCGAATTCTGCAACAATACAATCAATAACGGTAAATCCCGCATCCAATACTTCTTATACTGTAACAGGAACAAATGCAAACAATTGTTCATCAAGTGCAGTAGCAAGTGTTACGGTGAATGCTTTACCAAGTGTAACAGTAAATAATGCAACGATATGTACGGGACAAACTGCAACATTAACTGCAACAGGCGGATTAACATCTTATAGCTGGTCGAATTCAGCAACCACACAATCCATCACTGTAAATCCAACATCTACTACTTCTTATATTGTAACAGGAACAAATGCAAACAATTGTTCTGCAAATGCAGTGGCAAGTGTTACGGTGAATGCATTACCCACCGTAATAGTGAATAATGCAACCATTTGTTCAGGACAAACTGCAACATTAACTGCAACAGGTGGTAGTACCTACAGTTGGAATACAGGAGCGACAACAAATGTAATCATAGTCAATCCTACTTCAAACACGAGTTACACAGTTACAGAAACATCAGCAAGTGCTTGTTCAGCAAGTGCCATAGCAAGTGTTACAGTAAATTCTTTACCAACTGTAACAGTAAATAATGCAACCATCTGTGCAGGTCAAACAACAACATTAACGGCAACAGCCGGATTAACATCTTATAGCTGGTCTAATTTAGCTACAACACAATCAATCACCGTTAATCCTGCCTCCAACACTTCATATACTGTTACAGGAACAAATGCAAACAATTGTTCTGCAAATGCGGTGGCAAATGTAACGGCGAATGCTTTACCAATAGTTGGAGCAACAGCTTCTCCTAATGATACAGTATTAGAAGAAACAAATGTAACATTAAGTGGTACGGGAGCAGCCTCTTATTCATGGACGGGGGGAATAACAAATGGAGTAGCTTTTACAGCAACAACTACTTCTACATATACGGTTACGGGAACTGATATAAATGGCTGTGTAAATACCGCAACAACAACCATTACGGTAAATTCACTATCTCTAGTTATAAATGGTAATAAAACCATTTGTTATGGAGATACTGCCATACTTACAGCTACCAAAGCCGATAAATACAGTTGGTCAACAGGTTCAACAACTCGCTCTATCTCAGTTACACCTCTTAATACTATTACTTATAGTGTTATCGGGACAGATACATTAACCGGAGATATTAGCACAGCATTTGTAACAGTCTTAGTTCGAAATCAATTATTTGCAAATGCGGGACACGATACTACTGTATACAATACCACTGGTATGGTAACAATAGGGGGGAACATTTCCGCTTCGGGTGGTATGCAGCCATATCAATATTTGTGGACACCATCCGGTTCTTTGAATTCAAATACAGTTCCCAACCCTGTTGCCAGTCCTACAATTGTTACGAATTATCAATTACAGGTAACGGATTCTTTGGGTTGCGTAGAAAAAGATACTGTTACTGTTTTTGTTCCCTTTATTCTCATTGCAAATGCAGGAAATGACAGAACAATTTGTTCCGGTTCATCGGTGTCTTTAGGTGCCAATCCTTCTGTTTTAGGAGGGATTCCTCCATATACCTATAGCTGGTTACCATCCGGATTGATTGACAGTACTGTTGCCAATCCATATACTAAAACAGGTATTGTCACTACCACATTTACATTGAATGTTAGTGACTCGAATGGAGCTACGGCTCAAAGTACCGTTAATGTAACTATTTTGCCAACGCTAACAGTAAATGCCGGTCCTGCACAAACGGTTTGTGCAGGAGCATCCGTTAACTTAGGAAGTAACCCTGCTGTTATAGGAGGTACTGCACCTTACACGTATGTTTGGGCAGCTTCATCCGATACATTACAAAGTTATACAGCAAATACTACAGTAAATCCTTCCATCAGTACATTTTACACACTTACTGTTACAGATACAAACAATTGCTATGGAGCAAATAGCGTCGCAATAACAGTAATATCCAAACCGATTATTTTTGCGGGAAACGATAAAGTTGTTATTTTAGGTGATAGCGTCATTTTGGGAGGAAATCCAACAGCAATGGGAATTCCACCATTTTCGTATAATTGGAATCCGTCAACATTATTCAGCAATAATACGATTGCAAATCCTATAATTAGACCAAGTCGGACAACTTCTTATATACTTTCTGTTTCCGATGCATCCGGATGTAGTTATACTTCAAAAGACACGGTAACCATAATGATTGACTCATCTTTGTTGGTATTTGCAGGAGGAGATCGAACCATTTGTTTTCACGACACTGTTGTTTTAGGAGGAAGTCCCACAGTAAAAGGAGGAACACCACCATATAGCTATAGTTGGAGTCCATCCGCAGGTTTAACCAATATCAGTAATCCCAAAGCTACTCCCTTGGTAACTACTCTTTATTCCGTTATCATTACCGATAATAACGGAACTGTTGGATATGATACTGTTCTGATTAAAGTTAAATCATTGCTCACAGCTTATGCAGGAAAAGACACAACTGTTAGTTCCGGTGATGTGACTTTGGGAGGAGATTTGGTTACTGCCACAGCTTTAGGTGGTACACCTCCATACAGCTATGTATGGCAACCCAATAACAATATGGTTTTTAAAAACATTCCTAATCCATTTGTTACATTAACAGATACAACCACTTACTATTTAGTGGTTACTGATTTTAATCATTGCATTGCCAAGGATTCTGTTATCGTTAATTTTAATAATATCTTTTGTTCTTCATGTAATTTGGATTCATGCACATGGATAATCAACAATAATGACACATCTAACTATACAATTAACAAAGGACAAAAACTTTGTATACGCACAACAGGAAATGTAATAGGAGATATTACTTTAAATACAGGAGGGAAAATCTGTAACGCGGGAAAATTTAACCCTTCTTCATTTACATTTAACGGAGGGAAATTAATAAATAATTCCATCGGGGTGGTGAACATTGCAGGAGCTTTAACTATCTATGATAGCACTGAAATAACCAATGATGGGTTATTGACTATTTCCAATAAATTTACTGCCGGTTCCGGATCCTTGATTAAAAATCATGGAGATTTTGAAATAGGGCAAACGATGATTGTCAATACCCAAAACTTTAGCAACTACAATATTTTAAGTACAAACAGGGGTAATATAGTTATTACCAATACCGGCGTTTTAAACAACTATAGTATTATCAAGGGACTTGATTCATTAAAAAATTATGGAACGTTAACTATGGGGGGCAAAGCTTCTGTTTTTGCTGCTAATTTCTTCAATTATTCAACGGGAACAGTTAAAAGAAGTTATACTGATCGTACCTACATATATACGGATACTTCCGCAGTATTAATGGCTGACAGTACTACTAATGGTAGTATTATGGTTTGTTCTCAAACTCAGAATTACGGATCTATCTTGGCACATATAGACATATGCGACGAAACATGGTCTCCATCAAACAATCCGGTATTTTTAGATATAAATCAAGGAACTGTTGACAGTACGGTCACCTATTGTACGAGAGCCTTAATGTCTATTGACTCTTTAGAGGTTTGTGGAGGTTGCCCGACTCTGACAATACAAACAAACAGCTGTTCGGGGGATTTGCTGTCATGTAAGGCGGTAGCCTCCCGAAAATTCGACAATTATCAGTTTTTATTAAATGGGGTAATTGTACAAACTGGTTCGGATACGGCTTTAAATGCGGATATATCTCTAGTTGCAGGTGATATAATTATAATCATAGGTACTTCCGCAGGTACCCCTTGTAAAACAGTAACTAGTGCGCCCTATATTACCCCTCGAAAATCAACTGTTACTATTTCTGGAAATTCAGTGAATACAGGACAAAGTGAAATATTAACCGCATCCGGCGGAGTTTCCTATCTATGGACTACAGTTGATGATACACTGCTAGGTATTACAAATTCTATTATCGTTACTCCTTCTACTACCACCAGCTATTTGTTACAAGCAATAGATAATAATGGTTGTCAAAGTAACCTAAGTTTTGAGGTTTCAACAAGCTTACAGGTAAGTTACATAGTTATTAATACTTCAAGTGATAATCCATATTCAGGGCAAATCAATTTGAATATTACAGGGGGTACACCATCTTATCAGTGCCTGTGGAATACAGGGGATTCAACACCTTATTTAAAACGAGTACCAAAAGGAAATTACCACGTAACAGTAACTGATGAGGATAATAATATAAGCCAACAGGATATTACTATTGAATAATAATTAAATTAAACAATATCTACTTTTAAGGTTTTAACTACGATGACAAACTATTTAAAGAATAAGACAATATTTTCTTACCAGCTGATAGCAGTTTTTTTTAGCGCATTCACGTGTTCAACTGCAAGCTTTTCTCAGCCTAATACTTCAGATATGGTACAATTGCAAACGGGCAATTTTAACTATAATATACCATTAATGACCGTTCCAGGACCAGGAGGTGGTTATCCCATTAATTTATATTACACCCCTGATGCGGCAATAAAACCTGAAGCGGATGCATCATGGGTTGGATTGGGTTGGAATCTAAATCCTGGAAGTATTAGCAGAACAGTAATGGGTTTACCTGATGATTGGAATGGCAAATCAACATCTGTAATAAATTATAATCAAAAGTGGAATCAGGCAAATGGTTATTTATACAGCACAGCTCCAGGTACAAGAGCTTCTTCCACCTATAATGCGGGCAATTTCAAAATTTTTTTAAAAGCTAAATCAAATCTGTTAAATTATGGATCACTTTATTTTGAAAATATTGTGAATAGCCAGAATTACATGACTCTTAATCAGGGTAACGGGGATTATTATGATGATCAAGGAAATATTCAGAGTACGGACGATCCTCAATTATGGCTTAAAGGAAACTATAAAACAGATGTTTATTCTAATCCCTATAGTTCGGACACCTATAATAATGCTATTGTGGAAAGTAGTTATAATACAGTATCCTTTCCTGCATACGACTATTATTCAATTACCGGTCCGGGTATGAGCGGGAGAATAAGTCCTAAAATATATGAGTATAGGAATTTATTGCAGGAAGCGAATGTTTTAACACCATACCCCGATGGATCAAAATCAAAGGAGGTTAAATATTATGATAATTACAATGCCATAGAATATTACCAAAAAGCTCCGTCTCAGTATTATTTCCAGTTTATAGCAGACCCGAGTGGTTATGCAGTTATGCAGCAGTCGAAAATATTAGATCCTAAAGCCAGAAATAATTATGAAGGTTCCGGAGATCCCTTTCTTGAAACTACCGTTCCCGGAACAGGAGCATCCTTTTACAATAGTGATTCTAAACATCCCGGACAAGGTAAACACATAGAATATTTTACAAATTCTTTAATTCTGGAAAATCCTACCGATGCTTACAACAGAGGATTTATTGAAACCCCTAGTCAGTTAAATCAAAGAAATCAAGGCGATTTGTATGACCCTAACGGAATAGGGGCATTTAGTGTTACCCTGGAAGATGGTACCACCTACCATTATTCCGTTCCTGTTTACCAATTTGAAGAATTAATCTATTTTCAGGATGTAAAGAATACTAATAATTTTGTTGAGCAGAAAAGTTTGAATATGTATGCAACAGATTGGCTGTTAACTGCTATAACAGGACCTGATTTTGTGGATAACGGTACTATTGGAATGATAGATGATGCGGATGAAGGGTATTATGTACAATTCAATTATGGAAAATGGACAGATGGTTATCTTTGGTGTTCTCCCTCAAAAGCAGGGACATTCAATCCAGGGCCAACAGGTTCCAATACTCAATCATATGCTATTGGTCGCAAACAGATTTATTACCTTAACAGTATTCAAACAAAAACACATACGGCTTATTTTGTTAAAAGCCTAAGAGATGATGGAATTGGTCAACTAAGTCAAGCTGACAAGGCCACGTATTCCACTACAAGTATATCGCGTACTGACCCAACTTGTGGCTCCTCTCTTCCTAGTTCATACCCCAGTTATCAAGGAACTGTGCAACATATAGAAAGACTAAATGCCGGAGCTGCCAATAAGCAGTTGAAATTAGATAGAATTATTCTATTGAACAATAGTGATGCGGCAAACTATAGCATTGATTTAAGCGGAGGTAATAATTATGGAAGTAACAACTTATTTGGATCTAATTTGGGTGAACCTGTTCCTGTGGGAGGATTTTACGAAGTTCAAAATACACTTACGACTGTAGCAAACGTTAGTCGTTATTCACAAACATATACGGTGAATTGTTCGATGGCTACAGATGATCTCAAATATTTTTATTCCCATTACCAAAATAATGTTTTGGATGTTGGGGATGTTCAAAACGACATGAGAAATATTCAATCACTTTCATTGTCTGAAATAGAGTTTAACTATGATTATATATTGTGCAATAATACCCCTAACTCCCCTGCCCATAATGGGAATAAGCTAACCTTAAAAACAGTGCAAACCTATGGTATAGGAAGATCATATTTTATGCCTCCTTATAGTTTTCATTATTTAAATGAAGTAGGTGGTGGGTATAATGAAATTGGATATACTACAAAATATGTGGATAGCTGGGGCTATTTTGCAAATATTTCACAAGATGACCATATGAACAAAAGAAGTTCAGACGCTTGGTGTTTATATGACATTACTACTCCAACCGGAGCGGAGATACAAGCATGGTATGAATCGGATACCTATAATCAGGAAGCTGTTTTTGGAGCACAATTTTTTGATAGTGCCTGGGGCGGGGGTATAAGAGTGCAGTATATTTACCTAATTGATGAAGTCGGCAACAAATATAAAACTACCTATACCTATACCGACCCAGCAACAAACAGGACATCCGGGACAACTTCGTATGCGCCCAGCAAACAGGATAGGTATATCCCTTATCTCCATGAGATCCCTAGACCTGGTGTTATGTATGGATATGTAACCGTTGAAAACAAAGGACTCAATAATAATTCCTTTCAGAAAACAAGGTACCAGTTTGATGTATTATCAGGTTCTAACTCTTATTCAAACGGAGACGGAACCCCGGCTCTGGGTTTAACTATAGGAGATAAATTTTCTGTTTCGGATCCCTATATAAATAGTTCTAGTAATCCCGACTACCGGTTCTCTACCGATAAAACAACGGACAAGGAAAATTGGGCTCATATTTGTCCGCGAACGGTACAGATTAATGATAACACTGCAAGTTTAGGGCGTTTGCTACAGACCGCCTTAATCAACCAAACCGGACAAACATTACAAACTACCAATTATCAGTACTATGTACCGGGAAAGGACACCATTAATAATGGAATCAGCCAGGAGACCTTTGGAGAAATAAAACAATATACACAGTGGGATCCTCCTGATGCAAATAACAAGCAATCATCGTCCATTTATTGGCTGATGACCACTAACACCCGAACATCTTATGCCAGTTTATTGAAGAGTATTACTACTACTACGGCTAACAATATTTCAAAAAGTGTAACATTTAAGCAATATGATTTGGTAACGGGTAATCCTTTGGTAACTGAAAACAACAATTCGGATGGAACTAAAATTACAACTACCATTGTACCCGCTTATACGCAGTATAGCGATATGGCATCCAAAATTATATATTACGACTCCAAAAATATGCTTTCTCAAAAGACAGCAAGTTATTCAACATTTACTGATGGTGCTGGTAATAGTGCCGTAACCGCTGCACAGTTACAGCTTTGGAGCGGCCAGTGGAATTATTGGGATTATGACCAAAGTTCGAATAGTTTTAAGGATGTTCTCCTTGTTCTACCGGAAGGCCGATTTCCACCGTGGCATCCGCAAAAAAGTTATGCCTGGAAGTCAGCATTAAATAATGATGGAACATTTAATTCTCCTTTTACCCTCGCGAATAATGATCCTCACTGGCAACTAACAGGAGCAATGACTCACTTCGATCATTTCTCCAATCCATCGGAAGCGATAGATATTAATAATATATACTCTTCAAATAAAATGAATAAAAATAACCTCTATTCTATTGCTTCATCGGGAACCTCTTCAGGAAGCGTTTTTACTCATGCCGGATTTGAAGATTTTTTAAATACCTCTTATTACGAAGGGGAAGTGATGGTAGGTGGTACAACTCAAATGCTTGGAACCTCCTCAATGAATCCGAGTGCTCATAGCGGAAATTACATGGCAAAATTGTCTGAAACAGCCAACAGTATAAGTAGTTTAACATCTGGAAATTTTTCAGCACCTGTATTTAAATGTCAGGTGATGCAAACTACAGATAAAGGTCGGACGTATAAAGCTTCTGTATGGGTTCACAAAAGTAGTTCTCCTACTACTTACCTCACTGCTATATTAGATGGTTCAAATGGCTCTTCTCCTTTTTATGATATGCAAGTGGCTTCATTGAGTCCTTCCAATGGTGTTAACCTCTTTGATGGATTACATTACACTTTTTCTACCACGCCTAATATTGTTATTGGTAATTGGACATTGTTAACCGTTTTTATCAATGTCCCTGTTAATTACACTCCTTCAAACGGATCTTTGGGTATCAATGGATTAAATGTATTTGTGGTTAATTTAAACACTAATTCAACTACTACTGCCAATTCTTATGTGGATGATTTCCGGATTCAACCAGTTGACTCTCCTGTTAACGGCTATATTTATGATAGTCACACAGGTTTAAAAACAGCTGTTTTAAACAATGAAAATTTTGCAACCTATTATACTTACGACTTTTTAGGAAGAATGACCCAAATTAACAAAGAAACGATAAAGGGAATAAAAGTGGTTAAACATAACGACTACCATATTGCAAATCAATAACTATTAAAAGTTTCTTAATCAGCACTAAGAGCAATGAACATGAACAGACTTCCAGTATCCATCACCATACTTTTTTTATTGGTGTTACAGCAAATAAGGCTTTACAGCCAAGATCGCTCGTACGTTCACAGCACTAGTTATGGCGACAATGGGGAAATCATTGATGAGAGTAAAACGTATTACGACAATTTAGGCAGGGTCATTCAAAACCAGAGCCGTGCTATTAGTGCTAACAATGTGCTGGCAACGCAAACCATGTATGATGCTTATGGAAGAAAAGTGCTTCAAAGCCTGCCTGCTCCTATAGGACAACAATCTTCACTTGGATATAAAGATAAATTCATCACCAACGCCGGTGGAAACAATTATTCCCTGAATGATTTTGATAAACCAATTAGCTCCGTTCTTGCCGGTACGGCTGATTTTCCAAATGCTGTAAACAATAGTGCCAACGGAAGTTTAGGATATTATTACAGCAACAATAATGCACAGGAACCCTATGTTCCCACAACCGGTTATCCATACTCAAGAGTGCAGTACGATGATAATAACTTAGGTGTAGTAAAAAGAACCTCTGCTGCCGGAGATGCTTTTAAAATGGGCAGTGGACATGAAACGAGAAGTAATTCTATGACCACTTTAAATGAGTTGGATTACATTTACGGAAAAGGAAATGGCTGGGTGATTACTGATTATGCGGATAACAATGCTAATGGAATGGGAACCATCACACCACTTTCTGTTAGCAACAACTGTGTAATAAAAACCATTACTACCAACGCTGATGGAGTTGAAATGGTTTCTTTTTCCTCTCCGGATGGAAAAACACTTGCATCCTGCCTCAGCGGGCAAGTAGGTGGGAATAATGTGCAAACCATGCCGCTTACCTATTCTCAAACAGGAGTAAATTCTGATGGTGCAGCCCCGGGTGCGCTGTATATAGATGTTCACCTGCCTAAAGGCTGCGAAAACAGCCTGGTGCTTGGCAATAGTTTTGATCCTCAGAACAACTTTCCGGCTACCTACAAAATATTAAATTTAAAAACAGGCTCTTACGTAACTTTTGGAAACAGTCAACTTTATACGGGCACAACCCCCCTTTACCCTCCGGCTGCTACCGGATAATTTATGTGAGCGGAGGTGCTTGGTATGCCTTAGGTACTAACTTACTCAACGCGAAAATCTATCAGCGTTTTTCTTTTGTGGTTTCACAGCAGGTGAATTATTATAATTTCAGCATCAATTATTACGATAAAGCAGGGCGATTGAAACTGAATGTACCACCTGCCGGTGTGGACGTAGCTTATATCCCTTCAGCAGGCAACAGCCCCAACCACAGGATGATAAAGTCAACAACTTATGATTCTTACAATGAGGTAGCATCCACCATCTCTCCTGATGCTGGTCTCACTAATTTTATTTATCGTGCCGACGGGAAAGTGCGTTTTTCCCAAAATGCAAAACAAGTGGCTTTTACACAAGGGCAATCAACTAATAGTTCGAGTGGTGCGCTGACAACATTAACTTATTCAGTTTCTGCTGTACCCGGATTTTCCCTTTTTAATAATTATAATATTCAATACGTTTTTCCATCCACCATAACAGCGGGGCAAACATTTAATGTTACGATTAATATTATTGTCGGTGCGGGGGGGGATATTCCAAATATTCGTCAAGAATATAATCCAGGGATAACGCTTGAAAATGGTTTTTCTGCTTTGGCCAATGGTACTACATATGCATCTGGTAGTCAGGTTTATTTTGAAATTCCATATGCTGTTGCCAGTTCCACCCCTGTATTACCTATAGGGCAAACATTATATAGCATTACCTTCTCTGTTATAGCTCCAGCTAATGCTACCACTTCGGAATTTGGTATACCTCTAATTGTAATGTATGTTGAGGGTGGTGGTGAGGCCAATCTTAGCGGGAACGCTAACCCCGGTAATTTAAAATCAGTAAATATTATTACGCCTATATTTTCATACATAAACTATGATAACGTTGGACGTGTTATTGAAACAGGAGAATATAATCCATCGATTGCATCATCAGTTAGTCCTTTAGCTTTCAGCCAAGCTTATGTGAATACCCCAACAGATGCCGGCAGATGTTCCCAACAAAATTATGTAATGTATGATGCGGGCGATATAACTTATTCCTCTTATAAAAATAATCAACTGCACCTTTCAGGAAAGGTTTCAAAAACATGGAATGCGAACAGTACAACTTGGTATAGCTATGATGAATTGGGAAGAACAGCATGGACAGTACAACAACTAAATAATATTAACAGCGATGGAAGTGCTAAATACTTTACCTTAAATTATTCTTATGATTTGAATGGTAATGTTACCCAAGTGGCTTATCAGAAAGAACTAGCCAATGAAGATTTTTATTATTATTATCAGTATGACAAAGACAAACGTTTACAAAGATACCTGACCAGCATCGATGGAGTGAACCAAACAGAACAAGCAGCGTATTATTATTATACCCATGGTGCTTTAAAACGTGTAGAGGTTGCCAATAAAGGGCAAGGGATAGATTATGTATATACGATTAACGGTTGGTTAAAATCAATAAATTCACCTGAATTAAATGATCGTGACCCGGGTAAAGACGGGACAAGTGCTTCAATATATCGTTGCCCTAAAGATGCTTTTGGAATGACGCTCGATTATTTTGCAAAAGATTATACCAGAGCAAATACCTCTATTCAAACGTATCAACGGGGGGCAGATTTATTTAATGGGGTGATGAAAGCCCAGCGTTGGCAAACAGCTATACCAAACGGTGTTCCAAGCGGTACGATACAGTACCCTGCCGAACAATTGTGTAACAGCTACACATATGATAACAAGTACCAGCTTACTGCTTCTGCTTTTTCGCAGGTAACAAATGCCGGGTCATTAAACGGTCAGGGAACTATTAAAGGTGCAGGACCATTGCTGGCTTCGTCTTCAATTCCTAATGCGGTTGATTATCAGGTTTCCGGTATTACTTATGATTTAAACGGCAACCTGCTTAGTCTTAACCGTAATGGTTATTTTAATTCTTGTACAGGAGTGTCCTCAGGGTGTGATGATATGGATAAACTTACATACCACTATAATATGGGTAGTGGTGGATATTTGCAGAATAACATGCTTAACTATGTTTCTGATGCCGTTACAACCGACAACTACCCCGCTAACTTTGGCTTGAAACAAGGGCAGGCTGCCAATAATTATCAGTATGATTTGATTGGAGAACAAATAGCAAATGTGAACGATGGGAGCACAACCGTTTATGATGTGTATGGTCATGTGCAGAAAGTTACATACGGTGAAAAGGTTGTGAGCTTTTTATATGATGAAAAGGGAAGAAGGATACAGAAAACCGACGGAACTAAAACAACATGGTACGTGAGAGATGCAGGTGGAAATGTGATGAGTGTGTATGAAACAAGCGCTAGTAGTGGATTACAGCAAGCAGAAGTGGGCTTATCTGCTGACAACCGCATTGGATCTTATTATCCTCAAAGCAACACATACTTGTATGAACTTTCAGATCATTTAGGCAACGTAAGGGCAACCTTTACAAATGTTCTTGCTTCAAGCATCAGTACAAGTTTTAATGGTACTGATGCAAATGATTATGTGTTTAATAATTCAGGGGGAACTATTGATAAAACATTTGACCATAGAGGAACCGGCAACGTATCATCTTTAAAATTATCTGCCAAGGGGTCTTCCTCATGGGGTGGTTATTTGTCACAAATACGGGTAAATGCAGGGCAGGTAGTAAGTGGCAGCTTATGGGCGTATGCGGCATCAAGTACTATTCCTTTTTCTTCTGATGGTATTTATCTGAATTTAACCGATCAGAATGGCAATGTACTGAAAAGTGTTTATCAACAAATAGTGTTTAACGGTAACACATGGAATTTAAGCAATTTTAGTTTTTCAATACCTACCAATGGTTACTTCTCTTTTATTGTAAAAAACAGCAGTTCCAACCCTCTTTGGGTGGACGATATAAATATCAATTTTAGTAGAGGTGGTGTTAATGTATTTGCTCAACAAAGCCTTACTGATTATTATCCACATGGCTCTGTAATGCCTGGTAGAACATACACTTCCGCACAAAGCTACCGTTACGGTTACCAGGGGCAATACTGTGAAACCGACCCTGAAACAGGCTTAGACAACTTCGAGGCAAGGATGTATGACCCGTTATTGGGTAGATGGAACACAACTGACCCTGCGGGGCAATATTACAGCCCTTATGTTGGAATGGGAAATAATCCTGTTATGACTACAGACAAAGATGGAAAAGTAGCGGGACCTTTGGATATTATCATTGACCCTGTTGCGGCGCTTATTGGAGGAATAGCAAATTTGGCAAGTAACTGGAGTTCGGTAGAGCATTCAGATCTTAGTTTATTGTCAGCGATAGAATATTTCGGCGCTGGAGCCGCAGGGGGCTTTGTAGCAGCCGAAACAGATAACCTTGCGTTGGGTTTTGCGGTGGCAGGAGCTCTTAATGTACATGCAGATGCGGCAAGTGGTCAATTGAGATATGAAGGAGGTAATAAAAGTGTGTTAGAATCATTTGTAAGCGGAGGATTAAGTGCTTTAACAGGCGAAGAAGGTGCATTAGATGTGGCGGATCAGTTAGGCAGAGCAGATGAACTCACAGGTCAAGCAAAGTCGTTTTATAATCTTTTAAATCCTGTTGGTGAAAGAAATGTTAGTGGACAACTTTTAAAAGGTGCATATCGAATAGGTTCCAATGTATTGCAAGGATATGGAGATAATAATTATAGCAATGGGGGCGCATACAATATAGCAGGTGATATTGTGAATGGTGCCATTGGTAGCGGTTTAGACTGGATAACTGATAGTTGGTTTTCAAATAGAAAAGATTTTAATATTTTTGATAAAGTTTTCAATACAGGAGCAAAATATTTTTCTGGGACAATTGCTTCGGGTATTTCCGGTGCAGCAGGATCAGCAATAAACAATGCTATAGCACCTCAAATCAATCCTGATACCCCGCCAGCCGGGGAACAAATATCACCGTTTTATAAAAATGAAAAAGGGGTATATGAAAATAGAGTTGAAGGCGCTAAAGGGGCAATTCCTGATATTTTTGTAGATCTTAATGGAGGAGCAGTTGGTAATGGAGAATAAATTTTATAATAAAAAAAAAGTAGTTGTTTTACTGTTTTTCTTCAGTACAATGTTTTCATGTCTAATAAATATCTCCAGTATAGTCAAAAACCAAACAAAAAGCATTTTAAACATAAATAATATTCATCTTACTGATACCCTTGGAATAATTTCACCCATTTCCGTTGTTTATTTAACAGTAGATCAGAACAACTTTGATGTATCAATAAAAAGCAATAATTATAAAGTATTTGATAGCACTATAGTCCCAAAACACTACAAACCTTTTCCAGAAGGGGCAAGCCAAGTAAACAATTATGTAAAAGTTCAGTTGAAAAAATATTTAACTTGTTTTCAGCATATCATGGATGTAAGTGTGTCTCCAGATGATAGCTTGCTGATAAAAAGGCAGGTATCAGCGATTGAACAAACATTAAAATATCACTCGGTACAACATTTACCTATACCAGATTCGCTTTATAGATGTTTTAAAAAATATGGTTACAAACAGTATTTAGTGACTGACGCAATGGAGTATTATTATGCTGAAGTGATGGATTATAATATTCATAGTTATTATCGTTTTTTTATTTTTGATTTGGCTAGCAAAAGTCTAAGCTTTTATGATTTTCATTTAGATGGCAATACAATAAGCCCCAGAGGAAAAATAAACAAAAATTATTATACAAGCGGGAGGTGGTCTTATTTAGACTATATAAAATCCTACAACCAAAAAATAGAACAAGCATACAAGAATAGTTTAGAGCAAAAGAAATAAAATAACGAGCTTTTCAACCGTAAACAATTTTCTTTCTTGTTGCGGAACTAGAGAGAAGTTAGGTTGATTTAAAGAGAGGTGGAGACCTATCTTGTTTCACAAAGAGTGCTGCTTTTTGAAAAGATAAAAATACCGTTAAAATGTCACCATTTTATAAAAATGAAAAAGGGGTATATGAAAATAGAGTTGAAGGTGCCAAAGGGGCAATTCCCGATATTTTTGTAGATTTTAATGGAGGAACTGTTGATGGTGGAGAATAAATTTCATACAAAAAAAATAGTGGTAGTTTTACTATTATCAATCAGCGCAATGATTACGTGCAAATTCCCTAATATAGTCAAAAACCAAACAAAAAGTATTTTAAACATAAATAATATTCATCTTACAGATACCCTTGGAATAATTTCACCCTTTTCCATTGTTTATTTAACAAAAGATCCGGAAAATTTTGATCCAACCATATATAAGAACAATTTTAAAGTGTTCGATACCACTATAATTCCAAAACACTACAAACCTTTTCCAGAAGGGGCAAGCCAAGTAAACAATTATGTAAAAGTTCAGTTGAAAAAATATTTAACTTGTTTTCAGCATATCATGGATGTAAGTGTGTCTCCAGATGATAGCTTGCTGATAAAAAGGCAGGTATCAGCGATTGAACAAACATTAAAATATCACTCGGTACAACATTTACCTATACCCGATTCACTTTATAGATGTTTTAAAAAATATGGTTACAAACAGTATTTAGTGACTGACGCAATGGAGTATTATTATGCTGAAGTGGTTGATTATAATATAATTGAGTATTATCGTTTTTTTATTTTTGATATAACTACAAAAAGTTTAAGTTTTTATGACTTTCAGTTAGATGGTAGTACAATTAGCCCAAGAGGAAAAATAAATCAAAATTATACAAGTGGGAGATGGTATTATTTAGATTATATAAAATCCTACAACCAAAAAATAGAACAAGCATACAAGAATAGTTTAGAGCAAAAGAAATAAAGTAATGAGCTTTTCAACCGTAAACAATTTTCTTTCTTGTTGCGGAACTAGAGAGAAGTTAGGTTGATTTAAAGAGAGGTGGAGACTTATCTTGTTTCACAAAGAGTGCTGCTTTTTGAAAAGATAAAAATACCGTTAAGATGCAGATCATAGTGAAATTGGACGTACAATTTACGATCCCGATAGAGGTGCTCCGATAAAATTACCAGATAGTCCTTGTCAATTACAATAACGACAGTTCTATAGGGCTCTTCATTATGCTTAGGTAAAATTTTTATAAAATATTTTTTATAACTATACTTTTGAATTTTTTCTCTATCTATTGCTATATTTTATTTTTTTTATTAGTTGCTGTAAGTGCAAAAGCGCAATCTATTTCAGCAGGTGAAGAACAAGGCCTCATCATTTGCGCTGATAGCACAGTTAAATCATGGGGAGATAATGAACATGGTCAACTTGGAGACGGAACCATGAACTACCGAAATGCTCCTGTTAATGTAATATCTCTAACAAATGTTATAGCTGTTACAGGAGGAGGAGATCAATCTCTTGCGCTTAAAAATGATGGAACTGTTTGGGCTTGGGGATACAATAATGTTGGGCAACTTGGAGATGGAACAAGCGATGATAAAGATATTCCAGTTTTAGTAGATTCCCTTACCGGTATTATAGCTATTGCCGCAGGAGAAAGCCATTCTCTTGCCTTGAAAAAAGATGGTACAGTATGGGCTTGGGGCAGCGATACTTATGGTGAACTGGGAAGAACACTCTCTGGTCCCAGCTATATCCCTGTTCAGGTAGATACTACTTTAGGTTCTCCCTTTTTAAGTGCTAAAGGTGTCGGAAATATTACAGCCATTGCTGCTGGAAGTTATTTTTCACTGGCATTAAAGAATGATAGCACAGTATGGGGCTGGGGGGTGAATAACTTTGGTGAACTTGGAAGTGGGGACAACATTAATTATGTTTTGCCTGTTCAAGTATATAATCTCACAAGTGTTATTGCTATTGCCACGGGATACTATCATTCTCTGGCATTGAAGAATGATGGCACAGTATGGGCATGGGGGGGGGAATAGTTATGGTGAACTTGGAAATGGCACTAATAACGATATTAATTTCCCCGTTCAGGTAAGTTCTCTAACAGGCATCACTGCTATTGAAGCAGGTGCATACCAATCTCTTGCCCTTAAAAATGACGGAACCGTTTGGGCTTGGGGGCTAATTCCGCTGGACAACTTGGAGATTCCACCACTATTGATAGTAACATTCCTGTTCGGGTAAATTCTCTTGCAGGAGTTGTTGCCATTGAAGGAGGAGGAGATCAATCCCTTGCGCTTAAAAATGATGGAACTGTTTGGGCTTGGGGGGATAGTGACTTAGGAGATGGTCCCGACAGCAGTGTTCCTGTACAAGTACCACTGCCATGTTCTGTTACCGCACATTGTAATACTGATGTTTCGGTGTCTATACCACAAACTAATAATCAACTGGTTTGTATCAATAATCCAATCACAAATATTAATTATACAATTACAGCGGCATCTAACGCGATAGTTACTGGATTACCTCCTGGAGTAACAAGCAATTATACTTTTGGTAAACTTAGTATTAGTGGCACACCGAATATCATAGGCACATATACTTATACGGTAACGATAATGGGAATATGTAAAAATAAACAAACAACTACATTAGGCAACATAACTGTTAAGCCAAATGTAATTATCAATTTAACATCACCCGTTGGAAGTGATTCTCAGATTGTTTGCGTTAATACTCCCATTACAAATATTACATACTCTGTTAATGATAGCCTAGTCAAGGTTATAGGGCTGCCAACAGGGGTGTATAGCACTTATGTTGCTGGCGTAGTTACAATTTATGGAACATTAAATATTGCGGGGATATATGACTATACATTAACCTCTATGAAAAATTGTACTCAAAGAACTGGTGTTATTTCAGAATGCCCATTTAAATGGATTATTCCAAATATATTTTCTCCTAATTATGATAATATAAATGACGTTTTTACAATAAATGTTAGTGGGGCAGAAAAAATTAATTTAGAAATATTTAACAGATGGGGATGGAAAATTTATGAATCAAGTTCCCTTAATAAAGGGTGGGATGGCTGTAACATTACAAATGGATTACCAGCTGATGAGGGGACATATTATTATGTTGCTAATGCTATAGATAGCAATGGACAAGGGCATACTGCAAAAGGTTTTTTAACACTAGTCAGATAACTTTTTTGTTGAACGTTTAATCGTAGGATATAATTGGTGATGTTAAGATCGGTTTTGTATTGAAATAAGGCTTTGTGGTGAAATAAATTGAAAGGAAAAATTGGATTTAGGTTTGAGTGCGACAAATTAATGACTAATCACTATTTTCTTATTGACGGCTCCTTCACTTGTTTGTATACTTATAAAATAAACTCCGTTTGATTGAGAACTCAAATCAATTTCAAGATTAGATGATGTACTATTGTTTTGATAAATAATACTTTTACCTAAAAGATCGGTAATTTTAATTGAAGTATTTTCATATTTATTTAATTGTATGTTAATTATTCCCGCTGTGGGATTAGGATATATATGTATATCAGTTTCTATTATATTTTCTGCTATGTCAAGTATGCAATTATTGTTGCAATATTGATACTTAAATATAACACCCATATTATTTACACCACCATAAGATGTCATCCCATATAGATAAGTACCATCAGAAATAAAGGACCCCCAAGGCTCTGATCCATTAGTTCCTTTAAAATCAAAAAGATCTGTATACCCGGTTCCATCAAGTCTTATTTTAAAGATGTTTCCACCACCATTTGCACCACCATAACCTGTCATTCCATAAAGATGTGCACCATCAGAATAAAGATTGCCATGTGGGCCAGCTCCATCATTAAAATCAAAAAGGTCAACATATCCTGTTCCATCAGATTTTATTTTAAAGATATTTCCATTGGCTGCACTGCCACCATTAGATGTCATTCCATATAGATAAGTGCCATCAAAAATAAGCGACCCATAAGGAATGTCACCATTAGTTTGGTTAAAATCAAAGAGATCAATATAACCAGTTCCGTTTGGCTTTATTTTAAAGATGTTACCATTTCCAATTCCGCCGCTATAAGTCATACCATAAAGAAAAGTTCCGTCAGAACAAAGATCTCCATAAGGATTGCTTCCATTTTTATTTGTTCCGTCAAAATCAAAAAGGTCAGTATATCCTGTTCCGTCAAATTTTATTTTAAAAATATTCCCATGGGCTGCACCACCACCAGCATAAGTCATTCCATATAGATAAGTACCATCAGAAATAAGGGAACCATAAGGTAGATCTATATTTGCAAAATTATATAGATTTACATAATCGGTCCCATCTTGTTTTATCTTAAAAATTACTCCTTCGTTTTTTGTCCCCCCATTTAAAGTCATTCCATATAAGTAGCCACTAACTAAAATTAATTTACCATTTGGAGCCCCTCCTTTTATATTGTCAAAATCTAACAATTTAGAATATCCTGTTCCATCTTCCCTTATTTTAAATATTACCCCATAATTATATGCGCCACCGGCAGAAGTCATTCCATATAAGTAACCACCATCAGAAATAAGGGAATTAAGTGGGACACTTCCTTTTATGCTATCGAAATCCAATAGTTTAGTATATTGTGCACTACTATTTAATGTAATAAAGAGAATAACTGCAATTAGGCTTGTTATTTTTTTCATGATTTCATATTTAATTATTTGTAAAATCTTGCCTCCCTAATATCCAGCTATTCAAAAGTAGTGAAAATGTTCAATGAAGCGGAAAAAGCACCATCCATTTTCTTAAAGTTAGGGGGTAATAATTATTATGATATTTAGCAATCAAAAAAAACAATTGGCACTGGTTCTAATAAACGGTCAGAATTGCATTGTGAAAATTGGCGACATCATGAGTGATGTTGAACTAATAAAAGTATTTCGCGATTCTATTGAGGTGAAATATTTTAAAGAGAGCAGATTCATACTTAAATAAAAGGTTTTGTGACAATACAAATTTAAATGCTTCTTCAATAATAGATTAGTAAATTATTACTCTTTTCATACTCTATCTATACTTTTCCCATTAAGTAAATATTAAACTTCAATAATAAAGATTGTAGAAAAGTACGCGCCTATTCCTGGAATAAATCGGCAATATCGGCACAAACAATCATAAACTTAATGATACTACTCTCCCCTATTGAAAATCCTTGTGATACCTTCTAATTTTGATTTTCCGAAACGAAATTTATTCGCGATAAAATTTAGTTGAGGTGTAATTCAATAAAAAAGTCAAACTAAAAAACATAAATAAAATGGCAAGGCAAAAAGGAATTTTGAAAGTGGAAGGTACTTTAGATAACCTCACTTTTTATAAATCACAAGATGGGCATCTGGTGAAAACCAAAAGTGGTGTTTCCGGTGATAGAATCGCAAACGATCCTGTGTTTGTTAGAACACGAGAAAACGGTGCTGAATTTGGAAATTCGGCGGTAGCAGGTAAACTGTTGCGTGATACAATGCGATCATTGATGCTAACAGCATCGGATAATCGTGTAACTGCACGAATTACAAAAATGATGAGCGATATTAAAAACCTTGACACAACCAGTGCGAGAGGTGATAGATCAGTTGGTGTTGCAATAGCCCAACCCGCAGCCAAGGCAATATTAAAAAGTTTGGACTTTAATATCAATGCCATATTAGGCAGTGTATTATTTGCACCTTACACAATCAATACGGTTACAGGCGTAATTGTCATTGCTGACCTTAAACCTATTGAGGATATTGCATATCCGCAAGGTGCAACGCATGTGACTCTTTCAAGTGCATTTGCAAATATTGATTTTGCAACAGGGATAAGTGATATTAAATACAGCAACGAAGTGAATCTTCCAATTGATGGTACAAGTGCGACACAAACTTTAACACCAACTGCTGTACCTGCCGGAACGGGCACTCAAATTTATCTTTTGGAAGTTGAGTTTTTCCAAGAAGTAAATGGGGTGCAATATGCTTTAAAGAACGGTGCATACAATGCTTTGCGTGTTGTTGAGGTAGCATAATGGAACTGGAACTTATCAGAGAGTATCTTCCGAAAGGAACGAACGGTAAATTTTTGCCGACTGCGAATTACTTTGTTGTAGTATAGAATTGCCCTGGAAAAACAATGAGGTGGAAGTCTCTTGTATTCCTGAAGGAAGATACGAACTGGTAAAACGTTTCAGTATCAAATTTCAATGGCATTTGATTTTGTTGGATGTAAAGTACATGAAGATATTCTTGTGCATCCTGCCAACAATGCTTTGAAAGAATTAAGGGGATGTATTGCACCAGTATTAAAAATAACAGGTCCTGGCTTAGGATCAGATTTAAGAAAAGCATGTAAACAAGTTTACGCTAAAATTTTTGCTGTGCTTGATAAGAAAGAATAAGTATATCTAACCATTAAATCTAAAACATATGAATATTTTGCAAAGAGCGACGACTCCAACACCGAAATTCTTTAAAATATTAAGAAACATAGGGCTTGCACTGGCTGCGGCAAGTGGAGCTATTTTGGCTTCTCCTGTGATGCTACCCACGACAGTTATAGCAGCCGCAGGTTATGTAGCAGTTGCCGGAGCGGTGGTTTCGGCAATAAGTCAAATTACGGTAGAGACCGAATAAAGTAATTGAAATTATTATTCCACCATGGCTGTAATTCATAACATAGAAAGCGAAACAATTTTGGGCACAGTTTCCGGAACGGTCTTAACCGTAATGGTGAACATCGGTTCATCCGATATAATTAAAACTGTTGTTCTTGCTGCTGTTGGCGCAGTAGTTAGTTTTTGCGTGTCTGTGTTGTTGAAATGGATAGTCAGGAAATTTAAGAGTTAAAAAAGTAAATTTTAAAAGAGGCTGAGAAATCAGCCTCTTTTTTTATCTGATAATTTTATACATCAATGCTTTTTTAGCTTGTTTTATTAAAGTGATTTTTTGTTTTAAAACATCATTGTAAGTATCTAAATCTTTCATCATTTTAATTACAGCGTCTAATTCTTTAGGCTTAGTGCTTACTTTTAATGAAGCTTCATGAACTACAGTACATAAATCATCTATACGAATAAATGGAACAACAGAGCCTGTTATAGATTTGCGAAACAAACCACTCTGCCAAAGCCCATAAAAAAGAAAAAAGTAAAATTCTTTTTCATCAATATCATCGGCAATAAATACAAAACAGTTTGCACAATATTCCGGCAGTGGCTTTCCGGCATTGTTGCCTTTGTTTAAAATAAAGAAGTGTTCTTTTTCATAGCGGTTGCCAATCTTGTGGCATTTGATTTTTTGTCTGAGCATAATTATGGTTTTAAAAATTATGCTGCCCCTCGTTCCTGCGCTTCGCGCAACATTAACCCAAAAGAAGAAAAGAAAAAAGGAGAAAAAAACAAAAAAGAAAGCCAACTAACAGGGCTGTGCTTTGGCAGCTTGTCAAGGTTTTTATAAAAAAATTTACCTTAAATAGTTTAGAATATAACAGATGACTCTGATAATGTGGAGCCCTTCGACGAGCTCAGGGTAAAATTTTTTATAAAACCCGTAGGGCTTGACCTTTATAAGCTAAGTGGGGAAGCAGGTGCGGCACAGCCCCAACTTTGCTGACTTTTTTGTTTTTTCATTATTGTGTCAGCGAATACGCTTACGCTATTTGCTGCCTTTTTTATTTGATTGTTATTATGACAACATTAAAGAGAAGCTGTAGTGAAGATTCTGAATCATGCTTCGACAAGCTCAGCACAGGCGTTCAGAATAACGGAGTGTTAACCACCGCGCAGATTCTGAATCAAGTTCAGAATGACTATGGTTACTGAATAATTGACTTGTCTTTGTGAAATTTAATGTGTGTGTGTTTTTCAATTTCTGTCAGCGGAACTTTGTATGATTCATAATCGGGATTTTCCGGTTGTGTGTTGGGAAAAATATAACACTCGTATTTATTTTCATTTTCAATGTAAATTATTTTCCAGCAGTATGCCGGTACAACAACGCTGTCGGCACCAATCTTTTTTATTTCACCTATACTGCCAATAAAAACTTTAATCTTCCCGTGTTGCTTTGCTTCTGCTCTTTCCTGATTTTCTAATTTTCCCCAAACACCGGCATTCAAGCTGTGTGTTTGCGGGAACATATTTGAAAAATAAAAACATTCATTCATTCCCTCAACATTGCAAGAATTATCTTGCGCACTCATGTTATGGCCACGATCATAATGGCTTCCTTTATAATCATCTTTAAGATTTGTTGCTTCGGGTAATTCCGGGTCGGGAGCAAAATTGTTTTTTCTTTTTATTTTTTCCGGGCAACTCAACATCTCTTTTGTGAGCGTATATTCTACTAATAAAGGAATGTGTTTTGATTTTATGAATGTGCTTGTGTAATATTTGTGATGTAACACAACTGTATCCTGACCTTTAATATTATTGAGGAATAAGCTGAATGACAGTATTAATAATAGCAGTTTTTTCATGCTACAAATTTACATAATTGCAAGCAGTATTTGTGGGGAGATGGTTATACAGCCTTGAGCTAGCGTCAGAAAAATTGGCTGCAAATAGTGTAGTGCAACGAAACGGTTTGCAGACAATGTGCGGCGAGCCGCTGCGAGAGGAGCTGAGGGTGGAAGCAGAAAGCACGGAATGCAGCGCAGCGGAATGAGTGCGCTTGCGACCCTTGTAGAAATTGAGCTTGTGCCAAATAATTAAAATCTTTACCGCTTAAAAAAGGCACAAGCGAAATGCGCTACACGAGGCAAAGCCTTAAAGAGAGCCACACCAAAGTGTGGCAAATAAACAACATCTTGCCGAAGCCCGAAGCGACCCGCAGGCGAGCAAAAATTATTGCAGCCGGTGGACTGATAGGCGACTGAAATGAATGAAGCGAAACGCTGCCCAGTGGTAACGGGCAGAAAGTGAAGCGAAATAAATGAAGTGGCATAGCAGACAAAACAGGCTGCGGTGAACGAAAGAAAGGCAATGAAAAGTATGACAAGCTGCCCTTCGACAGGCTCAGGGCAGGCGGGCACCCGAAGGGCAATATAGCTTTTGCTTATACCTTAAAAACTAACACCTATAAGCAATTGCTATATTGGCTTGGCGTATCTTTTTGTATTGCCTTGATGAAGTGAACACCATATAACCTGTGGGATGCTTCTTATTTAATCTATTTATTTTTTAGACCCGAAATTGGCGAAAAACAAGAGTATTTGATAGTTCAAAATGATCTTAGAAAAAAAATCGGCTGAACAGGTTATCATTACTCCTATCATAATTAGTGGCAAAAAAATTACAAATATTACAGTTGCCAATATTCCATTGATTGTTTTATTTTTCATTCGTTTTGGGATTTATATTTTTCATTCAGTTTATGGTATAGGCTATGCGCCAAACTATTTAATAATTCCGGATGTTTAAAGATGTCTATCTCACTTATTGTTCTGCTTTCATTTACATATTCCTCAAAAAAATTATCATCATCAGTGCTTATTCCCATCAACTTAAAAATGGTTTCGTCCAACTGCAGGAAATAATTAGTAGGAGCCAAGCCGAGCTCTGTTAATCCATATACCAGCCGAATGTTTGTTAAATTGTCTTTTAGCAGACTAATTATTAATTCCTTTTGCCCTATATTGTTAAACTTTAACATTATTTTATTAAACTTTTACCTTAAAAAATTTATTATTTATTTTATTATACAAATATATAAATATTTTAATATTTTACCATATATATATATGGTAAAAACAATATTTATATTAAAATAACCATAAACATATACGAGATTTTCTAATCATATATTTGCTGATAATTAAAGATTTTCGGGAAAAATGAATAAGAAAAACCTCAACAAAATAAAAGTTGTTCTAGCTCAAAAGGAGAGAACCAATAAATGGTTGGCGGAAAAATTAAAGAAAAACCCTGTTACAGTTTCTCAATGGTGCAGTAATTTTACGCAACCCTCATTAGAGACATTAGCAACAATTGCTAAAGCGTTAGATGTGGATATTTCCGAATTGCTTAATCACACGAAGGAGAAATAGTCTTTTTTTTTGAACTTTAGAGACTACCTTTAAAATTAACTAAGTACTCTGTTAGTCTGCTAAAGCGGATGAAATATATGTATAAGCTTACTTTTATTGATTCCAAAGCTTTAATCGCTTATCCATTTCTGCAACAAGTTCTGCATTGTTTTGATAAACTATATTTGAGTTGATTAGCTTTTTTAATTTCAAAATAGCTTCTGCTGGGCTTATTGCTTCTTGTTCCAAAAGTCTGTCAAAAACCCAAAGCATACCATGATATTCAATTGCTTTATTCTTTGCAGTATGCCTAACTTTTTTGTCGCTACTAATTATCATAGCTTCAAACTTATTAGCAAGGTGCAAAACGGTTTTATCATTATCAGATAAAGATTTGGGATATTTCTGTTGGATAATTTCAAGCCGATCCTCCTGAGTGATTTTATGAATGGTAAATTTCCCCATCGTTTGAAAAGCTTTTAACAATTCTTTTTGATGCTCATGAACTTCCATAAATACATCAAACGATGTGTGTATTTCCAAATCTAAAGAGAAAAATTCGGTTGTTAGTTGGAGCTCATAAATATCTATAAAGATACAAGCATCTGTGATTGCTATTCTCATCCAACAACCATAATTTGTTTACGAAAATCAATTAATGATTGATTGTTGAGAACGGCTGCTTTACTCATTGAAATAAGGTCTTCAGCTAATGCTCTAAAAAGTAATTGATTAAAACGATGAGATTCTTCAACTCCGGTATATTGAATAGGTTCAATTACTTTCCACTGGTTATGAACCATTAGGTACATAAACTGTTTTACATAAGTATCTGAAATTATACCTAAATCTCTTGCTCTATAAACCAATGCTTGTATTGAAATACCATATTGTTGTTTTAATGCTCCCAGTTCTTGAACAAATAGTTTTTTTCTATGTTTCCCCAGTTCTTTTTCAGCGGTTTCTCTAGGGATAAGCATTGCTGCAGCAAACTGGTGGCAAAATCTTTCTTTCTGTGCTTCCGCTACTCCACTTAAAGGCAATAGCAAATGTCCTAATTCATGTAAAACAGTAAAACGAATTCTGTCGGTTGATTTTAAACGGGCAATGTTAATGGCAATTACCGGAACATTATTGTTTACCCAAGTTTGCATTCCGTCAAAGCTATCTTCTGAATTAATAGTTACCACTTTAATATGGTTATCTTCCAACAACTCTAAAGTATTGTAAATAGGATCTGAACCCAATTTCCAAGCCTTTCTGACTTTAATAGATGCCTTTTCTATGTCTTCAAAGGAAGATATAACATCCCAATCTTCTAAAGGGTTGGTAAATTTAGTTTCAATACCTATGATCTCTTCCAATTCTAAATATCTTGCAAGTACATCTTTGGTATGTTCCATAATTCTATGTTGTTCTTTTACCGGGAGGCGTTTTAGCTTGCGAAATTCAGGTACACTTAATTCAACCTTAGTATCTCTAAAAAAATAGTCAGGCCGTACATTTAAAGCTTCACATAAATGTATTAACATCTCACTATCAGGGATAACCTCACCTCTTTCATATTTGTGAAGTGCCTGACGGGAAATTTTAGTAGTTAATTTGTTTGCAAGGTCCTGCAATGACATGCCATTTAGCATTCTTGCAGATTTAAACCTTTCTGCGAATAATTCATTCATCTATTTTTGTTTTATGGATCAAAACTAATGGTTGATCAGTTTACAAATTTACAACTAAAAAACATATTTTGAACAATTATATGTTAACAATACAAAACAGAGGCCTGTCATGTCATAGTTATAAAAACAATGACAAAAATGACATCGTGACATATTTAGTTGACAAATACAATTATTATTAGTACATTTGTAAACTAAATGATATTAAAATGAACAAGAAACAAACCAAAGATTCTTTACCAATGTGGGTTATATTGGTAATACTGCTGATAGCAATGGTTGCTGTCTATTTCTTTTTTAAGAATGAGAATGTAAACCGCTATAAAAATGATTTATCACAAAGAATACGTGAAAAAGAAGAGACAGTTAATTTTTTAAATTGTGAGCTATCTAAATTAAAAAATTTACATGACACACTGAAAAGTGAGGCTATTAAATTATATAAGTTCATTAAAGCAATGGCCATTATTTTACTGTTGGTTATAGGTATTGTTTGTTATGCGGTACTTGAAATGGAGTTTTGGAGTGCATTGTTTTTAATTGTTAGTGTAATATCCTTTGTATACTATAGTATAACGATAATTGTACAGAATAAAATTGGTGATTTTAACAGAACTTTGGCTCTTATACAAGATTATATAATACAACAACGCTTTATTAAAGCGGACTTTAATCCACGTATGATTGAAGTTGTTGAAAAGCGCCTACATAAAGAACAAACAGAGCTTTTTGAGATTAAAGAGCAGTATTTATTATTGACTGTAAATAATAACCAAGATGTTAAAATATGTTAAAGTGGCAGTAAAAAATAAAAAAATTGATTTGGCATATCAATTGAAATAAAAGTACCGACAAATAAAAAGGGCTGCACGACGTCGAAATCATTACAACCCTTTTTGTTACTCGTAAAAACCCCTGTTTTGTGTTAATCCGCAGCAGGTGCTTGTTTTTTTGTGATCGCAAATATAGAAATTTTTTAATACCAAAAAATTTCTATCAGCCCACCTTAAACAGCATATAGATTAACCGGCTATATGCTTCGAGTAGACCGACCATTTTCCTGAAGCGCTATAAATCAATTACAATGGGAAAAAACGTACACATTACAAAACGAGACAACGGATGGGCGGTAACCACAGCCGGAAGTGAAAAAGCAGTAAAAATTACCGAAACACAAAAAGAAGCAATTGATGTAGGAAAATCAATTGCTCAAAATCAACAATCTGAACTTATTATACACGGAACCGATGGTAAGATTAGAGAGAAAAATTCATACGGTAACGATAACTACCCTCCTAAGGGTTAAAAACTAAAACTTAAATGAAATTTGACGGAGCAGTAATTAAAGAACAAGGCGTAACCTTCGCCATAGTTGTTGTTAAACCTAGTGTATTAGATTTTAGTACGCAGCGAGAGGAAACACGAGCTGGATTTATAAAGTATTTTCCCGGAATGCCAATTATATTGATGACCCAAAATAGTAGAGGAATTCCAACGTACCACGGAAAATCGGATATAGTAAATTTTTTAGTCAACGTGCACCCAAGCAGAATACCTTGGAAAACATATACTTCTAATTAAAAACAAAAAAACATGAGCGAAATTTCTACCCACACAACATTACATAGCAGAATGAGTTGTTTTGTTGATTGGATTGCACCTGATCCTGACAAAATAAGTGATATTGCTGAAAGAGCTGATACAGCTAGAAAGTACATTCAAAAATGTGCTGAGGAAGATGGTTTAACGATCACAAATACTCCCAAAGCAGGATCATTCGAAAAGAAAACAGGTTTGAGGAGACACTATTTAGGACATGCTGAAATAGATGGGCTAAATCTAGATATCCCAATGGTTACAAAGCCTAAGGACGAAGATGGTGATTTAATTGATGAGTTACTCAATAAATTTGAAAAATATGTCATAAAGTATAGAGATAATTTATTCCCTGCCGCAACAGTAAGTAAAACTAAGAGTTCTGTTAAAATTACATTTGCGGATGAGGTTTCCTTTGATATAGTCCCAATGCTATCAACAAATGTAAGTGATGAGCAAATTTTAATTAGATTGACAGGAGAAAAAATAAAAACTTCTGTACAAAAGCACAATGAATTTGTAAAAACCCGAACTAAAAAAAGTAATGACGAAGCAGGAAGGGTTAAATTCAATGAATGTGTTCGATTGATTAAATGGTGGAGAGAAATTCAATCTGCTGATGGATATTATTTGACCGATGATAATTCTCCACCAAGTATTGTAATAGATTTATTATGCGCAACCGCTTTTGATAGATTAGGTGTCTTTAAAACATATGGTGAAACATTATCTAAATGGTATAGCTATTTGGCAAGCGTTGTCCGTAATAAAAAACCTATTGTTTTTACTGATTACTATACGGTTTCTAAAATTGATTCATCTATTCCCTGGACGGTTTTAGATCCTGTAAATTCAGAAAATAATATTACAAAGAACTGGAATAATAATAAAATTAATGAATTAGCTGAGTGGTTTGAAAATAGTAGGGATAATTGGGCTAGAGTAATTCATTTTGATGAAGATGAAGAAGATGCAAAATGCTTGGATGAACTCATTTTGCTTTTTGGTAATGCATTTAAAAACCATTGTAATAAATAAAATCTATGTCAACAACTTATACAAATTCAACTACAGATACCTTTACTGTTGCAAGAGCAAAATATGTTTTAGGTAAAGTTTATGAAGACCTTTTAGCAATATATCAGGCTAATATTATCACAAAAGAGAGATGCGATTCTTTACGAGATGATTTAGTATATCTTGCAGAAAAAAAAGTTCTACAATATTTTCAATTCCAGTTAAAAAAAGCTGACGGAACCGAAATTGGAGGATTACATTATGAAGTAAATTCAAGTGGAATAATAAATACTGATGATAAAACAGGTGGATTAGATTATTGGAGTTTACCCACAAATACAACACTAGGTCTACTTGTTAGTATGGATAATGCATCATCTAATTATGACGAAGTAAATCAAGAATTAACAAGAAGAGGTTGGGGTACAGGAAATGCACTCAGTGGTACTCAACAATATTTAAAATCTTATTCAAAAGATGGTTATGGTTATAAACAAAGTAAAATAGGACAATGGTAAATTCAGCACTAACTCTCAGTGAGTATAAACATCCCAACAAAAGTGCTTTAAAAGCATATAATGGGTTAATAGCAATTGATTCTCAAAAAAAGGAATTATTAAAAATGCTTTCTTTTATGTTAGATGGTAGTATTGTAGAAAAATGGAAAAATAAGCACCATACAAAACCTATAATGTTATTGGATCATTTAGACACTTCTTCGCCATTAATTATTTTGTCCGGAGAAGTTGGCTGTGGGAAAACCGCATTGGCTCAAAATATTGCGACACCATTAGCAGAGAAGCTTGGAAAAACTGTAAAAGTTTTTGAGACTCCATCAAATATTCGTGGCAGTGGATTAGTTGGCGAAATATCAAATAGAATTACAGATTCTTTTACTTCTGCAAAGAGTAAAATAAAAGATAATGAACTTGGTATTTTAATTATTGATGAGGCAGATGACATTGCTACTAGTCGAGCTCAGAATCAGGCTCATCATGAAGACAGGGCAGGTTTAAACGTCTTAATTAAGCAAATTGATTTACTTAAAAAAGAAAAAAGTAATATGGCGGTTATTATGATTACTAATCGTGTAACTGTATTAGACCCTGCTATTAGAAGAAGAACGAGTCTACATTTGCTATTTGAACGACCTGTGGGCGAAAAAGTAGAAGAAGTATTATTAAAGATGTTTGAAAATACAGAATATAAGGAAAAGGAATTTATTGAATTAAAAAAATTTATTAATGGTCAAAATATACCATATAGTTTTTCCGATTTAATTCAAAGAGCGGGAAAACAAGCAATGCTTGGGGCTATTGAAATGGATAAGCCCTTTTCTGTATCTTTTTATAAAAAAGTGTTGGAACAAACAGAACCCTCACCTTTAATTACCGAAATAAATAAATTTTAAACAGTGATAGAAATTAAAGGAAAGACGATGAAAAAGAAAACTGTTATTATTATTGCGCATTCAGGTTTAGAAAAGAAGATTACGATTGAGGAATGTAAGGAAGCAATCGGAAAAGACATTTTTGAAAAGGAGCTTTTTATTGATTTTGAAATTTCAAAAGAAAAAGTTTCAGAACTATACGATTTGCCATTTGAGCAATTAGCTTTGGAACAACAGCGTAAATTTAAAAGTGAAATTGAGCCTGTTTTACAAAAAAATCCAAATGCTGTAATAGCTTATTTTGGATTAGCTCCAATACCATTAGCTTTTCAACTGGGGGTTCTAATGAATAGTTTTTCTGAATACTGGATTTTTGAATTCCATCACGATAAAAAAGTGTGGTATAAAAATATCGAACCAGTCCCCGGTTACAACTTTGGGATCTCGGCTATCGAATTGCCAAATAAGCCGGAAAAAGGAAAAGGAGATGTTTTTATTCGGGTAGGAACGTCATTCAGAATAGAACCTCAATATACTTATGAAGTATTATCAAATCCAACAAATGAGTTTGATATAGTATTGAATACTCCTCATTTGGATGGAATTTCAAATGAAGAGGATCGTTCAAAATTGTTGCTTTGCTTTCAGGATGTACTTTCTTCGTATGCTAACTTTTTGCCTGACAGAGATAAAATCCATTTGTTTATGGCAACAAACACAGGTCTTACATTTGCTCTTGGAACAAAAATAAATCTAAATGTTTATCCTTATATTCAAACATATCAATTCAGCAAGGATAAAACACCAAAATATAAAGAAGCAATACTCATTACAAAAAAGACGGAAATTGCAGTGGCATTTACCGATGAAGAAACAGTAGCGGCTACAAATACTAGAGAGCAGTGGAGTAAGGAACTCACAGAAAAGGTAAAACCATTTATTAAAACGAATATTGGAGTTTTTGAAACTTGGTTTAACCATGTAATACAAAATGATAACAATTTGAAAGCTTGTATGAAAGGAGCTTGGGAAGCTTTGCCTGATCTTGGTAAAACGTCCTTGATGACAGATACCATTGATTTAAATTCCCGTACAGTAGAAAACGGTTTTAAATACGATAGCTCGGAATCTAAGTGGCAGATTGATGATGGAATGTTTATCAGCTTAAATAAAAGATTGAGTAAATTTGAGAATACAGATATAATCCGAGCAGGCAGATTATTTCTTTTTCATGAAGGCTTGCATTATTGCCAAGATGGACATTGTTTAACGGAAGAAATTGCAAATGGAATAGGACGCTTTCCGAAAGTAATTGAAGAAGCGGATTATCAAGCCGATGTTTGGGCCTTATTATATGAATATAGATATTCATATGTAAATCAACAGCAAGTCGTAGAAAATAATTTAAAAAAATATTTTTTGGACACAATAGATACCGCTGTAGAAACAATGTGGTCGTTTGTTGATAATGGAACTGAACTTACAGAAATTCAAATACGTTCAATGAATCGATTTTTGAACTGGTACTGGCAATGGCTGAGAATTGAAAGGTTGTCTGGAAATGGCACATTAAAAGAAATAATTGAAATATTATTTGATAAGCCAACAATTGAATTTGCCGGTGCTGAAGTAATAACTTTAGATAAGCAGAGAACATGTTTTAAATTAAGTTCTAAGCCATTAACAAATTATGAATTAGCCATTTTTTATAAAAACAAGGTATATCGATACGCTCCGACTAGAATCTTAAAAATAGTAGAAGGATTTCGTGAACTTAATGGATCCAAAATTAAAGAAGGATTAAGAAGTTTTTTAGTGTCGTTAGGATAATTAACACAATATTGACGTTTAATATGAAAAGTTCAATTTCTGTAGGTATTTCTTGCACAAATTCAATTGACTGATTTTAGTCTTTTTCAATTGTGCAACCATCGGTTGCACAATTGAAAGAAAATGCCGGATAGCTCTCGATAAAGGGGAATTAATTCAAAATATGATACGTAAATATTCGAAAATATACGATTTGTAATTGAATGTTTTTTGATCATTTTATTTATTCAAAAGCATTTGACATTCTTACCTGTTCTGCTTTAGAAAGCCCATATTTCTTAGCAATGATACGCCAGTTGGCAACTTCCTGTTTAATCTTCCTGATAATTTTTGTTGCCTGTTTTTCATTTAAACGAAAATACTCGGCTACTTCCATTGCTAAATCAAGACTAAGTGAATTGTCGGTTTCAGATATGTTGAGCGATAAGCCTGTGCCGTATTCAACAGGGTTAATATCATAAGCGGGTGAAAGTATCCAACCGTTTGGAGCTAACAGAAAACCATGATTACGCAAATGGTCGTCTGTATTTTTAACGGAAATATTAAACACAATTCTTCGCCACAATTCCTCTAAATCCTTTTGCACATTGGCTCCGTGGCGGGTGATGAACTCTACCATTTCGAGATAGCTTGCACCGGATGCGGCATCGTCTCCATCTTTATGACCAAGCAAGGTCATTGCTGATGCAAAGTGTATGCGCTCATTTTTTTTAGTTCTGTCGAACCGTTTTGTAAGAAACGTGTGGTGTTTACTGTTGAACTTTTTTACCATTCCGGTAGCAACATTTACACCTGCATTAACAGCCAATTCATTTGTCACCATTTCCCAACTCTCAATGTCCTTATCATCTTTGAGGCTTGGGAATTTTGCAATCCACAAATGATTGTCGGTATCTAATACGTTAGCTTTGGGTCTTGCGCCTCCGAGTGAAGAACCCGGTGCAATGAGTAAGTTGATCCATTTTAAATAATCAGGATTATCGCTGTCATCTTCTTCGTATTTCAAACTGGCTTGCTCCAGTTCTCTTAAGGATGTCCAGGGAGGGGATGCCATTTCTTTATTGTCGTTTAAAAACGGACCTTGTTCGCTTTCTTTAAATCGCAATGCTCCCATTCTGTGTCCGTCAAATACACCTAATAAATAATCGGATTCTAATAATGTTTCGGGCTTGCGTTTTTCTTTTTTGGCAATGATTGCTTCTCTGCGCTGCATTAAAATTCTGCCCCATCTATCAGGACAAGAATCGAGGAACACTCCGAAATTTATTTTATCTTCTTTGGGATAATATGCACCTGAAAACAGTTGAAGGTCGGGATCAATCATTTGAGAAAATCCGGATTGTATCCATTTTTCGGCGTATTCAAAAGAAAATACTTCTTTGCCTTTAGCCGGAGTAGTATGTAACACGCCCATTAAGGCAGGGCTTGATAAGCTTTGCCAATGGGCATACACGAGGATTTCTTTTTTTGTGCGTTGCATAATGATTGCAATTATTTAGTTTTTTTAGGTGCTCTTTTTTTTGTTATTAGTTTGGCATCTTCGAGTTTGCGCCCGAGTGTGTCATCGGCTGCTACTTTTAAAATGTCTTTTTCAAGCCCTAATACAAAAAGTATTTGATAATAGGTTCCCATTGCTACACTGGGAGCACCTTTTTCTGCATGCCATAGTGTAACACGTGCGATACCTGCTCTTTCGGCTACCTGTTCGGCACTTAGTTTTCTGCGTAAACGAGCAAGCTTAATATTTTCGCCAAATTCGCTTAGTATTTTGTTTGCCGAAGGCAATAAATTAGTTTTTCTTTTATTCATAATATTCATTATAATGAACAAATTTAGTTATTTTGTTTATAATAGCAAACATTATTTTAATTTATTTCATTTATGTAAGTTGTAATTCTGTTCTTTTGGCCTGAACCAAAAGTTAGTTTCTATCATTTTCCTAATGTCAGGAAAGTTTTTTATTTCGTCATGTACCTTTTTGGTACATGAAGCGGTTGTCATGTACCAAAAGATGTAAAATTGGTACATGATGTAAAATCATTTTCTTTTGTCTGCTGTATCATTATCAAAGGCAATAAGATTGAACAGTTCACGCATACGTGAGCGAACGCGGTTACCGTAATTCGCTTCTATTTCAGAAGCTGAAAGATTGGTGGTGAGGTGAGTGATAAGCTTGCGGGAAACAAACAAATCATAACGGCTAAGGATGATTTCTGCCATTACATTGCACTCATTACCAAAATACTTGAGATTGTTTTCTGTACCTAAATCATCAAAACAAACTGTTTGAGGTTCGTGTTTGTGAAAGCTGTAACGGCTGTATTTGTGAAGGGTTTGGTAACCATCTGTTATAAATTCAAAGCTTACATCGCGACAAGATTTAAGAATAAAACGGTTCTGTGCCGGCTCGAACAATCGCATTAAATTTAAAATGGTTGTTTTACCCACACCGATAGGACCTGAAAGTAAAATGCCCTTGTTTAAATTTATTTGCAGTTGCGAAGCAACTGCTTCGTCTTTTAAGAAGTAGCACAACAATTTAAAAAGAATTGGTTTATCTTCTTCATGCACTTTGAAATGATCACCGTATTGTTTCTTACCCCATTTTTCGAGCCATAACAAAGCGTGATCATAGTTGTGGTTGCTTTTTACTTCAATGAATTTTTCACAATGGTTCTCCATAATTTTTTTCGGTTGTAACATTGCTGTTTTGTTTTGTGTGATTGAATTTTTTGCCATTTAATATCCAATTGCGCGAGGCGGCTTTCCAGTCTTTCATTTTGGAGCGGCCGCCAACTAACCAGCCGTTTGACTGGAAATGATTGTAGAATTTTTCAGCCTCGAGTTCGGGATATTTTTGCGCAACGAAATATGTTTTCACCTCTTCGAGTTCCGGAATAATGAATGGTTGGATACTTCGACTTCGCTTAGTACAAGTTTTTTCTTCAGATAATTCTTTCTTTGAAATCTTTTTTAAACTCTGCGAATTTTTTTGCTTAACCAAGTTTAAATTGTTTGTATTGTTTAATATGTTTATACTGTTTATAGAAGGTATCAGTGCCATTACAGCAGCTTTATCACCACCATTATCACTACTATTATCACTACCTTTATCAGTACCATTATCACTACCCTTATTAAAATTGTACAGGTAAATCTGACTTCCTTTGACAGAATTAAAGGATGGGTAGTACTTTATATACTCCCACTTATCCAGCTCTTTTAAGCATTTTGTATAGGTGTTTGCCGAACCAATCTTTGATGCTTGCATCAGCTCCGACCTGCATACTGAAATCGGATTACGAAATTTTGACAAGTTCCATGACTGGAACAAAGCGTAATACAAGCTAATGTGCAAGGGACTTAACCGTGAGTCTTCAATAAATTTTTCGGAAATACTTAAAAGATGCCGGATGTAATTTACTTCTCCGTCATTTTTTGCCATTAGACAAATCATTGCGTTTGTTGCGATGCATTATTGCATTGATATCATCGAGCGAATAAAAAATCACTCCACCAATTTTAGTATAAGGGATGGTGCCGTTAATGCGAAGGTTTTGCAATGTGCCCGGTGAGATGCCCAACATGCGTTGCACCTGATGTGATTTGAGCCATTTTATTTCTTCCTGTTTTTGCTCTGTTGCAGGTGTTGTAATCAATAGTTTTTTGAGTTCTTCGAATAACTCCATTTTGAAGTCCTGCAGGTCTTCCGATGTTAAAATTGTTGCTGCCATATTATTTAGATTTAATTTGCAGCAAAACTCAATAATTGAATTATTTTTCTTTCCCTATATCACCCTCATAGGGAACGATTTTTTATAAATGGCAGTAAAATCAATTGATGCCTCGACGCTGTGTTTTAAGCAAAAAGATTAAAGTTTACTGTTCTTTTGCTTGATCAAAAGAACCAAAAATCAAGGCCGCATTTGCTCTTTTCCTCCTCCGTCGGAATTTTTCAATTTTATAAATTGCTACATAAATGGTGATTTCCTCCCAAGCCCGGAACTTCCCTTTATGCTTAACGCAATTTATTTCAATTGAAAAACCAGACCAAATGAGGCCGGTCGTTTAGGTAACTAAAAGCAATGTGTGTTTAGTTGTTTGAGAACCTCTCTTCTTTTTCCTGTATTCGCTTTATTAATGACTGTTGCAGTGAAGTAAGAAAAATTGTTTGATTGCTTTTTCGTTCTTTAATTTCCTGGAACGTAGTGTAGAAATGGCTCATGTCAATATTGAAGATGACCTCAAAATAGCTTACAATTTCTTTAATGGATGCGTTTGCATTATTGAACGTGCCGCTTGACTGCAACGCATAAATAAGTTCAATGAGAGAAGATTTTGTACCAGTCCAGGTAAGTTTAACTTTTGGGATTAGCTGTAATGAAGAATCTTGTTTTGATTCAAGGAGGAATAATTCTGTAGTCAAAAATATTTCAAGCAGTTCGTTTGCCTGAATCTGAGAAACTTTATTGTCGTGGCTTGTACTGAATTTAGGGTCAGCTTCAAAGTAAAAGGAATCGAGTGAAAGGGAAAGGTCATGATTGCCACGAACAAAATATTTATGGTCGAGGTAAGATTTACGTGTTCGGTAATATTTTATGAAATCAAGATTTTTATTGAAGTACGTTTCAATTGCCTCAAGCTCTCGTAATAAGTGCTTTTTTTTCGCTTCATCACTTCCATTAGGCTTGTGCATCTCAATGTTGTAAACGCACACATGGTAAATGAGTTTACTGAAAATGCCAGGTTTAATTTCTTTGAAGAACTTTATTTCTTCAGCTTGCCCTTTGAACTTGTATTTGAGAATAAATTGCTTGAGTTTTATCAGTGCTTCATTGCATACTTCTACAGATAATTCAGCTCTCTTTAAAATATCTTCTGTTTCAACGGAAATAAAATGAAGTTGATCCTCTAATTGCTTTAAGAGCTTTTCGGAATATACGATCATAATAGATTAACATGTCATTATAAATTAGATTATCGGTTTATCATATTCGACTAAACAGAATTAATTAAAGACAAATATAATGTATAATGCAAACAAAATCCTATCAGTAATTTTACTGAATTGTTCGTAGATCATCCGTCATATAAGGATTTCCTTATATTCAACTATTGGTTTTTACTTTATAACTAGGACTTTTTTGTATGCTGAATTTTTCTTTCAATAACTTCATATCATCACTTACTTTTTTCTCAATTACTTTTGCATAAACCTGAGTAGTACGAATACTATTATGGCCAAGCATAGAGCTTACCGTTTCGATTGGCACACCATTAGCAAGCGTTACCGTGGTTGCAAATGTATGACGGGCAGTATGTGTGGTAAGGTGTTTTTTGATGCAGCATATATCAGCTAATTCCTTTAAATAATTATTGTATCGTTGGTTACTGTTTACCGGAAGTAGTTTATTGTAATTTTTACAATATTCGTTTTCCCTATATTTTTCTATAATCTGCAAAGGAACAGGTAGAAGCGGAACGCTTTCTCTTGTTCCTGTTTTTTGGCGGTTGGTTGTTAACCAATATTCGCCATCAATACCTCTTATCATTGCATCTTTTGTGAATTTATATACATCAGTATATGCAAAACCTGTATAGCAACAAAAAATAAAAACATCTCGAACCTCTGCAAGCCGAGTTGTGAAAATTTGTTTTTCCATTATCATATTTAATTCTTCCTGAGTGAGTATTTCTCTTTCCGGATTATGATAGGAACATTTGAATTGATTAAATGGATTGGATGGAATCCAATCGAGCCCAACAGCCATGTTCATTATCTTTTTGAGATTTTTAATATACTTGTGCGCTGTGTTGTTTTGCAGCTTATGTTTTGTAAGCAAAAAATGTTCGAACTCTGAAACAAATGAAAGTCGGAGTTCCGGCAATGGTTTGTCATCCACCTTATATACTTTTTGCATGAAATCAATTACTTTATTTTTAGTAATCTCATAACGTTCAAGTGTTTTTGCAGATACCTTATTAACCTTGATTATTTCAGACATTTTTAAGTTGTGATAATCAAAGGCTTCGCAAATGGTTTTGTATTGTGGTTTAGCGGTTTCTCCGAATAGGATACTTTTTATTTCATCGGGATTGGGAATTCTTTCATCCGCAGAAATTCTGAGATATATTTTTTCGATATCACCTTTCAACAGATTTAAATATTGATTTATTGCACGCGCTTCATCTGTATTGCCTTTTACGTTCTGCCCAATTTTACTCCATTGGTTTTCGTTAATCCATTTCTTCGTTGAAATTTCTGTTCGCTTGCCATCAATAGTAATTCTGACATAAATAGGACAAAGGTTGTTTTTCATTTTTCCTTTATACAACCAAAACAAAATGCTGAATGAGTAATTTAATTTCATAATTTTTCGACTTCTTTAGGTTACCGAATTAGGTTACCGGTTAATATTTTTTAGTTGATTTTGATGTCCTTTGAAGTCAATAAAATCAATAGTCTAAGTCAAATTCGGTAACCTGAAAATCGAAGATAAAACAGGTTACCGAATAGGTTACCTGAATTATGCTTTTTGTTGTGTTTTGTTGTGGATTGGTAGAAATGAAAAACCCTGTAAACATTAAATTTACAGGGTTTTGATAAAAAAAAGAGAGACTTTCGCCTCTCTTTTGTGAATCCCGCTGGGATTCGAACCCAGGACCCCTACATTAAAAGTGTAATGCTCTACCAGCTGAGCTACGGAATCTAATCTACACTTAAATTGTAGTCCCTATCTTGTTTTTGGGAGTGCAAATATAAAATCAATATTTAATTTAGCAAAACCTTTTTAAAAATAAACTGAAAATAAATTTATAAACTTTGATTTATGCTTATTTCATAGGTCTTTCAGCCGTTTAGGATTTTCAATATAATTGTATTACTATTGCATAATTGTTATAATTATGGCACTTTTTTTAGAAATAAGGATAGGGGAAGGGCTTTCTGAACTCCGTTTTGGCTCTACAATGTCTGATGCAGAAAAAGCATTTGGGAAGGCAGATAAAGTGGAAGAATTGAACGATTTAGAAATGGCACCAGCCATTTTATGGCATTATTATGAGCAGGGCTTCTCGCTTTTTTTTGATGCTAATAATGATCAACTTTTTATATGTGTTGATATGATGAACCAGCACGCAAAATTATGGGATGTAATTATTTTTGATTTAACAGAAAAACAAATTATACAATTATTCAAGGATAAAGGGATTTATTTGTATGAACAGGAACCCCATGAATGGGGCGAAAAAAGATTGAGTTTTGATGAAGCAAATATTGATTTTTATTTTCAAAAAAACAGACTTGTTTCTGTTAATTACGGATTGATAACAGAAGGAACGCAAACACTAATACTACCAAACTAATGGCGAAAATTTATTTAATAGGCTACATGGGCAGCGGCAAGTCTACCGCAGGACAAAAACTGGCAACCAAATTAAACTATCAGTTTATAGATTTGGATAAGTTTATAGAAAGTGAATACAGTAAAACCATTCCGCAAATTTTTGCCGAGAAAGGAGAAAACGAATTCAGAGCGTATGAACACAATATGCTGAAAAAAATAGTTGAAATGGAAAACGTAGTTGTAGCTTGTGGTGGCGGCACTCCTTGCTTTTACGACAATATAGATATGATGAACAATACCGGCATTACCGTTTATATTAAAATGAGTGTTGAGGCATTAACTAGCCGCCTAAGAACCGCAAAGGAAGAACGTCCGCTTATCAAAAATAAAACAGAAGAAGAGCTTAAAAAATTTATTGCCAGACAACTTGAAACAAGGGAAGATTTTTATCACAAAGCTCAATACCTTGTTAAGGGGAAGGATTTGAACGTGGATGAATTGGTTTCATTTACAAAGAATCAAATCGAAACCAAAGGAGTGCAATTATAATTGTTTAATGATGACTATCTCCTAAAAGTTTAAATTCAAAGTGTTTACAAAAAAACATTAACACTTCGCAATACATTCTCCTAAAAGCATTGAATTCGCAGAGTAATGACATTCCTCATTTTTTATTATTGCTTATTAATAGTTTCTATTTTTAACACACTAAAAATCACACATGGATAATCTGCCTATTAACATTATTAAGTCTTCGGGTGAGCGTGTTCCATTTTCAAAACAAAAACTTTACGACTCTTTAAAAAGATCTGGAGCAAATGAACAACTTATTAACGAAGTTATAAAAGAAGTTGAACCCTTATTATACGAAGGCATTGACACAAGACGTATTTTCAGAACAGCTTTTAAGTTACTTAAAAAAGATAGTAAGCACATTGCCGCAAAATACAAATTAAAGGAAGCTATTATGGAATTAGGGCCTTCCGGTTTTCCTTTCGAAAAATTTATTTCAGAAATATTAAAACATCAAGGGTTTACCACCATTGTTGACGAAGTTGTAAAAGGTAAATGTGTGAATCACGAAATAGATGTAATTGCCGAAAAGAATGATAAACACTTTATGATAGAGTGCAAGTACCATAATGAGAGAGGAATTAATTGCAACGTAAAAATTCCTTTATATATAAAAGCTCGGTTTGATGATATAGAAGTAAATTGGAAACAGCTTCCCGGGCACGAAGGTAAATTTCATCAAGGTTGGGTAGTTACCAATACACGTTTTTCTTCTGATGCTATTCAGTATGGCTTGTGTTCAGGCTTGCATTTGGTAAGCTGGGATTTCCCAAAAAACGGAAGCCTAAAAGAACAGATAAATTTTTTAGGTCTATTTCCTATAACGTGCATGACTACTTTAACGCTTGTTGAAAAACAAAAGCTGTTGGATAAAGGGGTGGTGCTCTGTTTGGAAGTTTTTAAAACACCTGATTTATTAATGCAAATAGGTATTCTACCTTCACGTTCAACAACTATCTTAAACGAAGCGCAAGCAATTTGCGAAGTGGTGGAACATAAAAACGAAACAACAACAAATTAAAACCTCTGTGAATAAAGCAAAATCAATTGACTATTGGTTGAAAAACAAAAATATTTATGCAAACAAACAATAAAATTGCAATTAGCTTTTTCGGTGCTTCCGAAACAGTAACCGGTTCCAAATACCTTATTCAAGCCAATGAAAGAACTATTTTAGTGGATTGCGGATTGTTTCAGGGACTAAAAAAATTACGTTTGTTAAACTGGGATACACTTCCTATTGCACCAGAAAAAATAGATGTAGTATTAATCACTCACGGTCATCTTGATCACGTAGGTTACCTACCGAGATTGGTAAAGGACGGATTCGATAAAAAAATTTTAGCATCGGCACCAACCTTGGATGTGGCTGCAATAATTTTAAAAGATAGCGCCCACATACAGGAAGAAGATGCTGAAAGAGCAAACAAAGAACACTTTTCAAAGCACAAACCGGCCTTACCACTTTATGACACAAAAGATGTAGAAAAAACTATTACGCATTTTTCAGCGGTTACCTTAAATGAATGGATTACGCTGTTCGATGGCATTGAAGTGCGTTACAAATACAACGGACATATTATTGGTGCTACATTCATTGAATTAAAAATTAACGGAAGAGTAATCGTATTTTCAGGTGATATAGGGCGCGAAAAAGATTTACTCATGGAGCCACCCGAAAAACCTCAGCAAGCAGATGTGCTATTTATTGAATCTACTTACGGAGATACCATTCATCCTGAAAATTCGGAACAACGATTATCAGATGCAATTAAGAATGCTTATAATAGAGGAGGAACAATAATTATTCCCGGTTTTGCGGTGGAGCGCATACAATTGTTAATGTACATTATATGGAAATTAAAAAAACAAAATGCCATTCCTGCGATCCCCGTATATATGGATAGTCCCATGGCCAAAGCAATATTGGATATTTTTTACAGATACAAAGAGTGGCATAAAATACCTCTTGATGAATTCGGAGAAATATGCAAGGACATACATTTGATTGAAAAAATAGAAGATACCAATGCTCTTGCCGCTAAAGCTCAACCTAAAATAATTATTGCCGGAAGCGGTATGGCAACAGGAGGAAGAGTACTTACGTATTTGTTACATTACATTTCAAATCCTTCAGCAACAGTTATGCTTGTTGGTTATCAGGCCGATGGGACAAGAGGCAGAAGTTTGCTCGATGGTGAAAAACAACTAAAAATATACGGAAAATATTATGAAGTAAAAGCTACCATTGAGAATATTGAAGGGCTCTCAGCACACGCCGACCAAAAAGAACTGATTAGCTGGATGAGCGAATTAAAAACAAAACCGGAAAAGATATTTGTTGTACATGGCGAAACAGAAGCCTCTCAAGCACTAAGAGAAAAAATAAAAGAGGTGTATGGCTGGAATTCTCAAACGCCAAAATTATATGACAGAACTGAAATAAATTTATAGTAGTAATAATGCCAGAACAAAACACGTCCAATTCATTGAAGCTAATACGATTGGGCATTGAAGCCTATCGCGAAAATATAATTTTCATTCGTTCCGATTGTAACATTTGTACTTCCGAGGGTTCTACACTGCCAACCCGGGTGCGCATTTCAACAAAAAAAACAAGCATTGTAGCTACACTTAATCCTGTACATACCAATATTCTGAAAGAGGGTGAAGCTTCTCTTTCCGAAATTGCGTTTCAACGTTTAGAAGTGACAGAAGGAGATATTGTAAGTGTGTCGCATTTATTGCCCATCACTTCATTAAGTGATGTACGTTCAAAAATATATGGAAACAAATTAAGCGATAACTCCATTAAAAGGATAATTGCTGACGTAAACGAAGGTTTATATTCCGACATTGAACTATCGGCATTTATTACTGCTTGCGCAGGAGATCATCTCGATTTGGATGAAATAACAAGCCTTACAAAAGCAATGGCAGCTGTTGGTAAACAACTACACTGGGATAAAAAAATAATATTGGATAAACATTGTATTGGAGGTTTACCGGGCAATCGCACCACCCCTATTGTTGTTGCGATCATTGCAGAAGCAGGTTACACCATTCCAAAAACCTCTTCCAGAGCCATTACATCACCTGCAGGAACAGCTGATACGATGGAAGTATTTACCACTGTGAATCTTACATATGATGATGTTAAAAAGGTTGTGAATAAAGAGGGTGGCTGTTTGGCCTGGGGTGCAGTTGCAGAACTAAGTCCTACAGACGATATGTTGATTTCAGTGGAAAAGGCCTTGGATATTGATAGTGAAGGGCAGATGATCGCTTCTGTACTTTCTAAAAAAGCAGCAGCGGGCTCTACACACATTCTTATTGATATTCCGGTAGGTACAACGGCTAAAGTCAGAACAGAAAAAGACGCACTAAAACTGAAATACTATTTCAAATCTGTTGGACAATCAATGGGACTGGTGGTTGACTCGCTTATAACTGACGGTTCGCAACCAATAGGCAGAGGTATTGGACCGGCTTTAGAAGCAATGGACATTGTTGCCGTATTCCAAAATAAAAAAGATGTTCCTCAGGATTTAAAAGAAAAATCACTGATGATTGCCGGTGCGATGCTAGACATGGTAAGTAATTCTGAAAAAGGAAAAGGAGCAGAACTGGCTAAACAAATTTTAGAAAGTGGTAGAGCATGGAACAAATTTAAAAACATCTGTATTGCTCAGGGAGGTTTTAAAGAACCGGAATATGCAAAATTTAAAAAAGAAATTTTTTCGACAGTAAGCGGAACAGTTGTAGAAATAGACAATCGCCGTTTGGCTAAAATAGCAAAGCTTGCAGGTGCACCAAATTCAAAAGCCGCAGGTATTTATTTTTGTGCGCCTATAGGAACCAAGGTTGAACAACAACAACTCTTATATACCATTTATGCTGAAAATGAAAACGAATTAAAATATGCGTTGGAATATATTGCAACAACAGCTAACCATATTGTAAAAATTGAATGATACAAATGCAAATCATCTTCTTTGCTTTACCCGGAAACGAATTATTAGCTCAACAACTTTCTCAAAAATGCAATGGAGAAATGGGTGAGGTTATTATCCGAAAATTTCCGGATGCAGAAACTTATGTGAAAATACTATCCGATGTAAGCAACAAAAAAGTAATACTTGTTTGCACACTTAACAATCCTGATGAAAAAATTATGTCACTTTATTTTTTTGCAAAAACAGCAAAAGAATTAGGTGCAGCACATATTTGTTTGGTTACACCTTATCTTGCCTACATGAGGCAGGACAAACGTTTTAACCCGGGTGAAGGAATTACCTCTTCCTATTTCGCTTCTTTTTTGTCTTCATTTCTGGATCGTTTAATTACTATAGACCCTCACTTGCATCGCAGAGTTTCACTTTCAGAAATTTATTCCATTCCTTCCAAAGTAATACATGCCCAACAGCTTATTACAGCATGGATTAAAAACAATATTGAAAATCCATTATTGGTTGGACCTGATGGTGAAAGCGAACAATGGGTTGCCAATGCTGCCAGAAGCATTAATGTGCCATACATTGTTCTTCAAAAAAACAGAAAGGGCGATGATGATGTGGAAGTGTCGGTACCTGACGTACAGCATTATTTGAATTGCACCCCGGTGTTGGTAGACGATATTATTTCAACTGCCCGAACTATGATACAAACCGTAAAACGTTTAAAGGTTAGCAATATGAAAGCTCCTGTGTGTATTGGTATTCATGCCGTATTTGCAGGTAATGCGTATCAGGAGTTATCAGCTGCAGGAGTTGAAAAAATTATTACCTGCAATTGTATTATTCATCCCTCTAATCAAATTGATATTTCAGATTTAATTGCAGAAGCTCTTTAGAAAATTATCGTAAAAATGAGCATTACTTTACTTTTTCAATAATTGCATCTATAGTAAGTTTCTCCTGAACACCAGTTGTCATATCTTTTAATGATAACAAACCGCTTTGCATTTCATCACTACCAACAAGTATAACAAATGGAATTTTTTTATCATCGGCATACCCCATTTGCTTTTTCATTTTTGCTCCTGCATCAGGATATACCTCTGCATTGATGCCTGCTTTACGGACCTTTGCCAACAAGGGTAAACAATAATTTTGTTCAGCGTCACCAAATGTTACAAATAAAACTTTTGTGGAAGCAGAAACCGATTCAGGAAACAAATTCAATTCATTTAACACATCGTAAATTCTGTCTGCTCCAAATGAAATACCAACACCACTCATGTTAGGCAAACCGAAAACTCCCGTTAAATCATCGTAACGTCCGCCACCGGAAATGCTACTGGTAAATGTGCCGGCGTTCGCCTTCACTTCAAAAATAGCACCTGTGTAATAATTTAAGCCGCGCGCAAGGGTAATGTCTAATTCGCAGTTTGCAGTTTGCAGTTTGTAGTTTGTTACCGTGTTTATAATGGTTTCAACTTCTTGTATTCCTTTTAATCCTATTTCAGAATCTTTTAAAAGTTGTTTTAAGAAATTTAATTTTTCAAGTGTTGTTCCTTGAAATTCAATTAATGGTTGTAATTTTTGAATAGCCGCATCATTAATTCCATTCTCTGCTAATTCTTTATTTACGCCATCTACGCCAATCTTATCCAATTTGTCAATGGCAACTGTTATGGTTACAATTTTTTCCTTTTCTCCAATCAGTTCTGCAATACCGCTTAAAATTTTTCGGTTGTTTATTTTGATAACAACAGGAACTTTTAATTGTGTAAACACTTCATCAATCATCTGCACCAACTCAACTTCATTAATTAATGACGTGCTTCCAATCACATCAGCATCACATTGATAGAACTCTCTGTAACGCCCTTTTTGAGGTCTGTCGGCACGCCATACAGGTTGTATTTGATAACGCTTAAACGGAAATGTAATTTCATGCTGGTGTTGTACCACGTAACGCGCAAAGGGAACTGTTAAGTCATAACGAAGAGCTTTTTCAGAGATTTCTTTTACAAGTTTGTGAGCATCCGATTGTATTATTTTTGATTCAGGAAAAAATCTTTTGAGTGTATTTACAGCATTTATAAAAGCAATGTCTGGAGCAAATTCAATATTCTCTCCATTATCAATTAATTTCTGTTCGTCTCTTAACATTTCTTTATTAATCTCTGAGATTTTTCCAGCAAAATCTCCCGAATCCAAAATCTTAAAAATCAACTTATCCCCTTCATCGCCATATTTACCCATCAACGTTGAAAGGTTCTCCATTGCAGGTGTTTCAATAGGTAAAAAACCATAACGTTGAAATACTTGTTTAATGGTATCAAAAATATAATTGCGTCTCACCATTTCTTGTGGTGAAAAATCACGTGTGCCCTTAGGAATGCTTGGTTTCAAAATAAGTTAAGAATTTTTTAATAAAAAGTCAAAAAGTAATTTATTATGCTGTGGCTTCGAGTACCTCAGCAACGTTATATTCGTTGATTGAGGTTCTCGAAATCAACAATCCAATTTTAAAATTTACTATACCGTCAAACTCTTATAACGAACACGTTTCGGTTCTACATTGCCAAGACGTTTCTTTTTGTTTTCTTCGTATTCGGAATAACCACCTTCAAAATAATACACTTGCGAATCGCCTTCAAATGCAAGAATATGTGTGCACACACGATCGAGGAACCAACGGTCGTGGGAAATAATTACCGCACAACCTGCAAAGTTTTGTAAACCTTCTTCCAATGCACGAAGTGTATTTACGTCCAAGTCGTTGGTAGGCTCATCAAGTAAAAGCACGTTGCCTTCTTCTTTCAATGCCATTGCCAAGTGCAAGCGGTTACGCTCACCACCTGAAAGTATTCCGCATTTTTTTCCCTGATCGGAACCTGCAAAATTGAATTTAGAAATATACGCTCGGGCGTTCATTTGTTTGCCTCCAAGCACAATGTTATCAGCACCGCCGCTCAATATTTCATAAATGGTTTTATTCGGGTCAATGTCCTTATGCGATTGATCAACGTATGCAATTTTAACTGTTGGGCCCACTTTAAATTCTCCTTTGTCAGGTTTTTCCAGTCCCATAATCATACGGAACAAGGTTGTTTTACCTGCACCATTAGGACCAATAATACCAACTATTCCGGCAGGAGGTAATTTAAAACTTAAGTGCTCGTACAACAATTTATTTCCAAACGCTTTTGAAATCTCAATGGCTTCAATCACTTCATTCCCCAAACGCGGACCATTAGGAATAAAAATTTCTAAGCGTTCTTCTTTCTCTTTGGAATCTTCGCCCAACATTTTTTCGTAGTTCTGCAAACGTGCTTTCGACTTTGCCTGACGACCTTTAGCACCTTGTCGCACCCATTCTAACTCGCGTTGTAATGTTTTCTGACGTTTGCTTTCTGTTTTTTCTTCTTGCGCCAAACGTTTTTGTTTTTGGTCTAACCATTCAGAATAATTGCCTTTCCAGGGTATGCCCTCTCCCCTATCCAACTCTAAAATCCAACCTGCAACATTGTCTAAAAAGTAACGGTCATGCGTTACGGCAATAACAGTTCCTTTGTAATGTTGCAAGTGTTGTTCTAACCAATCAACAGATTCAGCATCCAAATGGTTGGTTGGTTCATCCAATAATAAAATGTCCGGTTCCTGAATTAACAAACGACACAGCGCAACGCGGCGGCGTTCACCACCGGAAAGATTTTTAACAGGTGCATCACTCTCCGGACAACGCAAGGCTTCCATGGCTTGCTCCAGACGATTGTCTAAATTCCATAAATCAAGATTATCAATTTGCTCCTGAAGGTAAGCCTGACGATTGATGAGTTTATCCATCTTATCGGGATCATCCAAATACTCCGGTTCCGCAAATTTGTTATTTACTTCCTCGTATTCCTTTAAAATATTCACGTGTTCCTGAGCGCCTTCACGTACCACTTCCAAAACTGTTTTACTGTCGTCCAGTTGAGGTTCTTGTTCTAACATTCCGATTTTATAACCAGGAGAAAAATGAATATCACCCTGATAGTTTTTTTCAATACCGGCAATGATTTTAAGCAAGGTTGATTTACCTGAACCGTTCAAACCTAATATGCCTATTTTTGCTCCGTAATAAAACGATAAGTAAATATCTTTTAAAATGGTTTTGCCTGTTGGTAAAATGCGGCTCACATTTACCATTGAAAAAATTATTTGTCTTCCTTCTGACATTGTTTATTGCTTTTGATTAATGAGGGACAAATATCGTAAAATATCAGTTAACAGATAAGTATTGAATTAAAATTAAGTGTTTTGTTATGCATACGCAATGTCTTCGACAGGCTCAGACTGACCACGTACGAAGTCATATTGAGCTTGTCGAAATATGTGCGATGGATTCAAAATACTTAAAACAGTTTCTGAAAGAGTTAAGTATAATATTTCAACTATTAATTGAACTGTTTTTCCCAATACTGTTTGCCATAGCTACAAAATATTTCCTCCCCTGCTTTAATATTTTTGGTAGCAACAATGCATACATTATCGTTTTCGTCCAAAGAAATAACAGCATTGTTTTTAAACCTTGATTTGCTTATGCCTTGGGCATCATTGGCATATTTTGCAAAGCATTTAGTGTTCATAGAATCCATAATTCTGCCGTCCACCATATTTATGAAATAAGCATCTGCATTATTTTTGATTCGTTTTTTAATTTCTGTGGCTGATAAAATTTCACCTTTAAAAACAGAAATAATTTCATCTTTAAAAATTTTAATAGCGGTAAATAATCCTTTTCCCGCACCTTCAATTTGCGATTCGTTTACATACAAATAATCCTCTTCGGCACAATCAATAGGGTAAGTGGTAGTAGTTGAATATTTATTTTTTTTCATCCGAATTAAAATAGGAAAAGGTTAAATTTGAGCGTATTTTTTGTTCCATCGTAAATCAAATCCATTCTATGAATACAGCCTATCTGATACTCGGTGGCAACAAAGGTGATAAAATTAACAACCTTTACCAAGCAATGCTGCTTATTGAAGAAAAAGTGGGTACCATTATCAGCAAATCAAAACTTTATGAAACGGCTGCATGGGGGAATACCAACCAACCCGACTTTTTAAATCAGGTTGTGTTTATAGAAACCGCCCTAAACCCTCCTGATTTATTGAAGACGACAATTAAAATTGAAGAATCCCTCGGCAGAGTGAGAGGTGCTGAGAAATGGCTGGAACGCACCATGGATATAGACATTCTATTTTACAACAACGAAGTAATTGACACACCCGATTTAAAAATTCCACATCCATATATACAGGAAAGAATGTTTGTATTAATGCCTTTGATGGACATTGCTCCAGAGTTGATTCATCCGATTTTGCAGAAAGACATAAAAACATTAGTGCAGTTCTGTAAAGATGAATTAATGGTTAATTTATGGTTAACGAAGTAATATTTTCATTAAAATTTGTTTTGTATATAAAAACTATTCTATATTTGTCGCTCAAAATTATTGAAGATGAACGTTAACAAAGCATATTACTACTTTTATTTTTATCCGGACTCAGCAGTGGGACACCGCAAATAGGTAGTTATATGTAACACATTATAAAACTAAAAAGCGAGTCCCGATGAAAATCAGGACTCGCTTTTTTTTAGCACAAAATGAAAACAAAATACTCCAACGCTCCCCTCTTCTTTGGAGAGGGGCCAGGGGTGAGGCTAAAAGCAATAATATGAAAATCGGAATAATAGGTTTAGGCTTAATTGGAGGTTCCATAGCAAAAGATTTAAGAGCTAGAGGATTTGTTGATTATATATACGGTGTTGACATTAATAAAACTCATGCACAACAAGCCTTGGAAATAGGGTTGATTAATGAAGCTGTTGATTTGGATACCGCAATTGCTAAATCGGATATTCTACTTTTAACTACTCCTGTAAACAGTTTACTTAAACTGTTACCTACCGTATTAGATCGTGTACCGGCAGATACCGTTGTTATTGATATTGGCAGTACCAAAGCTGAAATATGTACTACCGTGCATAATCATAAAAACAGAAAGCAATATTTAGCCGCTCATCCTATTGCCGGTACAGAAAATAAAGGTCCTTTGGCTGCCATCAATAATTTATTCGATAATAAAATTTGTATTTTTTGCGAAACACAATTGAGTTCGGAACATGCAAATAAATTAGCCAGAGAATTGTTTACCTGCTTAAAAATGGACATTATTGAAATGAGTGCTGCCGACCACGATTTGCATTTGGCTTATGTATCGCACCTTTCACACGTAATCAGTTATGCTCTGGGAGCAACGGTTTTAGAGATTGAAAAGGACAAATCTAAAATTTTAGAACTGGCAGGTAGTGGTTTTGCATCAACTGCAAGACTTGCAAAAAGTTCGCCCGAAATGTGGGTTCCGATTTATGAACAAAATACCGAAAACGTAATAACAGCAGTAGATGCATACATAGGAAAGTTGCAAGAATTTAATAAGATATTGAAAGAGAAAAAATTTGATGAATTACATACGTATATATTAAAAGCAAACGAAATAAGAAAAGTATTAGAAAAAAAATAATTTTAAAATAAAAACAGTTATGAAAAAACTATTAAACCTAACCCCAGTTAATGAGTGGTTAAAAAATGGAGATAAACCGGTAATTATAAGCGGACCTTGCAGTGCCGAGTCGGAAGAACAAATGATGACTACAGGTAAAGCAATTGCTGCCATTGATAAAAATATAATTTTCAGAGCAGGTATCTGGAAACCAAGAACCCGTCCGAATGCCTTTGAAGGTATTGGTACTATTGGTTTAGAATGGTTAAATAAAGTAAAGGCAGAAACAGGAATGTTAACAGCAACTGAAATTGCAAATGCCAATCATGCTGAAGAAGCCTTAAAATATGGCATTGACATTTTATGGATTGGTGCACGTACCACAGTAAATCCTTTTTCTGTACAAGAAATCGCTGATGTATTAAAAGGTACAGATTCAAAAGTGTTAGTTAAAAACCCGATCAATCCTGACTTACAATTATGGTTAGGTGCTTTAGAAAGAATTAATCAGGCGGGAATTACTAAACTTGGTGCTATTCACAGAGGTTTCAGTACACATGAGTCAACTCCGTTCCGAAACGTTCCAAAATGGGAAATGGCAATTGAATTAAAAACCATGATTCCTGATTTACCTATCATTTGCGATCCAAGTCATATTTGCGGTAACACCGAATTCATTCCTTACATCGCACAAAAAGCGTTGGATTTGGATATGCAAGGATTGATGATTGAAACGCACTTCAAACCTTCTATTGCTTTAAGTGATGCCAAACAACAAGTTACTCCGGCTGAACTAAAAGTTATCTTATCAAAATTAGTAGTGAGAAAAGCCGAATCAACAAATGCCGAATTCAAAAACAAATTGGATGAGTTGAGAGAAGCCATTAACAAAATAGATGATCAAATTTTAAGTGTGTTCATGAACCGGATGTCGGTAGTAGAAAAAATTGGTAAATACAAAAAAGATAACAACGTTACCATTTTACAAACTACACGCTGGGAAGAACTATTAAATGATAAAATGACTCAGGCAAAAGCAATGGGATTGGATGCTGATTTTGTAAAACAATTATACATACTCATTCACGAAGATTCAATCAGAAAACAAACAGAAATAATGAATGGATAAATTAGGCTTTAGGCAATAGCGAATAGGAAATAGGGTAATGAACAAGTTAAATTTCCCTTATCCCTAATGGCTACTGCCTATTCGCTATTCACTAAAAAAACATGAAAATAACAATTATAGGTTGCGGTAACATGGGTTTAATATTTTCCCATGCACTTTTGAAGTACAACATCGTTTCAAAAGAAAATTTGTTTCTTGTTGAAAAAAACGAAGAACGTCGGCAACACTTGATGAAATTGGATATTGGACAAATTACCGTTACCAACGATTCAAAAATTGCCAATAGCGACATATTCATTTTAGCGGTTAAACCTCAGGATTTTGAAAATGTGGCCGGAGAAATAAAAGCCAATTTGAAAGATGCGAAATGTATTATCTCAATAATGGCGGGCGTAAAAATAAAACGCATTGAAAGTTTATTGAACAATTCCAATATTGTACGTGCCATGCCTAACTCGCCTGCTGAACTGGGAATGGGCATGACAGGCTTCACTGCGAGCAGCTCACTATCTGTTGAACAAGTACACAAAGCAGAAAATTTATTGGCAACTACCGGACGTGCGGTGTTTTTTGAAAGTGAAGATTTGATTGATGCATGCACCGCCATCAGCGGAAGCGGACCGGCCTACTTTTTTTACATTATTAAAAACATGATTGAAGCCGGTGTTAAACTCGGACTTGACGAATCAACTTCTGCAATTCTTGTAAAACAAACAATGCTGGGTTCATTCCATTTGATGAACTCTACCGACAAATCATTGGATGAACTCATAAAGGCTGTTGCTTCAAAAGGAGGAACGACAGAAGCTGCACTTACTTCATTCGGAGAAACCCTTGTTGGTGAAAATATTCAGAAAGGCTTGGAAAGAGCCAGAGACAGAGCCAGAGAATTATCAAATTAAGTTAAAACATAGAAACGCGACTATATGTAAAATGTATCTAGTCGCGTTTATTTTTTTTCTATGATTGGTATTCTATCCCTTCTAAAATCATTGTCTCTTTTAAAAATTTGACCTTACCTGTAGAAAGGTCATGCAAACCTCCAACAATACCTATTTCTGCATTTGCAATCATTGCTTTAAGTATTGCACTTTGGTGAACTATTAATTGTACTGTTTCTTCTACGTTCAAAATCGTTACCTTATCAACAAATTCATGATTAGAAGAATTTCTGTTGAATGTAACTGTTTTTTCTTGCAAAACTGCGGGTTGAATTTTATGCAACAGAGCGCTCAAATTACCTATTTCTAAATGGTCACAAGCACCTTTGATAGCACCACAATTAGTATGTCCCAATACAACAATTATTTTAGCACCTGCTATTTTACAGCCAAATTCCATACTTCCTAAAATGTCTTCATTACTAATATTTCCGGCAATACGAACGCTAAATACGTCTCCAATGCTTAAATCAAAAACCAGCTCCGCCGAGGTTCGGGAATCAATACAACTTAAAATAACTGCAATTGGATGTTGTTGGTTATACGTAGCATTTACTTGTTGAATTAAATTTTTCTTGACAGGAGTACCATTTACAAACCGCTGATTCCCGTATTCTAGCAGTTTTAAAACCTGTTTGGGCGTTAATTTTTGCTGAATATTTTTATCAACGATATTTATAAACTGACTATGATTATCGAGCTGGTAATTTTTCTTTAACCCTAAAATATTTAATAATATTCCTTTCTCTTTTATTCCGTTTGTTTTAAAATCCTTTATTATTTCTAACACATCATGATCGATAAAGTCGGAATGAGTTGCATCAATAATCACTTTTGAATTCGGCGGAATACTCCAAAGGGTTTCCTTTATGAGTGATTTATTTAAAAAAGAAACCTGATTTGGTAAATCAATTAACAATGTTTCGCCCTGATACAAGTTCTCTTTTTTAATTTTAAAAGGATGGTGGTAATTGCTTTTTAGTACGAATAAAATACTTACAAATGAACCAATAATAATTCCCGTTAATAAATCGGAGAACACAATTGCCACCACTGTTATTAAAAAAGGGAGGAATTGAGAAAATCCTTTTTTATACATTTCTTTAAACAAAGAAACGTTGGCAAGTTTATAACCGGTAACCATTAAAATGGCAGCAAGACAGGAAAGAGGTATCAGATTTAAAACCGGTGCTAATGCCAATATACTTAACAACAAAAAACAACCGTGTAGTATAGTGGATAACTTTGTTACTCCGCCCGAATTAATATTTACAGAACTTCTCACAATAACAGAGGTTACCGGAATTCCTCCAATTAACCCCGAAACCATATTCCCCACACCTTGTGCAATTAACTCTCTGTTAGGAGGTGATTTTTTTTTGTGAATATCAATATTATCAACGGCTTCTAAATTCAATAAGGTTTCTAACGAAGCTACAGTAGCCAATGTAAGTGCAACAATCCAAACCTTGTAGTTTAAAACATGTTCAAACAAGGGTATAGTTATAAATGAAGAAATACCTTTATATGCCGGAATATTAACTAAATGAGAAGAGGTAATACAAAGCGAGGGTATGAAGTTTTTGAATAATTCATTGAGTAAAACACTTATTATTACAACAAATAATGATGCAGGAAAAAACTTCATTTTTTTCAATGGAGTTTTTTCCCAATAAATCAAAACAAACATAGAAAGTATACAAATTAAAAATGCTCCCCAATTAAAAAAAGAAAAGATTTTAATTAACTCTGTAAATGTGTTTTCTCCATCACGTTGAAAAAAAGTAAAGTCGGCTTCATTGTCAATATCCAAACCAACTGCGTGAGGAATTTGTTTCAGAATAAGAATAATACCAATTGCAGCAAGTAACCCTTTAATAATATTGGAAGGGATATAATTTACAATTATTCCCGCTTTTACGATACCTCCTACAATTTGCAAAATACCGGCAATAAACAATGCCAGCAAAAACACTTGAAAACTTCCCAATTGAACAATTGAACTTAACACAACTGCTGTTAATCCGGCAGCAGGACCGCTTACACTTGTATGTGAACCGCTTAATAAACCTACAACGATTCCCCCTATAACACCTGATAAAACACCTGATAACATTGGGCTTCCACTCGCCAATGCTACTCCGAGGCATAAAGGAAGTGCTACTAAAAAAACGACAATACTTGCAGGTAAATCATGTTTGAGATTTGAAATTATATTTTTCATATGTAGATAATTTGTTTTAATTGTTAATTGATATCACCATATTCTCATCACGGATGTTTGTGTTTAAGAGAATGGTGATTTAATATCGTTTTGAAGAATTATTTTTACGAAATAACCAAGCCTAAACGCATAGTTAAAGCGTAAAAACAACAAATAATTATTATAAATGGAAATCTAAAAGAAGCTTAGTTGTACCCTACAACTATGGTTTAGGAAAAGCAAGGAGGTTTAATATCCTTTTGGGTATAAGGATTTGTATATAATCTGTTAAAAAAACGACTATTGTGTTTAAGTTGTGTTGCAACTATTTTTGAAAAGTCAGCGAAAGTAGCATTTAATAAAGCGCATTCAATTTCCTTTTTAGCATCATTTTCAGAGGATGTTCCCTCTTCTTCATTGTCTGAATCGGTATCATTATTATCAATCGAATGTACTTTACAAATCTGCTTGTTATAGAAATTCGCAATTGTTTCTATAATGTGGAATTGATTGATACAAAAAAGCAAGAAAAAGACTATTGAAATTGATTTTTTCACACTTCTAAAATAAAAGTTCTATGACGAAAAACGCTGGAACTACAATTTTATTTCAAATTGCTCAGGTTATTTTCTAACTCACTCCAGTTCTGCATTTCGGTTTCCAACATTTTTTTCAGTTGCTCGTATTTAGCAAATGTTTGTTTATCGTTTACAATGGCCTGATATTGACTTGGATCAGAAAGTTTATCATCAACAAGTTTAATTTCTTTTTCAAGACGTTCTATTTCTTTTTCAGCTTTTGAAATTAAACTTTTCAGTTGTTTCAATTCTTTTTCCTTATCGCTGTTGATAGCACTTTCTACCTTAGGCTTTTCTTCTTTTACTTCGGCTTTCGCCTTAACAAAAGGCGTTTTAATATTCAAATCATTTAAGCGGTCAACCTTTAATTTACGCATAAATTCGGTAATGCCTCCTAAATGTTCTTTTACATGTCCGTTGCGGAACTCGTACATTTTTTCCGTAAGGTCGGTCAAAAAATCCCTATCATGCGATACAATGATTACCGTTCCTTCGTATGCAAGCAATGCTTTTTTCAACACTTCTTTACTTCGTATATCAAGGTGATTGGTAGGTTCATCCAACAGTAATAAGTTATATGGCTCAAGCAACAACTTACACAATGCTAAACGACCGCGCTCTCCTCCACTCAACACTCTTACCTTTTTATCAATATCATCTCCACCAAATAAAAACGAACCTAACAAGCCTCTTACATTTTTGCGTACATCGCCTACAGCAAGCTCGTCAATGGTTTCAAAAACAGTTTTATTCTGATCTAATTTCTCTGCCTGATCCTGAGCAAAATAACCCATTTTTACATTATGTCCCAGTTGAATCAGTCCTTCAAAGTCGGTTTGTTGAGCAACCATTTTTATAAAAGTACTTTTTCCTTCACCATTACGTCCTACCAATGAAATTTTTTCACCCTTTGTTAAGATAAAATTAGCATCCTTAAAAATGCGTTTTGTTCCATACACTTTCCCGGCGTTTTCAATCGTCAATACAACTTTTCCACAAGGTGCAGGAGGTGGAAACCTGAAACTCATAGCAGCTGTATCGCTTTCATCCACCTCAACAATCTCCATACGATCAAGCTTTTTAATAAGTGATTGTGCAAAGGCCGCTTTACTTGCCTTAGCGCGATACTTATCAATCAAGGCTTCTGTTTGGTCTATTACTTTTTGCTGATTTTTGGCTGCATTTTCCTGTTGTTCCTTACGTTCTTTACGTAACTCCAGATAACGGGAGTAATTGGTTTTGTAATCGTAAATTTTTTGATTCGATATTTCAATAGTTCTGGTGGTGACATTATCCAGAAACTGCTTATCGTGACTAATTAATAATACGGCACCCGCATAATTATCCAACGTTTCCTCAAACCACTGTATGGATTCAATGTCCAAGTGATTGGTAGGTTCATCCAACAGTAAAATATCCGGCTTACGCAATAATATCTTTGCCAGCTCAATACGCATACGCCATCCACCGCTGAATTCCGTTGTTTGGCGTGCAAAATCTGTACGTTCAAAACCCAATCCTTTTAATATTTTTTCAATCTCCTCATCCCTGTTTTCCGCACCCATATAGCCCAAACGATTGTTTATATCAGTAAGCTCTGTAATGAGGTTCATATAAGCATCGCTTTCGTAATCGGTTCTTGTATTCAATTCTTCATTAATCACCTCCAGGCGTTGTTCCAGTTGTTGAATTTCCTCAAACGCCGTGGCGGTTTCATCATAAACCGTTCTGCCATGCTGATGAATCATGTCCTGAGGCAGGTATCCGATTTTATAATCGTTGGGTTTTGATATTTCTCCTTTGGTAGGATTTTGAACGCCGGCAAGCAATTTAAGCATTGTGGATTTACCGGCACCGTTTTTACCGGCCAGACCCACCCTGTCTTTTGGATTGATTAAAAAACTTACGTTATCAAATAAATCGTATCCTCCAAAGGACACTGTAACTGAATTAACTGAAATCATGTTTATTATTTAGGGGCAGCAAAGGTAAATAATTTAATTCACTACTTTTGGTTGCAAAATATTATTTGATCATGAATTTTAAAGAAACTACGTTATACAGTATTGTCAATGCAAAATGTCCGAGTTGTCATGAGGGCGATTTTTTTGAAACACCCAATCCTTATAACTTGAAAAAGTTTGACAAGATGCACAAAAAGTGTCCGGTTTGCGGTGAAGACTTTGAACGCGAAACAGGATTTTATTACGGTGCCATGTATGTGAGTTACGGACTAACGGTAATTTGGGGGCTTCTTGTTTTTGTATTGATGTGTGTATTGCTGGGATTTGATGAAATCACGTTCATTATTACCTTCGCTATTTTGCAATTGCTGCTTATGCCCGTATTTTACCGCAGTGCCCGCTTGGTATGGATTAATGTTTTTGTTCACTATAAAAAATTGGTGAGAAGGTAGAATCGTAATTATTTTTTAAACCACATAGAAACATAGAATTCCTTTAATGTTTTGGTAATTGACTAAAATATTCGTTCACATATGTTTTTTTGTCCTTCTTTAAAAATATTGGAACAGTTAAAATTTATTAGAATGCCTTTAGGAGATTTCAATAGTTTCATATAGGTTAAAAGTGTGCTTCAAACACGGTAGTCATTTCCTGCACCGACTTTAACTCAACTACCAAACATTCTTCAACATATAAATCACACCTAAAGTCTATTGCAAGTTCTTTGTTTTTATAAAGTACGGGGATTTTCATCTCTGTTAAAAAATTTATTTTTCTATGCAATAACTCCTCCTTTAAACATTGATGATAAACACTTTCAAGCAGTCCTCTACCCATTATTTTATGAACTTCAATGGCTGCTCCTATTATTTCATATGTCAGTTCGTTCAGGTATTTTTGAGTGATCATAATTTTCACTTCGTATAAAACTATGTTTCTATGTGGTTTAATTTTAGAGCCTGTTTAAATTTATGTTGAAAGAAATCTTATAGGGTAAAGTAAACCGATTGAATAAGCAAATTTATTTGTTGTGTACCAAAACTTCAAACAAATGTATTCAACCGATTTGACTAATACCCAGTGGCAATTTATAAAAAGTTCTTTAAATATTGCAGAAAGAAAACGTAAACACGATTTGCGAGAAATGTGGAATGCGATTAATTACCTGATAAAAACAGGCTGTCAATGGCGAATGCTTCCCGTGAATTTCCCTAAATGGCAACTCGTTTATTACTATTACAGTAAATGGTCAACGTTAGAAATTTACGATTTGCTCTTAGAAAAGCTAAGATGTAAAGTGCGAGTAAAAATGGGGCAAAACCCTGAGGCAAGTTTAGGTATTATGGATAGTCAAAGTGTTCGTTGGGGGAATAACAGAGCCCTCAATGGTATTGATGGCAATAAAAAAGTAAAAGGGATTAGGCGACATACTATAGTAGATAAAAACGGATTTTTAATCGCTGTTATGGTGTGTGTGGCAAATATAAATGATGGCAAAGCAGCTCTGTTTTTAATGCGAATTATTAAAGAATTTTTATGCAGTATTAAAGTTATACTTGCTGATGGTGGCTATAGAGGAGAGTTAGCCGATAATGTTAAACAAATTTACGGTTACCTAATTAAAGTGGTAATGAGGACTGATACTGAAAAAAGTAACTTTAAGCCCATAAATAAAAGATGGGTAATAGAACGGACATTTGCTTGGTTCGATAATGATAGAAGGTTATGTAGAAATCATGAACTTTTAGCTGAATCTTCTGAAACTATGGTGAAATTATCCGCTATAAAATTATTGTTGAATAAAATTTAAACAGGCTCTTAGTTAATCCATTTTGCCAATGGCATGTATTTTATCTGATAACAATACAGTTACACCTTGGGGACTTATTTTTGATTGTTCTACCATTGCTTTAGCAACAACACTTGCCTGTATGGCTTTGTACTTTTTGAGCGACCCAATAAATAAAAATGACAACACCTGCATAACTACTTTGCCTATAATTTCACCCACACGAATTTCTTTTCTGTTGCCCAACAGCATGGATGGACGAAGAATTACAAACGATTCAAAATTCAAATTTTTAATTGCCGTTTCAATTTCGCCTTTGGTTTTTAAGTAAAAATTGGAAGTCTCTATTGTAGCGCCAATAGAAGAAATAATTAGATATTGTTTTACACCATTTTGCTTTCCTGCTTTTGCAAATTCTAGGGGATATGCATAATCCACTTTTTTAAATGCTTCCTGCGAACCTGCAGTTTTAATGGTTGTACCTAAACAACAAAAGATAACATCACCGGTAACAAGTTTTTCAAAACTAGTGCTATCATTAAAATCCACCATGTGCTGCTCCAACTTAGGATGACTAATGGTTAAGGCCGTTCTAACAAACACTTTTACTTTATCAAACGCAGTATCATTTAATAACAATTCTAATACATGTCCGCCTATTAAACCGGTACTACCTAATACTATTGCTGTTTTAGCCATTTAATATCCTTTTATTCTATTAATTAATGATGAAAGAGCTTCTGAATAGGATTCTTTGAATTTACCTCTGTTTAAAGCTGTTGAATTATCTGCATTTTTATTTAATTTAAAGGAAAACACAAAGGAAGAATCGGGTTTATCCCAACCACCCACCTGACCAAAGCGAATGTCATTAAAACAGATTGTATCGTTCATTTTTTCTATGCAATAATATCCCTTTGAAAATTGTTTTAAAATCTTCACCTCGCGATCATTTTCAAAAGGTTTTAATAATGCATCATTTTTATTGATATGATAATACTTGACAGTATCCATTTTATCAAATACAGAATAATACCCAAACCAAAAACCTGTGCTATCGGCGGCATAACTCATCCATAAAAAATTATTGAGCGGCGTAGGAGTGGTAACAAAATCGTAGTGTGTAATTTTTTGCTTTTCTAATGAATGCTCAACAATGGAATGTACATGTCCTTTATTAATGATTGTAAAAACCAAATAAAATGTACTGATTATTAATCCCGCTTTGTTCCATTTTACGCGTGTAGCTGAGCCTTTTTTAGCTATCAGTGCAACTAACACACATATTAAAAAAGGAAGCGTATAAAAAGGATCTGCAACAAAAATGTTGTTAAACGAAACTCTGTAACTGCTGAAAGGTTCAAACCAGCCCGTTCCATAACAAGTCATGGCATCAATAATATCATGGCTGAACATTCCTAAAAAAAATAATAAGGTCCAATCCTTTTTACTCACATTCGTATTTTTACTCAACTGGTAAAATAATCGTCCTAATAAAAACGAAACAACAATTGCAAACAAAAACGAATGCGTAATTCCTCTGTGAATCATCAGTTGCTGCGCATGTGTAACGCAGGGCGAAGTGAATACATCAAAGTCAGGAATGGTATCTGCAATAGCACCCCAAAGCATCGCCTTACGTCCTATCTTTCTGCCAAGAACAGCCTCTCCAATAGCTGCTCCCAATATGATATGTGTTAATGAATCCATAATCGAATTTTAAATAGCCCTGAATGCACAACTATTTTTATTTATTCATGGTATTCTTTACAATATGTAATCCGTATTGATAAAGTTTGATTCTTTGCTATTTAACAAGGCTTGCAAAATTTCATTGTTATAAGCATTGTCTTTTGAAGCAACAAATGTTCGGATGGAAAATGAGCGCAATGCATCGTAAATACTTAAAGTTCCAACAGCCGAATCTTTCCGTCCTGTGAATGGATAAATATCCGGACCACGTTGGCAGGCACTGTTCAGATTTACTCTGCAAACCAAATTTACCAATGTGTCTATGAGAGGCGCAATTGTATTAATATCTTTGCCAAATAAACTTACCTGTTGTCCGTAATTGGATTCTGCCATATCGTGCAACGGTTCCTGAATATCTTTGAACGTTAAAACGGGAACAACAGGACCAAACTGCTCTTCGTGATATACTCGCATATTTTTGTTTATTGGAAATAACAATGCAGGAAAAATGTAATTTTCAAAATGCTTACCGCCATTTTTATTAATTATTTTTGCGCCGTTATTCATAGCATCATCAATCAATCCTTGTATGTAAGCGGGTTTCTCTTTTTCGGGCAAAGGAGTTAAAAACACCGATGGCTCCCATGGATTTCCAAATTTAAGCGCATCAATTTTTTCAGCAAAACGTTTATTAAATTCATCAGCAATCGATTCGTGCACATATAAAATTTTAAGCGCCGTGCAACGTTGTCCGTTAAAAGACAGTGTTCCTGTAATACATTCCTGTATTGTTAAATCAAGGTCAGCATCAGGTAAAATGATGGCAGGATTTTTTGCTTCTAATCCTAAAACTGTTCGCAACCTGTTTTTATTTGGATGCTGATCTTGCAGAGCTATTGCCGATTTGCTGTTACCAATCAATGCTAAAACAGAAATTTTTCCGGAGCGCATTATTGGTGAAGCCACTTCCGGACCTTTACCATACACAATATTTATTACCCCTTTCGGAAATGAACTCCTAAAAGCCTCTAACAAAGGAGAGATTACTAAAATACCATGCTTCGCAGGTTTGAATATGACCGTATTTCCCATGATAATGGCTGGAATCAACAATGCAAACGTTTCATTCAATGGATAATTATATGGCCCAAGGCATAACACCACTCCAATAGGCCCACGACGAACCATAGCATTAACACCCTGATTTTTTATAAAACGAGCACTGTCTCTGTCCAGCTTTTTGTATTCTTCAATTGTATCGTAAATATATTCAGTTGTACGGTCAAATTCTTTTTCAGAATCAGGCAATGATTTTCCGATTTCCCACATTAAAAATTTAACCACCTCGCTGCGCTTGGTTTTCATTTGTTTTAAAAAATCACTCATGCACTTTATCCGATCCGCTACTTTCATGGTTGGCCATAAGCCTTGTCCATTGTCATATGCCGCAACAGCAGCAGCAGTCACTTCGTTGGCCTCAGCTTCACCCATTGAGGGTACACTTCCTAATAATGTTGGCCTGTAGTTTTCGGTAGATGAAATGGTTGACAATACAGGTGTTGTATCACCTGTCCATTTTTTCAATTCTCCGTTTACCAAGTAAGTATCCTGAAGATACGGTACGGTAATTTCAAATTCTTTAGGAATCATATTCGTCTTTTTTTCATAAAGGTAAGTTTTTTTGAGAAGAGTCACATTGTATCCATTAATAGAAATACTTGTGAAACCCTTATTAAGTAAGTTAAATTGAAAATTTTTATTCACCTTAAATTTATTTAACTGACAAAAATCATTGCTTTTAGTGATGCGCATCATATAATATGGTGATTGGATCTAGTAATCTTACAAGTGCTTATTGAAGTAGTATTTGAATAATAAATCTGATCGATGGCAATAAACAGAAAAGAAGTATGATCTTCATAAAACCATTTTCGGACATAAGAATCACTGATGTTCCAAGCGTAGGCGGAAAAAACGCATCTCTTGGAGAAATGTTTTCACAACTTTCATCAAAAGGTATTGCTGTACCTGATGGATTTGCTATTACTTCCGAAGGATACTGGCAATTATTAAATCATAACAAGTTAGTACTCGAATTAGGAAAAGATCTTTCACAATTGGATGTAAAAACATTCAATAACCTTTCGGAAGTAGGTGAAAAGGCTAGAAAATTAATGATGGAAGCCTCATTTCCACAGGTTTTGAAAGATGAAATTATTGAAGCGAACAAACTTCTTACTGTACGTTTAGGCTTAGAAAAAACGTTGGCTGTTCGCAGCAGTGCCACCGCCGAAGACCTACCCAATGCGAGTTTTGCAGGTCAACAAGAAACATTTTTAAATGTAAAAGGCAACGATAATTTAATAAAAGCCTGTCAGCGTTGTTACGCATCTTTGTTTACAGACAGAGCTATAAAGTATCGTGTTGACAATGGTTTTGACCATATGAAAGTAGCCTTGTCAATAGGTGTGCAGGTGATGGTACGTTCTGATTTATCAAGTTCGGGAGTGATGTTTACATTGGATCCTGATAGTGGTTTTGAAAATGCAGTATTGGTTTCAGGCGCCTGGGGCTTGGGAGAAAACGTAGTGCAAGGAACTGTTAATACTGATGAATTTTTAGTATTCAAACCTTTTTTGAATAAGGTACAACAGCCCATTATTGCTCACAAATTGGGCAGTAAATTAAAAACTATGATATATTCTTCTAAAAACATAAACGAAATTGTAAAACCTGAAGATGCTATTATAAATACCGATACTGCCATAGAAAAAAGAAATACATACATTTTAAATGACGAAGAAATAAAACAGCTGGCAAACTGGGGATGCACTATTCAAGATCATTACAAACGCCATATGGACATTGAATGGGCAAAGGATGGAGAAAACAACAAAATATACATTGTGCAAGCTCGTCCCGAAACGGTTCATAGCAATAAAAAACAAACTGTTTTTAAACAATATACTTTACTTGATAAAGGAGCAAAACTATGCTCGGGTGCCGGGCTTGGAAACAAAATAGTTTCCGGAAAAGCACGAATACTCCATTCTCCATTGGAGATTGCAAAATTAAATGCAGGAGAAATACTGGTTACCGAACGCACCGACCCTGACTGGGATCCGGTGTTAAAAAAAGCAACCGCCATTATTACTGATCAGGGCGGACGGACTTCTCACGCTGCAATTGTTGCACGTGAAGTAGGTGCTATTGCCGTTGTGGGAACAGGAACTGGCACTCAAACGATTAAAGACGGACAAACAATCACCGTATCTACTGCTAAAGGCAATACAGGAATAGTTTACGACGGTTTGTTAAAATGGGAAGAAAAAGAAATTGATATTTCTTCTATCAAAAAAACAAAAACAAAAGTGATGCTTATTCTTGCACATCCCGACGAAGCATTTGCCAATTCATTACTTCCGAACGATGGGGTTGGTCTTATGCGCATGGAGTTTATCATCAGCAATACCATTGGCATCCATCCTATGGCGCTGAAACACTTCGAAAAAATCACCGACTCAACAATAAAAGAAAAAATTAATACCATAACCTTTCAATACAAAAACAAAGAAGAATATTTTATTGATAGATTAGCAGAAGCAACAGCAAAAATGGCTGCTGCATTTTATCCTAAAGAAGTAATCGTTAGGATGAGTGATTTTAAATCGAACGAATATGCCAATTTACTTGGTGGTAAACAGTTTGAGCCCGATGAAGAAAATCCGATGATAGGTTTTAGAGGTGCATCACGTTATTACCATCCTTTATATAAGGACGCGTTTGAAATGGAATGTAAAGCCATGAAGAAGGTGCGAAACGAAATGGGATTTACCAATATCAAATTAATGATTCCTTTTTGCAGAACCGTCACCGAAGCACAAAAAGTGATTGAAGTAATGAATGCCTCCGGACTCAAAAGAAAAGAAAACGGACTTGAATTATACGTAATGATTGAAATACCAAGCAATGCAATACTTGCCGGAGAATTTGCCAAATACTTCGATGGTTTTTCTATTGGTTCAAATGACTTAACACAGTTGACTTTGGGAGCCGACCGCGATTCAGAATTATTAAGTGACATATTTAGTCCGTTTGACCCTGCGGTAATGCAATTGATTGAAATGACACTGGCCAAAGCAAAAAAAACATCAACACACACAGGGCTTTGCGGGCAAGCTCCGAGTGATTATCCCGAATACGCGCAATTGTTAGTGGAAAATGGTATTGATAGCATTTCCTTCAATCCCGATGCATTGATTACAGGAATTGAAAATATTGCGATCGCTGAAAAAAACAGAACGAATGAATATAAATAGAATTCTGATGACACTGATTTTAATAATTTTATAAAATAATTTTTTTACTAACCATTGAACTTCGCACCCTCCAATTTGAAGAGGGTGATTAAGAAGTTACACTTAAAACATTTTAACTATGAAAACGATCCAACAACTATTTAATTTAACAGGAAAAACAGCCATTGTAACAGGCGGTGCAATGGGCATTGGAAAAGGCATTTCCTTGCGATTAGCCGAAGCCGGTGCCAACATAATGATTGCCGACATGGTATCTGTTGAAGAAGCACAAGGCACACTTTACGAACTAAAAGCACTTGGTGCTAAAGCCGATTATTTGCAAGTGGATTTAAGCGTAACCAGCAACCTTGTTACTGTTATTGAAAAAACATTAAATGCATTTGGCGATATTCACATTTTAGTGAATAATGCCGGCATATATAAATACATGCCGGTAACTGAATTGACAGAAGAGTTATGGGATAGAACACAAAACTTAAATTTAAAAGCGGTTGCTTTTCTTTCTAAACTGGTTGTAAATACAATGATTTCAAAAAAACATGGAGGTAAAATAATTAATATTTCCTCTGTTGATAGTTTAAAACCAACTGGAAATTTATCACCATACGATTCTTCAAAAGGTGGTGTACGCATGCTTACCAAAGCATTTGCGAAAGAAGTGGGGAAATATGACATTACAGTAAATGACATTGCTCCAGGAGGAGTAAATACTCCGGGAACAAAAAAAATGGGGGGGCCCGCCATGACCAAAGAACAAGAAGAAGCAATGAAAGCTCAAACCGAACAATTTATGAAAATGTTGCCCTTGCAACGCATGGGTGAACCTGAAGAGATTGGAAATGCGGCCTTGTTCCTTGCAAGCGATGCTTCTAATTACATGACTGGAAGTACAGTTGTTGTAGATGGTGGAATGTTGATTATGTAAACTGAAAAAGCATATTACACTATTCATATCATACACTTAAAATTTAGTGTCATGTTTTTTTGTAATTAATCTTAACCCAATTAATCCGAAAATTTCGAAATAATGAAATATTCCGACAATGGCTGTAGCTCTCTATTGGCAGGTATAAAATAAGATAAGACTAATCCCTCAAATAATATATCACATCATTTTTGTGAAACCTATTTTCTTTCTATTCGTATCACATCGCTGTCATAATTTGATTCTAATCAATTATTATAAACGATTTGAAAAAAAAAATTACTTTTTTATTTAATTATTTTATTGGAGACGAACACAAGTTTGTTCTCTCAATCAATTAAACGACAATCGGTCAATTCGTGGGGCAATTCAATGTATGTTGAAGGTAACAGTATACAACAAACATCCGGTCAATCCTCCAATACAGCCAACTTCAGTGGTAATAAAATCACCTTCCGGCAAGGATTTCAGCAGCCTCCTATTATCCTTTCCAATATAAAATCAAGTGCAAACTGTCAACTTTTATTATTTCCGAATCCAATTGTCACGGATGCTGTTTTGAACGTTCCTCTTACAACAAAATCTTACAATATTTGGATTTGTGATATACTCGGAAAGGTCATTTATTTCGAAAAAAATATAACTATAGATAAACTAGCATTGTCGGCAGTTGATTTTATTTCTGGTGAATATTTTATTAAAATTTTATATGAAGATGGCAGTTGTTGTACACTTAAATTTATTGTAATTAAATGAGAAAATTATTAACCGTATCTGTTCTTTTTATAACCTGCAACAGTTTTGCTCAGGATTATTTGTCGATAGTCCTTTCTAAATCTTATTCCAATTTTAATTTCACAAACTCCCAGGGTGTTAAGGATAATACTATAAAAGCAGTATTAAATAACGCTTACGCATTAAATTACCAAAAGGCATTTGACAATAATTTTTTTGTAAGGGGTGAATTGGGCTACAAACAAATGGGGGCATATTCGGTTTTTAACTCTCAGGAAATTTCGTGGAACTTAAACTATGCGGACTTAAATTTGGGAGGAGGATACGCTTTACAGATAAGCAAAGTAAAAGCCTATTTAGGAGCTTCATTGTACGGAGCGTATTTATCAAGTGCAAACCAAACTATTGGCGCAGATTTTTACGATATAAAAAAAAATAATTCCATCAAAAAAAATGATTGTGGAATTAACGCCTTTATTGGAGCATCTTATTCTATTACGAACGTTACTTCCATATTTGTTGAATGTGCTAAATCAAATGGACTTTATCAATTAGATCAAGGTTCAAATCAACGACTTTTCAATAAAGCAGTTTTCTTTAAACTAGGTTTTACTATTCAATTAAACTCACATCAAGCACGATTTAAACCTAACATATTGTGATAATCCATTATTAACAATAATAAACGTTTTTACTCATTCCTATAAATTTTAAAGCTATTACTAACATAGCTGACAACAAATAGAAACATTACCTCCTATGAAAAAAAACATATTCCTTTTATCAGCCTTAGTTTTATTTCAGTTTCATTTATTCGCTCAATCATTTGACGGAATAAATTACCAAGCCGTTATTGTTGACGAAAATGGTGCAGAAATTCCAGGAATGGATATTTCAGGAAACGTTTTACCTGACAAACAAATTAATGTACTCTTTTCCATTTTAAAAGGGAACTCAATGGGTTCAATTGTATATGAAGAAAGTCAAATTACAAACACGGATGCGTCCGGACTAATTAATTTGATTATTGGTCACGGAAGTGTTACAAGTTCCTCTAAATACACATCTATTATCAATATCCCCTGGGGAGCTGATAAATACTTTTTAGAGGTAGCAATTGATACAAAAGGAGGAACTAATTTCAAAAAAATGGGAACCCAGCAATTGATGGCTGTTCCGTTTGCGTTCTATGCTCTAAATGGTGGTAGTCCAACCGATACTACTTCATTATCAAAAAGAATAAATAGTACAAACACTAAACTAACTAATGAAATAACACGAGCAAGCACTGCAGAAATTTCAAAATTAAACATATCCGATACTGCCACGATGCTAAACAAGCGCTTTAAGAGCGATACCGCATCTTTGTCAAGAAGAATAAACAAACAGCAAACGGGATTAAACAATGAAATTACAAGAGCTACGAATGCCGAAAATTTAAAGGCTCCTATTAGTTCTCCCGCATTAACAGGTATCCCAACGGCCCCAACTGCGAATTCCGGAACAAATACCAATCAAGTTGCAACTACTGCTTTTGTGAGAAATGAAATAACTTCAAACAATAATAATTATCTTCCGCTGTCAGGCGGAACTCTGACCGGAAATTTAATTGGGACAACTGCAACATTTACTAATGCAATTTCAGCAAATGGTGTTTATTTAGGCTTGGGCAGTGGACAAAACGGTCAAAACATTGCTTTAGGAACTAGCTTAGGAACTGGGACGGGAACAAGAAATACAGCAATAGGGTATAACGCAATGCTTTCTTATTCAGGAACTAGTTTTGATAATAATACTTCTGTTGGCTATTTTAATATGCCATCATTAACTTCTGGAAATGCTAATACTTCTGTTGGAGCTGAGGCTATGCTAGGTCTCATAACAGGAACAGATAACACAGGTGTTGGTAACCACGTTTTAATCAACACTACCGGTTCAGGAAATAGCGCATTAGGCGCGCAAGCAGGCGATAGTAATATTTCAGGTAATGATAATACTTTTATTGGAAAAAATTCGGACGCTAGTAATTCCTCATTAATCAATTCAACTGCAATTGGGTATAATGCAATAGTAGATGTAAGTAACAAAATCCAATTAGGGAACACGAACGTTACATCTGTAAACACAAGTGGAAAACTAACCACTGGTGCAGTTACATATCCAAATACTGATGGAACAGCGGGTATGATTCTTACAACTAACGGTGCAGGCGTTATCTCATGGTCAAGTGTACAGGTCAGAGAAGTTGCAGATGAAACTTCGGCAACTGCATCACAAACAAGTTTTACGCTAACACAAACACCATCTCCTAATAGTAAAGTCAAAATGTACATAAATGGTATTCGTATCAGTAACACTGCCTATAGCATTTCAGGTACAACATTAACATATATACCCGCAAACAATGGTTCTTACAACTTATCTGCAAGCGATAGAATTCAATTTGATTATTACTATTAATCTTGTAGATGTATGAAAAAGATTCTTTGTCTGTTTATAAGTATCGTTATTTCAAATTATATATCTGCTCAAGGTGTTAGTCCTAATGGCCAAATAACAGGTGTATTAGCAAATTTTGTTAATCAAAATGGTGCAATAGGAACTTCGGGAGTAAGCAGAAATGGTGGACTAAATTATGGTGTTGCACTCAGCTTTGACGGAACAAATGATTATGTATCGTTACCTTCAGGTGTTTATTTTAATGGAGATTTTACAATTGAATGTTGGGTTTATCCCAGAAATTTTGCAAACTGGGCAAGGATTATTGATTTTGGAAACGGTGCAGGAAGCGATAATGTTCTATTAAGTTATACTTATGGAACGAGTGGCGCCCCCGGATTTTATGTGGAAGGAGCTCAATTTGAGGCGAATCAAGCCATTAATTTAAATCAATGGACACACATTGCAGCTACCTTAAACGGCACCACTGCAACCATTTACATTAATGGTGTTGCCTCTGGGACGTCTACATTTTCAACACCACCAGCAAATATAACACGTAATAATTGCTACATTGGAAAAAGTAATTGGGGTGATCCTTATGCAAATGCAATTTTTGATGAATTAAGGATTTGGAACACAGCAAAAACGGCGACTGAAATTCAAAGTTCAATGTACCGTGAATTATCAGGAACTGAATCCGGTTTAATTGCCTACTTTAATTTTAATCAGGGGGTTCCCTTTGCCAATAATGCCAGCATTACCTCACTTACGGATAAAACAAGTAATGCCAATAATGGAACACTTAATAATTTTACACTTACCGGAAATGCCAGCAATTGGGTAAACGGAGCACCTATTGTATATGATGGCTCAACTCCTGCTTCCGCATCCAGCAGTGCCTATGCAATAAAACAAGCATATCCAAGTTCAACAGACGGTTTATATTGGATTAAAAATATTAATATAAACGGAGGTAGCCCTTTTCAAATTTATGCAGATATGACCACCGACGGAGGAGGTTGGACATTGATCATGACCAATAATCTTTCATCGGGTTGGGATGGCACAAATGCATTACTTAGAAATGAAAATAGCCCTACAATCAGTTCAAATTATTCTATAATATCCTATGCCGATTATATTAAAAAAAGCCCGTCCGGCTTTCAATATATGATGGATGCAACAACAAGAGGAACTTGGGGAGGCATTTGGACTGCAGATTCAGTTTATAGTTTTGTAAGTACCTCCAATAGTAATACGGATATTACACTTAATACAAAGTTTGGAACATGGAATTATTGTGATGATGGTATTGAAGCTCGTATGCCGTATTATTCCTCAGGTGCATCCGGAATAATAACAACCAGTCATGATCCTAATAATGAGTGGTGGGGTACATTAATTGCTAATTCCGGGTGGAGTCCTGCACCATATATCAACTGTAGCGGAAATCCAAATCCAAATATCATTTGGTATTGGGTAAGATAATTATTTAACCTCTTTATCTTTCAGCAATTTTCAAAAAGTAGTCCAGCAAGAGTGAGTATTGCAGAACGCCCCCTTTGAGTTTGAGCATTTTTAACCATTAATAATTACCTATCGCTTTTTGATAGTTAACATTCGCCACCAAATAATCATATACCGATCTGATGTAATTTTGTTCAGTAATTTTCAGTGATTTATCTGTATCTAACAAATTACTATAGAGCAACGAACCTAAATTGTATTGTTGTTTTTGATTTTCATAAATAATTTTTGATAATTCATAATTACTTTTAGTGGCTTGCATATTCTGCATAGCATTGCTTAATTCGGCAGACACTTTTTGGATTTCATAATTAATATCTGCTGTTTTTTGTTTTAAATCCAAATCGCTTTGTAATAATTTGAATTGATGCTCCTGAATAGTATTGTTGTTTTTAAAATTAGCAGTTATAGGCACACTTACTTTTAAACCAACGTAGTTAAAAGGGCTCCACCATTGGCGCAAAGAATAATCAAAGTTATTACTCAAATACTGCTGAGAATAATTACCATATAAGGATACTGAGGGCAATGCATTTTGTTTGCTTTTAGTTATCAATAATTTATTACCTTCTTGCTGCAAAAGTAGTTGTTTAATTTCTGTGCGGTTAGTTACATCACCCTTTACCGAAAGCTGGTTACTTAATGCCTCTAAAGAATTTATATTATCAGATAAAGTCAATTGTGCTTCAACAGGTATATTTAACTGATATTTGATGTTGTCCAAAGCTAAGTCGTGATTTTGTTTTGCTTTTAATGTTTCAACTTTAGCATTCTCATAATTTAGTTTTGACACTAAATAATCGTTTTCTACCACAGTACCAAGTTTCATTTGACCTTCGGCTATTTCGGTATATTCTTTATATCGCTGTTCATCATCCCTCGCAACCGAAAGCTGTAATTCTTTTAATATCGCGTTCAAATAGGCTAAAAGAATTTGTTCTTTAATATTATTTTCATCCTGCTTGTTTTTTTCCTTTTCCAGCTCTAAATTATTTTTGGCAATTTTTACATCAGTAATAATTGCAGGTTTAAAAATATTTTGATTGAGGTCGAGCCCATAAATAGAAGTGCTGTGAGCGCCAAGAGACACGATTTCTGCAGAGTAACCGGGCAGAAATCCTCCCGGAATATAAGTGCCTTGTATTTGCGGACTATAACGCACATTACCCGAACCGGAAACATCAGGCATCCATTCTTTTTTACTTTGGCTAATTTTATTGTCAGCAATTGCAATGTTATACTTATGTGACTGAACATCGTACCGATTTTTCAATCCCATGTCAATAGCTTGCTGCATGGTGATAGTTAAATTACTGATTTTTTCTTGTGCATGTCCTGCAATACTGATAAAAGACAGCAGCATTAATAGTATTTTTTTCATTGTTCGTTTTTTCTCTTTTTGATTAATGGTCGCTAACAGCTTCTAATTTTTCTCCTTTTTTGTATCTGATCAATAATATAACAGGTGTACACAATAGCACTGCCAGTCCGAGCATCATAAAACCGTGATCATAACTCAGCAACAATTGTTGTTTGCTAACCATGTTATCCACCATAATGTTGGCTGTTTGTGCTGCATCATCGGTACTATAGCCGGCTGATAAAAATGTTTGAGAAAATGAGGCTAATCTTTCGGTAGTCATTGAACTATACTCAGAAACATTTGCCACCATATTATTTTTAATATCGGCATTTTGATGATCGAGGTAAATGTTTATCAATGCCACTCCAATAGCTCCTCCCAACTGACGAAGCATGTTTGATAAACCTGTAGCTTGCGCCAAGTCTTTTCCTGTTAAACCTGCAACAGCCAGGGTGAGTATGGGCATCATCATAAAGGCGGCACCAACACCGCGTAAAATGAAGGGCCAAAAAAAGTTACTACTGTTAGAATCGGGTCCTGAAAAAGACATAAGGATCAGGAAAGATGACATCATTGCCAAACCTATAAGAATAACAATTTTAGGGTTTGTTCCGGCACTCACAATTTTATTTACGGCAATCATTCCAACAGCGGTTGCCATAGCTCCCGGTATCATAAAGGCTCCGGTTTGTGTTGCTGTCCAGCCCAATGATACCTGAGTAAATAAAGGAAAAATAAAAACAGAGCCTGTAATTACCAAGCCTACAACCATATTCATAATGTTACCCATTGCCAGATTAAAACTTTTATACAAGCGAAGATTTACCGCCGGAAAATCAATGGATAACTCTCTGATAATAAAAGCGACAATACCTATTAAAGCAATAATAAAAAAGAAAATAATCTCCTCACTTTCAAACCAATCTTTAATGCCTCCTTCTTCCAATACATATTGTAACGAGCCTATACCAACTGTCAAGAAAAAAATTCCCCACCAATCAATTTTAGAAGGCTTTGTTACACCTGCTAAATCTGTTACAAAATTCCAGGATAAAATAGCAGCCAAAAAACCGATTGGAACATTAATAAAAAATATCCAGTGCCATGAAAAATTATCGGTAATATATCCTCCCAATACAGGTCCGAATGTTGGCCCTAAAATAATACCCACACCAAAAATAGCCATCCCTGTACCTGCATCTTTTGGATGAAATGCACCTAGAATAATTGATTGCGCTGTTGATAAAAGACCTCCACCTCCTAAACCTTGTATAAACCGCCAAAATACAAGTGTCCATAAATTGGTGGACAAGCCACACATTAATGACGAAAATGTAAATATGATTACGGAGGAAGTAAAATACACCTTTCTTCCAAACAAATTGGATAACATGCTTGAAAGCGGAATAACAATAACATTGGCAATACCATAGGACGTAATTACCCAAGCAATTTCGGTAGTGGTTGCACCTATATTTCCGCTTATTTCACGCAAGGCGACATTCACCACGGTTGTGTCAATTAATTCAAGTATAGCACAAGATATTGCAGTGCCTATAAGAATCCACTTGGCAGCACCTTTAGGATATACATCTTCTTGTTCTTTTACAGCAGGCGTACCCATCTTACTTTACTTTAACTTTTACAAAAACACTTAATCCGGGAAATAACTCTGTAGTTTTATCTTTAGGAAAATTGTCAATGGAAATCCGTATAGGAAAACGCTGTGTAATTTTGATAAAGTTTCCGGTGGCATTATCAGCAGGTAATAATGAAAACTTAGCACCGGTAGCACCTGAATAGGATTCTACTTTCCCAGTCAATTTTAAATCAGGATAGGCATCTAATTCTATTTCCACTTCGCTTCCTATTTTTATTTTTTCCAATTGAGTTTCTTTAAAATTGGCACTTACCCAGTAGTGTTCATTATCAATTACCACACACAAAGATTGTCCTGACGAAACATATTGTCCTTTCTGAATGGCTCTTTTACTCACAATACCGTTACACGGGGCAATTACTGTTGCGTACGACAGTTGTTTTTTTGCCAGAATAAGTTCGGCTTCACGTTGTTTTATTTCCGCTTTTGCCAAATCAACCTGATTTTGTTCTGACTTTGCCTCCGCTTTTAAACCAAGCGAAGAAGATACTGAAGACTTTTGTTTGTTTACGGTTTTAGCATATTCAGATTTTGCAAGCTGCAAATCGGCTTGGGCATTATCAAATTGCTGTTGAGTAGCCGCTTTCACTTTTTGAAGCTCAACAATTCTGTTGAAATCGGTTTGAGCCTTTTCCAGTTTTATTTTTGCAGATGTAATACCTTGTTTGTCAAACTCGGCAGTTTCTTGCGAAGCAATAACATTTTCCGTACTGGCAGAAGCTCTGTTTTCTATGGAACGTAAATTTGCATTTGCATTTTCCAGTGCGGCCTCAGCCTGAGTAAGTTTTGCTTTTAATTCTTCTGCATCAAATACTATCAGCGTGTCACCCTGTTTCACTATTTGATTATCGTCAAAACGGATATCCTTTATAAAAGCTGTAACACTTGAACGTATCGGCACAATATTACCGTCTAATTGCGCATTATCAGTTGTTTCATAAGACGAACCACTTACAAAATAGGCTGTACCTGCAACAACTACTACAATAGCTATTATTCCAAGCACTACCAATCCCTTTGATTTTTTATTTTTCGATTCCTGCTCCATTTTATTTGTTTTTTAAACCGACTATTCGGTATGTTTTTTTTTAAAAGATTGAAATTATTTTTTTATTGTATTATACAATCCATCCCAAAGTGTTTTTTTTTCTTTTGCCGCTACATTATAATTACCGGCCATAATGCAATTAATTCCCACACCATCTCCGGAATAAATAAAGAGTTTTGCAAGTTCATCATTGCTCATTTCAGAGTTGATTTCTCCTTTCTTTCTGGCTGTACTAATTATCTGCGTCCAGGCATTCAACTCTTCCTCTTGTTGCTTTGCATGTTGTCTTTTAAATGCAGGCAACATTTTCATCGCATCAAAAATTAAAAAGTAATGATTGGCAGTAAATGTTTTTTCTTTACTATTATTTATCATTTTCGACGCATCCTTCTTTTTGTTTTTTTCCTTTAAGCAGTCGGTATAAAATTGAAGTAATGAATCCTTTGAAAACTTAGAATAATCAGTAATAATTAAATCCGTAAAAAAATGCTCCATCACCTCTTCAAATAATTGTTCCTTGCTTTGAAAATAATGATAGAATGCACCTTTTGACAGCCCTGTTATTTCAACAATTTCTTTGATTGTTACTTCTTTAAAATTTTTCTGAAGAAAAAGATTTAAAGAAGTCAGCAAAATATGTTCTTTTGAGTCATTCATGTTAATTGTTTTTCAAAATGCAAACGATTAAAACCGACCGTTTGGTATGCAAATGTATGTGCTATTATAGCCCTTATAAATTAATTTCTCTTAACTATTGAAAATCTTAGATGGAAATCACTACATGAGATATAAAACCTTCTGTCAAATTACATAAACAATATAAATTGAGAGTAAAAATCAGCAGATATAGTAGATGCATAAATATTACAATTCAACTAAATAGTGTAAAAGCCCAAAAGCAGCACTAATGAATATCCACACAATCATATTGATATTAAACTTATACATAGCAACAAATGATATTATAATCCAAATAAAGGAAAGATAATCAACTGTTGCAAATGAAATATTAATAGGAAAAATAACGACTTTGCTTAAATAGATGGCAAGATTAAAAATAACACCAACTACTGCCGCTGTTACAATACCAAGTACTTCTTTTATTTTTTTGTTTTCATGTGTTCGCTCAATGATAGGTGCTCCCGCAAAAATAAAAAGGAAACTAGGAACGAAGGTATAAAATGTCGTAGCTATAAGTCCTATGCTACCCATTAACAGCGAACCTCCAAAATGATTGTATCCTGCTATAAAACCAACAAAGCTGAGCACCATAATTAATGGACCGGGAGTGGTTTCGCCAAGCGCCAGACCATCCATCATTTGAAAATTGTTGAGCCAATGAAATTCTTCAACGCTTATTTGCGCCACATAAGGCAATACCGCATATGCTCCGCCAAAGGTTACAAAGGCTGCTTTGGTGAAAAACAAGGATAGTTTTTTCCAAAATTCAAAATCATTGCTACATAAATAAAATACAATGACAGGAATAAACCAAAGTAAAAATGCTACGCCCACTTGTTTCCAAAAGCGGGAAGGTTTAAAGCCTATATCATCGGTAACCGTATTTTTATTGATGTAATATTCGCTCTCGTCAGGAGCTTTTTGTTCTTGCTTTTTATTGTTTATAGAGAAAATATTGGGTGCAAATTTTCTCAACATTGATGCTACAACAATAGCTCCCAAAATAATTAAAGGAAAAGGAACATCAAAAAAGAAAATGCAGATAAAAGCAGATAATGCAATAACGTAGTGGAATGTAGATAACAATGATTTTTTTCCAATCTTTATAAGTGCAAGAATAACAATGGCAATTACCGCCGGTTTTAAACCTGCAAACATTGCGTAAATCCATGGAATACTACCAAACGTAACATAAACAGCACTCATGCCAAGCAAAATAAACATGGATGGAAGTACAAATAAAATACCTGCTGCTAAACCTCCCCTTATACCATGCAATAACCATCCAATGTAAATTGCCAACTGCTGTGCTTCAGGACCGGGCAATAACATACAATAGTTAAGTGCATGTAAAAATTTACTATCACTTATCCATTTCTTTTTTTCGACAAGATATTCATGCATAATTGCAACTTGTCCTGCAGGGCCGCCAAAACTGATGAAACCGAGTTTTGTCCAGAATTTTAATGCTTCTTTAAAGGATGGCTTTTTCGAAGTCATTTTTTATCATTTGAAAAAGACCATAAAAAATGTTCTCAAACTAACAATAATAACAACCATTCCAACCAATATTAATCCCCACTTATTGGAGATTTTGTTTGAAAGATAAATAGAAAAAGGAGCAACGGCCATACTACCTATTACCAAACCAAAAATAATGTGCCAGTGGCTTAATCCTATCACAGAAATAAAAGTGATAGTGCTTATTAAGGCTACAAAAAATTTAGCAACGTGCGAAGAACCGATAGCATATCTGAAATGTCTGCCACCCGCAATTAACGAAGTAGTAACAATTGGGCCCCAGCCACCTCCACCGATCGAATCAAGCAAACCTCCAAAAAATGCAACTGGTTTAATACGTTTAATTCTTTTGCGCGTTTTAATGTGCATATTTAATGCTTTTCGAATAATTAATATACCAAGCGTTAAAGTATAAACAGCTACAATAGGTTTAACAAATGCAACATAGTCCTTACTAAAAATTGAAATAGTGATAGCTCCTATAATAGCACCAATAGCACCAGGAACTAAAAGGGTGCGGAATAATTTATTGTTTACATTTTTAAGTTTCAGATACACTAACGAAGAAGTCCCTGTTGTAAATATCTCGGCAGCATGCATACTGGCACTGGCAACTGCAGGAGTAATAGCTGGAATACCTAAACTCATTAAAAAAGTAGTAACGCTTACACCATAAGCCATACCCAGTGCCCCATCAATCATTTGAGCAATGGCACCTCCTAAAACATAAATCAAAATTGAAGAATCAATACTTGAGGCTGCTGTAGAAAAAAAGTTGCTGATAGTTGTAAGTGGTAACAAGGTAAAGAATAGATGCCCCAATAACATGATTGAAATAACAGATAACGAATAAAGTGTAACAATGTAAAGTCGCTGTTTTATATTGTACTTGTCTTTGCTTTTTTTGTCAACCAATACACTCGTTAGCTCATTCAACTCTTTTACTTTATTGGCAAAATCACCTTTTAAATGATTACGAAATTTGCCAAGATGATTAATCGTTTCTTGCAAGTCCTTTTCATCAAGGCTTTCATTGAAAACTTCTTTCAATCGTTTTGCCAACGTTGGTGATTTACCATTGGTAGAGATTGCAATTTTCAAATCGCCTTTTTGAACAATAGAACCTAAATAAAAATCACATAGATCGGGTGTATCTGCAACGTTCACCAATAGACCTTTTTCATGTGCATCGTTGCGTATTTGTTTCGCTAAGTGCTTGTCGCCTGTTGCTGCTATTATTATATCAACGCCATCTAAATCACTTACTTCATAATCCTTTTCAATGATCGTGAGTTTATGAAATTGTTTTTTCAAAGCAACTATTTCAGGGACAATTGTTTTTGCCACCAATTTAACTTTAGTATGCGGGCTATTATTTACAATAGCTGTAACCTTTTCAAAGCCAATGTTCCCGCCTCCAATAATTAAAACATGTAAGTGTTCGAGCTTCAAAAAAACCGGAAATAACTGGTTACCTTCTGGCGTTTGATTTTGTTTTATATCCGACATAAAAGCATTAACGGTATGGAGACTTTTCAGCTGTGTATATTAAATCGACCCGCTAAATTACTCTATTTTTTGAATAAACGGATAGAAAATAAAAGTCCTCCCTTTCCATATCAGTATGTAAGGGAGGACTTTTAATAATAATGATTAACCTATTTATTCGGTTGAGGCGTTGTTCTTAAATATGGTTTTATTCTAGTATGCCCTTTGGGGAATTTTGCCGGAATATCCTCGTCCTTAATTGCAGGGGCTATCACCACATCTTCTCCATCTTTCCAATTTGCAGGTGTTGCTACGCTGTAGTTTGCCGTTAATTGTAAGGAATCGATCACACGTAAAATTTCATCAAAGTTACGTCCTGTTGAAGCCGGATAGGTTAAAATCAATTTTACCTTTTTATCAGCACCAATAATGAATACCGAACGAACAGTAAATTTATCCGAAGCATTTGGATGAACCATGTCATACAATTTTGAAACCTCAAAATTAGGATCGGCAATGATCGGATAATTAACGGTTGTTTTTTGAGTTTCGTTAATGTCCTTAATCCATGATAAATGCGAGTCTACAGAGTCAACACTTAATGCAATAGTTTTCACATTACGTTTTTTAAACTCGTCCTGAAGTTTTGCAACTGTACCTAATTCGGTAGTACAAACAGGAGTATAGTCTGCGGGGTGAGAAAACAATATCCCCCAGCTATCTCCTAACCATTTGTGAAATTCAATTTTACCTTCACTTGTTTCTGCGGTAAAATCCGGTGCGATGTCGCCTAGTCTTAGTGCCATTTTTTTATTTTTTAAAAGTTAATATTTTATTAATTCGATAGAAATGGTAGGATAAATATAAGAAATTGAACCAAAAGATACACTTATTATTCTGAAATTTAAAATAACTCATTGGAACAATTTATTTAATCTATCATACCATTCGCCATTTATTTTTTAATTCAGTAACTCCTGAGGTAAAAACACATTTAAATTGATGATGTTCGTTTCAATATCAAGTGACTTTAAATACTTGAGAGATTCGAATGATTGATTAAACAATTTATGATTTAGTCCTCTTATATGTACCACATGTCCATGTATATGTGCGAGTTCCACAATTAATTCATTCAGGATTTTATTACGTTCATAGTAACTATCATTTAATACTGCTTTGTAAACCAGTATATTGGAATGCAACAATTGTTCAACAATTTTTCCATCAATATATTCATCGAATATAATTACATCCGCTGATTGGATTGTGTTATAGGCCTCCTTATTGGCATGACCAATGTTGTTAAAATCACCTGAAACAATGCTATATTTAAGAACCTTTTGGTTGATGATGCTTTTCATAGTAGTTGTTTTTAAAGTTTATACTCCGATATTTAAAAGTATACCATTGGCTTTTATAAATTAATACTGTCCTTTTCTACTTCTACTTTTACTTTCTTTCAGCTGGTTTACTAAATGAACATGAAGTATTAGTATAATTTATAAAAGCCGTGGGTATTTATCCTTTTACATATTTTATTGTTTATATTTTAAATTAAATTTTTAATAAATCTTATTTCGACATCGGTTTAAACCACCTGTTGAATGAAAAAATAATTTATCATCCGATATAAAATTTTTACCTGTTTGTGTTTTCATTTTTATTTTGAATATGTAGTAAAACAAAAAAGCCTTTCAAAATTTGAAAGGCTTTTTTGTTTTATTGTAATTATTTATACTGTTTACAAAACACGCCCTCCCGCATCGCAAAAATTATTACGACACACCAAATTGGCGGACTTCTTTATAATGTTATGTATGTTTGTGTTTTTCATTTACGGTACAAATGTATAAATAAAATAATATTTCCTGCAAAAAAATTAAAACTATTTTTAAATGGCTTTGTAAAATACTTGCAAAGTGTATTGTTAAAAAAATTACACAAGTACAAAAATTAACGCAACAATAGCAGGAAGTGCCTGAACAAAAAATATTTTTTTTGAAGCGGTCAATGCTCCGTAAACACCGGCAATAGCAATACAACCTAAAAAGAAAACAGAAATATTTGTGCGCCAATTATCATCCGCAATAAAAAACGTCCAGATTAATCCTGCAGCGAGAAAACCATTGTACAAGCCCTGATTTGCCGCCAAGGTTTTGGTTGGTTTAAACAAATCGGCGGCAAGCGAGCCACGAAAAACTTCTTTGCCTCTTGTTTCCCAGGCAAACATTTCTAACCATAAAATGTATATATGTTCCAAAGCCACTATTGCTGTTAAAATACTGCCTATTGTTTTCATATATAAATAATTTCAGGATACTAATTTAATAATAAATTCAATGATTTTTCTGTTTTATTTAGACTCTTGACCTCAGCAAGTAATACATTCAGGCCTCGGTATTCGTCCGACAATTGTGTATAGCATATTTCACATTAACACCCTTTTCTTTCTGTTAATATGCGTGTAGAACAGCAAATATACCTTCTGTTAAATTGATTTGTTATCGTACAATAAACTTAAGAAGGTCACATCCCAAAAAACAAAAAGCTTCTCATGAATTGAGAAGCTTTAAAAATGATTGACAATTTTTTATTAAGCCTTTAAATATCCTAATATTTTTTCAACACTATCTTTTGCATCACCATAAAGCATTTCTGAATTTGGTTTGTAGAACAATGGATTGTCTTCACCTGAATAACCTGCTGACATGGAACGTTTCATAATAATTACTTTCTCCGCTTTCCATGCTTCAATTACCGGCATTCCGTAAATAGAACTTGCCGGATCATCTTGTGCACTTGGATTAACAACATCATTTGCCCCAATCACCATTACAACATCTGTTTCAGGTAGGTCTTCGTTTATCTCGTCCATTTCTAATACAATATCATAAGGCACATTTGCTTCTGCAAGTAATACATTCATGTGACCAGGTAAACGACCTGCAACAGGATGAATAGCAAAACGTACATTTTTACCGGCTTTACGCAAGGTTTGTACCAGTTCATAAATAGGATATTGTGCCTTTGCAACCGCCATCCCATAACCAGGAACAATAACTACTGATTTTGCTTCTTTTAATAAAGCTGCTACTTCCTCATGATTTAATGAGGTTACTTCTCCTTCAATAGCTTTTGCTTCACCCTTCGATGCAGGAGCATTTCCAAAACCACCTAAAATTACAGAAACGAAAGAACGATTCATCGCATGACACATGTGAATAGAAAGAATTGCCCCTGAACTACCAACCAATGCGCCTGTAACAATTAATAAATCGTTCCCCAACATAAATCCTGCTGCAGACGCTGCCCAACCTGAATATGAATTAAGCATACTCACCACTACCGGCATATCACCACCACCTATTGCCATAACCAACATCACACCAATAAAACAAGCAATTACAGTCATAATAATTAAATAAGGTAAACCGGCGGTACCTTCTTGCTGAGCAAACAAAACACCTAACACAATGGTAACTAATAATAAAACTAGATTTACAGCGTGTCTGCCTGCATACAATAAGGCTTTACTGCGTATTTTACCTTCTAATTTTCCCCAAGCAATAATAGAACCGGTAAAAGTTACGGCTCCAATAAAAATACCGATATAAACTTCAGTTAAATGAATATTATGAGCAGCCCCCTGAAGGGTATGCGTATGTGGGTCCAAATACGATCCAAATCCAACCAACACAGCCGCTAACCCAACAAAACTGTGTAAAATAGCAACTAATTGAGGCATGGATGTCATTTCTACTTTACGGGCAAGCATTAAACCTATTACCGAAGCAATGGCAATAGCCACTATAATATAAACATGTCCTGCAACACCTTGACCCATTACAGTGGCTAAAATAGCAATTGCCATTCCTATGATACCGTAAAACACCCCGCGTTTTGCGGATTCCTGTGAGGATAAACCTCCTAAACTTAAAATAAACAGAATACTTGCGAATAAATATGCTGCTGTTTGAATTCCTATAGCCATAATCTCTTTTTCTTATTTTTTAAACATGTTCAACATACGATGAGTAACCACAAAACCTCCAACAATATTAATGCTGGCAACCAAAATAGCAATAAATGCCAGTATGGTCATGGGGTTCATTATATCATCCGTTGTTTGTAATAAACCTCCAATTACAATAATTCCGCTAATTGCATTTGTTACAGCCATTAAAGGAGTATGCAAAGAGTGAGATACGTTTGTAATTAGTTGCCAGCCTACAAACACAGCCAAAACAAACACTGTAAAATGCTGTATGAATTCAATTGGTGCAAACTGACCAACCAACAATAATAATCCTCCAACTACAGCTAAACTAATAATCGTTGAAGTAGCAGCTTTTTTTGCTTTTTCCGCATCAGATATTTTTATTTCTTCTGCCGTTGGTGCAGCAACTTTTTTAGCTCCTCCTCCTGCGGTAGGACTGACAGGAAGCGGTGCAGGTGGCCAATTAATTTTACCATTATAAGTAACCATTGCTCTTGAAACAACAGCATCCTCCATATCAATTTTCCATTTGTCTGCTTTACCCATGTCGTCTAATAAATGACACAAGTTGTTTCCGTATAATTGTGAAGCCTGACTAGGAAGTTGATTCAGTTTACCAACCATGATGACACCATTGTCGGTTGTGTAAACTTCTCCGTTTTTGGTAAGAGCACAGTTACCGCCGGTTGATGCAGCTAAGTCAACAATAACCGAACCCGGTTTCATTGCCGCTACATGATAATCCATCCACAATTTAGGAGCCGGTCTGCCGGGAATTTGCGCAGTGGTAATTACAATGTCAACTTCTTTAGCTTGTTCTAAAAATAATTTCATCTCCGCTTCAATAAATTCTTTACTCATTTCTTTTGAGTAACCTGATGATGTGGCACCATCTTCATTTATTTCAACAGTTAAGAATTGCGCACCCATCGATTCGATTTGTTCTGCAACTTCTTTTCGTGTATCAAAAGCTCTTACAATCGCACCTAATGAGTTGGCAGCTCCAATGGCGGCAAGACCGGCTACTCCAGCACCAATTACTAATACCTTGGCAGGTTCTACTTTACCCGCAGCTGTAATTTGCCCGTTAAGAAATCTTCCAAAATGGTAAGAACCTTCTATAACCGCTCTGTATCCCGCAATGTTTGCCATGGACGACAATACGTCCATTTTTTGTGCTCTGGAAATACGTGGTATCGCATCCATTGCAACAGCATTCACTTTTTTATCTGCTAATTTTTGAAGTAAGGGCTGATTTTGTGCCGGCCACAAATAGCTCAACATCACCAAACCTTCTTTCATCATATCCACTTCTTCCATTGAAGGTTCCTTCACCTTTAACACAATGTCTGATTTGCCATATATATCCGCAGCTGTAGCAACTATTTTTGCTCCGGCTTCTTCAAATTCTTTATCCGAAAAATTTGCTTTTAATCCGGCATCGTGCTGAATATAAACTTCAAACCCTTGTTTCTGAAGTCGTTTGACGGTTTTTGGAGTGGCCGCGACCCTTAATTCATTTGGGAAAATTTCCGATGGAATGCCTACCTTCATATATTTAACTATCTTAAGTTGACTTATTTTTTAGAATAAATTTTATGTAATTTCTATAAAAAATTCAATGCGCGAAGCTAAGAAAAATTAATTCATCAGGGAAAAATATTTTTAGTGATTGGGAGCCGGAATGTAGAAGTTAGGAGACAGAATAAGTAGATAGAACATAGAAGGTTGGAGTGAGAAGCGAGAATTGAAGACAAACCATTGTAATTTGTAATTCATAGTCTGAAACTTTATAACTTTGGGTTTCTTTTAAATTTAATGATAGAATAACTTAATGAGTGGATGATAGAGTGGTTAAATTTAGAACGCTAAACACGAAATACTAAATTTTTGAACTTTAAACAAACATATGGAACTGGTATTTGCAACAAACAATAAACATAAAATAGAAAGAGCTTCAATATCTTTTACCTTCCTCAATTAAATTATTGAGCTTAAAAGATATTGGTTGTAATGAAGAGTTACCGGAAACACAACCTACTTTAGAAGGTAACGCTGCTCAAAAGGCTTTTTATATTTACAACAATTATAATGTTAATTGTTTTGCCGATGATACGGGTTTAGAAGTAGAAGCAATAAATGGTTCACCGGGAGTTTTATCTGCGCGCTATGCCGGAGAACATAAAAATGCAAATGACAACATTGATAAGTTGCTAAATGAATTGAATAAACACCATAACAGGAACGCTCATTTTAAAACCATCATTTCACTTGTTATAAATGGCAAGGAACAACAATTTGAAGGGATTGTTGAAGGCACTATTCTTAATAAAAGGAAAGGAGAAAGCGGCTTTGGCTACGATTCTGTATTTGCGCCATTGATCTATCAAAACAAAATAAATAACGAATCGGTTTCTTTTGCTGAAATGGATTTATCAGAAAAAAACAAAATTAGCCACAGGGCTATTGCTGTAAAAAAACTAGTTGATTCTTTAGATCATTTTAAATAAGCCATTCTATATTCCCAGTTTCTTTTTTGTTTTTTGCTCATACAGATGCCTGATTACAAAAAGACTTGCAACGTAAAAAGGTATGCATGGAATTTTCAACCGAACCAATGTTCCAAAATTAGATACAGATATACCTACCGAAAAGGCGAAGAAAAGAGCGAATAATAATGAAAATAATAACAATGGCTTTTCACCGATAACCCTAAAGAAACCGAAAAATTTTAATCGGATTACGAGAAAAATCGTAAGCAGTAAAATATACGTGTTTTCCAATGCCGAAATTAACATTAACGGATTTTTTGCTTCTATCAACATTGGACGGAAAAGTGTAGCAAATATGGCTAAATGTGCCTTACTTGTAACCCCACCTACCGAAGAGTCAAAATCGCCGATATCAAAACTATTACCACCATAATATGCTTGTTTCTGATCCTGATTAGATATTACAGCTTTCTCTAAAACATTATCTATTGAATAAGCGCCTAAAACACTTCCCATTTTAGTTAATAAAAAATATCCCGCACCTATTGAAATCGCAAGCATAACCGGAGTTAAAATATACCTCAGAGCCTTATTTTTCATCCTTGCCAACCGTTCATTTGAAAGCCAAATTGCAGATCCAGGAATAAGTGCAAAAAGTATGTACGGTTTAATGGCTATCAACAAAAACACCGCTAATGCAATTAAAACAACATTTAATAAATTATACCGTCGTTGAATAAATAAAGCGTAAAAATGCGCGGCAAAAAGCCCTGTGGCGCTCAGTGTAACCGTATCCTTCATTAACCCCGACCCCCAAAATACAACGGATGGAATAAACAATAATGATATCGCAAATTGCCTATCCATATTTGGGAAAATATAATTGAATAATAAAAACAACCGCCAAATTCCTACATAACAAATTAAAACTAACAATAAAGAAGTGCCTATATAACTGTGAAACGATAAGATACAAAGCACCGAAAACAAACGCACCACAAAAAAACCATGATCATCTTTCCAATAAAAGGGCCACCCCGTACTATTATCAAAAGAACAATATGTTTCCCAACTATGTTCGCCCAAAAGCAAACGGAAATACATGCTCGGATCCTTAATAAAAACATTCGCGAGTACCTGTGCAGAGTAATAATAATTAAGTGTATCACCACCTCGGTAATAAAATTCATAAAGCACGCACATTAAAATAGCGGCAAAGCATTTTGCCATTATTCCTTTCGTAAACCACTTATATACGGGATAACTCTGCACCTGTTTACGCTGCATATATCTTGCCCACAGGTATATTAACAACAGGTATATCGGACCAATAATAATATCCCAAAAAGAAATAACCCAAACCCCCATGGTTCAATATCTAAAAATTATTTAATGTTGCTATGAAAGCAAAAATACTATTATTATTACAGATTGTTTATTGGAAAATGCAAGATTTAAAATGACTGCTTTGCAAATTTTAAAATAGGAAGAGGGGGGTGGAGAGGTGATAAATAGATCATTTACACAAACCTTTTTAAGCGATTCATAATTCGTAATATATACTTAATTACTTACCTTGCGACTCTGTTTTTCATAATGAACATTATTTATATATCATACGATGGCATGACTGATGTCTTGGGACAATCTCAAGTGATTCCTTATTTAATTGGACTTAGCAAAAAAGGGCATTCGTTTACGATTGTAAGTTGCGAAAAGAAGGATCGCTTTACGAAACACAAAACAGAAATTCAAAACCTGTTAAGTCAACATAATATATTCTGGCTACCGGTATCATATTCCACACTTCCTTCAGTATTTTCAAAACAAAAAAATTTATTACTTATTAAGCAAAAGGTAAAAGAGTTATGTAAAACATCTATGCCCGACGTCATTCATTGCAGAAGTTACATGGCCGCATTGATAGGACTGGAAATTAAAAAAAAATATGGCGTGAAATTTATTTTTGATATGCGTGGATTTTGGGCTGATGAACGAATTGACGGCGGTATTTGGAATATGAAGAATGCCTTACACAAACGTATTTATAATTATTTTAAGAAAAAAGAAATTGAGTTTTTGCAATATGCCGATCATACAATAAGCCTCACACAAAATGCAAAAGATGAACTATTAAAGTGGGATCCTATCAAGGGAAATAATATTCCGATTCAAGTTATTCCTTGTTGTGTTGATTTAGATTTGTTTTCAGCAAATACAATTAGCAGTGAAGCGCAACAAGACTTGAAAAAGCAATTGCACATTCATCCTGCAGATTTTATAATTAGCTATTTAGGATCTATTGGAACATGGTATATGTTGGATGAGATGTTAGATTTTTTCAAAATCTTGCTGTTACAAAAACCTACTGCCAAATTTTTTTTTATCACTGCCGATGACAAACAAGAAATTTTTAAAAAGGCTGAAAACAGAGGTATTCCATCAGAACGAATAATTATACAAAGTGCAAAAAGAAAAGAGGTTCCTTTGTTTTTAAACCTTTCGCAAATAGCCGTTTATTTTATAAAACCGGCATATTCAAAAAAAGCATCTTCTCCCACAAAAACAGGAGAAATAATGGCGATGGGAATTCCAATCATAACTAACACCGGAATTGGCGATAGCGATAAATTAATAACTTCATCCGGCTGTGGTACAATTATCCAAGAATTTTCTAACGATGAGTACAACAGGGTTATTCAACAAATAGATGTACTTTTAAATGTTGAGAAAACAAAAATAAGAGATCAGGCTCAAAAGCACTTTTCACTTGAAAATGGTGTGGAATTATATAACAAAATTTACAAAAAATTAAATGCAAACAGTACACAAAATGAGTGAACAAAAAACAATACTTGTTACCGGAGGGGCGGGGTATATTGGCTCTCACACTATAATTGAATTAATAGAGAATACTAATTTCAATGTCATTTCAATTGATAACCTCTCTAATTCATCAGCTAAAACGTTTGAACGAATTAAACAAATTTCCGGTAAAAAAATCCAAAACTATTCTGTGGATCTTTGCAATAAAACAGAGCTAGAAAATGTTTTTGAAAAAGAACCAAACATTATAGGTATTATTCATTTTGCAGCATTTAAATCTGTTCCCGAATCGGTATCCAACCCTCACAAATACTATCACAACAACATTAATTCATTGTTAAATATATTAGAATGTTGTTTAAAATATTCCATTGATAATTTTATTTTTTCATCCTCGTGCTCAGTATACGGAAACATTAATGACTTACCTGTAAGTGAAAGCACACCGCTGGGTAAAGCAGAATCGCCTTATGCATACACCAAACAGGTGGGCGAGGAAATTATGAAAGATTATACACGTGCCTTCCAAAAACTTCAGTGCATTGCTCTCCGGTACTTTAATCCTGTTGGAGCGCACCTTTCGGGATTAATTGGCGAAGATCCTATAAATCCAGCAACAAATCTGGTTCCGGTAATTACAGAAACGGCCATTGGCAAACGAAATTGCATGAATGTTTTTGGTGACGATTATAACACAAGAGACGGATCTTGCATACGCGATTATATCCATGTTACAGACATTGCCATTGCTCATATAAAAGCAATGGAGTTCATCATCAATAAAAAACAAAACAACAACTATTCTGTTTTTAATTTAGGAACAGGCAATGGTGTTAGCGTGTTCGAAGCAATTACCGCTTTTGAAAAAATTTCCAAACAGAAATTAAATTATATTATCGCTCCAAAAAGAGAAGGTGATGTAAGTGCCATCTATTCCGATACCACATTAACAGAAAAAACACTTCAGTGGAAACCTGAATTTTCTTTAGAAAAAATGATGGAGTCGGCTTGGAAATGGCAACTTCAGCAACAAAAGGAGGCGACATTATAATTTATTGATTCTTATAATTACACTTGCTTTATGCGTTAATGTTAAAATATTATTTACACATTCTATAATATCAACTATCGGTGTTACATTTTTTTGTTCCCGGTTTGAGTTGTAACTATCTTTGTTTGCTCATTAATTAATTTCTTTATGCAAGAACAACTTACTTACGATATTGAGGCGGAGAAAAAAGAAATCTTAAAACGCTACCGCGCGCTTTTACATGCTTGTCGCAGAACAATGGAAAAAGGCGACAAACTATTTATCCGTAAAGCTTTTGATATTTCTTTGGAAGCGCATAAAGACATGCGCCGTAAATCAGGAGAACCCTATATATATCATCCTATAGCCGTTGCACATATTTGTGCAGAAGAAATAGGCTTGGGAACAACTTCTATCATTTGCGCTTTGTTGCATGATGTGGTGGAAGATACTGAACTTACCATTGAAGATATAGAGCGATTATTCAGCAAAAAAGAAGCGAGAATAATTGACGGACTTACCAAAATATCAGGGGTGTTTGACCACAAATCATCCTTACAGGCAGAAAATTTCAGAAAAATGCTGCTCACTCTTTCGGACGATGTACGTGTAATTCTTATTAAGCTTGCAGATAGGCTTCATAACATGCGCACATTGGAAAGTATGCCACGCGACAAACAAATGAAAATAGCTTCTGAAACACTTTATTTATATGCCCCTTTAGCCCACCGATTAGGTCTCAATAAAATTAAAACAGAATTAGAAGACTTAGGATTAAAATACACTGAACCTGAAGTATATGCTGAAATAGCAAAAAAATTAAAGGAAACAGAGCCGGAAAGAAAAAAATACATAGCAAAATTTATTGCTCCAATTAAAGAAGCATTGGAACAACAAGGATTAAAGTTTACAATTTTTGGAAGACCTAAGTCCATTTATTCCATCAACAATAAAATAAAAACAAAGGGCGTTGCCTTTGAAGAAATTTTCGATTTGTTCGCAATAAGAGTAATTATTGATTCGCAGGGAGAAAATGAAAAACCTGATTGCTGGCGTGTTTACTCATTAGTAACTGATATTTACTACCCAAGTCCTGAACGCCTGCGCGATTGGATTTCGAGTCCTAAATCGAATGGTTACGAAAGTTTACATACCACTGTTATGGGCCCCGAAGGAAAATGGGTGGAAGTGCAAATACGCACCACGCGCATGGATGAATTGGCAGAAAAAGGATATGCTGCTCATTGGAAATACAAAGACGGAAGTAACGAAAGTCAACTGGATGAATGGCTGAGAAAAATACGCGATATACTGGAAAGCCCTGCGGAAAATGCAATGGAGTTTTTAGATAATTTTAAACTCAATTTATTTGCTGAAGAAATTTACATTTTCACTCCTAAAGGGGATTTGCGAACATTGCCCATTAACTCTACTGCTCTTGACTTTGCTTTCGAAATTCATAGTGAAATTGGAGCAAAATGTATAGGCGCAAAAGTAAATCACAAACTAGTACCATTGAGCTATCAGCTTAAAAGCGGCGATCAGGTAGAAGTACTTACATCTAGCAAACAAAAACCTAAAGAAGACTGGCTGGCTTTTGTAGTGTCCGCCAGTGCCAAATCTAAAATAAAACACGCCCTTAAAGAAGATAAACGTCAAAAAGCGGAAGAAGGTAAAGAAATGCTTGAACGTAAGTTCAATCATTTAAAAATAGATTTTAACCCTACTAATGTTACTGAACTTGCCCACTTTTATAAGCTACCGAGCAATTTAGAATTATATTATCGTGTTGCGTTAGGTAATATTGATTTGAAACAACTGAAAGATTTTCATCAGATAAAGGGTAAAATAGCGCATAAGTCAGAACCAATAAACCATCAGGAACCTACAAAATCCTTGGAGCAAATGGTGCATGAGGTAAGGGGGAAATCAGATATGTCGGTGATTGGCGAAAATTTACAAAAGATTGATTACAAACTTTCACCTTGTTGTAACCCTATTTCCGGTGATGATGTGTTTGGTTTTATAACCATTAATGAAGGTATAAAAATACATCGCGTAAACTGTCCTAATGCTATACAATTGTTATCAAACTATGCTTATCGCGTGGTTAAAGCAAAATGGACAAGTCAGGAATTAATTTCATTTCTGGCAGGAATCAAAATAACAGGGATCGACGAAGTGGGATTAGTAAATAACATTACAAAAATAATCTCCAACGAGCTGAACGTAAACATGCGCTCCATCAGCTTTGACAGTAACGACGGAACTTTCGAAGGTCAGGTAATGGTTTTTGTGCACGACACCAATCACTTAACAGAATTGATGAACAAACTAAAAAAGGTAAATGGAGTACTTTCCGTTACACGTTTAGATGGTAAATAATTGTTTTTTTTACACAAAAACAAAATTATTGTTTAACTCTCTTCATCTATTATACAGATATATAGTACATTGTATATCTTTTGATAAGATCTATATGACTGTATGTATAGTAAGCCTGAGCTTGTCTGAGGCTTTGTATTCTCAATAATAATTTTTAAATAAAATTTAATTTATATCAAATTACCAATTAAAAAATGTGATAAAGCTCATCTGTTTTTATGTTTTATATCATTAATTACTTAGTCGCTTTCTTTTATATTTGTTTGCGTTTATGTTAGAGGTGGTAAAGATTTTAAATTGTGGTTAGATTTGACAAATGTTTGTTTGATTTACAACATTATTTAAAAAATAACAAATAGTTAACACCTCATATTAAATTGTTTTATTTTTATTCATACTTTTGCACTTTCTTTAAAGAAAAAGCGCATTTAATTTCACTTTTCAAATCATTTAACAATGAAAAAAATTATCTTACTTGCCTTGATAGGATTTGTTTTTAGTGCAAATACTAAAGCAACCCCAGCAGGGAAAACTCTTACCAGTCCTGCGACTGGAACATTAATAGTAACTTCTACTGCTTCATGGACTGGTGCCAGTTGGACAGCGAGTGGTTCGGGAAGTGGTGACACCATTTACGTCATTCAAGCAGGTTACACTATTATTATTGGAAATACCGGTACTACTCACGTATCTCTGGGCAATGATACAATTAGAGTTTATGGAAAATTAGGGTTCCATTCAGGTAACAACACAATAACACTTGGTAGCCAAGGATATTTGGATATTAAGACAGGAGGAACAGTAGGGTTTGGTTCTGGGGCCAATTACCAAGGAAATCAAAATGCACAAATTACTGTTGGGGCTGCTCATTTGAATGGTCCCTTTTTAGTAGTTGGTCCTGATCATGCCAGTTCAAGTGGAGTTTTTGTATCAAGTACATTTTGGAAAGGAGGAGCAGGAAATTGGACTGATGCAATCAATTGGGACAATGGAGTTCCAACAGCAAACTCAAACGTTATTATCCCATCAGGGAGTCCTGTTTTAAATTCAAATAGTTACAATTCTATACTTAAATTAAATGTATACTCAGGAGCCTCTTTAACTTTAAATAGTGGTATGTATTTACAAACTGCCGATTCGATTATAAATAATGGAACAATAACCTTATTATCTACAGCTTCACTTAACCAAACAACAACCAGTTATTTAGGAGGTATCGGTACATTTAATATTAATGTTCAAACTACTTCAAATACAAATTTCATAAGCTCCCCTGTCACTAATGCCAGTGTTACTGGCTTTGGCATTACTCCAACCGGAACTAACGGAGCACAATTAGTACCTAGTACTGTTAATCCATGTAATCCTGATTCTATTTCGGCTTCGTCGCCCTATGGTAATTTATTGGAATTACACGAAAATGCCACACCAATAGGTGGTTGTGATCAATCATTATGGTTTGTAAAATCATCAGGTACGCTCACTCCCGGCAGAGGATATTCATTTACAGATGCAAATAATCCTCCTTTAACATTTTCCGGAACTATAAATAATGGCAGCATCACTTACACGGGGCTGACTAATTCGGGAGTTTCACTCACAGATGCAGGAGTTGGTGGTGGTGGTTCTTACACGGAACATGGGGGTTGGAATTTAGTAGGAAACCCATACCCAAGTACAATACACTTTACCAGTGGTTTTTTAAGTGGTCAGGGGTTTGATGAACAGATACAAGTATATGACAATGGTGCTTGGGATGCTAGTTTGCCAACGGATACTGACGGCAATGAAATCCTTGCAGTTGGTCAGGGTTTCCAAATTCACAAAACTAATTCAGGAACTGCTAATTTTACAATCAATAATAGCGTAAGAGTGAATAGCATTGTTTACTTAAGGAGCGTACAAAACAATTTTTTGAAAATTACGCTTAATAATGGCACTTATACAGATAAAACAAAAGTGTATTTTAATGATAGTGCTACTGATGGCTTTGATCCGAAATTTGATGCTAACCGTTTGAGTGATGCGATTAAACGCCCTATGATTTTTTCTGTTGTAAACAATCAACGCCTCAGCTATAATGCCTTGCCCACAATTAATACAAACGAAACTAAAATTGATACCTTGGGAATCAGAACAGAAGTTCCTGGTACTCACACTTTAACTTTTACAGGTGTGAGTGCATTAGGTCTTAATGTTGTACTTCAGGATCTTAAACTTAATACGACACAACCGGTTGTAGATAACTTACCGTTTATAATTTCACTACAGTTACGGGTGATAACCAAAATCGTTTTGTATTACGCTTTAGTTCTACAGCTTCTTCTAATTCTAATGCAGTCTCTGCAATTACTACAGGTACTGTTGCTACAGCTATTTCAAGCATATCAAACAATAGTGTTAAACTATTCTAACCCAACTTCAAACAACTTCATTATTTAGATGCTAATGATGATTACAGCAAAGTTTTAGTAGTAGATCTTTTTGGACGAATTGTTCAAACGTATGAATTGAATAAAAACGATACGGTGAAAGTATTGAATACCGATGAATTGAGTAATGGTGTTTATTTCATTAAATTACTGGGTACAGACAAACAACTTACTTTAAAACTAATTAAGCAATAATAAAAAACAGACTATAATAACAGACCGCCATGAGTAAACATAAATTATTTCATTATTTATTATTTACAGTATTAATTGTACTTGTAACTACAACGTTAAGCCATGCTCAAGTGGGGCCACCACCACCACCTGCAACTCCTGATGGTGCTCCTTTAGATCCTATTTCATGGGTATTATTGGGTGCGGGAGGAGCAGCTGCGGGTAAAAAATATTACGATAAAAGAAAACAAAAAAACACAGATAATGAGAACCTATAAGGATTTTATAGTCCTATAAGTTTTTTATAAATGTTTAAAAATATTTTAACTACAGATTCGCAAGAAAGAAAATTATTTTTTTTTCTTGCGAATCTGTTTTTTATATGGCTTTCATGGAAGGGTATTATTTTTATATTGGGGGAGCAAAGCGTACCGCTAAATGACCGATTATTCCCTGCAATGAGTGCTTATTGGGAAAGATGGAATTTAAGCCTTGTACATTTTATTACTGACATTAGTTGTACTGTTTTAAAATGGATGGAGTATGAAACATACATACACCATCGCACTATATGGATTAAGAATACCAAGGGACTTGCCATAGGTAACTACTGCTTAGGTGTTCAATTGATGTATTATTATATAATGATGTTATTGATAACCCCGATGACTGCATTAAAAAAAATGATAGGAATACCTACGGGCATTGTAATTACTTTTTTTCTGAATATAGTAAGAGTAACAAGCCTTTGTTTGGTTTCATTGTATGCCCCCGAATATATGCACATTGCTCACGACCATATTTTTAATATCATAGTTTTTGGAAGTCTTATGGGGTTTTATTACTACTTGCTAAAAGAAAATTAAGACATTAAAAACAGTGTTCTTCCTCCATATTGAACGAAATCCGTTTTGCTTATCCCTCCAACAGTGAAATTTCCTTTGTAAAACATTTCTGATCACTCAACAACACAAAATAGATTAAATTTGCAGTCCATGAGAAAAAATGATAAAAAACCATTACCCATACTTGAAAAAGTAACGGTACTGGATGCCAGTTCAGACGGGCAGGCTGTAGGACGAATAGACGACATCGTTGTATTTATAAAAGATGCCGTTCCGGGAGATATTGTAGATGTGCAGATTACCCGAAAAAAAAACAAATTTCGTGAAGGCAAAGCCATTGCCATTCATCATTTTTCGGAGAAAAGAACCAATTCCGTTTGTAGTCATTTCGGGACATGTGGAGGATGCAAATGGCAAAATATGAATTATGAATGGCAACTCTTTTACAAACAAAAACAAGTAAAAGATGCCCTTACAAGGCTTATTAAAATTGAACTTCCGGAAATTGAAAAAATAATTCCTTCTAAAAAAAGTTACCATTACAGAAATAAATTAGAATTTACCTTTTCAAACAAAAAGTGGTTAACCCTTGAACAAATCAATGATAAAACAATAACATTTGGAGATGGCGAAGGTGAACTATCAAGAAATGCTTTAGGATTCCATATTCCCGGAGCATTTGATAAAGTATTGGATATTGATACTTGTTACTTGCAGGAAGAGCCGTCCAATGCCATTCGCAACGAAATAAAAAAGTATGCGCTCGCAAAAAAATTTTCCTTTTTTGACTTACGCGAACAACAAGGTTTATTGCGAAATATCATTATTCGCAGTACTTCAACAGGTGAGTGGATGCTCATCATTGCATTTTATTATGATGACAAAACGATTATTGAAAATTTATTGAATCACCTTGCTGATAAATTTCCACAAATAACATCACTTCAATATGTTATCAACTCAAAGAAAAATGATACGATCAGTGATTTAAATATTAACGTTTTTAAAGGAAACGATAGTATTTATGAGCAGATGGAAAATTTAAAATTCAGAATAAGTCCCAAAAGTTTTTACCAAACGAACTCTGAACAGGCGTATGAACTTTACAAAGTAACACGCGATTTTGCAAACATAAAAAACACAGACATTGTTTATGACTTATATACCGGTACCGGTACCATTGCTAATTTTGTAGCACATCAGGCGAAAAAAGTAGTAGGTGTTGAATATGTACCTGCTGCTATTGAAGATGCTAAAATAAATTCTCAAATAAACCACATTAACAATACGGTGTTTTATGCCGGTGATATGAAAGATGTGCTGAACGACGCATTCATTGCGGAAAACGGAAAACCAAATGTAATTATTACAGACCCTCCGCGTGCAGGTATGCACGATGATGTTACGAATAAAATTTTAGATATTGCACCTGAACGCATCGTGTATGTGAGCTGCAATCCTGCAACGCAAGCGCGCGATTTACAATTACTTGATAAAAAATACAAAGTCCTTAAAGTGCAACCTGTAGATATGTTTCCACAAACACATCATGTTGAAAACGTTGTTTTACTGGAATTAAAATAATGAATGAAATTATAATAGAATTCTGTCGCATCTTTATTCTTTGGAATAGAGATATGGTTAGGCTTCGAGTTTATAATTCCATGTTTTTTCTTTTATTATTCCACTTTTCGGCAAATGCACAACAAGAAACCATCATCAACGGCAGGGTAACGGAAGCAGAAAGTAGCAGTGGAATTGCTTTTGCAAACATTTATTTTAAAGGAACTAATATCGGTACCATTACCGATTTTGAAGGCAATTATAGCATCAAAACAACCACACCCAAAGACTCCATTTTTGTTTACTTGCTTGGTTACCAATCGGAAACCAAAACCGTAAAAAAAGGACAAATGCAAATCATCAATTTTCAATTAAAACAAGCTTCCCTTAATTTAGGAATTGTAGAAATTCTACCAGGTGTTAATCCAGCATTACGTATTATAAAAAACACCATCAGCAATAAAGAAAAACACAACAGAGAGCACCTTTCATCTGTTCAATACCTTAGTTATACCAAGCAAGAAGTGGATTTGGACAATATCTCACCTCAAATGCGAACCTGGAAATTATTTGATCCCATCACCTCCATGTGGGATAGCCTTGAAAACATTGCAGGTAAAGAGCATGAAACAAAACTACCCGTTTCGATGAGCGAAGTTGTTTCGGAAATTTATTCATACAAAAACGCAAAAAAAAAACATGAAGAAGTAAAGGCTGTGAAAATAAAATTTGTTGGAATGAAGGACGGAATTGCTCTTTCACAACTTATGGGAACCGATTTTCAGAGTTATAATTTTTGCAATAACAATGTGCCGGTTTTAAATAAAGACTTTCTTTCTCCTATAGCAAGCGAGGCGTTGTTATTTTATAATTATTATTTAGTTGATAGTATATTAATTGACAGCATAAAATGCTACAAAATAGATGTGAGACCAAAGAATATAAATGATTTGGCATACACCGGCACGTTATGGATAACCGATAGCACATATGCCATTAAGCAATTGGATTTAGAACTCACCAAAGATGTAAATTTTAATTTGGTTGATCGCGTACATATTCAACAACAATTAATTCCCACAGAAGCCGGGCCTTGGGTTCCAGCGCAAACCAGAGTAATGATTGATTATACCAATATCGCAAAAAAACTCGTAAGCGCAGTTATTCACACTTATAATATCAATCGTTATTATGTAGTAAACAAACCAAAGGAAAAAGATTTTTATGATACACGTATTCAGTTTGCGGAAGATGCAATCACTAAAGATTCAGTATATTGGACACAAGAACGACCAACCCCTTTAGCAGCAAACGAAGCACATGCTTATAAAATGGTGGATACGATTCGGAATATGAAGTCTGTAAAAAAAACAGTTGATTTAATGTATTTTTTGTTTTCCGGATACAAGGATGTTGGACCTGTTGATTTTGGCCATTACATGCAGGTATATGGTCACAATGCTTATGAAGGAACACGACTTCGTTTGGGCTTTAAATCCAATGACAAATTCAGCAAAACATGGATTATAAAAGGTTATGGAGCCTATGGTTTTAAAGATGAAAAATTTAAATATAATTTACAATTAGAACGTGTGCTTACCCGCTATCCTTGGAGTAAAGTTGGGGTTCAGTATCGAAAAGATATTGATCAAATTGGTGTAAATACTGATTTTTCTCGTACAATGAGTCTGGCTCAACCACCGGCATATCTTTACACGGCCTCTTCTCAAATAGGAAATGTGTACAAGTTGGTGCGAAAAGAAGAAAGCCGAATTTGGTACGAACGAGAATTTACAACAGGTTTAAGTACAAGATTAACGTTTCAAAACATTTACACAATTCCACTATTTAAGGCTAGTTTTGGAGATCCTTTTTCAACATTTCAGCAAAGCAGCTATACTGTTACAGAAATTGTTTTAGACGCCCGCCTCTCCGCAAAGGAACGCTATATACAAAACGGGAACGACCGTATCAGTTTGGGAAATAAAATATCTCCAATAATTACCTTTAACTACACACAAGGCATTAAACAACTTTTTGGTAGCAACTTTAATTATCAAAAAACAAGTATGTCTATCTCTAAACGTTTTAGAATGGGGACGTTTGGTTATTCAACGATAATGGCAAAAGCAGGCAAAGTGTTTTCTAAAGTCCCATACACATCGTTAGAAATTCCAAGAGGTAATCAAACGTTTTTTTATTCCGACAACATATTCAATCAAATGAATTATTTTGAATTTGTGAGCGATCAATATGTACAATTATTCTGGCAGCATCATTTTATGGGATTAATTTTCAATAGAATTCCAATTATAAAAAAATTGAAGTTTCGTGAAGTTATTGGAGGAAGTGCCTTTTACGGAACACTAAGCAATGCCAATAAAGAATTTAACAGCAACAATGCCTTTACGGTAATGACCAATACTCCGTATTGCGAAGCAAGTGCAGGAATAGAAAATATTTTAGATATTATCAGAGTTGATTTTATTTATCGCCTTACTTATACTGATGCAGCCTACGAAACAAATTACGCACTTATTAACCCCGGAAATAAAATCAATAATTTTGGAGTTAAAGTAAGCTTAAATTTTTCGTTTTAAATATATACGTATCATTAAACAGCCAATTATTAGTGGGTTTTCGGCAACTAGACATTTTATTATATGAATAAATTTGATAAAGAATATTGGACAACCCGTTATAAAAATAATGAAACAGGTTGGGATATGGGGGCCGCATCACCTCCACTTAAAGAATACATTGACCAGCTTACAGATAAAAATATAGCCATATTAATTCCGGGAGCAGGAAATGCGTACGAAGCCGAATACCTTTTCAAAAAAGGATTTAAGAATGTTACCGTTGTTGATATTGCAAAAGAACCACTTGAAAACATTAAAAAGCGCATTCTAACTTACCCTAAAGAACAATTAATTGAAACGGACTTTTTTGAACACAAGGGACAATACGATTTGATACTGGAGCAAACTTTTTTATGCGCTGTTAATCCATTGTTGAAAAATAAATATGTCGAAAAAATGGTTGAACTTTTGAAACCAAAAGGCAAGTTGGTTGGTGTAGTTTTTACAGAACCATTAAATGCAAAGATCCCGCCATTTGGGGCAACCAAAGAGGAATACGAAAAATTATTCGAAGAGAAATTTGCACTAAAAGTTTTTACAAATTGTTATAATTCTATAAAACCAAGAGCGGGAAGAGAGTTATTTATACATCTTATAAAAAAAGAATTGTAGTATCTTCGTGGTGGAATGAAAAAGTACATCGCTCTCTTTTTTTTAATACTCTCCGGACTTGTTTTTTCGACCCCAAAAGACAAGTCGATGGCGAACTTTTATTTATCACGAAATCTGAACCTTGATTCGGCAGTAACACCTTATCTTTATTATCAGGTGTACAATTGGATGGGGGCAAAATACAGATATTCAGGTAACAACCAAAAAGGAATAGACTGTTCCGGTTTTGCAGCCGAAATGTATAAAAATGTATATTGCATTACTCTTGATGGAAGCTCAAGAGATATTTTCAAACAGGTAACACCTTTGAGCAAAAAGGATTTGAAAGAAGGCGATCTTGTATTTTTTAAAATTCGTAAAGGCAGAATATCGCATGTAGGTGTATATTTAGCAAATAATAAGTTTGCACATGCCACTACCAAATCAGGTGTAACAATTAGCGACTTAGACGAGGATTATTACAGAAAATATTTTTATAAAGGCGGAAGGATAAAACGATAGACTAAAAAAATCAGTACGATGACACAAACGTTAATATTAACAGGCAAGCAAATTGAACAAAAAATCAATCGTATTGCTTATGAAATATACGAGAATAATCATACTGAAAAAGAAATAATCATTGCCGGTATCGTTGACAATGGTTATATACTTGCCAAACGAATAGCTGCCGTATTACAAAAAATTTCAACTATAAAAATTGTACTAACGGAAGTGGTTGTTAATAAAGAAAACCCTGCAATACAAGAAATAAAAATCCCTCTTTCTGATAAAGAATTAAAAAACAAAGTGATTGTACTGGTTGATGATGTATTAAACTCAGGAAAAACATTAATTTTTGGAGCTAAACCATTTCTAAGTAATTCTGTAAAACGTCTTACTACAGTGGTTTTAGTGGACAGAGGACATAATCGTTATCCTATAAAAGCTGATTTTGTAGGCTTATCACTTTCTACCACCCTGCAAGAGCATATTTCCGTAGTGCTAAAAAAAGGAGAAGAAGCTGTTTATTTAAGTTAAATTGGAGAGGAGATATTTGCAAACTCAACCCGCAAAAAGAAATAAGGAATTACAGCTACTTACATTCGCTGATATCTTTAAATTCTGACTCTTTTATAAATGCTTCTGTATTTCCTTGAATCAATTGTCCTGGTATTTCAATCCAAAGAAGTTCATTCGTTTCACAATCAACCACAACCTTGTAATACGAAAGCAAAACCCTGTTTTGCATACTTTGTGAAGCCTCCATTGGTGTGGGACGCAATCCCCCATAAGGAATACTTAATAAAATAGCTGCACCTTTTGTGCTTTCAATATAACTTGCATTTAATTCATTAGCAGTTACAAACCCAATATTGTTGCCATATGCCAGTTTTGCTTTAGGTTCGCTCAATTTATGCTTTAAAAGTTGTTTGGGTTGTAAAAGATTTTTATCCACTAACAGTTTCTTGTCTTTTAGTTTAGAGCAATTATCTTTAACCACCATTTTAGCATACTCACTAAATTGAATGGTTTTGTTGTTTTGTATTATCCATTCCAAATGTGCCTGCATCTCTGTTATTATAAATTTAAAATCGCATTCCAAATATCTATTGTTCTTTCTAATTCCTGAAGATGGTACACAAATAGTATAATCTGGTTTTTTGTCAATCTCCTCAATTCTGCTATAGCAAAGCGAAGGAATTGTAATATTTGAATTTACTTTTGCTTCACCATAAACGGCTCTGCTGTTTTGTTTAATGTAAGTTAATACGACATACTTATCATTTTTTAATGCTTTTAACTTATTAATTTCCGATGTGGTTTTATATTGTATGTCTTGATTGAACTTCCAATATTTTCCAACAACTAATTTTATCATCGAATTGTAGTAAGTGACAAAAGGTTCTGATTCCTTTTCTCCGTTATCATCGATCTTTTCCTCAAACAACTCTACCAAAACAGGTCTTTTAGCCATTGCTGCAAAATCATTCGGGTCTCCATGTAACTTCCCTCCTATTTGAGCATAAACAGCCATATTTACATACATAACAATGCTTGTTACTCCTAACTTCATTTTATTTTTCATGGAATATATTTTAGAGACTAAAGATAAATATTAAATTTCTTTTACCCCCTATTGTTTTTGGACTAGAAAAAATCATTTAAAAAAAACTGCCAAAAAACAGTTAAACATAATTCTTATAGCAGATAAAGGCTTTATTGCTCTGTTATATCGAAACACAAAGGTTTCAAATTTTTTTTCGGCACCAATACTATACCAGCTATAACTTCGTATTAAAGCATTAAAAAAATTCGAATAATTTTTTCCAGCTTTTCGTATTCAATTAAAAAACCATCATGCCCATAAATGGAGTCAATGCTCGAAAACTTTGCATTGGTAATGTTTTCAGCCAAATATTTTTGCTCTTCAATAGGAAATAATATATCCGATTCAATTCCTACAACCAATGTATTTGCTTTTATTTTTTTTAACGCATTAGCAACAGACTCCTTGTTTCTGCCTACATTGTGCGAGTCCATACTTTTAGTTAATGAATAGTATGAAAAAGCATTGAATCGCAATTTCAATTTTTCGCCCTGATAACGTTGATAACTGCTTGCTTTAAAATTTTCTATTTTATCTATTCCTTCTTCACTTTGTGTATGTTTAAAAGGGTTGTAATGTCTGTATGAAAGCAAAGCTATTGCTCTGGCTGTCGCCAATCCTTGCATTCCTGCAGTATCATTATTCTGTTGCCAGGTTTTGTCTGTTTCAATGGCCATACGTTGCGTTTCATTGAATGCAATTCCCCAAGGAGAATGAACAGCATTGGTAGCTATTAAAATAATATTTTTAAATAAGGAAGGCTGAAGAATGCTCCATTCAAGTAATTGCATACCACCCATAGAACCGCCAATACCAACATATATTTTTTCAATTTGTAATGACTCCTGCAACAATTGATACATTTTTGCCATATCGCGCGTAGTAATAGTTGGGAAACTATGATAATAAGTTTTTTTGTTAACAGAATTTATACTTAGCGGATTGATGCTACCATAATGAGAACCGGGCATATTCACACAAATAATAAAATGCTTTTGTGGATCGAACAATTTTCCAACGCCTACTAAACCACTCCACCACTCTAATGGATTGGAGTTTCCTGTTAATGCATGGAAAAACCAGATAACATTGTCCTTTGCCACATTAAGTGTTCCAAATGTTTCATAAAACAAATGAAATTCAGGCAATGTTTCTCCCGATTCAAGAACGAACGGCCAGGGATACTTATATACCTTTTGTTGATGCTTAAAGAGTGGCTTTGTTTTTTTTTTCGAATACGATTGTGTGGTCATCATCTTATTTTATTTAATAATGAATTAAAAAAAAATCCTCTCGTTTTTTTGAGAGGATTTTTGTGTTTGTGTATTATTTGCTAATGCTGAATACGAAACTATCCTCCCGAATGAACAATCATACAGCAGCAGCAGGCAATTTTGTTAAGTGATTTATACTGATACATTTTTTTATTGGATAGTGATAATAAAAAAAAGCCTCTCGTTTTTTTCGAAAGGCCTTTTGCTTTTATATTTTAAAGTAACTATAAAATACACGCAGTACGCCCCTCACGGAGTATACAACACGCAATACATATAATTCTGTTAGTGATCATTTTTTATTTATTGTACGGCAAATGTAATTAATTATTTCACAAATCTAAAATATTATTCCATCAAACCTCTGCCCACCTTCTGTATTTTACCTTGTTCTTTAAGGTCTACAATAAGTTTATCTAAAATCCCATTGATAAATAATTTACTTTTTGGTGTACTATACATTTTCGAAATTTCAATAAACTCGTTAAGCGTAACCTTTACCGGAATATTGTTGAAATAGGTTAATTCTGTTATCGCCATTTTCATCAATAACACATCCATCAATGCAATGCGCTCTACTTCCCAATTTTTGGTTTTTTCTGCAATGAGTTTTTTTGTTTCACTTTCGTGAATAATTGTTTGCCTGTAAAGTTCTCTTGCAAATTGTTCGTCATCCTCCCTATCTTTATATAAAGGTATTAAAGCGTGTTCAGGTGTGGACGTTTCATCAAATGATTCAATCGTTTTTACTACCATTGGATTTACCAAATAGGTATCATCGCCCCAGTGCAAATTTTTCTCTTCGTACAAATGATTTATTAATTCAAAATCGGCAATGTGTTCTTTAAAAATTTCAATAATAAAGTCTTTATCTGCAACGTATGAATCATCAGCAACATTCATATAGTTTTCATATTCACTACTTGCTTTTATATTGTTGTAAATTTTCTTTACAAGTTCAAATTCATTGTTCCAATTAATCCTGCGATTATTCATTTCTCGCTTTAATTCAATGTTTTCAGCCAACTGGGTGATGAACTTATTTTCAATAAATTTTAAATTTGGGCTCAAATCATCTTTTGTAGGAAGTCTTTTATTTTTGCCGTCTTCAGTTAACACTTCAGCAATGTGCCTGAGCTCTATCAAAAGCGCTAGCTGATAAATGTATAAGTCATAAATCTTATCCACATCTCTAAAGAGTTCCCTCTCCCCTTTTGCAATATCATGATTGTCCGCCTGAAAAAAGGCATACAATGCTTGCATTACCTTAATTCTTAAATATCTTCTGTTTAACATTTAAAAACTAATATGTTTTATAAGTACTTTTGGTTCGATGTTAAATCAACCCTTTTTGAGGGAGATGCCCTGATTATTTGGGGCGACAAACTTAATTAAAAAATACGAATGAAGTCGCTTAAACATATAAACAAATATTTTTATAACTATAAATGGCGCCTGCTGCTGGGAACATTATTTATTGTATTATCTAATTATTACGCGGTAAATGGTTTTGTATATGCCCGTAAAGCTATTGATTTTATACAACAAAATTCCACTACCAATAAAGATATTGTTATAAACGAATTATTGAAATATGCGGCAATAATATTGGGCGTGGCATTGCTAAGCGGGTTGTTTTTATTTTTGACCCGACAAACAATTATCGTGATGTCGCGCTTAATTGAGTATGATTTAAAAAATGAAATTTACGAACATTATCAAAAACTAGATATTTCGTTTTACAAGCGCAACAATACGGGCGACCTAATGAACCGCATAAGTGAAGATGTAGGCAGAGTGCGCATGTACATTGGCCCTGCAATTATGTACATACTTAACACCACTGCAAGATTTATACTCACCATTATTGTAATGATAAATGTTAATGCAACACTTACGTTATACGTGCTAATTCCATTACCCATACTGGCAATAACTATTTATGTGATTAGCAATCTTATCAATAAAAAAAGCACCCAGATTCAACAACAATTATCAACTATTACTACCTATACGCAAGAAGCATTTTCGGGTATCAGAGTACTAAAATCATATGGAAGAGAGGAGTTTTCTATCGACAATTTTAAAGTGCAAAGCGAAGAATACCGAAAACGCAATATAGGTTTGGTTATTACCGAATCATTATTTCAACCTTCAATGATTGTACTCATAGGTATCAGTAACATCATCATTGTTTACATTGGCGGAAAACTAGCCATTGAAGGGAAAATAAGCTATGGGAATATTATTGAATTTATATTGTATGTAAATGCGCTTACATGGCCAATTGCTTCATTGGGTTGGGTAACGTCCTTAATACAACGCGCTGCGGCTTCGCAAACACGCATCAACGAATTTTTACAAACTAAACCTTTAATTTATAATGAAGAACAGATAAGCGAAAGCACTTTAAAATCAAGGTCTGCGAAAAACTTTAAAATTAACACCATTGAATTTAAAAATGTAAGTTTTACTTATCCTGACACCGGCATTAAGGCATTAAATAAACTATCTTTTAAAATAGAACCCGGAAAAACAATTGCTATCATTGGCAGAACGGGCTCAGGCAAGTCAACCATTGCGCATCTCTTATTTAGGTTGTACGATGTTGATTCGGGCGAGCTGCTGATAAATGGACAAAACATAAAAACACTTAATCTCTCCGAATACCGCTCTCAGATTGGTTATGTACCACAAGATGTGTTCCTGTTTTCTGATTCTATTGCCAATAACATTGCATTCAATTTAGATACGGACAGTAATCATCAACAAGAAATAGAACGAGCTGCAAAAAATGCAGCCATTCATTCCAATATTATGGACTTTCCCGATAAGTACGAAACCGTTATTGGGGAAAGAGGTATAACACTGTCAGGTGGGCAAAAGCAGCGTATTTCAATAGCCCGAGCAATTGTAAAAAATCCTCAATTTTTGATATTTGATGATTGTCTTTCGGCCATAGATACCGAAACGGAAGAAGAAATTCTTAAAAATTTACAAAATGAACTTAAAAACAGAACATCTATTATCATTAGCCATAGAGTTTCCTCCGTTAAAAATGCGGATAACATTCTTGTAATGAACAATGGAAACATTGTTGAACAAGGCACACACGATGAGCTGATGAACAAGCATGGCGCCTATTTTGAGTTATACCAAATGCAGCTTTTAGAAGATGAAAAATAGTTGCAATAAGCCCCTTGCAGAAAATTTATCGTAAAAAGTTTTGTTTTGTAGTTATTTTTTTTAAAATTTGCCTGATAAACCAAAAACAATTTAAACCAATGGATGAAGGCTTAGTGAAAAACGGAACGGAGAAAGACGAGATATTTTCTAAAGTTGTAAGAGCCGGAAAAAGAACTTATTTCTTTGACGTGAAGAGTACAAGGGGTAATGACTATTACATTACCATTACCGAAAGCAAAAAACGTTTTGGCGATGATGGAAAGTTTACATTCGAAAAACACAAAATCTTTTTATATAAAGAAGATTTTGAAAAGTTTTCAGAAGGCTTTAAAGAGGTCGTAGATTTTATAAAATCTACCTCTCCAGCAACAGGTGAGGACCATCAGGAAGAAAGGAGGGAGGCAGCTGAAACTAAACCATCAAGTAATAAATTTTCAGATGTAGATTTTGATGACATCTAAACTAAAAAATATATTCAATAACTAAAAAGCCCTGATAAAATTGTCAGGGCTTTTTAGTTTTCAATTCTTATTAAAAAAATGTTATTGTTGTCTCCGTTTTAATTTTAGTTTGGTATTAAATGTATCTTTGTGCTAGTTTTATAAAAAAACAATTGTAAATTATGTCAGCAGATTCCGGTAAAATTATAGGTGAAGGTTTAACATATGACGATGTGCTTTTAGTGCCCGCATATTCAGAGGTGCTTCCACGCGAAGTAGACACCTCTTCATTATTCAGTAAAAAAATCAGATTAAATACACCCATTGTATCAGCCGCAATGGATACCGTTACGGAACATCGTTTGGCAATAGCATTAGCACAAGAAGGAGGAATAGGTGTTCTGCATAAAAACATGAGTATTGAACAGCAAGCAGAGGAAGTGAGAAAAGTAAAACGTTCTGAAAGCGGAATGATAATGGATCCTGTAACGATGCCTGAAGATGCCCTTGTATCAGATGCTTTGAAACTGATGAAAGAAAATAAAATTGGAGGGATTCCGGTAGTTAACGGCAATAAAATATTAATAGGAATAGTTACCAATCGCGATTTGCGTTTTGAAAAGAACATGAATCGGCCTGTTAAAGAAATAATGACCAAAGAAAATCTGGTGATTGCCAAAGTGGGAACTGACTTAAAAAAAGCAGAACAAATTTTACAAAACAATAAAATTGAAAAATTACCTGTTGTTGACAAAAACAACAAACTTGTTGGACTTATTACTTATCGCGATATTATTAAAGTAAAAGTAAATCCATATGCCAATAAAGATAGTATCGGACGATTGCGCGTAGCTGCCGCTGTTGGTGTTACAGCAGACATACTGGACAGGGTGGAAGCATTGGTAAAAGCAGGTGCTGATGCTATTGTAATTGATACTGCCCATGGTCATTCCAAAGGTGTTATTGATACACTTAAAAATGTAAAAAAAATATATCCTGAATTACAAGTAGTTGTGGGCAATGTAGCTACAGCGGAAGCTGGTATTGCCTTGCAAAAGCAGGTGCCGATGCTGTAAAAGTAGGTATTGGTCCCGGTTCAATATGTACTACACGTGTTATTGCTGGAGTTGGAGTTCCTCAGTTAACAGCAGTTATGGACGTTTCAAAAGCACTTAAACCACTGGGCATTCCTGTTATTGCGGATGGCGGGATACGTTTTACCGGTGATATTGTTAAAGGCTCTGGCGGCAGGAGCAAGCTCGGTAATGATGGGCTCAATGTTTGCCGGACTGGAGGAATCTCCGGGCGAAACTATTATTTTTGAAGGAAGAAAATTTAAATCATACCGCGGAATGGGTTCTATAGAAGCGATGCAAAAAGGTTCCAAAGATCGCTACTTTCAAGATGTGGAGGATGATATAAAAAAATTAGTCCCGGAAGGAATTTCAGGACGTGTACCATTAAAGGCAGTTTGTCGGAAATCGTGTACCAACTGGCAGGCGGCTTGCGTGCAGGCATGGGATACTGTGGCGCCAAAAATATAGAAGCACTTCAAAAAGCCAAATTTATTCGTATTACCAATGCAGGAATACGAGAAAGTCACCCGCACGGAGTAAACATTACTCGCGAAGCTCCTAATTACAGCCGATAACTGGTTAACATTCATTAATAAAACAGCACCACACTTTGGTGCTGTTTTTTTTTGATAATTGTTAATAATAATTACTTTTGTTAGCCCGTTAATATGGCTGCAATAAATACAGATAGCGAACGTTAACCAACAACATTGATATAAATTATTAATCATCAAAAAAATAAAAATGAATACGAACAGCTTTTTAAAATTTAAAACATTTGTAGGTTTTCTATTAATAGCAGCAAGCAATTTTTCAACTGCTCAAAGCAATAAGGATGATGTTTTATTGACAGTAGGGAACAGTAAAATAACATTGTCGGAGTTTGAAAATGTATATCATAAAAACAATATGGTAAAAACGGATGCCGATGGAAAATCGGTAAACGATTATGTGGATTTGTTTGTAAATTTTAAACTGAAAGTAAAGGAAGCAGAAGATTTAGGATTGGATACCGCGAAAAAGTTTAAAGATGAGCTGGCAGGTTATCGTAAGCAGCTTGCTCAGCCTTATCTGACAGACAAAGAAGTAAACGAAAAACTTTTGAAAGAAACATACGACCGTTTAAAAGAAGAAATTTGTGTATCGCACATTTTGATAAAATGCAGTGAAACAGCTTTACCTAAAGACACTTTAGCCGCCTACAACAGAGTAATGAAAATATACCATCGCATTCAAAAAGGCGAAAGTTTTGAAAAGCTGGCATCCGAAAAAGGGGTTTCAGATGATACTACGTTAATTAAAAGAGCAGGGAATATAGGTTGTTTCACAGCTCTTGATTTAGTTTACCCATTTGAAACAGCTGCCTACAACACAAAAGTGGGCGAAGTTTCCAAGCCGGTACGTACACGTTTCGGATATCATATCATTAAAGTAAACAACCGCAGGAAAGCGAGAGGGGAAGTATTAGTAGCACATATTATGATTAAAACTCCACCGAAAGCATCTTCAGGCGATTCATTAAATCAGGAAAAAAAGATAAATGAAATTTATGCGAAATTAAAAGCGGGTGCTAAGTTCGACCGATTAGCATCTGAATTTTCAGACGACAAAGAAACCGCTGCCAAAGGAGGAGAATTATCTTGGTTTGGCATCAACAGAACACCTGCTGAATTTGAAGAGGCTGCATTTTCTTTAAAAAACAAAGGCGATATCAGCAAGCCAATAAGAACACCTTATGGTATGCACATTATCAAACTTATTGATAAAAAAGAATTGGGCTCATATGATGAAATGAAAAGCGAATTGAAACAAAAGCTAACAAAAGCATCTCGCTTTACTGCAGGCAGAGAGGCATTAATTGGCAAATTGAAAAAAGAATACCATTCAACTGAAAACCCTAAGGCATTAGCCGAGTTTTATAAGTTGGTAGATACAACAATTTTTGAAGGGAAATGGAATTCATCCAAAGCCAAGTCGTTAAATCAGGTACTGTTTAACCTCAATGACAAACAATTTTCACAAACTGATTTTGCAGCATACATTACAGAGCATCAACGTAAACGCGCAAAAATGGATATAAAGATGTTGATTGATGAGCTTTACAAACAATTTGAAGATGCTGCTATCATCAATTATGAAAATGACCGGTTGGAGCAAAAGTATCCTGAGTTTAAAGCATTGATGCAAGAATACAGAGACGGAATTTTACTGTTTGAATTAACGGATAAGAAAGTGTGGACAAAAGCGATTAAGGACAGCCTGGGATTGCAAAAATATTATGATAATAACAAAAATAAATACACATGGGGAGAAAGAGCGGATGCGACCATTTATAGTTGTTCCAATAAAAAGAATGCCGAAAAGGTTAGAAAAATGCTAAAAAAAGGTTCCACAGAAACTGACATACTAAAAGAAGTAAATAAAGAGTCTCAACTTAATTTAAGTATTGAAAATAAAATCTTCAATAAAGGAGAAAACGAGCTGATTGATAAAAACTGGTTAGCGGGAATCTCTGCTGATATTATTTCTGAAAAAGATAATAAAGTAGTAATCGTAAATGTAAAAAAGATTGAAAAGAATACACCCAAATCATTAGAAGAGGCAAGAGGAGCGGTTATTTCCGACTATCAAACTTATTTGGAAAAACAATGGATAGATGAGTTGAAAGCCAAATATGTTGTTAACATTGATAAAAAAGTGTTAGCAGAAGTAAAATAATGATTAAAGAAAGGTACGACTATTGAAAAAAGCACTATTATTTATAGTTACCGTATTGTTGTTTTCGTGTAACTCAAAAAATGAAGAGCAGAAAACTCCTATCGGAAAAGTAGGTGAAACATATCTGTTTTTGGAAGATATAGGCAATGTCGTTCCAAAAGGAGTTTCACCCAAAGATAGTGTACTCATTTTAAAGAGATATGTGGACGACTGGATACACGACCAGCTGCTTATTCAAAAGGCTGAAGATAATCTATCAGACGTAAACAAAGATGTGGAGCAACAATTACAGGAATATAAAAACTCACTTATTATTTATGAGTATGAAAAAGAACTTATTCGTCAGTATTTAGATACTGTTGTTACCAGCGAAGAAATAGAAAAATATTACGAAGCACACAAAGACGATTTTCAATTAAAGGATAATATTATAAAAGTCATTTATGTGAAAGTCAATAAAAAAGCCCCTAAAATAGAACTGTTACGAAAATTATGTAAATCGGAAAACATGAAAGATCGTGAGCAACTGGCAACATACTGTCACCAATTTGCAGAGAACTATTATCTGAATGATGATTCATGGTTGTTCTTTGATGATTTGCTAAAAGAAGTTCCCATAGAAACATATAACAAAGAGTTGTTTCTTCAGAATAATAGGTTTGTTGAAGTAAGTGATTCTACCAATATCTATTTTTTAACTATTAAAGGTTTCAAAATCAGAGAAACCCTTTCTCCACTTGGTTTTGAATTGAAAAACATAAAGAATATGATTTTGAATAAACGTAAGCTTGAACTTGTTACAAAAATGAAAGAAGACATATACAACGAAGCATTGAATAAAAACAAAGCTGAAAATTTTATACATGAACAACCTAAAAAGAAATAGTTTTTTTACTTTAATTTTATTTCTGTTAGGTGCATTGCAAACCAGTGCGCAGCAGGAACAAATACTTGATCGTATTATTGCTGTAGTTGGAAACAATCCTATTTTACAATCCGAACTTGAATCGCAAATAATGCAGGCTAACGCCGAAGACTCCGGCACAGTAAATTTACGTTGCAAACTTTTTGAAGAATTGCTTTATCAAAAATTATTAGTGGCTCAGGCAAAAAAGGACAGTCTTGATGTAAGCGACGCGCAAGTTGATCAGGAGCTGGACAGGAGGGTAAGTTATTACATTCGTCAATTTGGTTCGGAAGAACGATTTGTTGCCTTTTACGGAAAAACGGTTGAAGATTATAAAACAGAATTACGCGATAATATCAGAGATATTTTATTGGCTCAGCAGATGCAACATAAAGTATCTGGCGATATTACCACAACTCCCAACGAAGTAAAAACATATTTTAATGCAATTCCCGAAGACTCTGTACCTTTTGTAAGTGTGGAAGTGGAAGTAGGACAAATCATTAAAAACCCTCAACCTTCGGCTGAAGCCAAAAAAGAAGCCCGGCAAAAAATCGAAGATATACGCAACCGAATAGTAAAAGGTACAAGTTCGTTCGCAACCATGGCAGCACTGTATTCCGAAGACCCTGGCTCTGCAAATAAAGGCGGCTTATATGAGCATGTACAACGCGGACAGTTTGTGCCAGAATGGGAAGCATGGGCATTTAAACTTAAACCTAATGAAGTTAGTGATGTGTTTGAATCAGTATATGGTTATTTTGTTATTCAACTGATACAGCGAAGAGGTAATGAAGTAGATGCACGAAGTTTGTTAATTGCACCTAAAGTGGATATGATGTCAGTATTAGTTGCCAAACAAACTTTAGATACCGTTTATAATTTATTATCAAAAGACTCCATAAAATTTGCAGATGCTACTATAAAATATTCGGATGACGGAGAAACAAAACACAATGGGGGATTGATCGTGAATCCATTTACCGGCTCTACACGCTTTAAAATGGAAGAGCTTGGACAAATGGAACAAAGCGTTGCATTTGCAATGGAAAAATTGCAGGTAGGAGAATTTACTCATCCTATGCCTATGACATCACATGACGGCAAGCAAGCGTATCGTATTTTGTATTTAAAATCACGTACACAACCGCATCGCGCTAACTTAACGGACGATTATCAGGCGATACAGGCAGAAGCCTTAGCGAAGAAAAAACAAGCCGCAATTCAACAATGGGTAAGGAAAAAAGCCGCTGATACATACGTGCGCATTGCTGATGATTACAAAAATTGCAGCTTTAACAATAAATGGATTATTCAGTAAGTTGATAAACTCATTCCAATAAATATTAGATCATGTATAAATCAGATGTAGAAGCAGCAGATGCTTTTGTTGTTAAATATAAAACACTTACTTCAGAAATTGGCAAAGTAATTATTGGGCAAGATGAAGTGGTGAAAGATGTTCTCATTTCTATTTTCGGAAGGGGACATTGTTTGTTGGTAGGAGTTCCGGGGTTGGCAAAAACTTTATTGGTAAATACCATTGCCAATACATTGGGTTTATCATACAACCGTATTCAATTTACTCCCGACTTGATGCCTTCAGATATTATTGGTACAGAAATATTAGGTGAAGACAGAAACTTTAAGTTTATTAAAGGACCTTTATTTGCAAATATTGTTCTGGCAGATGAAATAAACCGTACTCCACCCAAAACACAAGCTGCACTTCTTGAAGCCATGCAGGAAAGAACCGTTACTGCAGGCGGAAAATTGTACGAACTAGGAAATCCATTTTTTGTTTTGGCCACACAAAACCCTATTGAGCAAGAAGGTACTTATCCATTGCCTGAGGCACAATTAGACCGATTTATGTTTAACGTATTATTAGATTATCCAAGTTTTAAAGACGAATTACAAGTTGTAAAAAATACAACATCAGATACAAAAATAGAATTGCAAAAAATAGTAACTGCCGAAGAAATTATCTATTTCCAAAAGTTGGTTCGTCGCATTCCAGTTACTGACAATGTATTAGAGTATGCCGTTAAACTATCGGCTAAAACCCGCCCTAATACAGAACACGCAGCAAGTATCTCCAACAATTATTTATCATGGGGAGCAGGTCCAAGAGCTTCACAATACTTGGTAATTGGTGCTAAATGTAATGCACTTATTAATGGTAAATATTCACCTGATATAGAGGATGTAAAAGCTGTTGCTCCGGCAATTCTTCGTCACCGCCTTGTTCGCAACTATAAAGCAGAAGCAGAAAATGTTACTGTTGATAGTATTATATCGGAGTTGATGAACAAGTAATCGGCGGAATCCTGTCTCTTTACTATTCTGTCTTTATAATTATAAATTCTGTTCTTCTATTTTGCTGATGCTCTGCTTCCGAACACGTTGATTTTACGGCTCCTTCACAAGCACAAGAGTTTTTTAAGCGTGACTCGCCATACCCTTTACCATAAATGCGTTCAGGATTGGTAATTTTTTTCTTAATGTATTCAGCCGAAGAAATTGCTCTTTTATTTGATAAACTTTCATTGGAAGCCATGGAACCACGACAATCGGTGTGAGACCCCAACTCCACAACCATCTTAGGGTTTTCGTTCATCACTTTTACAATTTTATCGAGCTCTAAAGCTGCATCTTTACGAATATTGAATTTACCCAAATCGAAATAAATTGGCTTAATCTCAATAAGTGTTGCAATATCCAACCCTGCTTTTATTTTATCTATAGGTATTTTTATATCATACTGTCCGTCTTTATCTATCAATTGGTTATAGGTTATTGTCTTTGCCAGATAACCATCCTTTTCAACAACAATGTTGTAAGTAATTCTATCGTTCAGTTTGTTTTCTGTCAACGCTTTTCTTACATCACCTGATGAAGTCGTAATAAAATTGTCTTCCTTTCTGGTTAAGTTATTCAGCAACTTAACTTTAACTCCTTCCAAAGGAAGCTGTGTTGCTTTGTCAGTAACCATGGCATGTAGCGACAAATTCGGCTCCTTTTGAAGCACTAAATTCGAATAAACAATATCCTCTTTTCCTTCAGTAGAAAAAGAATTATTTCCTTCATAGTATTTTTCTTTGTTACCAGACAATTTATATTTTTTAGCATCATCCACTTCAAAAGAATAAGCACCATCAGCACCAACTGTTGTTTTTGCTTTTTCAACATTATTTTCGTCTAACAATCTTACAACAGTATTCGGAAGCACTTCACCTTTGTCATTCTTTACAATACCTTTCACCACTTTTTGAAATGTAAAAGGTTTTAATAACTCAAATGAATAGATATCATCGCCTCCCTTCCCTCCTGCTCTATTGCTTGAAAAATAACCGTTTTTCATTTCATTATTAATGACAAGTGCAAAGTCATCATATTGTGTGTTCATTGGAAAGCCCATGTTTAAAACCTTTCCAAAAGTAGTATCGCCCTTAACCGGAGTTATAAAAAGATCCAATCCTCCTAAACCCTGATGTCCGTTAGATGTAAAGAATAAGATACCACTTGTCTCTTCGACGAAAGGAAACATTTCGTTCCCTTCTGTATTAATTTTATTTCCTAAATTTATTGGATTACCCCAATTGCCGAGATTATCACATTTTATCTTATACAAGTCAACTCCCCCATATCCCCCGGGCATATCACTTGCAAAATACATTGTTTTTCCATCGTGAGAAAGGCAAGGATGTCCCACAGAATATTCATTATTGTTTAGTTTAAAAGGAGTAGATTCCTGCCACTGATCATTTTTCATGGCTTTGAAAAAAATCTGAAGATTGATCACTCCATCTTTACTTTTTCCTTGATAATTATTTTGTGTATAGGCAAGTATTTTAGCATCGTGAGAATAGGTAGCGGGGCCTTCATGCAATTTTTGATTTAGTTTTTTATTTAAACTTTTTACATTTTTAAGTTGATCGCCGGCGATAGTTGCAACATAAATGTTCAGGAAAGGTTCCTGATTCCAATTATATAATCTTTTAATAGCACTTACTCTTTCTCTGCTGGAAGCAAAAATAATTTTATCATTGTAATAAGCAGGTCCAAAATCGTCTTCTTCTGAATTTATATCCAAGTTTACAATTTTATACCGATTTTCATCTTTTTGTAATTTCTCAATTGTAGCTCTATCATAGATGAAATTTTTTACACGCAAATCATTTGGTTTTAAACTTTTAAATTTATTCATCCATTTGTTTGCCTCATCATACTTGCCATTAACAATTAAAATCCCCGCATATTCATAATAATCTTCAGGTATGGCTCCTGCAGTTTGCACAAAAGGAGCATAAGCTGCTTCCGCCTCAGTATACTTACCAATATTTTTGTATGACTGAGCCAGTTTTCGCTGTCCATCAACAGTTAAATCTTTTACCGCTTTATATTTTTCAATGGCTTTGTCAAACGAATAATAGGAATAATACTTATCTCCTTTTATTTCTTTATGAGATTTTTGCGAAAACAATTGTGCAGAAAACGCTAAAATAAGTGCTAAACTGAAATAATAATGCTTAATGATAATCATCTGTAATCGAGAATTAAATAAATTAGAAATATCTTGGTGAACGAATTTTTTCTTTGTCTTTATAAATAAAGTCGTAGCGCAACAGAATCTCATGGCTTCCGCCATTGTACTTACCTGTTTGTAATCCGTAAGAATAATCATAAGAATAACTCACTAAAAATTGATTGTTGATTTGATACCCTAACATAGGCCCTAAAGCATCTCCCGTTCTGAAATTCACACCTAACAATAATTTTTGATTTATAATAAATGTCCCTGTAACATCTGCTTCCACAGGTGCCCCTACCGTTGCTTTTATGTAAGATGTTGGTTTGAATTCTAACTTTTCAGTAAGTTTAAAAACAGTTCCAATAATTAAAAAGTAGTGTCGTTGTTCAGGATTGATAACAATTGGGCTATTATTAATGCTTATTGTATTTTGCATAAGCTGGGGAGTGGAAATTCCTGCATAGAATCGTGGCATATGATAATACAAACCAAAACCAAAATTGGGCAATAACTTACTAAGTGTATTACCTTGAAAAGCCTGATCAGATTGAGTACCCAATGATACTGAACTTAAATTTGCCTGATACAAGCTTCCTCCTCCTTTTAAACCAAATGCCAGTTTTGATTTTTCTCCGGTTTTAATGCTGTAAGCAAAATCGACATAAACCGATGTAGTTCTTAATGGTCCAATTTTATCGGTTATAATTGATAATCCCAAACCTATGTTTTTACTTTTAACCGGCGTATGCATAGTAAACGTTTGTGTGTTAGGTGCGCCTGCAAAACCCACCCATTGAGACCTGTTTAACGCTGTAACTGTTAACGCATCTCTGCTACCTGCATAAGCCGGATTAACGGCAAGTGTGTTATACATATAATGCGTGAACATAGCGTCTTGCTGTGCAAAAACATGTATGCTGAAAAGCCCCAGCAAAAAACTTAGTAAGGCTTTGGAGTTAGTGTGTTTTTTCATTTTAATCTGGTTTGTTTATCGTTATCTGTTCAAATAAATATAGCCCTTCATCACACCCGCACCATTTCCTAAATCTAAAAGGTAGAAATAAACACCCGTTGGTAAATTATCGTTTCCTATTTTAATTGACTTATTGCTTAATTCTCCGCCCCATTGGTTAGTGTATGGCTTAGCACTATAAACTTCATCTCCCCATCTGTTAAATATGGTCATGGAATTCCCCGAATAATTTTCCAACCCTTTAATTACATATGTGTCATTTACGCCATCACCATTTGGAGAAAACCCTTCAGGAATTTCAAGTTTAGCAATGGTTTTCACAGAATCGATTTTAGGTGTTACAATTATAAAAATTGTGTCATTTACACATTTTGCAGGCGTAAGATCATCGCACACAAGCGCTATAGCCGTATCTAAACCTGTATAATTATTATTCGGTGTATAAGTGTACGATCCGTAAGGGTCAATTAGAATTGCACCGTAATTTGGATTCTTTACAGGAATTGTAGTTGTAATTTTAATATGACCGCTAACGGCATGATCTTCTGTACCTATTATATTTCCTGTATAAGCTGTATTTTCAGGAGTGCTTATATGTTTACCAAACACCACAGGTGGAATGTTTTTTACCGTTACTGCAATACTTGTTGTATTGGATGTTGCTCCTTGATTATCTTTTACGGTGTAATAAATAACCGCTGTTCCAACAAAGTTAATTGCAGGATTAAAGGTCACATTGCCATTTCCATCTACTGTCCAGCTTCCGCTTGGTGTTGTAATACTATTTTGTATCCCAGCTGTTAATGTATCCAAATCTACTGTTGATGTATTTATTGTTCCATCACTATCTGTATCATTATTAGTGACGTTGAATGTAACAGAAGTACCTGCGGTTGTTGTGAAAGTATTTGCTACAGCAACTGGTGGTGAATTCACCGGTGTAACGGTTATAAATATTGTGTCGTTGGCGCATTGTGTTGGTGTCAGATCATCACACACCAACGCTATAGCTGTATCTAAACCGCTATAATTAACAGTTGGACTATAGGTATAAGCTCCGGTTATATCAATTACAATTGTTCCATGACTTGGAGTTTTTACCGGAGTGGTAGTTGTGATTTTTATATGACCCGAAACTGCATGATCGCCGCCACCTATCAAATTACCCGTATAATTTGTATTTTCAGGAGTGCTGATGTTTTTACTATGCACAACAGGAGGTACATTAACAACAGTTACTGCAATACTGGCTGTATTGGATGTTGCACCTTGGTTATCTTTTACGGTGTAATAAATAACCGCTGTTCCAACAAAGTTAATTGCAGGATTAAAGGTCACATTGCCATTTCCATCTACTGTCCAGCTTCCGCTTGGTGTTGTAATACTATTTTGTATCCCAACTGTTAATGTATCCAAATCTACTGTTGATGTATTTATTGTTCCATCACTATCTGTATCATTATTAGTGACGTTAAATGTAACAGGAGTACCTGCGGTTGTTGTGAATGTATTTGCTACAGCAACTGGAGGTGAATTCACCGGTGTAACGGTTATAAATATTGTGTCGTTGGCGCATTGTGTTGGTGTCAGATCATCACACACCAACGCTATAGCTGTATCTAAACCACTATAATTAGCAGTTGGACTATAGGTATAAGCTCCGGTTATATCAATTACAATTGTTCCATGACTTGGAGTTTTTACCGGAGTGGTAGTTGTGATTTTTATATGACCCGAAACTGCATGATCGCCGCCACCTATCAAATTACCCGTATAATTTGTATTTTCAGGAGTGCTGATGTTTTTACTATGCACAACAGGAGGTACATTAACAACAGTTACTGCAATACTGGTTGTATTGGATGTTGCACCTTGGTTATCTTTTACGGTGTAATAAATAACCGCTGTTCCAACAAAGTTAATTGCCGGATTAAAGGTCACATTGCCATTTCCATCTACTGTCCAGCTTCCGCTTGGTGTTGTAATACCATTTTGTATCCCAGCTGTTAAGGTATCCAAATCTACTGTTGATGTATTTATTGTTCCATCACTATCTGTATCATTATTAGTGACGTTAAATGTAACAGGAGTACCTGCGGTTGTTGTGAATGTATTTGCTACAGCAACTGGTGGAACATTTACATTTGTTATCGTTATCGTCACTTCGGTCGTATCACATACTCCGTTTTTGCAAGCTATATAACAAGTTGCGTCAGTACCTATATAATTTGTGTTGGGTGTATAGATAAAGCATTTGCCGGATATGGT
>CAVSHK010000042.1:0-119506 GCA_963727705.1 uncultured Bacteroidota bacterium
AACGTTACAATATCAAACACTTCAGGATTATTGTGTAAAACACCTTCCTCCAGTTTACTAAGCGAAAGTAAATCATTTAAAATAGCGGTTAAATGAATAACCGACGATTTTATCCGCTCAATGTGTTTTAGTTTTTTTTCTTCGGTATCGGGTGTATTGTATTTTAAAATTAATGAGGTGGAAGAAAGGATGGTACTCAAGGGGGTTCTGAATTCGTGCGATGCCATGGATACAAAACGACTTTTTAAATCGTTCAGTTCCTTTTCTTTTACAAGCGCTTCCGAAATTTCTTTACGGCTTCTTTCCAGTTCATAAATGGCCTCGCGCAACATTAAGGTTCTGTCTTCCACACGCTTTTCCAGCTCGGCATTTGTTTGTTTCAACGCATCTTCCTGCTTTTTCCTGAAACTATTGTCCACCACAAATGCAATTACAAATTTGCCATCCTTGGTTTCGAGCGGACTCAAGCTTACTTCAACCGGAAATTCGGAATCATCCTTACGTTTGGCAAACAAATTCATTCCAAGCCCCATCGATCTGGGGTGAGGATCTTTTGAGTAATTGGTTCGTTGGTCAACATGTTTATGGGCATGTTTACGTGGTATAAGCGCTTCAACAGGTTTCCCTATAAGCTCACCATGTTCATAACCGAATAGTTTTTCTGCACTGGGGTTTATTCTTACTATTTCTCCTTTGCTATTGGCTACAATAATGCCTTCGTTAGCAAATTCAAATAAAGCCCTGAATCCTTCGTGGCTGTCCATCCTTATGGTATTGATTTTATTAAACGCAGTTTGGATGGCTAATTTACTCATTATAATTGATATAAAAATATGAAGAGGTTGAAATTAAGTACCTCCCATGCAATTAAAAATGATCCTTATCATGTTTCTAAAATAAAATTTGCAGCGCTATAAAAACTGACGCAAATCAGCACGCATGCTGACTTTTATCATACTTTCCGTTTATAAAAAAGCAAACATTTGGCATAGTGAAGTATATAACTATCTATATACTAAAAAAATTAAAATTTAATTATTATTTAATGCTAACATGAATTATAAAAGGGTCTTTTTTTATCACCTCCTCCCCTCTCCTCCCGAAAAGGTAAAGGAAGAGTTGAATAATTTTATAATTCACATTGGTATATACAATCATTTAACCACCTAAAAATTCAAACAAATGACACCACTAACAACAACTCCGCTAATGGCAAACAATGAAATAGTGTTGCCCAAGGCATTTAACTCCAATGTAAAACAGCCGCCCATAATGATAAAAAAAACAGCCGCCGAAATGAATTCCTATTGTAAAATAATGGACAAATCGGCGCTTGTATCAGTTTCTGATTTAAAAGGAAATATTATTCATGCCAATCAATTGTTCTGCACCGTCTCTAAATATTCCATTGAAGAGCTGTTACACCAACCTCACAGCATTGTTCGTCATCCCGACACCCCATCCATGGTATTTAAAGACATGTGGAACACCATAGGCAGAGGAAATGTTTGGCAGGGACAACTTAAAAACAAAGCAAAAGATGGTTCGGAATACTGGGTTTTAGCAACCGTAGCTCCGGTAATGGGTAAAGATGGTAAACCTGTAAATTATATAAGTGTGCGATATGATATTACCAACCATAAGCGAACGGAGGAACAATTAAAATCATTAAAAACAAAAATTGATTACGAGCTGTTGCAAAACGTTGAATATGCTAAAAACATACACAATGCTTTTTTAAATTATGATGATTCAACCTACTGCGAACATTCCTTTTTGATATACAAAGCACTAAAAATAATAAGCGGCGATTTTTATAAAATTGAACGTAAAGAAAACAACATGATGGTTGTAATTGGCGACAGCACCGGTCATGGGCTTTCGGCTTCCTACATATCGGTATTAACATTAAATATTTTAAACCGCGTAATGGATGCTTGTAAGTGTGACCCAAGCAAAATATTAAAAAAAATAAATACCGAATTAAACCGAATAACCAATTACAACAACAAAGCATCGTTAAAAACCGAATCGGCCGACATGATTATTTGTTGTATTGATAAAGAGCAAATGAAACTGACCTACTCTTCGGCTAAAATGAAGGGGTTTATAATAAGAAACAGAGATGTAATAATGCTTGAACGCGAAAATTACTCCATTGGTGAGGTAACACAAAAGGAGTTTAAAATAAAAAACCAAACCTTCGACCTTAAAAAAGATGATTGTTTGTACATTATTTCCGATGGCGTTATTGATCAGTTTGGAGGGCCTTTTGACAGAAAAATAGGATTTAAAACAATTATTGCCTTGTTAAAAGAAATACAAACCTGCAAAATGCCTTTACAAAAAATGATTATAGAAAAAATGCTGCACACATGGCAAGGTGATAGGGAACAAACGGATGACATTACCTTTTTTGGAATTAAGGTATAATCCTATATGTATACAAAAAACAATAACACCTCATCCATTACTCATTTTAAAAACAGGCAACAACTGCTGTAAAGGCTTTTATTATTGGTGTAAATAAAAAATTATTGCACCCGGTCGCTTATAAGTTTTTATCCTATTTAAACAGGATAAAAAGCATAACTCAAGTATGATTTTTATCATACTAAATATCCCTCAATGTTTACTAATTTTCGGACTTCATATTTTATGAAGTTTAAAAACGCGACAGGCATCTTTATGGGAACGGAAAATAAATGGACGGATAGTGAGGAAATGCTGGAACTTGCAGAAATGTTTAAGGCAATAGCCCACCCGTCGAGAATGGCTATTATGTTTTTGCTATGCAACAATGCCGAAAAAAGAATGACCGTAAAAAGCATATACGACGAACTTAAAATGGCACAACCCGTTATATCAAGGCATTTAAGCATACTTAAAAACGGCGGACTGGTAAAAAGAGCCATACAGGGTTCAAAAACGTTTTATGAATTAAAACATGACAATGCCAATGTTAAACGCATTTCAATGTGTTTTTCTTCAATTGGCTAAGTACTAAAAGCCTTTTCAGCTTATCCCGTCTTTGTTAGTAGATGCCACTTCGCGCAACACATTCCGCAAACTTCGCACAATGTGCTCCTATTCACCGGAGTGCATGGCAAAGAGTGTTGATATTTTAACGGCTTGGATGTACCCCTTATTACTTTGTAAGTACCCCTCGTTACTTAGCAGGCAATCCTTAACGGTTTGTGTGCATCGTTCACTACTTAGTAAACTAACCTTATCGGTTAGCTTACAGCCCTTACAACTTAGCAAGCATACTTTTAGTGGTAGCTTGCTAAGTTTAATGCCTTGGATGCACCCCTTTATATTTAGCAAGCACCCCTTGTTACTTAGCAAGCCAAGTTCGTTATTTAGCAACCAAACCGTAACGGGGTTCAAGCAAACCTTAAAGGGGTATAAGCAACGTTTAAAAATATGCACGCAACCGGCAAAGGGGTGCTTGTTAAATAGGACACTGATTACGATAAATGCTCCCCTTATCGTATATAATGTAACAATATGCAGACAAACTAAGGATGCTTAAAAGCAAAATAAATAAGCGTTTAACAACTAATTATAATTATTTTTACATCATTACAAACAATAAAACCATAACACCTAAGTCAATGTCATTAAGTTAAGGATGTTCTTCCGCCCAAAGTCTTCGACAAGCTCAGACTGACTGCGCGCGATAGTCATATTGAGCCTGTCGAAATATGTGCGAGGGCTTCTTAACTTAATGACATTGACACCTAAGTACCAAGGCAGTATGAACATACGCATTAGCAAACAACAAAAAATTAAAGTAACCGAGGCCGAAGATGTATATAACATCATGCAGCAAATACTGCTGCGCGAAAACAAAATACGCCGCAATCAGGAACACTTTTGGATAGTAGGCCTTAACACTGCCCACAAAATATTGTTTATTGAACTGCTGTGCCTTGGGGCAAGCAACCGTGTGAGCATTGACCCGCCCGATGTGTTTCGCATGGCCATATACAAACTGGCAGCAAAAGCTATACTGGTACACAACCACCCTTCGGGCGAACTAACACCCAGCGAACAGGATAAAGAGTTTACCGACCACATGCTTAAAGCCGGCAAGTTTTTGCGCATTGAAGTGCTCGACCATTTAATTATAACCGAACATGTGTATGTTAGCCTGGAGGAACTGGGCGTAATGAATGAGCTGCGCAACAATGGCAATTACGAAATGATAAAAGGCGAAAGGGATGAACTGATACAATTTAAATTAAGGATTGAAGCAGAAAGGGCTGTGAAAGAAGAAAAAATTGCAATGGCAAAAAGAATGTTGAAAGACAAAGAGCCTGTTAAAAAAATAGCAAAATATACAGGCTTAACTGAAAAACAAGTGGAGAGGTTGAAGTGAGGTTTGTATAAATATAAAAACATGTAAAAGCCGTTACACAAAGCCAACACATTTTGGTAGGTTTATGCTATTTTCTTACGCATATAAATAAGTTATAGGCAACCGACAATTAAATTATTAACAAGACATAAGTAAAATAAATGGAATCAATGGAAAACGAAATTTGGAATGCAATAACAGACAGTGCAAAAAAGAAATTTGATTATTCATCGTTTAAAGAAACCTTCCCTTTTGACCCTGACATGGTTATTTTTACAATAATCATCAGTCTTGGAACGAATAAAAGTGAGGAAATAATTACGTTAGACTTATTTAACCAAATGCTAATGACCGGCTTTATTTGGGACAAAGGTGAAATATCAAACTTTATTAAGGACAAAAAAACATTATTTAAGCATGAAATTTATGCGGCACAACTCGCTAATGATATGTTAAGCAAAGGTAATAAACCAGTTGTAGTGTTAGCTGCTGTATCACAAATTTTATAAGCTTTGTTTATATTTAATAATTGAAAGTTATGAGAAAATCATTATTACTAATTTTTGCCTTGTTCGTTTTTACAGCAAAATCACAAGTATTAAAAACATATACTGGTTCCTACGAAAATGGAACTGCCACATACCAGTATTACGAGAACTCCAATTATGAAAGGATTTATCAAGGTAGTTTCAGGTACAAAAATGGAAGTACATCTTTAATAGTCGGTCAGTATAAAAATAATAAAAAAAGTGGGACATGGAAGTTGACTTATCACGGCAGTATGCCTTTCGACTATAGAGATTTGAATACAGAAGAGATTACTGCCAATTATAAAGACGGAAAACTAAATGGCATGTGCACTGAAAAAGAAATAAACATCAAAACAAAGAAGATTATTAAAAAGTCATCTGCAAATTTTGTAAATAACATTTTAGTTGGAAAGTATGAGTATTACTCAAAAAAAAATTCAATCAACATTAACTTTAGTACTGATAGTAGTGGGAGATATAACGGTGATTATTACGTGTCATATACAGAAGGCAATGCAAAATATGAAGATATACGCAAATATAAAAATGGACAACTTTATTTTAGATTATATAGGAATGCTCATAGTGGAGAGATATTACAGAGGCTAGGAAGTGAACAACCAACAATAACAAACGATAATTATAATTATCCCGCTTGGGACGTTCCTTTTGGGTTAAACTTTTGGTTTTGTGACAGTAAAAATGATTGCCAATATTGTGGATGCTCCCGGAATCTTCTTTATACAATAAAGTATGGGACAGATTTTGATAATATAAGTGAAAACGAATATAGCTTTGACAATCCATATTATTTTTCTAAATTCTCTTCTGCAAACATTTTGACAGAAAACAAAGAAAAATAATAAAGCAGAAATCACAATTTATGATAGCAGCCCAAATAGAAGGGCTACCTATAACTCAATTCGCCGTAGCGTGTAAAAATGAATAAGACAGAAAAGGAAAAACTTAAATAATGTTACTAAGCACTAACGAATAAAAACGAATGATGATTTGTAGTATAAAATTGAAAATATAAAAATAGCAATTTGGTAGCTTCTCGCTACGTCCAGTTTAACAAAGCTTCCAGCCTTAAGTAGTAAATAAAAAATATAACAAATGATGATTTGTAGTATAAAAACGGAAAACAAAAATGCCGGAGGCATTATTAAAGCAAGCACAGCGAGACGGGTGATTAGCTATTTTAGAATTTTAAAATTTATTCAAATTAAACATGCACCTAGGGTTTAACTTTTTGTCCGGTTTTTAGCAGGAATTCCAGTAATTATTATGAAAGCACTACGATTTATTGAAAAAATTATTTTGGGAAGTGAGTCTGATAAGGCATATAAACCGAATTCATTTTATAAACACCAAATTGAAAATTTAAAAAAGGTTTGGAACAATGCAACATTAAATGACTTTGGAATAGAAAGATTATTAAGACTTTTTTTGCAATTGACTTCATTTGTAATCCCTAGTGGACTGGTCAGAGAATTAAGCGGAACAAACAATTTACTTTTCCGCAAGATTAATATTGAAATATTTGCGATTTCCAAAATAGTTCTTTTAATAATTGCATTTAAACTTAATTGGACAACAAGTTTGTTTGTTTTATTTACCGTTATTATTTTGTCCTTGGACTCTTTACATTTTTTATTGAGCAGAATATTTCTTAACGATGTTTTTCGTTCTCAGATAAGTAATAAGAGAAGCATCTTGACAGCATTTATCAACTATGCGGAGATCTGTTTGTGTTTCGCCTTTATATATGTTTACATTGACCATACAAATAGCGACCCATTGCGAATTGTTTTTTTTGATAAAGGAATACATATAACAAATACACAAGCCATATATTTCAGTTTTGTAACTGCAGCGACAATTGGTTATGGTGACATAACCCCGAAAGACCCTTTGGTTATGAAAGTTGTAATAACAGAAATTATCGTTTCATTGTTTTTAGTTGTTATTGTATTTGCAAGAGCGATAAGTAAAATTGATGACGACACATTTTATAACAAAAAAGAATAACTACCGCTAACAGCTAAGATTTTGTTGCGTCTAGAGGACGAACAATGAAATCTATGTTGCACGGAACCAGGTGCGTTGGGGGATATAAGGTCTATGGGGATTGCGTCATGTAACCAATGGCGCTTTTGTTTTTTATAGAGGCTAGCATTTGAGAAATGCAAAAAGCAATGTGCTTTTTTTAAATAATTGCATGATAGTATTGATTCAAACAATTCTATTTTTTGTTTTTGTACACAAAGGGCAATGCACCTCCTTACCGCTATTTTGCAGTAAATGGTTAATTTGATTTTACTATTTATAAAACCTGTTTGGCAATGCTTACCGTGTAACGAAACACTTTACGAATTGCTTTTTCATTATCTCTTCTGAAATTTGAAATGGTATTGTGGTCGGGAGTTGTGAGTTTTCAGACAGTTTGACGTTATGGGTAATGGCCCGAAAAATTAGAAACATCTATTAAAGTTCGAAGTAAATTCGTACCTTTAGGAGCGTGAAAAAACAGACAAAATATCATAATGACTTTATAATAGACCGGTTGACGAACTCTATACGGAACTGTTTTTCCGGTGACAGTTTACCTACAGAAGTTTTACTTTTATCAAAAGACGACCTTAAGCAAGTTCAGACCAAAAACGGCTGGCTGTTTAACTGGAAGAATGAACTTGGACTACCTGACAAAGAAGTTTATAAACTGACCATAATAAACAATACAAATATCGTTCAAGGCATTGTTAGCTTGACCGTAAAACCAGACCATGTTTTTATACACCTTATAGAAAATGCCCCATTCAATAAAGTGAAGGGAAAAGTATATGAGGGTGTTGCAGGAAATTTAGTTGCATTTGCTTGTAGACTTTCATTTCAAAGGGGAAGCGACGGTTTTGTTTCCTTCCATGCAAAGACAAAATTAATTGACCATTACATTAAGACACTTGAAGCATCTCATTACGGCAATCACTTAATGGTTGTAGACACTAGGGCTACACTCAAGTTAGTAGACAAATATTTTAAATCATAATAAAATGAAAAAGAAAACAGAAGAACTTGATGTTGACTTTATACAAAGCAGACCCTTGACAAAAGACGAGGAGCAAAAGTTAAGTGAGTACATCAAAAAACTTAAAGAAAAAAACGCTAAGGCGGACCACCATAAAAAAGCTGCGTAGAAAAATGCCACTTACCCATAACACGGGTTCTCCTATGTAAACAGGCGGTAGTTCGTGCAAGTTGCGGCTTGAAGTTTAAACCACTCAAACAATAAATTAAAAGTAGCTTTTTTTGTTGCAGCAGCCTCAGTAGGCGCTAAGCCAATGTCATTAAGTTAAGAAGCCCTCGCACATATTTCGACAGGCTCAATATGACTATCGCGCGCAGTCAGTCTGAGACTTCGGCATGAGCTCAGTCGAACGCTTGTCGAAGACTTTGGGCGGAAGAACATCCTTAACTTAATGACATTGGGCGCTAAGCTGTCGGGTAGCAAGTGTGAATGGGCTTAGTGCCAATTTTAATTTGTAAGCTGTGTCACAAACAAACGAAACATGAATTTACTAAGCAATAAAAAAGTAGCCATTATAGGTGGCGGTCCCGTTGGGTTGACCATGGCAACATTGTTACAGCAAAATGGCATTGACATAACCGTTTACGAAAGGGACGTAGACCCACATGCAAGAATTTGGGGTGGAACGCTTGACCTTCACAAAAGTTCGGGACAAGAAGCAATGAAAAAGGCAGGCTTGCTGCAAACATATTATGATTTGGCGCTGCCTATGGGAATAAATTTTGCTGACGAAAAAGGCAACATTTTATCCACAAGAAACCCAACACCTGAAAACAAGTTTGATAATCCCGAAATTAACAGAAACGCTTTAAGAAAAATGTTGCTTGACAGTTTGAAAAGCAACACAGTTATTTGGGACGCAAAACTTACAAAACTTGAAGAACAAAACGGAAAATGGATTTTGGACTTTGAAAACAAACCAAGTGCAACTGCAGATTTTGTTATCATAGCCAATGGCGGGATGTCCAAAGCAAGAAACTTTGTTTCGGACAACGAAGTAGAAGAAACAGGTACTTTTATTATTCAAGGCGACATTTATCAACCTGAAACCAACTGTCCTGATTTTTTTCGGTTGTGCAATGGAAATAGACTAATGACCGCACATCAAGGAAATTTATTTGTTGCAAATCCATTTAACAACGGGGCGTTATCTTACGGCATTATTTTTAAAAAATCTGAAGAATGGAATAACAAAACAGGATTAGACTTTCAAAATACTAACAGTGTAATTGATTTCCTTTTAAACAGGCTTTTAAATTGGAGTAATGAATACAAACAGTTAATTCGCTCAACAACTTTTTTTGTTGGTTTGTCAATCAGAAAATTTCCATTAAACAAACCCTGGAAAAACAATCGTCCGTTGCCGATAACGCTAATTGGCGATACAGCTCACTTGATGCCACCTTTTGCAGGACAAGGCGTAAACATAGGGCTTATGGATGCTTTAATTTTGTCCGAAAATCTCACGAATGGAAAATTTGAAACCATACAAAGTGCTATTGACGACTACGAACAAAAAATGTTTGTTTATGCAACAAAAGCACAGGAAGAATCCTGCAAGAACGAAATAGAAATGCGTAATCCCAACTTTTTGTTTCAACAACTTATCAATGCGTAAAGGAAATGAATATAGCACTTTGGATAATACAATCACTACTTGCTGTTATGTTTTTTATGGCGGGCTACGGAAAAATTACCGGCACCAAACAACAGCATATAACAGACGGACATATAAAACCCGAAGCTTCTGTAATTCCTATTCGGATACTTGGTGTTCTTGAATGGCTTGGTTGTATTGGCATTATAGTTCCCTGGCTCACCAATATTTTTTCTGTACTTACTCCAATAGCAGCAGGTTGTTTTTGTCTGATTATGGTAGCTGGTATATTCGTTCATACACAAAAGAAAGAATACAAAATGTTGCCATTACTGACCGCAATTTTTATTTTTAGTTTTGTTGTAGCATTCGTTAGATTTAAACAGCTGAATTGAATACACAGAAAAGAAAAAATGTGTACCCAGTTCGCCGTAGCGTGTAAAAATGAATAAACAGGGAAGTGCTTTTAAAACCACACTTTTATTAGCTGCCAACCGATAGCCAATGGTTAATTTAAACATAGGTCATAGTATGAATACAGCACAATATCAAGATCCGGTTTTTATTAATAATGCAGGGCTAATTATATTGGCACCCTTTCTGGCCAACCTGTTTGAAAAATGTGGATTAACCAGTAACAATGAATTTATTAATGAACAAAGTAAAAACAAAGCAATACATCTTTTAGATTATGCCGCAACAGGAAATACAACTAATAATGAACATCAATTAATAATTAATAAGTTGTTGTGCGGAATGTCGGTTTCAGATCCAATAATGGATAATATTAATTTAAGTAACGAAGACAAAGAAATTGTGGATGGCTTATTAATAGCTGTTTTACAACAATGGACGGTACTAAAAAACACTTCAATTGAAGGATTAAGAAATTCCTTTTTACAAAGAGACGGAAGGCTTGAAGAAGGGGAAGAACAATATTGTTTAAAAGTAAGCTCCAAAGCATTCGACATACTATTGGATCAACTTCCGTGGAGTATTAGTAACATTAAATTGTACTTCATGAAAAAACCTTTTTTAGTAGAATGGAGATCCTAATTAAAGTAAAAATTTGAGTTGGATAAACGAACTAAGAAACAATCATACAAACCACATAACTATTTAAACAACTAACAAAATGAGAAAACTGGTATTTTTTATGCACACTTCACTTGACGGTTTTGTGGCAGGACCTAAGGGAGAAATGAACTGGATAAACATAAACGAAACAATGTTTGACTTTATTGCTACAATGACCGACAAAGCCGACACGGCGCTTTATGGACGGGTAACGTATGAAATGATGCAAAATTATTGGCCAAACGCCGGAGAACAACCAAACGCATCAAAACACGACAAAGAACATTCGGCCTGGTACAACAACGTTTCAAAAGTGGTTTTGTCAAAAACAATTACTGAAAAAGGGCTTAACAATACCAAAGTTATTAGCGACCAACTTGCTGATAACATAACTAAAATAAAAAAACAAGCGGGAAAAGATATTCTGATTTTCGGAAGCCCAACCGCTTCTCATTCATTATTAAGTGAGGGGTTAATTGATGAGTTTTGGTTATTTGTTAATCCGGTTATACTCGGACAGGGCATACGGCTATTTAAAGGTGCAACAGAAACAACTAAACTGAAACTTATAGAAACGAAAACATTTTCCTGCGGAGTAATTGCGCTTCATTACGAAACAATACGCAATTAATAGTTGTTACCAACCCGAAAAGAAACATCTACCAAAATGACAAAAAAGAAAATTTTAATCATAACAGGACATCCTGACAAAGAAAGTTTCAACTTTGGTATTGCTGAAGCATATAAAAAAGGAGCAATTTCATCAGGGGCAGACGTTAAAGAAATTGTAGTTTGTGATTTGAATTTTAACCCGAACTTGCAATTTGGTTATCGTAAAAGAACTGACCTTGAACCGGACTTAGTTGACGCACAGAATAAAATTAAATGGGCGGAACATTTGGTTTGGATTTATCCGGTTTGGTGGGGTTCTGTTCCTGCTATTTTGAAAGGATTTATTGACAGGGTTTTTCTGCCGGGTTTTGCATTTCAAAAAAAAGAAAATTCAGTTTGGTGGGACAAACTACTCAAAAATAAATCGGCAAGAATAATTTCCACTCTCGACCAGCCCGCTTGGTATTACTGGCTTGTTTACAAACAACCAAGCAACAATGCAATGAAAAAACTGACGTTGCAATTTAGCGGGGTAAATCCTGTAAATGTAACAACTATTGGTCCGATACGACTTTCAAAAGAAACTTACAGGCATAATTTGCTTAAAAAAATTGAAAGACTGGGACAGCAAAATAAATAACAAACAACCCAGTTCGCTGTAGCGTGTAAAAATGAATAAATAACACAGCAGGATTGCCCCTAAAGGACGTTAGACATTAAGTATTATTCATAATATGATAAAGCTCCCGGAAAGTCCAAAAACATTATTAGAATAGCTACTTATAAATAGCACATTGCTTTTAAACTCTCAGAGAAGAGTTGAAATGATGTGAAAAAAGCAAAACAATTTTGATTTCACTGCATTATTAAGCAGCAGACCAACCGCCGTCCATTGGTATAGCAGAACCGGTAATCATAGAAGCGTGTCCCGAAGCAAGAAACAATGCTAATGCCCCTATTGATTCGGCACTCACAAATTCTTTAATGGGGTGCTTTGCAAGCATAATTTTATTAATTACTTCTGCTTCCGGAATATTATGTGATTTCGCTTGCTCGGTGATTTGTTTTTCAACCAATGGTGTTTTAACATAACCCGGACAAATAGCGTTTGCTGTTATTCCCAATGTAGCCCCTTCAAGTGCCAATACTTTTGTTAAGCCAATGATGCCATGCTTTGCAGCTACATATGCCGATTTGAATTCGGAAGCAACCAGTCCATGAACGGAAGAAATATTGATGATTCTGCCCGACTTGTTTTCTTTCATGCCTTTCCACACCGCTTTGGACGTATGAAATGCAGATGATAAGTTAATGCCAATAATGTCATTCCATTTTTCTGTTGGAAAATCTTCAATGGGTGAAACAAATTGAATTCCCGCATTGTTTATCAATACATCAATACTTCCCATTTTAGCAATTCCTTCATCAACCATTTTTATTATTTCAGCAGGTTGAAGCATATTAGCTGCAGAATACATTGTTTCTACATTGTATTGTTTACTAATATCTTTTGCTATTTCAGGCCCTTCTTTTTCTAGTCCGTTAAAAACAATATTATATCCTGATTTAGCAAATTCCTTTGCAATACCCAATCCCACACCACTTGTACTTCCTGTTATTAAAACGGTCTTCATAATTTTAATTTTATTAATGCTCTATAAATTCAGTTATCAATTTTGTAATTTGAGGAATTGCTTCCAAATTAAGCGTATGGCCAACTCCTGCTACCACCTCCAAAGTGCTTCCCGGTATTGCATCAGCAACCTCCTGTGCCATGTGTACCGGAAACAACACATCTTTTTCTCCCTGAATAACCAGTGTTGGATTTTGTATTCCTTTTAATTTTGGACGATAATCAGGTCGTTGTGCAGTGGCAGTCATTAATTTTCTGAGAGCCGTTACATCCGTATTTTGAGTTTGTTTGGCGGATTTAAGCGTATCAATAGGAATGAGCGGATTTGAAAAATACATTTCGCCTAATACAGTAGGTAACATTACATCAAACATATGTGCATAACCTCCCATGTTTAAAGAGTTAAGCCAGGCCACAGAAATTGCTTCAGTATAAGGGGTTTTATGAGCAAATGTGGATAGCAATATCAATTTATTTATTTTATCGGGATAATTAACAGCCATGTTTTGCGCAACCAAACTTCCGTAAGATAATCCTGCCACATTTATTTTTTTAATAGTTAAGGCTTCTATCAAGCCTATTATATCCGCTGCGTGTTGGTCAAAATCGCGCACATCTCCGGTTTTGTCGGACTGTCCCTGAAAGATAAAATCACATAAAACTATTTTATACTCTTTAGCAAAAGCAGGCAGCATAAAATACCAGGCGGCTGTAGATTGGGATAATCCATTTAAAAAAATAACAGATCTATCCGATTGAAGATTGCCATGCACCTCATAATATAAATTTCGGTTGTCAGCAGTTGTATGAAACATAATTGATGTGCTAAATTAAGCTTTATAATTCGTTAAAAGTATTAAAACATATGTTGTCCGCCATTAATAGCGATATTGGCTCCTGTAATAAAATCAGCATCTGTTGACGCTAAGTAAGCAACAGCACCTGCAATTTCAGCAGGATGTCCTAAACGCCCTACAGGAATTTGTTCAATAATTTTATTACGTATTTCTTCTTTTACGGCCATTACCATAGCAGTGGCTGTATATCCGGGAGAAACGGTATTTACAGTAATTCCTTTTTTTGCCACCTCTAAGGCCAGCGATTTTGAAAAACCGTACATCGCTGCTTTTGTTGCTGCATAATTCGTTTGTCCGAATTGTCCCTTTTGCCCGTTAATGGAAGATATATTGATTACGCGCCCCCACCCTTTTGCAATCATGCCTTCTATTACCAAACGGGTACAAATAAATACACTGTTAAGATTGGTATCTATTACTTCGTACCATTGTTGAGGAGTCATTTTATGAAGAGCTGAATCCCTTGTAATTCCGGCATTATTTACCAAAATATCCACCGTTCCTATTTCTTCTGTTATCTGCTTTATCATTTTTTCAGCAGATTTAAAGTTAGAAATATCACCTGAAACAATTTTCAAATCAAAACCCATTTTTAGTTGGTCATCTCGCCAAGCCTTTGCTTCTTCCCTCCATTTCATGGCATTGGTAAAGTTTCTGTAATTGGCAACAACGGTGTATCCATCCTTATATAAACGCTCGCAAATAGCCGTTCCTATTCCACCCGTTCCGCCTGTAATTAAAGCTACCTTATTGTTTTTTTGTATCATAAAATTATTTTTAGCGTGCTTATTTTTTTACAACGGAGGTGTTTTCATTTGGCATATACACGATCGATTTTTCTTTTACATATCTTCCCGGAGCAGGTTCAATCACTTTATATTTAGCATTGCCTAGTGTTTTAGCCGGAGCAATTTTTTTTCCTGATTTTTTGATCAAACGTTCGCTCCAAGGTGTCCACCAACTTCCATTATGAAACTTTGCCGTTTTTTGCCAAGCCTCAAATCCATTGTCTAATTCTCCATCAAGATAATAACCGTATTTTTTAGTTGTCGGAGCATTCGTTACTCCAATCACATGACCTGAACCTCCAAGTATAAACTCAACGGGACCGCTCACCAATTCAGTAGTGGTGAACGTAGTATGTGCAGGTGATATATGGTCGTCACGCATACCTATAACGTAAACCGGAATTTCTATCTTACCAATATCTATTTGGGTATTACATATCCTCAAGGCATTTTTCCTGCTTAGTTTGTTTTCTAAAATCATATTCCTTAAATAATAAAGGTATGCGTTTGCAGGAAGGTTGGTATTATCGTTTGTCCAATATAAAACATCAAAAACAGGAGCTTGTTTTCCTTTTAAATAATTATTGACCACACAACTCCATATTAAGTCGTTTGCTCTTATTAAATTAAAAGCTGTTTCCATATCACGTCCTCGCATAACTCCCATTTGTGAAAGTTCTCCTCGCTCTAATTTTTTCACCAATGCATTGTCAATTACACCGCCCATTGGACCAATATCAGAGAAATCAAGCATAGATGCAAGAAATGTGGCCGTATTCACCGGATTTTCCTCTTTACTTTTACGCTTAGCAAGTATTGCAAGTGTTACGCTTACAATTGTTCCTCCCAAACAATTGCCCAATACATTTATTTTTTGGGCCTTTGTTATGGCTTGTATCACCTCTATAGCTTTTAATGTACCTTTTTCTATATAGTCATCAAAAGCTGTTATTCCCATATCGGCGGTAGAATTTTTCCAGGAGATCATAAACGTAGTGAATCCCTGATCAACCGAAAATTTTGCCAACGAATTTTCAGGGCGTAAATCAAGTAAATAAAATTTATTAATTAAGGCCGGTACCATTAGCAATGGTATTTCATAAACCGTTTTTGTAGAAGGCGAATATTGGATTAACTGCATTAATTCATTTTCAAAAATAACCGCACCCTCAGTAATTGCAAGATTAACGCCCACTTCAAACTTCGATTCATCCGTTTGACTTATTTTTCCTCTTTGAATATCTTCTAATAAATTTTTATATCCATCCATCAAACTTTGCCCATTTGTTTGTTGTGCTAATTTAAGAGCTTCAGGATTGGTAATAACAAAATTAGAAGGTGATAAGGCATCAATATATTGTTTAGTATAAAAGTTCAATTTTTTCTTTGTGTCATAGTCCATATCTACAACATCAATTATTTCTGTCATCAGTTGCGACACCAGTAAATAACTCTGTTTAACAAAATCAAAATAATAAGGCGCTTCGTCCCATTCAGGAGCCCTAAAGCGCTTGTCATTGGCTGCCGGCGTAATAACAGGCTTATATTCCTTCGTAACATTTAACTGACGCTCGGTAATTCGTTTCCATAATTCCTGCTGATCACTAATAAATTTTTTAAAAAGCGGATGAACCTTCGAAAGCTGATCAGGTTCAATCATTAATTTGGTAGTTAAATCACTATAGGTATCAGCAATATCTCTATTATCATGCTCATAACCCGATTTATTTTCAAGATAATTTTGAATTATTTTTTGACTTGCTTTTGTAATATTATCAGCCAGTTCCTTTAAATTTTCTACCCCTTTATTTTCCATAGTCATTAATTGGCTTGCGTATGAATATTTTCAAATGTAATTGTGTATTTCCGTGTAATTCGTGTACAATAATAAAAAAAATAACCCCGCAGATTCATTAAAATCTGCAAGATTATGATATAAATTTAATTTATGAAATAAACTTTTAAAATTGGCAAATTAAATATTGCTACTTTTCACGAAGTTCATTTATAAACATTTATTTTTTCGCTTTCGCATCTTCTTTCCACCATTCAGATGCCCATCCTGCAAACTTTTCCAAACCTTTACCTTGTATTTTAAACAACGATTCTATTTGAGAATTAATATTTTCCCCGAATTTTTGGTTAAAATTCACAGCAAGATTGGTGTGTTTGTTATAGAAATCTAATATTTCCTTTGTGTTTTCAGTTGTTAGTTTATGAGACGCTTCAAAATTTTCACGTATCAATTCCAACACTTTTTCAGGATGCTCTGTTTTAGATTCCTTTAATGCATCTACTAACTTCGTATTAAAGTCCACATTCATTTCCATTTGTCTGGTATACGAATTGATTATGCTGTCAAGTGCATCTTCAGCAAGCTCAACCGATTTTCCGAATGCTTCTTTAACATTATCGGTAATCGCATCATCTACTTCACCCTGATTAAATTTAGCTTTTATTGAATCTACAATTTTTTTGTTAGAGTCTATAGCCTCTCCAACGTGTTTTTTGTTTGAATCAATAAATTCTTTTATCGTGTCTTTCGATTTTTCAGCAGATCCCTTTATCGTGTTTTTTATTTTTTCAGCCTTGTCATTTAGTGTTGTGTCCATATCCTAAGATTTTTTAAAACATCAATAATTATTTATTAATACGCTTATTTTAGTTGGAGCCAACACCTTGTTTTTTTGTAGTTAAACTACCATTTAAACTTGCTTTTGCCGGCTCATTAACACTTTGTTCGGTTTCTTTGGTTGCAACAGGTATACTCAATAAATCTTTCCATGCTTTAATGTTAGCAGTAATTCCTGCATTCACCTGAACAATTAATTTATCCAATATTTCCTTGTTAGCTTCAACTGCTGATACAGCAAAATCAGCATACGATTTAGTGATCGCTTCAATGGACTGTTTCGATGAATCAAGATTAGCATCTAATTCTTTTTTAAAATTTCCTGTTAAAGGAGAAAAGGACGATTTAGTAATATCAAATTGTTTAACAATGGTATCGAACGATTGCTGATTAAGCTTGGTCAATTCCTCCACTTGTTTGTTATAAACATCAAACACTTCCTTTACATCTTTTGAAACAGCTCCCATATCGCCTTGTTTACCAAGTTCTGCAATTTTTTTCATTGCTGCTTTTGATATGTTCGATAAAGTTTCTGCATTTTTTTGCATTTCATCAATGATCGTTTTTCCTGAAACGCCAAAATCTACATTGGCTTTTCCATCAGCTTGTATTGAATTAATCGCTTTGTTATAAAGCTCATTCGCTACTTTTATTTGTTTGTTTTGAGTTTCAATAAATGCAGCATTCGCATTTTGAAACCATTTGATGCCCTTGTCTACATTCTCTTTGAATGTTTCGGCAACTGCTGAAGTTGTTTTGTCTGTTGTCATTGTTTTTTTGATTTTAGATTAATACTATTATATACCGGACTAATTAATATACAAATTCAATAAAATTGCTAAGCGAATTGTTTCCTCAAAAGTAATACAATTACAATCGCAAACACACAAATTGTTAATAACTTTATTGTAAAAATTGTTAATTTAATTTCAATTATCATTTTTATTTATTTAAAATCCGAGCATTTTTATTTTATGCTTGTTTCCTTATTTTTGGAGTTTCCATTCTACAAAATCTCATCCTGTTTTATTTGGATTTTTCAGAATTATAAATGAACGAAACATATATGAACACAGTATTACGCGTATATCAATAAACTATTAAATGATGTGATCACAAATAAAACAAAGAACGTTTTACCAATTTTATTTTATAATTATTTATTAATTTGCAAACTAAAATATTATTAAGGTATTTACACTATGCAAATCAGGTTTGAATAAAAAAAACAAAAACAAGCAATTTTCATATAAAAACCTGCTTTTGCGGTATCAAATGTATATCAATATGGTTTAAATTTTAATGATATTAATCATCTTCATGACGTGATTTGCATCACAACTCATCTCATTAACAAAAATTAAAGATTAAATATTAACCTTTCGTTCAAAAAAAATACCTTTACGCTCGTCAAATAATCATAACAATTCAATAAACCTCTTTAAATTTTTATTATGCAGAAAAAAAAAATAGCATTGGCATTGCAAGGTGGAGGGTCGCACGGAGCTTATACCTGGGGAATTTTGGAACGTTTATTAGAAGAGGATAAATTTGACATCAGAGGCATTTGTGGGACAAGTGCCGGAGCCATGAATGGCGCTATTGCCACCTACGGGTTACACACCAGCGGTAAACAAGGTGCTATTGATTTGCTGGAAAAATTTTGGAAACGAATAGCCCAAAGTGGAGCTTTTTCACCTATGAAATCAAGCTGGATGGATCACAGTCTCCACCCTGGAGGGCTTGATTACTCGCCCGGATACCAGTTTTTCAACTATTTAACATCGGTTTTTTCACCTTATGATTTAAATCCATTGGATATAAATCCAATCAAAGACATTTTACTGGAGTTAATTGATTTTAACGAGTTAAAAAAAAGTGACACACAATTATTTGTAAGTGCTACGAATGTTAAAACCTGCAAACCAAAGGTATTTAATCTTTCAGAAATGAATGTTGATGCATTGCTTGCTTCCAGTTGTTTGCCATTAATGTTTAAGGCTGTTGAAATTAACGGTGAATTTTACTGGGATGGAGGATATATGGGTAACCCTCCTATATATCCACTTATTGATGTGAACAATGCCGATGACATTTTAATTATTCAAGTAAATACGATGAATATAAATGAAGTACCAAAAACGATAAAGGATATTAACGACCGTATTAATGAAATTAGTTTTAATAATAGTTTAATGGCCGAAATGCGTATGGTTTACTTTAAAGAAAAAATATTGAATATTGGTTATGACTTAAGAGGACGCTTACGCAAAATATATTTTCATAGAATCAGTGCTGATACCATTTTAGATGATTTAACACTGTCCAGCAAATTTAATGTTGCATGGCACTTTTTAAATGATTTGCGCCAGAGAGGCAGAACTGTTGCAGAAAAATGGCTTGCAGAAGAATCACATCATGTCGGACACAAATCTTCATTTGATATCAAAAAGGTTTTCTTATAGAAGTTTATTTGTTGGGTACTATTATAGATAAATGGAATAATTCCTATATTAAATATTACAACAGATGCTGAATTATACTTCGACAAGCTCAGTACTGGCGTTCAGTATGACGACCTATTTAATCGTTTAGATAGCGGTTTATTATAAGATAAACATAGGTAAGATACAAAAGAAAAAGCCCTTCCAAATTTAAGGAAGGGCTTTTTCTTTTTACTCTTTTAATTAAAAACAATATTTGTTTTCTTTGATCAATAAATCAGCAACAACTCTGCGAGCAACTTTAGTATTTAAAGGAGATGTTTTAGTGAAACGTTTTAATCCACTTAACATTCCCATGCGCTCATCACCTTCTGCAAAGCTATTGATTGCATCTCTTCCTGCTTTTGCAATTTTATCTGCTGCATCATAAATATAAACACGCATCATTTCCAATTGCTCTTTGCAAGCTTCTTCTCCACGTTGGCTTACTAATTTTTCTACACGCAATTGAAGAGACTCTGCAACATACGTTTCAATGTACATATCAGCTATGTTAATTAATATCTCTTGCTCTTCACCTAATTTTTGCATGAATTTTTGTACAGCAGCACCACTTACCATCAATATCGCTTTTTTGAATTTCTTAAGAGCTTCTTTTTGTTCTGAGAACAATGTTGGTTCTGATGTATCAAAATCAGGAATGCCCATGATTTCTTTAGCTACAGCCATCGAAGGAGTCATTAAATCAAGTTCTCCTTTCATCGCTTTTTTCATCATCATATCGATGATTAACATACGGTTGATTTCGTTTGTACCTTCAAAAATACGGTTGATACGAGAATCGCGGTAAGCTCTTTCCATTGGTGCTTCTGCACTATAGCCCATACCACCATATACTTGTAATCCTTCGTCAGTAACAAAATCTAACACTTCAGAAGCATGTACTTTTAAAATCGCAGCTTCTACTGCAAATTCTTCAACACCTTTTAATTTAGCTTGTAATTCATCCATTCCACCTGCAATGTATGCTTTAGTAGCTTCTTCCATATTCATACTTGCTCTGTATGTAGCAGCCTCACTAGCATAAATACGAATAGCAGCCTCAGCCAATTTTTGTTTGATAGCTCCAAATTCTGAAAGTGATTTGTTAAATTGTTTACGTTCGTTAGAATAGTTAATTGCATGGCTCAATACTATTTTAGAACCACCCAATACGCCACCGGCAAGTTTAATACGACCAAGGTTAAGGATGTTAACAGCTATTTTAAATCCATCGCCTCTGTTTGCTAATAAATTTTCAACCGGAACTTTGCAGTTTTCTAAAAACACCTGACGAGTAGAGCTTCCTTTGATACCCATTTTTTTCTCTTCAGCATTTAAAGTAACTCCACCAAAGTTTTTTTCAACGATAAATGCACTTAAGTTTTTGTCATCGTCTATTTTAGCGAATACCGTGAAAATGTCAGCAAAACCGGCATTGGTAATCCACATTTTTTGTCCGTTAAGGATGTAATGTTTACCATCAGCCGAAAGAGTTGCTTTTGTTTTTCCTGAGTTAGCGTCGGAACCTGCACTTGGCTCAGTTAAGCAGTAGCATGCTTTCCACTCACCGCTTGCCATTTTAGGAATGTATTTTGCTTTTTGCTCTTTGTTACCATAGTAAAGTGTTGGCAACATACCAATACCTGTGTGAGCACCTAAAGCGATGCCAAATGATCCGCCACCACCCAATTTTTCGGTAACAAGCATTGATGTTGTAAAATCTTTACCGTATCCACCGTACTCTTCAGGTACTGAAATACCTAATAACCCAAGCCCTGCTGCTTTGTCTAATAGTGATGGCATCAATCCTTCTTCCAAGGTATCAATACGATCCATAATAGGAGCAACTTCTGAAGATATAAAATTAGAACAGGTTTCCCCAATCATAACTTGCTCTTCGCTCCAGTTTTCAGGAATAAATATATCCTGTGCGTCTGTTTCTTTAATAAGGAACTCTCCTCCTTTTAAAGTTAAATTTGTTGTTGTTGTTGACATTTTTTTAGTTTTTAGTTCACATTTAACCGTTCGCTGAGGCTCTCGAAGCGAACATTATATATTCTTTATCCCAGGTAGTTTCGAGAACCTCAACCACCTTTTGCTATAATTTAGTTTAATAATTCAAAAATACCTGTAGCACCTTGTCCTGTACCAACGCACATTGTAACCATTCCGTACTTTTGTTTTCTTCTGCGCATTTCATTTAACAGCTGAACGGTTAATTTAGCACCTGTACAACCCAATGGATGTCCTAATGATATTGCACCACCGTTTACATTTACTTTCTCAGGATTAATGCCTAATTCTCTAATAATAGCTACTGATTGAGATGCAAATGCTTCATTCAATTCAATTTGGTCAATTTGATCCAATGTCATTCCCGCTTGTTTCAATGCTTTTGGAATTGAATAAATTGGTCCGATACCCATGATACGAGGAGGAACACCTGCAACGGCATATGTTACTAAACGCGCAATTGGTTTTAAGTTATGTGCCTCTAAGAATTTTTTGTTGCAAATCATTACAAATGCAGCACCGTCGGATGTTTGCGAAGAATTACCCGCAGTAACACTACCTCCTTGGGCAAACACCGGTTTTAGTTTTGCCAAAGCGTCTAATGTTGTACCTGCTCTTGGTCCTTCATCGGTATCAAAAACGAACTCTCTTGTTTTTTTCTTTTCGTTTTCATCTAAGTATGTTTCTGTAACAGTTATGGGAGCAATATCGTCCTTAAATGTACCGTCAGCAATAGCTTTTAACGATTTTTCATGCGACTTCACTGCAAATGCATCTTGCTCCTCGCGAGAAACTTTATACTCACTTGCAACAGCCTCTGCTGTTAAACCCATGCTCCAATACTCGGTTCTGTCAGATTTTGCAATATTCAGGATCCGGTGCAACTTTCCATCCGCTGAATGGAAGTAAACTCATTGACTCAACTCCACCGGCTATGATACAATCAGCCATTCCTGAGTTGATTTTTGCCGAAGCAATGGCGATGGTATCTAAACCGGAAGAACAAAAACGGTTAACGGTTTCACCCGGAACTTTATCCACTCCTAAGCCTTGAAGGGCAAGGTGTCTTCCCATGTTTAAGCCTTGTTCAGCTTCTGGATTAGAACAACCAACAATTAGGTCGTCAATTTCCTCCGGTTTAACATTTGGAACATTTTTCATTAAATGTTTAATTACCTGAGCTCCCAACTCTGTAGGAAAGGTGCTCTTAAGAGAGCCTTTTCCGGCTTTTCCTATCGCACTTCTGTAACCTGCTACTATATATGCATCCATGTTTATCTTTTTTTTGCCCCTCCAACCTCCCCTGAAGGGGAGGCTCTTGAGCGATTAATATTCCTTAAATTAATAGTTTAATAATTTTATAAAATGCTCCCCTTTAGGGGTTGGGGGCTTAGTTTCTCAACACTTTACCTTTTGTAAGCATGCTTTGGATACGCTCAAGCGTTTTTCTTTCTGCACACAGTTGTACAAATGCCTCACGCTCTAAATCCAACAAATATCTCTCACTTACTTCAGTTGGTGCGGATAAATCTCCACCACTTAACACATAACCCAATTTCTCAGTCATTTTTTTGTCGTGCTCACTAATGAAGTTTGCATCTTTAAAAGAAGCAGCTCCCATATACGCCAGACCTAAAGACTGGTTGCCTAGTACGTGAATATCTTTACGTGGTATTGGTTGTGTATATCCGGCATCTGCTAATGCAAGACATGTACGCTTAGCTTCCGATAACAATAAATCACGATTAACAACAACTCTGTCACGTCCTCTTTTTAAGAATCCCAGTTCAAAAGCTTCTTCTGCAGATGTTGATACTTTTGCTTGTCCAATAGTAACGAATGCTTCCTGAAAATCATTTAGTTCTAAATCGCCTGATTTTCTGTTATCAGAAATACGCAATGCCATTTCTTTAATACCGCCACCAGCTGGTATTAATCCTACTCCAAATTCTACCAATCCCATATAGGTTTCAGCATGAGCTACTACAGCATCGGCATGTAGGTTAATTTCACAACCACCACCTAAAGCCATATTATGGGGAGCTGTTACAACAGGTATTGAAGAGTAACGAACACGCATCATTGCAGTTTGAAATTGTCTGACAGATATGTTAATATCATCGTATTCTTGCTCTGCAGCCAACATAAATACTTGACCCAAGTTAGCACCAGCACAGAAGTTTTCTCCTTCATTTGATACAACCAGACCTTTGTAGTTTTTTTCAGCCATTGCAATTGCTGTGATAAGACCTTCAACAGCATGATTGTTCAATGAGTTCATTTTGGTATGGAACTCAAGGTTAAGAATGCCATCTCCAATATCGAAAATAGTAGCACCTTCATTTTTCCATACCACTTTAGTTTCGCGTATGTCATCTAAAGCAATTGCAGCTTCAGTACCCGGAATAACTTTATACGATTTAGAAGGTATATCGTAGTATTTGCGTTGTTCGTTTTCTACTTTGTAGAATGTTTTGTTGCCACCGGCTATCATGTCGGTTACCCATTGAGCAGGTTTTAATCCCGCAGCTTCCATTAGCTTAATACCCTCTTCTACTCCAATAGCATCCCAAATTTCAAACGTTCCGATTTGCCATGCGTATCCGGCACACATTGCCTGATCAATTTTATAGAATTCATCAGTAATTTCAGGTACGCGGTTGCTAGCATATGCAAAACCTTTCGTAAGCACTTCTCTGTAAAAATCGGCAGCCTTATCGGTACCTTTTACCAGTACTTTAAATCTGTCTCTTAAATTTTCTACCTTTTTAGCCTTGCCAAGAGTGTCAAACTGAGGTTTAGTGGCAGGTTTGTATTCTAATGTTTTAAGGTCTAAACTTAAAATTTCTTTTTTGCCATCAGCAGATTTTACTTGTTTGTAAAAGCCTTGTCCGGTTTTGCTTCCCAACCATTTGTTCTCCAACATTTTTTTAACATACTCAGGAGTTTCAGCAGTGCTAAGTACTTCATCGTTAGGGCAAGCAGCTACCAATGATTTAGTAACTAAATCGTGTGTATCCATACCAACAATATCAAGCGTACGGAAGGTTGCAGATTTTGCTTTTCCAAATACAGTTCCTGTTAAAGCATCAACTTCATCTACTGTGAAATCAAACTTTTTAATTGTTTTTTGCAGGTTTATTCCATTACCAACCCCAATTCTGTTAGCAATAAAACCTGGAGTATCTTTACATAAAACAGTAGTTTTGCCTAAAAATCTACGGCCGTAATTCATTAAGAAATCAATGATCGCCGGATCTGTTTTAGGTCCCGGTATGATTTCCAATAATTTTAAGTAACGAGGAGGATTAAAGAAGTGGGTTCCGCAGAAATGTTTTTGAAAATCTTCGCTGCGTCCTTCGCTCATTAATTTCATAGGAATACCTGAAGTATTTGAGGTTACAAGAGTTCCTTGTTTACGGAATTTTTCAACGTTAGCATATACTTGTTGCTTAATATCTAAACGCTCAACAACAACCTCTACAACCCAATCACAAGTTGCAATGTCTTTCATGTTGTCATCAAAATTACCTGTAGTAATTCTGCTGGCAAACTTTTTAGAATAAATTGGTGATGGTTTTGATTTTAATGCAAAATCAAGCGCATCATTAACAATTTTGTTCCTGCTTTTTTTGTCTGTTCCTGCATCTTTAGGAACAATGTCGAGTAATAATACTTCAACTCCAATGTTGGCAAAGTGGCATGCGATACGGCTTCCCATAACACCTGATCCCAAAATGGCAACCTTTCTAATAGCTCTGTTCATGTTATTATTAGTTTTAATTTATATATAAATCTTTATATTTGTTTTAATTCTTTTAAACGCTCTTCAGCCATATCCGAAATTTCGTTAAGAATAACCATCATTTCATCTTTACGTTTTGTTCCGATTTTTTTTTCAAGCATTTCATTAAAGTTACGTACAATGCTTTTTGCAGATTCTTTTTTCTTTTGCCCTTTTTCGGTAAGCGTTATTTTTACTTTTCGTTTGTCAACCGTTTCTGCTTTTCTAACAATCAATCCTGCATCTTCCAGTGTTTTAATCATTCGTGATAAAGACGAACTTTCCATTCCCATCATGGGAGCGATATCCGAAGCATAAGATCCTTCTTTACTATTTATATTTAATAAAAAATAAATTCCGGCAATGGTATCGCCATATTTTGCAGCTTCAGCAAAATACATCCTACCTATAAGCTGCCATGTTGATTTAAGCTTTGAATCTATTGTTTCGTTATGTATTTTTTTCATGCAAATTAAAAAGTAAAGCGACAAATTTATTATGCAAACATAATAAATTCAAAACGAAGGTACAATAAATTTTGAGTTGAAAAAGATTCGATGTAAAAATTTAGACGATTGGTTAATATTTCTTTTTTTTAATGAAAATTTCATCCTTTTTAGTTTGACTTCAGCTACTCCTCCACTTTATGATGTAATGATTCTTCAGCAGTTTTAACAATCACTTTATGAGCAGTTTCTTCTCCTAAATAATTATCTACCATTTTGTGCCCAATGTAAATTAAAGGGGTTAAAACAATTGCTATGATCAATTTAAAGGTATATCCGGTTAAAGCCGCGTTGATAAATACTTCGGTGGTCATTTTGCCGGGTAACCAAAAGGCAATTCCCAACACTACAAATGTATCCACCAATTGCGAAATAACGGTTGAACCGGTACTTCTGAGCCAAATCATTTTGCCACCTGTTTTATCACGTAAAAGCCAAAATATAAATACATCAATAAATTGTGACGTTAAAAAAGCAACAATACTTCCTACAATTATCCACAAACTTTGTCCGAACACTGCAAAAAACTGTTCGTCGGTAACTACTGAAATACCAATAGCTGCAGGAACTTTGATAGCAAAATATAAAACAACAAAGGCATAAGCAATTAATGAAGCGGTAAGAATGGACAACTTCCTCACTCCCACCCTACCATAATATTCATTAATTAAATCGGTAGTTAAAAAAACGATGGGCCAGGGAATAATACCAATGCTCATTACAAACGGTCCCATTTGTATTAACTTAGCACCAATTAATTCTGCTACAACAGCATTAGTAATAAACAAGCCGGCAAGTACAGTAAATACGGTATTTCGTTTATCGGAAAATATCATTTGATTGAAATATTAGAAGATTGAAACATTGAATTGCAATTAGTTTTACAAACTTAATTCAAGTATTTGTAATTTGTAAATAATTCGTAATTCGTAGTTATATAACTTTTTAACTTTGCACCCTACAACTTTAACCTTTCATGAACATACTTACCATTAGTGGATCAGCCCAACGAGATTCGTCAAACGATAAACTCCTAAAGAGCTTTTCCAATCTGTTTAAACAACACCGCTTTACACATATTGGTGAATTGATGAATTTTCCATTATTCACTCCCGAAGGAGACAAACATCCTCCTGAAATTGTTTTGTCCTTCAAAGAAAAAATCCGAAATGCTGATTTGGTCATTATATCCTTACCGGAATATATTCACAACATAACCGCTGTTTTAAAAAACGCTCTGGAGTGGATTACTTCTTCGGGTGAATTGTATGATAAAAAAGTAATTGCCATCACTTACACACCACAAGCCCCACGAGGCGAAAAGGCAATGCAATCGCTACTTTTTTCATTACAGGCATTGAGCGCAAAAGTAATAACCGAATTACCTTTGTACAAATCGGAACTAACAATTACTAAAGATGGTAAGTTATTAGGAGAACCCTCTGTTGAAGCAATTAAAGCGGTGCTTGATTTTGTTGAATAAGTTCAAAAAATAAATATACAGTTACGCCGTTAAATTTTTTTCAAATAAATTATCCCAAAAATTCTTCGATAGCATTATAAATGCAATTCAAATCTTCATTGCTGATGCAATACGGAGGCAGTATATACACAATGTTTCCAAGTGGACGAAGGATGATTCCTCTGGCAATAAAAAATTCGGAAATGTGTTCGGCAAGTGAATTCAGGTAATTGGTGTGTTCGTTTGTTTTTATTTCAAAGGCAATGATAGTACCCAATTGACGAACTTCAATTAATGATGGATGTGCTTGTATCTTTTGTAAAAACTGTTGGTGCTGTTGTACAATTCTGTTGATGTTTTCAGCTGTTTCGGGCAAATCAAAAATATCTAAACTGGCCAATGCTGCTGAACAGGCTGTGGGATTAGCAGTATAGGAGTGTCCGTGAAAAAATGTTTTCAGTTTATCATCACTCAAAAATGCATCGTAAATAAATTGAGTGCAAGAAGTAACACCTAATGGCATTACACCACCTGTCAATCCTTTACTCAAACAAATAATATCAGGCTTGTTTTTCAAATAATCACTTGCGAAAAACAGACCTGTACGCCCAAAGCCAGTCATTACTTCGTCGGCAATGGTAATCACATTATTGGCTTTACAAAAAGCAATAAGTTCATCCAACACTTCCTTGGAATACATTACCATACCACCTGCGCCTTGCACCAAAGGTTCAAAAACAAATGATGCTATACCGTTTTGTTGCAATGCAGCTTTCATTGCATTCATTGCTTCTGCTTCTTTACCTTTTACAGGAACGGGAATATGAATAACATCAAACAACAACTTAGCAAAAGGGTTGTTAAAGGCATTGCGTGCGCCCACGGACATGCCTCCAAACGTGTCGCCATGATAAGCATTTTCAAAGGCAATGACTTTTGTTTTGGGTAACTCTAAATTACTCCAATATTGGAAAGCCATTTTCAATGCCACTTCCACAGAAGTAGAACCGTTATCCGAATAAAATATTTTCGATTGATTATCCGGCAATCGTTTTAATAAACGTTCGGCAAGTTGAACTGCGGGTTCATGGGTAAAGCCTGAAAATATAGCATGTTCAAGGGTTTGTAATTGTTCTGCTATTTTTTTTGCCAAGTACGGATGACTATGTCCGTGTACATTTACCCACCACGATGCAATGCCATCAATATAACGTTTGCCTTTATCGTCGTAAAAATAAGTACCTTCTCCTTTTACAATAGCAATGGGTAAAGGAGCCGTTTTAAGTTGAGTAAACGGATGCCATATTACTTTGCTGTCTCTGTTTGATAAATCCATGAGCCTCACCCCTTGCCCCTCTCCTAAAAGAGAGAGGAGTTAAGTATGTTTGTGTTAGTTGCTGAGTAATGTATTAATTGTTGTACAAAGTTGTTCTATTTCTTCTTTGGTATTAAACGCATGAATACAAATACGCAAACGCTCTTTACCAACAGGAACGGTAGGACTTACAATGGGTCTTACGTCAAAACCGGCTTGCTGAATTTGTAATGCTATGTTTTTAACGGCGTCGTTACCGCTAATTATTATTGATTGTATAGGACTCTTATTTTCTAAAGTCACCAGTTTTTTATTAATTGCCACATGTGTTTTAAAATGTGCGATTAGTTCATGTAGTTTTTTTATTTGTGCATCGCTGTTATGCAATAGCTCATAGGCTTGGTGAATGGCAATTAAGTTTTTAAGCGGTAATGCCGTAGTGTAAATAAACGAACGTGAAAAGTTGATTAAGAAATTACGCAGTAACTCACTTCCAAGCACAATGGCACCGTGGCAACCAAGACCTTTACCAAAGGTGTGTACTCGCGCAAAAACTTTATCTTCTATATTTAACTCCTGCACTTTGCCTTTACCACCATTAATGGTGACTCCTGTTGCATGAGCTTCATCCACAATTAAGTTGGCGTTATATTTAACACATATATCCGCTATTTCTTTCAGATGTGCGCTTTCTCCATCCATTGAATAGATGGATTCTACAGCCACATAAACAATTCCTGATGTGTTTTTTAGTTTAGTTTCTAAATCAACAACATCATTATGATTAAAGGAAATTGTTTCTGCCGTTGACATTTTCATTCCATCGTGTACCGATGCGTGTATCAACTCATCATACAGCATGGTGTGCCCTTTACGCGCTAATGCTGAAAACAAACCCACATTGGCATCGTAGCCCGAATTAAAAATCAATCCCGCAGAAGCGTTATGAATGAGTGTTATCTTCTTTTCAAGATATTCAACATACTCAGAATTGCCCGACAATAAACGCGAACCGCCAGAGCCATTTTTTGATTGTGTATGTAAATCAAATTCTTTGTTGATGTTGTTCTTTAGTTCTTCCGAACGCGCAAACCCCAAATAATCATTACTGCAAAAATCAATGAGGTTAGCATTGTTCGTCAGCTTACGAAAGGTGTTTTGTTCCTTACGTTTATGAAGAGCTTCTGTTAAAAATGTATCTGCAGAGAATGTCATATAAGCCTCACTCCCTTCCCATCTCCAAAGGAGATGGGGAGAGCTCTGTAATTAATAAGTTTGTAAATTCAATTTTTTTGATAACGCTACTGCCTGATGAAGTTTTTGTTGCAATAGTTTTTTGCTAGGCAGTTCAGTTAAATACTTGGCGACTTTAATTCCTGAGTTATTCAATTCAAGCAATTCAATTTGTTCGTTATTTCCTTCGGCACACAATATTAAACCTATTGGAAGTTCTTCGCCACGCTGCATTTCATTTTTCTCTAACCAGCGTAAGTATAGTTCCATCTGGGATTTGTAGGATGCTTTGAACTTTCCTAATTTTAATTCTATTGCAACGAGCCGTTTTAATGTACGATAAAAAAAGCGCAAATCTAATTTAAAGTCTTCTCCATCAATTGTCATTCGCTTTTGTCGCGCTACAAACGTAAATCCTTGTCCTAATTCTAAAACAAAACTTTCAAGTTCGTTTAATATAGCGTCTTCTAAGTGTTTTTCACTATATGTGTCTTTTAGTCCTAAAAAGTCAAGAATGTAAGGATCTCTAAAAACTAAATCGGGCGTTATATCACTTTCCCTAAGTTGTTTTAACTCTTGTTTAATGAGTTGTTTTGGCTTTTTACTAATAGCAGTACGCTCATACAACATGCCATCTATTTTCTGGCGTAATGTTCTCACACTCCAGTTTTCAACTCTACACATTTCTGCGTAAAACTCTCGCTGTAAGGGCTCTTTAAGAGGAAGTAGTAACGTAAAGTGAGTCCAGCTTAATTGTCGCATCAGTGATGCGACAATTCGTTCATTTGAAAAAACACTTGCAAATTGCATCATACGGCGGGTGTTTTTTTCCTCAAATCCTTTACCGTATGAGGTTTGTAATTGTCGCGTCACTGATGCGACAATTTGCTCTCCGTATTGAGATCGTTTATATTTAAGAATATCAGCGTTAATTCTTTTGCCTATTTTCCAATATAAAAGGGTTAAAGTTGAACTAACAGTTTGCGCTACCTGATTTTTACTCTCTTCAATTAAAACTTTAATATCACTAAAAAGAAGCTTTTCTACAGCTTTTTTTTTAGGAGCTAGAATCATTTTGTTGTTTGGGGCTAACTTTACCATTTAATCAGGCTTTAACCTCAGCAATCTTTTCTTTCACTTCAGGTTGAGTTGTTCCTTTAAAAGGTTTACGAGGTGTTAATCCGAAAATTTTGAACATTTCCATATCCGAATTAAAATCAGGATTTGGAGTGGTTAACAATTTATCTCCGGCAAATATGGAGTTGGCTCCGGCAAGGAAACAAAGTGCCTGACCTTCTAAACTCATTTGCGTACGTCCCGCAGAAAGACGAACTACGGTTTTAGGTATTACAATGCGTGTGGTTGCAATCATTCGCACCATGTCCCAAATAGGCACCATTGGTTGATTTTCTAAAGGTGTACCGGCAACAGCAACCAATGCATTTATCGGAACCGACTCAGGATGCACTTCCATTGAAGACAATGTTTTTAACATTTTTACGCGGTCTTCAACAGTTTCGCCTAACCCAATAATTCCGCCAGAACATACGCTTACTTTTGCTTTACGCACATTGCTGATGGTATCCAAACGGTCGTCATACGAACGAGTTGTGATGATTTTTTTATAGCTTTCTTCTGATGTATCTAAGTTATGATTGTATGCATACAATCCTGCATCCGCCAGTTTTTGTGCCTGACTTTCGGTGAGCATACCCAATGTACAGCATACTTCCATGCCTTTTTCATTTACTCCTTTTACCATTTCTAACACACGGTCAAAGTCCCTGTTGTCACGTACTTCTCTCCATGCTGCACCCATACATAAGCGTGATGCTCCACCCTCTTTTGCTTTGTCGGCAGCTTCCATCACTTCATTTACGGTCATTAATTTATGTACTTCAACACCTGTGTTGTAACGTGCTGCTTGAGGGCAATAACCGCAATCTTCAGCGCAACCTCCTGTTTTAATTGAAAGTAATGAACTTACCTGCACCTCATTGGCATCGTTAAATTCACGATGAATGGTTTGTGCCTGATATACCAGTTCCAACAAAGGCATATTGTATATATCAAGTATTTCTTGAACTGTCCAGTCATGTCTGATTTTTGTCATAGTTATCTGTTTTTTTCAATTGATTCGCAAAGATAAACTATTAAATAGTACAGGCAATCGAATTGAATATTAATTGGTTTATTTTTTACAGCTCTTTTCACTTTAAATTAGGTTTTACTTTCAACAAATGATATAAAAACAATTATTTTTGAAAGAATATTTGTTTTATATTGCAATTACTTAATTTCGCCGCATAAAACAATATACTGAATCCTATTTTAAATCAAGTTGTTTCCTATTAATAAAAAATTGTCCGATGAAAAACACCAAACTGAAAGTTACCATTTTTTATACTGTGTTTATAGTCTTTTGCGGTTATTCCCAAGACTCAATAAGCAATCAACAAGCCTTTGCCAATCAAGCACCAATAAAAACTTCAGGATTATTAATAGAGATCAACCAACAACCTATCTCCATTTTAAGCCAAAGCAAATACAATATCTTAGTTAATGGAATGCCGTATTACTTTGCAAAAAAAAGTTATTTCCATTTCCTTACCGCTTTCCGTCTTTATGACAACCAAAATAGAAAGCAAGCACTTGCAGTTAAAAACCATTATTACAGATGGATGAACCGTTATAAAATTGTTCGCTCAGATAATACTGAAATAGAATGGGAAACGGTGGAACTGATTAAAAGACATCATAGATGTGTCGTGAATAATGATACTTATGATATTTATGGTCATAAGGAAAGGAAATTTTCCATTTACAAAAATAATGTTCAAATAGCATGGTGGGATAAAAACATGGTGTCATTTTTTGCAGGAGATCAGTACAAAATAATTGCTAATAGTGATTGTGATAAGGAATTGATTACAACCTTTTGTTTAATAATAGATCAGTTTAAGGATGACAATAAAAAAGGTGAGCTAAACTTAGATATAGGTAATTTAATTTTACCTGAAGCAAGACCATTCAATCCTGCGTGGCAACCAAAATAAGTCACATAACAATATGTTTTAATGCGCAGCAAAAATCAATATCTTTGCAACTATGCGTATAGATATTATTACGGTTTTACCACAGTTGCTAGAAAGTCCTTTCCAGCATAGTATTTTAAAGCGAGCCATTGACAAAGGCATTGTTGAGGTTAATTTAATTAATCTTCGTGATTATTCCACTCATAAACAAAAAAGTGTTGATGATTATGCTTTTGGCGGAGGAGCAGGTATGGTAATGACCATTGAGCCAATTGCAAATTGTATCAATGCCTTGAAGGCCGAACGTACCTATGATGAAATTATATATACCAGTCCGGATGGTAAAACGCTGAACCAACAAATGGCAAATGGATTATCCACCCTAAAAAATATTATTATCCTTTGCGGACATTATAAAGGCGTTGATGAACGTGTACGCGAACATTTTATCACCAAAGAAATTTCTATTGGCGATTATGTACTTTCGGGTGGAGAGTTAGCTGCTGCTGTTATATGCGATAGCATTATCAGAATTATACCGGGTGCCATTTCTGATGAAACATCTGCATTAACAGATTCTTTTCAGGATAATTTGTTGGCTCCTCCGGTTTACACTCGCCCTGCGGAATACAACGGATGGAAGGTTCCTGATATTTTACTTTCAGGACATACTCAAAAAATTGATGATTGGAGACACGAAAAAAGTATTGAGCGCACCAAACAACGCCGACCGGATTTGTTGAAATAAAATAGTTTAAAGCGCTTAACAATGAAGGAAATAGTAAGAAACAAAAAACAAGCTTCCGGCAATTCTTCTGTTAATAATACGAAATCATTCTTTCTTTATTCTACTCTCATTATTTCAATTTTAACCATCGGTATTTATTACAAATCATTGAACAATAAATTTGTTACCCAGTGGGACGACAATGGTTATATCACTGCAAACAAAGCCATAGCAGCTACTGATTCAACAAAACACATTGACATCAAAAATATTTTTACCGAGTTCGTCGCCGGCAATTATCACCCACTTACCATGCTCTCATTTAATCTGGAGTATCGACTATTCAAACTCAATCCAAAACCTTATCATATTACCAACCTGCTTGTACATATTTTAAATTCCTTACTGGTAATGTATTTTGTTTGGCTACTTACTAAACAGCAATGGGTGGCATTTGCAACGGCTTTACTGTTTGCAATACATCCTATGCATGTGGAATCGGTAGTCTGGGTATCGGAACGAAAAGATGTGCTTTATACCTTTTTTTATTTAGCGGCATTATGCGCATATCTAAAATATATTGAAGAGCAAAATAAAAGCAAACTTTACTATCTTTTAACAATCGTTTTGTTTGCATGTTCATGCTTGGCAAAGGCAATGGCGATTTCCCTATTTCCTGTTTTATTTCTTATTGATTTTTACATGGGCAGGAAAATTTCCATAAAAACACTACTTGAAAAAACACCCTTTTTAGTAATAGCAATAAGCATTGGAGTAGTGGCGATTTTGGCTCAACAATCTGTACAGGCATTAAACATTATAAACTACAGTTATTTCCATCGCATATTATTTTCAAGCTATGGTTTGTTAATCTATATTTTAAAATTATTTATACCCATTAATTTGGTAGTGCTTTATCATTACCCTATTAAAATAAATGACCACTATTCGGCTATCATTTACTTTTCTCCTGTTATTGTGTGTAGCTTGTTGTTATTGATTTATTATTTTAAGTCGTTTCGCAAACAACTTATTTTTGGATTGGGATTTTTCATTGCCACTATCCTATTGGTTTTACAATTGTTTCCTGTAGGAGGTTCATTAATTTTCGAACGCTATTCATACGTTCCATACATAGGCTTGTTTTTTATAGTAGCAAACGCGGGCTACACTATTTTAAATGACAACAACCCTAAAAATGTTTTGATAAAAAAAACAATCGTTCCTGTATTCATTATTGCAATTGGTGTTTATAGTTATTTAAGTTTTAAACGAACAATGGTTTGGCGCGATAATATAAGTTTGTTCACCGATTTTATTGAAAAAACAAATGGAAAAATGTCCGAACCTTTTCATACCAGAGGCAGTGCTTACGCCGAGATTAAAAATTACCCAAAAGCCATTGCTGATTTTGACATGGCTTTACAGCTAGCTCCTACAGCTACTCAAATTTATTTTGAACGAGGAATGGCACACGGGTATCTTGGCAATTACTCAACTGCCATTAACGACTTTACAAGCGCCTTAACATACGATGCTAAAATGGTTGATGCGTATTATAACAGAGGTAATTCGTATTTCAACACCCAACAATACAATACTGCTATTAATGATTTTAGTGAGGCTATAAAACTAAATTCCAATGAAAAAAACTTTTACATCAACAGAGGTTTAGCTTATGCAAGCGTAAACGATTTTGGAAAAGCTATTAACGATTATCAAAAAGCCATTGTATTAAAAAAAGATGATGCCGATATTTATTGTAAACTAGGAATAGCCTATTACAATTTGGGGAATTATGATGATGCAATTATTGCGTACAATAATTCTATAAGGCTTAATCCTTCAATAGGATTTGTTTATTACAACAGAGCCATTACCTATTACAATAAAAAAGAATACAAACTAGCTTTGCAAGATGCCTTAAAAGCAAAGAAGATAAATTACCCTGTTGGGGAGGATTTAATACAAGTGTTACAAAACGATTAAGGAATTTTTTCTTTTAAAAACGCCATGAGTAAAACAATTAACTCTTCTGCTAAAGCAAAAACAAATCACTCATCACGATTACCAATTCAGCGTTTTTTTATTTTATCTACGCTTATTATAACACTTATTACAACTGCCATTTATTACAAGTCGTTAAACAATCAATTCACCCGGTGGGATGATGACCTGTACGTTACCGATAACGCTGATATTACAACATTATCAACAGATGTTACCGGTACATTAAAAAAAACATTTACCAGTTATGTGAACGGGAATTATCACCCCATTACTATGCTTAGCTTTTGTGTGGAGTATGCTACGTTTAAACTTGAACCTAAACCATATCACAGTGTTAATCTGATATTGCACATTTTAAATAGTTTATTGGTGTTGTTATTTATATGGCTGCTCACACGACAGCAATGGGTAGCGTTTATAACAGCATTATTATTTGCGATTCATCCCATGCATGTGGAGTCGGTAGCCTGGGTTTCGGAACGAAAAGATTTATTGTATGCATTCTTTTTTATTTCGGCGCTATGTGCTTATTTGATGTATTTAAAAACAGACAGAAACAAAATACTGCTTTACATCCTCACCTTTCTGCTTTTCGTTTTGTCATGTCTGTCAAAGGCAATGGCGGTATGCTTACCCATTGTGTTATTTCTTATTGATTACTATAATGACAGAAAACTTTCAAAGAAAACAATTCTTGAAAAAGTTCCTTTCCTAATTGTAGCATTAATACTCGGTATTGTAGCTATACAGGCACAAAAAGCTGTAGGAGCAATAGAATCCTGATATGAATTACAATTTTTTTGACAGAATATTATTCAGTTGTTACGGACTTGTAATGTATATCTGGAAATTGTTTGTTCCCCTGCATAACTCTTGTTTTTATAATTATCCGGTGAAACAAAACGGACATTATCCTTTTGTTTTTTACGTTGCTCCTTTTATTGTTGCAGCTATTGTTTATGCCATTTTAAAAGTTAAACAACACAAAAAAGAAATCATTTTTGCGTTTGGGTTCTTCATTATTACTGTTGTATTGGTGTTGCAACTACTTCCTGTAGGTGCTGCTATTATTGCGGAGCGATATACCTATTTACCTTACATTGGTATATTCTTTTTCCTCGCACTTGGGTTTAACAAACTTATCGAAACAAAAAAAGAAGTATTAAATTTATTTATTGCCAGTCTTGCTTTAATTATAATCGCATTAAGTGTACTGTCATACAAAGCAAGCATGTTATGGAAAGACGGACTCACCTTATTGAGTCATGCGTCTGAATCAGAAAACTATGACGTGTGTGGCTTGCATCATAAAAATTTAGCAATTGCTTATTTCTACAACGGGCAATATGAAAAGGCGATAGAGCATTATTCCAGCGCTATTACTAAAACAAAAGACAATGCAAGTTTATATGGTGACAGAGGTGTTAGCTTTTATAAAATGGGGGAACGGGAAAAAGCAATTGACGATTTAACTTATGCTATAAAAAAGGACAGTACTGATTTAAATGCCTACCATTACAGAGGCGTAGCTTATTTTGAACTGAACAAATATCCCGAAGCCATACATGATTTAAGCAAAGCTATTGAACTTAATCCCGCATTTGTTGACCATTTTTATATGCGAGGTTTAGCCTATTACATTATTGGTAATTATACCGAAGGGTTGAAAGATTACGATTATCTGGTCAATAAAAACAGCGTGAGTACTGAAGTTTACAATAACAGAGGATTGATTCATCTTAAAATGAAACAGTACGATTTAGCATTAATTGATTTTGAAAATGCTATTAAATACAACATTAAAAACAGCAATGCGTATTTTAATAAAGGATTGGCGTACGATGAAACAGGTAAGATAAATGAGGCGATTGACAGCTATACCAAAGCAATAGCATACAATCCTAGTTATTTATATTCATATAAAAACAGAGGGGCCGATTATATAAAATTAAAGCAGTACAAATTGGCGTTAGCAGATGTTTTAAAAACACAAGAGCTGGGACTTAATGTTGACGCAGGTTTTGTAGAAATGCTGAAACAAAACAGTAACTAGTGCTATGTTAAATTTGTTTTGTCATACTTGTTCATTCCGAACTTGATTTGGAATCTTTTAAAACGCTGAATCAAGTTCAGCATGACTATCATTTTACATTTAACATAACAAAAAAAATATTAATGCCCGATAAGTGCTTTATAATCCGCAGCGCTTAATAATTTTTCAGTTTCCGATTTGTCTTTTATGGAAATTTTAATCATCCAGCCTTCGCCGTAAGGATCTTTATTAACGTTTTCAGGTTTAGAAGTAATTGCAGGATTCAACTCTATTATCTTGCCTGAAAGCGGCATAAACAAATCAGATACCGTTTTAACAGCTTCTACAGTTCCAAATATTTCTTCTTGAGCCAATTCTTCACCAAGTGTTTCTATTTCAACATATACAATATCACCCAATTCACTTTGGGCAAAATCAGTAATGCCAATGTATGCCTCGTTACCTTCAACACGAATCCATTCATGGTCTTTGGTGTACTTTAAATTTTCAGGAAAATTCATCTTAATGTTTTATTATTGATTCTTATTAATTGCGCAAATTTAAATTATTATTGAATAGTAAAATGATTTTAATGAATGATTTTAACCGGAAAGTGATAAACGCAAACTTATGCCGGCATTTGTATTGGATGTTGGAAATGCATTAGAAATGAGTGGCTTGTTAATAATTCGGTCGTAATACAAACGAATGGTTAGCCTTTGACTAATGGTGTAATCGGCAGATAATTTAATTGAAATGATATTTGTTCCAGCCGTTATTTGACTAACGTCTTCATCAATCCGCCTGATGGAAGTCTGGTTTCTGCGAACAGATATATTACCGATTAAATTCACATCACTTTTTATTGGTTTACCGGCAATTTTCAACTTGCCTAAAGGAACGTCTTTTATACGATATCCGGTTCCAATTATAATCTCATTGCCTAGTATTTCGGAAATGGTTTTACTCGTTAAACCTAATGAAATGGTGCGATCTTTATTAAAAGTAATATTTGCAAGCATACTATTGTGAAGGGTTACATCTACCTTCATTAAAGGTGCCCATTGTTCTATAATGGAAACCGTAGAAATAATATTTTTAGATAAAAAATTAGGGTTTGCAGGGATTGTAGAAGTGGTATCTATTTTATTAGCATTACCCTTTGCATCCTGCTGATACAACAAGTTGGAGGAATAACCGCCAATACCATAAGTTGATTTATAAGAATTGGATAATGTAATGGTCTTAAATAGTTTTTGCATCAGCGCAATTTTAGACAATCCGTCATAGGTTACCCTCCAGTTAGGTTTAGGAATTTTAGGGAAATTATCCAAAGTAACCTTACTAGAGTTTTGCCCGGAATAGGCGGCAATGAATGCCGGAATTAATACATCTTGTGATAGTGCATTATACCCTTTAGCGTATCCACCTATTGTTGCAGTAGAGTTGGAATTTTCGGCACCTAAACGTGTTGATACCTGTTGCCTGTCGGCCAAAAACTTTTCAAATACCGTATTCCCGTTTGCAAATGAAGTTCCAAGCGACATAAAAGACATACTAAAATTACCTGTTTGCACTGTTGATTGATGAACGTATTGGGCAGAATCTCTATTCCATCTGAAAAATTCATTTAAACTTTGTGATTTGGTCCAGGTTTCGGTTATTTCTATTTTAAGATGTGGTATAGGTTCAATTGTTGATCGGGCATTAAAACTTTGAGTATTTGTATTTACATAAGGGGTATTAATGGATTGGGTCTTCACAAGCCAATCTTTGTTAATGGCGGTTTGCCGAATGTCCTTTTGACTACCAAAAATAAAGCCTGGAGTAGGACCTTCAAAGTTCTGATCCATTCCCATCATATTAGTAAATTGTTTGTAGCCGGGTAATATTGTACCTCTATTAACGGAATAAGTTCCCCCAACATTTTTTACCCCCATCAATACACGCATAAAATAAGATACGGGAGCCGAAGGATTAAATTTCCTTTTTTTAGTAGAATCACTTGGTGTTTTACCTTTAGAAAGATTCAAAGGATTATTTGGCGGTTTGGCTTTGTTATTTTTATTAGACTTGGCGGGTGGATTCAGTGCCTTTTTTAAAAATGGAACCTTATTGTAAAGTGTAACCAAGTTTAAATCTCCTGTCCACGCTACAACTTGAGAATTTTGTATCGTATTTCCCAATGAGTCGGCATTAAATGGCGCCCTCACCCAGCCATATGTTCCTGTATACTTTACTGAAGCTTTAGTGAAATCAAGTAACGGAAGTTTATTAATTGGTATGTTATAATTAGCATTAAACTGAGAATTATATTGGGTAGTCTTCCCTAAATTTTTAAAATTATTGATAATTGTGTCTTGTTTTGCTTTTGTATTGATTAGACCAATAGGTTCCAGTACCCTTGCCAGATTTGCGGCAGTAAAATCCACTTTCAGATCTTTGGTAATCGGGTATCCTAAATTATAATCTCTGGTCCAGTTAATTGTTTTATTATACAATGGGGTCATGATCAAATCGCCTCCGGTAACATCCCTGTATTGGTAGGAACTGAAAGCCCTGACGGCATTGGTTGAAAAACCATATTGACTTGGATAAGGATAGAAATTAATGTCCTTTATTAATTTTAAACTATTGGATTGTAAAAATTTGATTTTTGAAAACGGACTAATATTTTTGGGAGATGCGGTATAAGAATATACTAATCCGCCTTTTATATTTTTTATAATATTATATTGAACATTTATACTATGCTTTAACGTCTGGCTATATGCATAAGAAGCCGACCAGTTTTCAATGTCATAGATATGGCTTTTTTTCGCATCCTTACCTTTATTTTTTTTAACATTCGAAAAATTAATGCTTTTTTGCTGCGTATAATCTATTGTTATGTTTTTGATACTATCCTGCTTTACTTTTGAATACGATTTAAGTTCTGGTTTTAAAAGTAAATCAGGGTTAAGAGGATCATATTGAGGAGTTATAAACGTTTCTCCATATCCAACATACATAGGTACTTTTATATTGGAACGTACAGGTAAAAATTTACCCAGCTCCACACTTGATGTTAAATTATATTGCAACAAACTCTGTCGCTGTCGTGCACTCACCTTATCTTCAATACTTCCCCATCCCGGCGTGTACATACTACCCGACAGTGAAACAGAACCAAAATCGGCTAACTGAGCCGTTATATTTGTATTTGCTGCACCTCCTCCATTTAGTATGAAATCCGTTAGGCGCAATTCATCCATCCATACGGATGCGCACTTTGGTTGTCCGTCATCACTATTATCGCTCCCGGTTTTTTGAGGATTTCTTACACCCAGCATCATTACTTTTACTGCAGCTAAATTAGGATTTCCTTTTACCGTTATTTTTCTATTTCCGTCGGCAGGTACGGTATAAAGCGTTGTGCTATTATTTCCGATTGTTAAATTACGCTGCTGCTTGGCAGCTTCTAACTCTGCAAACGTAACAACCATGTTATTTGCAGCAGGCCAAACGATTGCTTGTTGATTAGCGTTGGTTCCGTCATAACTACCCGGCGGTGTTAGGTCCAATGGTAATTCATACTCATAGTAATTATCAGCATAATCTGTTCCCAACCTTATAAATACAGTTAAGTCGCCATTTTTGAGTTTATATCCCGGAGTGGAAGTAGCTTCGCCATGAACAAACATTTGTAATTTTTTGTACGAACGAAAATCTAAGCTGGCACTTTTAAAAGCTGCTCTAGAATCACCATCTTTCAAATCACAAACACTTAATGCCAGCGACTGTTCATTTAGTAAAATGGTGTTAGTTGTTCCATATCCTACCTGACGTTGAATGCCCGGAGGTAATACATAATTTACAGGTTGTTTTGCTCCGTTTTCCTGAAGGTTAACAGCACCTATATTAAAAAAAGTGTTATTCACATCATTAGGAACATAAAGTCCCGGCTGTTCTAAATCAGAAGCATATGCTCTCCAATCTTCACGTAAAAGCTCTAAACGTGCAAACCTCAAAACTATTGGTTTATCAGCCCCCTTAACAAACATACGCATAAACCGAATGGATTGAAAATTATCAATTCCACCCACTACTTTTTCAGGAGAAAAAATTGGTATTTTAAATTGATACCATTTTATTGGTTTTGTTGTCCCATCCTTAATATTAGCTCCTGTAGTACTCAACACACTGGTAATGTAATTATTGCCAACACCGGCTGCAAAATCACTTGGCTTTAAACTAATATGATATTGAAAATAATTTTCTGCTGTATTTAAATTGTTATCTCCGTTTATATCCTCAACATTAGGATTTTGAGAAGAAGAAGGGATCAATCCACTTGAATTTTGAATAACGGTTGAATTGTTTTCCGTACCTTGAAACTGCTTGTAGCGATCTACGATATTAGATGGTGCAGGCAAATTGTCATAATTATTTCCTCTGAAGTAAACAAAATCATCGTGCGAGGGATCGGAAGCAAAAGAGGAATAAACAGCCGAAGAAACAATACTTTGCACTGAATTTAAATAACTGCTAAAAAAAGTTTGTTCCGTAGGTTCACCGCTTAATGACGAAGAGTTGGTACTGCCTGCTAATCCATCCAAACCAATATCCTGATAGGGACGTTCCGTTGTATTTGTATTAAACGTATTTAATAAAGGCTGAACGTTAGGCACCTGCCCCCATGCAGTTGTATTTGTGACAGCCGGCGTACTTGGGGTTGGCAACCCATTTTCTGAAGCTCTTTGTCCATCATTTAATATATCTTCGGAAACATTACCAAGGTTAAAATATAAATCGCCTGTAGTACTAGGGTTCACATTATCTGAATTCCATGGATCCATTACCCAAAACTGTATATATTGAATATTACTTGCCTGAAAATCATTGGTTGCAAGAGATCGCATCATACCTCCCCATCTTGATGTTGGACTTTTAAGCGTTCCGTCTGAATTTAAACCTGCCGAAATTCCGGAAACACCTTTTGTATCATAATTATATGGCCCAATTTCACTCGGATAATATGCTAAATCAAACATAGAGATGTTTGGCGGAACCCCATTAGAAAGTTGTTCTGTAGGAAACACCTCTGTTTCCAATACTTCCCGGGCAAAATTGTTTGACATAGATGCATTGGTAACATTTGCTGGTGTTATCCCAGGTTGTGGAATTATCATTTCCTGAGATAATGTGTACCACGATAATTTTGCACGGTTGTATCCGAATTTCAAACTATCAAGATAGGTTGCTTCAGGAAATAAATTAGGTTGTCCTTGCGGTGTACTTGCAAGCGACCACATGGTTGGAGCATCGCAAATCGATAGTTGATTGTGTTGATTCAAAGTCATCCACGTATGAATTTCCATTATTACCAATCCCCTTATTAAATCCAGGAATAAGATAGGCATATTCCCCCGTAGCTGTTATAAAACTAGGTGCTTTTGTATCAATAAATGGTATTTTGTCTACTAATCGGGTTAAGAAAGGCGCTTCGGTTTTAAAATTAGCATCTAAGCCCAATACTGTATTAGAAACTGGCTCCATACCAATATTTACTTTTGCATTCATTGGTCTTTCGGTTAGGTTCATTGCAGTCCCCCCTACCGTAAAATCTTTATTAATTCTATAATCCAAATGTGTACCTAACACCCTTTTTTGCTGCGTATTAAAAAGAGCATTGCTCCCCGATGACACTTTAATAGGTGTACCCGAATTTAGAACCCCATCATTAATAATTTTAACCCGACCTAATGTGTAATCAACCGTATAATCGGTATTTTCAGTAAGAACAACACCTCCAGCCGTAACTTTTACAGATCCTTTAGCAACATTGGGCGAACCTAAATTTATTTCAGAACTGGCGGAAGATTGATACTGTCCCTTTAGTTTAAAACGATCCAATTGAGGAAAAAACTGCTTGGCAATCGTTTGTGTTGAATCATATAATTGAGGAAATGCGTATCCAACGGCTTCTCCTGACGAACAATCGGTTGAAAATTTACTGCTTAAAAAAGCTCCGAAAGGATCAATGGTTGGAAAAATCACTAACCCTTTACTACTATTTATGGTGGCCCCTTCTATAAAATCAAAAAGCCCATCGGGCTGAACGTCATTTTGCTGATCTAATCTGTCTAAGCGTAACACCTGTATTAATGGTCTTGACTTTATTGCAGATTGACAATCGCTAACCGGCAAATAATTGATATCTGTACCCGTTTTTTTATTGGTGTACATTACATCTAATCTGAAATTTTGTTGCTGTATTTGATAGCCTCCAATAGAATAAACATTTTTCATCATCAAGTCCCATATAGGCAATGCGGTATTAACGGCGGTACTTTTTAGCATTTTTGTATATAAAGCCTGAGGTGCGCTTATACCTCCATTGGAAAATTCCCCAACCTGATACACCTGTCCGTTATAGGTATATTGATATGCTACGCATAATGCCTGAGTAGGTAATAACTGCTGACTTAGCGATATATAACCTAATAAAGGCTGAAAGGTATATTCTGATGGAGCTAACAATCTGGCACTGGATACCAATTCAAAATTATATTGCTGCTGCATTTCACTATTTGATATTTTGCTGAGTCCTGAAACGGTTGTAGCCGGATTTCTGATAACTGTAGAATCGGCAAGCAATAAGTCATACAAATTATTTTGATTGTTAAAGGGGAAAGCCGTAGGACTTTTATCTGTTATATAACTTTGATTTTTAGGAACGTGAACAAGATCTTCAGCTAATTCCGATAAACCAACAACACTTCGTATATTATTTGTAGAGGTATTGGTATTGGTAACCCATACTTCTAACCGAGTAATATTTACCTGAGAATTAACAAAAGGCAATCCTGCCAAGGCATTGTCAAATTGATCTCTGAAATACTGAGCAAGAAAATAGTGACGGTTTACGTCATAAGAATCTGCTTGTAAAATAAAAGGGGTTGATTGTGATCCTCCGGCTACTTCAACTGTTGATGTTTTACCTTTTTCTTGACCCGCAATACTTGTAACCGTCAATCTACCAAATTGGAGCTGAGTTTTTACTCCGAACAATGTTTGACTTCCGCCTATCAGCGTACCTTTCAATGGAAATGTAACGTTTCCGGCTTCAATTTTTTTTATTATTTCATCATCATAACCAGTATAATCCAATTTCATTTGATTTTCAAAATCAAAGGTTGCTTGCGTATTATAACTGGTTGTGATTTTTAATTTATCACCTATTTTTCCAATAACATTTAACTGAATTTTCTCATCAAAATTCATGGATTCCTACTTTTCGTTGTTTTTGCGGTACAGCAGGATTCGCAGTTTTATTAACAATATAACCTAAATCCAATTGAGCAGAACCGTTAGGTACTATATTTACACTGTTACCCCCAAAAATACGGTCAAAAATTTCACCGCCAACTTTTAGCTTAGGAAGTTTAGGTGAACTTGATGCTGTAGGTGTTTTAGAATCGGCATGAGTACGGGCACTCCAATAGTCTTTTTCCTGTTTTTTAAAAATATACTTTTGGTATTCGTCGCTAGTCATATAAGTAGGAGGACGATAATCTATGCCACCTATTTTTTGAGTAACAATGTATTTTCCAGAAACAGGATCAAACTCAACATTAGTTACAACGTTTGATGGATCATTAAGCGTTACACCTCCAGAAGAGGGATTAGCCATTGGCACCTCATCCGAATTGTCTTTAAATTTATAACGTAACGGTTTGACAGGTTGCGGTTTTGGAGTATCTGCAGGTGCAGAAGCAAATTGTGGTTTATCATATACGCGTCTGAACGGGCGCACCCTTGCATTGGAGCTTGCAATAAGCGAAAGTAAAGCAATAGAACTTGCTCCTACAAATAGATATTTTACTAATGAGCTGGACAAAAAACTTAAACTATTATATTTTCTTTCTCTTTTCAGTTAAATCTGACAAGCAGAATAACGAATAATAATTCTATACTTCGCTATACTATTTATCAGAATTCTTAAAAGTAAAATTGCTTCATATAATAGTTTTTAAGTTAAACATTAGTAAGTTTAAAAATTCTTAAGTGCAGCTTTAATAAGCTGTTCAACTGTTTGACCTGTACCTTCTGTTTTAATAATTTTATCCAGTACTTTTTCGGCAGCAGCTTTATTAAAACCTAGCATCACAAGCGCAGACAACGCTTCAACTTTTAAAATATTGTTTGAGGTAGGGATTGCAAAATCACTCACGGCAATGCCTTTACCTATTTTATCTTTTAAATCAACAATTATGCGCTGGGCCGTTTTTTCTCCTATACCTTTAACGCCCTTTAACAGAGCCACATTTCCGGTAGCAATGGCATTTTGTATTTCGCCGGCGCTTAACGATGATAACATTAAAACGGCACTTGTTCCACCAACACCCGAAACGGAAATAAGCTGACGAAAAAGATGACGCTCTTCCACATCGTAAAACCCATAATGTTTGGGCATATCATCTCTTACATAAAGCGGTTCAACAAACAATTTACATTTTTCTGAATCACCTATTTTTGCCGATGTATTCAACGATATTTGCAAAATGTAACCAATACCACCAGCTTCCACAACCGCATAGGTCGGCGTTTTTTCTACCAGCTTGCCTTCTATATGATGAATCATTTAAACCAAGTTATTTGCTTGTTGCTACTTCTTTGGCAGCCGTTTTTTCGTTTGTTGTTTTGTCTCTGTTTGCTTGTGCTTGTGCATCAATAACAGCTATAACAACCATGTTTACTATTTCCGTTACTGAACTGCCCAATTGTAATATATGAACAGGTTTTTTCATTCCAATAAGGATAGGACCAATTGCTTCTACTTTACCTAATTCCTGCATTAGCTTGTAAGCAATGTTTCCCGATTCAAGATTTGGAAATATTAACGTATTTACTTTTTTATCAACCAAATCGGAGAAGGAAAACTGTTCTTTTAATAAATCGTTATTAATGGCGAAGTTTGCCTGCATCTCTCCATCCACAATCATTCCCGGATAATCTCTATGAAGAATGGCTGTTGCTTCACGCATCTTATTAGGTACCTCTCCATCCACCGAGCCAAAATTGGAATATGACAACAATGCAATGCGCGGAACAATGTTAAATTCCTTTACACTGTTGGCTGTTAATACAGTTATGTCCACCAAATCCTGAACAGTTGGATTTTTATTCATAGTTGTATCAGCAAAGAAAAATGGTCCTTGCTTAGTATTTAAAATATACATACCTGCAACACGGTTAGTACCTTTTCTTACTCCAATGGTTTTTAATGCAGCTTTTATTGGGCTGGCATATTTGCGTGTTAAGCCCGATATAAGTGCGTCTGCAGCTCCTGTTTCAAGCATCATTCCGCCAAAATAATTGCGCTCAAGCATTAACTTGCGAGATTCATACAGATTATATCCTTTTCGTTTGTGTTTTTTAAAGAACAAATCACCAAACAATCTTCTTCTCTCATATTCCGTGTCACTTCTTGGATCAATAATTTGAATACCGCTTAAATCCAACTTATGTTCTTCTATTAATGCTTTAATGTCCTCTTCATTACCTAACAAAATTGGCTTGGCAATACCTTCATCGGCCACTTGCTGTGCGGCTTTTAATATTTTATAATTATCGGCTTCGGCAAATACAACACGCTTAGGATTTTGTTTTGCTTTAATGGTAAGATTTCTGATAAGTTTGCTATCAAGCCCTAAACGATTTATCAATTCTTGTCTATAACCCTCCCAATCGGTAATTTTACGCTGTGCAACACCCGATTCAATAGCCGCTTTTGCAACGGCAGGAGCTACTGTATAAATCAAACGTAAATCAATTGGTTTTGGAATAATATACTCAGGTCCGAAACTCAAATTTTTGCTTCCATAAGCTAAATTTACCGAATCCGGCACCGGCTCTTTTGCAAGTTGAGCTATGGCGTATACAGCAGCCAATTTCATTGCTTCGTTAATTTGAGTAGCTCTTACATCCAATGCTCCTCTAAAAATAAATGGGAAACCAAGCACATTGTTCACTTGATTAGGATGATCACTGCGACCTGTAGCCATTATTATATCAGGACGTGCAGCTATAGCATCTTCATATGGAATTTCAGGATTAGGATTGGCAAGAGCAAATACGATTGGCATATCCGCCATAGAGCGTATCATGTCCTGACTTAATACATTTCCTTTTGAAAGACCAACAAATACATCTGCACCTTTTACAGCGTCCTCCAGTGTATGTACATTTTTTCTTTTGGTACAGAATGATTTTTTTTGTTCATCCAAATCGTCCCTATCTTCGCACAACACACCTTTGCTGTCGAGCATAATGATGTTTTCTTTTTTGGCACCTACCGAAATGTAAAGCTTGGTACACGATATGGCCGAAGCGCCTGCTCCGTTCACTACAATTTTAACTTCACTTAATTTTTTCTGCGCTACTTCGCAAGCATTAAGCAATGCAGCCGATGAAATGATGGCTGTTCCATGCTGATCATCATGCATTAACGGAATATTCAACTCTTCCTTTAGGCGACGCTCAATTTCAAAGCACTCCGGCGCCTTTATGTCTTCTAAATTAATACCTCCAAATGTAGGAGCTATTGCCTTAACAGTATTTACAAATGTATCAACATCGGCAGCATCCACTTCAATATCAAACACATCAATGTCTGCAAATATTTTAAATAATAATCCTTTCCCTTCCATTACAGGTTTTGAAGCCAATGCTCCAATATTTCCAAGCCCCAGAACGGCTGTACCGTTTGATATTACCGCAACCAGATTTCCTTTTGCCGTATATTTATAAGCGTCTTCCGGATTTTTTTCAATTTCTAAACAAGGTTCAGCAACTCCCGGTGAATAAGCTAATGATAAGTCGTGTTGTGTGCTGTAAGGTTTGGTCGGCGTTACTTGTATTTTTCCGGGTCTTCCTCCCGAGTGATAATCTAACGCTTCTTGCTTTCTGAGTTTTGACATTTTAATGAATTTTTAATAGGCTGCGAATATAATAAAATCAACCGAAATAGTAACCGTTCATCTTTTCATTCTTTAAAGCGTACCTCAAATAATACTAATCTTTGACTAAATTTTCACAAAAGTCGGACAAATTATGTAATTTCATGTATTTTTAATATTATAGAAATATGAAACCGAAATTGGTAGTCCTAACCGGTGCGGGAATAAGTGCTGAGAGTGGAATCAAGACATTCAGAGACAGTAATGGATTATGGGAAGAATATAACATAAATGAAGTTGCCACTCCTGAGGGCTGGGCTAAAAACAAAGCTTTGGTATTGGAATTTTATAACAAAAGACGAAAACAGGCAAAGGAAGCACAACCCAATAAAGCACATTACGCATTGGCAGAATTGGAAGAAAAGTTTGATGTACATATTATCACACAAAACGTAGATGATTTGCATGAACGAGCCGGTTCAACAAAAGTACTTCACTTACATGGTGAACTTATGAAAAGCCGTAGTACACTTTATCCTAAACTTATATATGATATAAAAGGCTACGAACTGAATTTAGGTGACACTTGCGAGATGGGAGCACAACTTCGCCCACACATTGTATGGTTCGGAGAATTGGTTCCCGAGATGACGAATGCTTATTTAATAGCCCAACAGGCAGATATATTTATGGTAATCGGAACTTCCATGATGGTGTATCCGGCAGCAAGCTTAATAGATTATGTGCACAGCCACATACCAAAATACCTGATAGATCCTAATGATGTAAGCGTAAGTGGAGTTGACAACATCACAGTTATTAAAGAAAAAGCAACTGTTGGGGTACCCAAAATAGCAGAACAGTTAACCGGATTAAAAAAGTAAAAAAATACAATTAGGAAAATTGCATGTAAATTATTTTCAAAGTTGTTTATTAATATTTTTTATGGAAATCACATATTTCAAATGTCTCTATTGGTCTCTATTTGAGCTTTATCGTAATCATATGGTGATGATTTAAAAAATCAAATAACATAAAAAATGTATTTTTTTAAATTATATAATTAATGAAAAATAAAAAAGTATATATTTGCGCCGTCAAAAAATGGTGGCCATAGTTCAGTTGGTTAGAATATCGGTTTGTGGTACCGAGGGTCGTGGGTTCGAGCCCCATTGGCCACCCTTTCAAAGCTTAAAACCCCTGTAAACACAGGGGTTTTTATTTTTTGTGTAGCGAAATCAAAGGGGGCAGGTTAAAAAAAGTCACTAGCAATCAGTGGATCAGGTTAAAAAGTGGGTGAGCATAGGATTCTTTGGTGATACTTTTTATCTAAAAATAGTAGCTGTACAAATAAATTACAATCTAAAATTTTTTTTTAAAAGTTAAACTACAATGTTTTTCGACTCAAGAGCATGCTGTTTTCTTGCATAATATGCACAGAGGGGGGCAACGATGAGGATAACAAAGTGGAAAATGTGGGCACACTAACTTAACAGATACAATTGTAATGATTAATAAATAATTATATTTATCCTCAAAGCTTCAGATAATTTAAAAAAATGAAACAACATTTAAAAAAAACAGGTTTAGTAGCAATTCTTTTCGTTAGCATTGTTATTTTTACTACTTGTAAAAAAACGGAAGAACACCCTGCGGTTCAACCAGTTCAGCCTTCCCAACCTATCCCCATTTCATCAACCGATTTTTTTAGTATTTATTTCGTTAATGGTTATAGTAATATGGTTCCAATTTCAAAAGACGACTCCACGAAAGACGGCAATAGGATTTTTCATGTAAATTGGAACAATAATAATGCTCCTACTTGTACTGGTCAAAGTTCAATTAATCTATTTATCTATTTCCCTTACCTACAACCAACTTTATCAGAAGGACCTTATATAATAGGATCACCTTCTTCCACATCAACTCCAGGAAATCCGTATATAAAATATTCTGATAAATACTCTTGTGATATGAATGGAGGTACGGATAATGGAGTTTCGATTAGTGGAAAAATTAATGTAATTAAGCTTAATAATGGACACTTTCGTATTGTATTTGATAGCGTCAAGATAATTCGCAATTGGACTACTAGCGACTTTAGTGACTCTGATCCTCTTCATGAAGGCTACACTAATAAATCAGGAACCGATACAGTAAAGGCTTCCGGAGACCTCACATATTAATGACAATTCTATTAAATTCAATATTAGATCAACTGCGAAACAATTAATTTTTCTACTTTTTGCTTCTACTTAGATAAACATGAGCCAATACGCCTGTAATCACTATAAATGGATTGCGACCTAAAAGCCTATGCCAATTCCTCAAAACTTCAGATGATTAAAAAAAACGGAACAATATTTAAAAAAACAGGTTTAGTAGCAATTCTTTTCACTGGCATTATTTTTTTTTTACTACTTGTAAAAAAACAACCACCTCTTTCCAACCGAGCCCTATTTTATCAACAGACCATTTTACTTTGAAAACGCCAAATGTTGACAGTATAATACCAACTTCAAAAAGCAGCTTTACAAAAGGTAATAATTGAGTACTTTATACAAAACAAGATGGTACTTTTTCTATGATTAGGGATACGGCCAAACTATGTATTTATTTTTCTTCAAATAATCTATCATTATCTGAGGGCATTTATGCTTTACAACCTTCTCCTTTTGGATTAACAACGGGAAAAGCTTATATAGAATTTTCCTGTCTTTTCTATGGTTCTAATTATGGGAGAACATATAATGGGGCCTCTATTGATGGAAAACTTTACGTAACAAAACTTAGTAATGAGCATATCCGTATCGTGTTTGATAGTGTTAATGTAACTCGACATTATACTTATTACGATGGGGAATTCCCGTTAAATGATAAAACAGGACTGGATACATCAAAAGTGTCAGGGGGCATTACATATTAAATCCGATTGAATTTTCTGCGTTGTCAAAAATAAAGTGTAGTCTTAGAAGCTGTTCAAAATTTATTCAAATTAATTTTTAAAGCCGCCAAATGAATGGCCGCTTCACTGTTTTCAGGTAAGAATTCATAATCCTTGCTAAGCCTTCTGTATCCATTGAGCCACGCAAATGTTCGTTCAACTACCCATCTTTTTGGTAAAATCTTAAATCCTTTGTTTACATCTGTTCTCAATACAATCTCCATATCAAGGTCATGCTTGAGTTTAAGTGTTTCAATTAACTTTCCTCTATAACCGCCATCAGCAACTATTTTTTTCGCCCTAAAAAACACTTCTCGAAATCTTCTCACAACAAGCTCTGCCATTGCGGTATCATGAAGATGTGCTGCATGAACTACTACTGACAATACATTGCCTAAAGTATCAACAATTACATGACGCTTACGTCCTGTAATTTTTTTATTGCCATCGAAACCTCTGATGCCTCCTCCCGGAGTGGTCTTTACACTTTGACAATCTATTATAACCATACTTGGCTGTGCTTGTTTTCCTGCTTTCATTCGTACTATTTCATTAACCCGATGCATTATATCTTCTATCACTCCCATCTCAACCCACTTTGTAAAATAATAATAAACAGTCTTCCATTTTGGAAAATCTTTAGGTAGCATACGCCATTGGCAACCTGTTTTGTTCCAATAGAGAATACCATTCCATATGGTTCTTAATTCATTTTTACGTTTTCGTTCATTCTGTGGAATCAATTTTTTTATACCTTGCCATTGGGCATCAGTGAGATTGCTTGTGTACATATTGGTTCTTGGATTTGGTCATCCTCTAACCAACTATTTTATTCAACTTCAATCTGATGCCTCTTATTTTTATTACTCACAAAATTTTGAACAGCTTCTGAGTTTTTTTTAACTTCTTCTTTCATTGTTTAAACTTATGATTCGAAGGTTCAAAGTATAGCTAAATCATCCATAAATTGTTTCGTTGTTTTTACAGATGGCCACCCTTTTAAAGCTTAAAACCACTGTAAACACCGGGGTTTTTATTTTTTCACCACGGAAGCTAATCCGAAATATCTATTCAAATTATTTAATAATAAACTTACCCATAAAATCAACCCCTCTTTTTTTTCTTGTAGAAGAGAAGTCTACGGTATAAATATCATTATTTAAAATGAGAAGATTTTCCTGAAGAAATTCTTTTTTTTCCTTTTCAATTGTTTCTTTTATACTTAGTTCAGAAAACGCTTTCTTATAATTACCATTAGTATAATCGAAAATAGCATAATAAATCCCTTTGTCAATTTTATATGGGTTGTCAATGTCAATTTTTTCAGAAGAACCAAAACAAACATAAAACTTATTATTTCTGCTTATTACCTTCAAGTCCTGTACATTCCAACCAGGATACACAGCAGTGCGATCCAAATTAGACATCCAATCTATTTGTCCATTTTCTTTAATTTTTATGGCGCAGATGTTCGCTTTAATACTACGTTTTAACAGATAACGATTTGTTGCTCCATTTGAACCGGTATAGGATCGTTCTTCTGAATAATTACCAGTATTACAGCAAAAAAGCACCAAGTTGTCATTATCTAAAGAGTGAATGCTTTCAATATTAAATTCTTCAGATGAAATATATGGTTCAATCACCCTTTTCTTTTTACCAAATGAAAATACAAGATCGTTTTTTACTGAATCCAACACGTTAGAGAATAATATACTTAACTGCTCCTTAGTAAAATAATTAAACCTCAAATCCTCTTTAAAATTAAATGTTTTTGAATCAATAATACCATAAAAAAAACCGTCAATATTTATCCCTTTTTTGTCCTTATTTAAATCAGAGAAAAAACCTAAAATTTTTACAGAATTACTATCTTCTATAAAATTACAATTGAATACATTTCTATTGTCAAACTTCATATTAAACGTTTTTACAGCTCCTGTAATCGTATTTATTATTGAATAAATCGGGAAGTAATCGTTTTGCCCCTTCTTCAAATCTTCACTTTGTTCCTTATTGATTTTTAAATTGCACTTAATGTGTAAATTTCCATCATTACCTAATTTATAATCACATGAAAGTTTATTAGATTTAGCGATAACAATAATGGGCAACGTTATATTATTGTTTTCAGCAATAGCAGACAAGTTAGCATCAAAAATTTTAAATTCTATCTTAAGCCTTTCGCCTTTTTCTGTAGACTTTTCAGCTCCTATTATTATTTTTTCGTTTTTTATATTCTCTTCTATAAAAATTTCCGCCTTCTTTTCTTTACCTTTTTCACTGGCAATCTCATATATTTTTTTAAAATCAAAAATCAGGTTTAAATTATTATCATAGCAAGCAGCATATAACTCATCCATTTTTCTTGATTCCTTATACCATAAAACAAAAATAGAGTTCTCAAAAACGATCGTTTTATACCAACCGTAATCACCCATTTTTTTATTTGCTGTTCTTTTGTCCCAAACAACAACTTCATTTACCTTGTCAAGAGTGTTTTTATCATATGCAATTAATTTATACTTTTTGTCACTTTCAAATTTGACATACAATTTTTTTGAATTCGCGCCCTTTTGACCTGCAAGTCTACCTAATTCATTATCAAATGGTATTGGAGCCGACCATTTAATATCCAAAGTTTGAGCATTGAGTTTTACCCCATTAAACAATATAATTATCGTAAAAAATAAAATTACTTTTTTCATCCTTTCTTTCCTTTAAGATTGTTTCTAAAAAATTGTTTCAAGAGTGTTGAATACAAATTGCAGTGTCCCTAAAACAATTTTTCAAAGCTCTTTCTCAAAAATACAATATCTTTTCATACAACGTTGTTTTCTATCAATAAAATCCAACTGGCACATTCTTACAAAGTCTTACAATTAGTTAGTGCTTAAATTAATTTCAGGTTATGTTTATATGATTGATCAAAGTTAAAAAACTAGTTTTTATTATTACTATTGCATCAGCAACATGGAAAAATCCAGTACCTATAATAAAATAAGAAGTTCATACAAAATAACATATTGAGGAAAATGTGCTATCGCAATTATTTATGCGCAAATGATTCCTACTTCAAAAGTATAGCTGAGGCATCCATAAATTGTTTCGTAATTTTATTAATTAGTTTCTGCAAAACGATTAGCTTACCAGCTATAATCTTTAATTTTTATGATAAAAGAACGAAAGCTAAACATCTTGTTTCTGTCGAGTTGGTATCCGAATAGAGTGGCTCCCACCCTTGGCAATTTTGTTCAGAGACATGCTGAGGCTGCTGCATTAAAATGCAATGTAGTTGCACTATTTGTATGCGCAGACGCTTCATGCAAACAAAATTTTGAAATTACAGAGCAAATAATAAACAATGTTTACACAATAAATGTTTACTACAAAAAAGTTGAATCTTCCGTTCCCATACTGTCAACGGCTCAAAAGCTTTTTCGATTTATGCGTGGTTATTATCAAGCCATTATAACTGCAAAAAAAAGAATGAAAAAAATCGATTTGGTGCATCACAATGTATTGTACCCCGTTGGGATTATTGCATTATTTCTAAAATATGTTATGGGTATTCCTTACATTGTTTCGGAACACTGGACAGGATACTTACCTGTTTCCAATAATTATAAAGGTTTTTTAAAAAAAATGATAACCAAAACAATTGCTAACAATGCAAGTTGTTTAATTCCTGTTTCTAAAAACTTACAAATAGCAATGAAAAACCATGGTTTTAAATACAACTATGCAATAGTTCCTAATGTAGTTGATATCAAATTATTTTATCCACGGTTAACAAAATCAAAAGACGGAAAAATAAAACTGCTCCATGTTTCAACATTAAATGATGAGCAAAAAAACATCTCGGGAATCCTACGAACTATCTCCGTATTAACGGAGCTACGAAGTGATTTTGAAATTTTGTTTATTAGTGATGGTGATATTATAACGCATATTAAAAAAGCAAAGGAATTGGGTATTTACCAAACAATCGCTTTTTTTGATGGCACAAAAACAACCATTGAAATTGCAGAATTGATGCGCAATGCCGACTGTTTGGTTCTTTTCAGTAATTATGAAAATTTACCCTGTGTAACATTAGAAGCCATGGCGTGCGGCATCCCCATTGTTTCATCTGAAGTAGGAGAAATACCGGAACACATCAACGATACATTTGGAATACTTATAAAACCAATGGACGAAGAGGCATTATTAAATTCATTAAACAAAATGATTGAAAACATTAAAGCAAAAAAATACAATGCACAAAAGTTGAGCGATTATGCAAAAACACATTTTAGCTACGAAAAAGTGAGTGAACAATTCCTTTCTCTTTACAAAAAGAACATTAACGAATAACAACTATTCAGATTTGCTACATAAATATTCACCAACTCAATAGACAATACAATGAATACTTCTAAGTTCTACGACAATTTTATTCCTTATCAATTAAACTCAGGAATAAACGAACGCATCTTTCATCTCTATAAAAGAGTATGTAAATCAGGTTTAGCATCAACCGACAAGGTGTTAGAAATAGGTTGTGGTATTGGCATTTTAACCTATTTGTTAAGTATAAAAATTAAAAAGGGTGAAATAGAAGTTGTTGACATTAGCAAAAAGTCCATTGAATTTGCAAAAAAACATTTAAAAAAAGCCAATGTTCAATTTACGGTATCCAGCATTTTACAATACAAAACCAAACTTTTACATTTTGATAAAATTTTGTTATTCGACACATTAGAACATATACCAGAAGAAAATCATTTGGAACTATTTACCAATATCGGAAAGTGGCTGAGCAATGATGGGATAATATTTATCAATATCCCTAATCCTAATTATATTTTATACAAATCAAAAAAATCGATCCCGAAGCACTTCAGGAAATTGACCAACCTGTTTTTATTGATGAGCTGGCAACCGTTTTATCCAAGGCTTCTTTGGAGCTTGAATATTTTGAAACATACAGCATTTGGGTGAAAAATGATTATCAATTTTTGAAAGTAAAAAAGAAAGTTGAATTCAAAAAAACAATAATAAGCACTGAACGAAATTTGACAAAGAAAATTAATGCGAAAATAAACAGAATGTTAAGAACCTTTATTTATAGTTACCCACCCAAAAAGTAGCCGCTTAATTATTTGTTGCTGTTTAACCAGAATAAATTTCAACATGTATTTCATACCAAGGATAACTCTCCAGCATGTTATTTCAATAACTGTGGTACATGCATACCTTGCGTTTTTTTATCAATTCTCTAAGTATGCTAATACTTATTTAATAATTTCAACTCCATAGTGTGATCAGGTTTCACGCATTAAAATTTAAAAGTGTTTTTAAGTATTTCTTATCATAATTAGCCCTTAGCTTCTTGTGAGTCATTGAGAGTTTTGATTTTTTTTCTTGATTTAGCAGATTGATAGCTATTTTATTCGTAAGAATAAAATTCTGCGCGGTGTATCCTTTTCTTTTTCTACTCTTGTCTTCATCAAAGTTTACATCTAATATCCAATGTAATGAATTTTCTATCCCCCAATGCTTTCGGATAAGCCTATTGAACACTTTTGCTGTTTGATTTAATGAGCTGATATAATAGCGTGTTTGCTCTTGTTGTTCGTTGTTAACCCATCGCTTTGTTTCTATTTGTACAATTGACTTTACTCCTTCCCATTCTTTTTTTTGTTCTATCATTTTCAAGTTATTAATCACAGTGCATTTGCGCAACTCCACTCTGCCGCTATTTTTTTCTGTTTGCTCATCGGTGCTTTCTGGTTTTATAATAGTAAAACTACTGGTTATATCTTTTCTTAATTGTTCTTGATTATCTTTTACTGCAAGAATATAATCCGCTTCTTTATCCACAATTTGTAAGGCTATTTCTTTTTGGCAGCCCAAGGCATCAATGGTTATAATCTTATCTTTTAGATCCAACATTTTTAACAAGTTTTTGATTCCTATTATTTCATGTCCTTTGCCTTGTGTTTTAAATTGACCAAGTACCAACTTGTTTTCACTTGCCCACGCATTGACTAAATACAATGGTTCTTGGTTCTTTTTTTTATCATTGCTATTGCGGGCAACTTTGCCGTCTATTGCAATAAGTTCTTTTTTGTTTTCACTCAATGCTTTCGTCCATGTTATAAAACAAGCGTGAAAATCATCAGGATTTATCAAGCTGTATACCCTTTCAATAGTATCGTGAGAAGGTACGCCATTACTAAAATCAATAAGGTCAGACAATTCTTTTTGTCGCAACCGTCCAAACATTGCAATGTGTTCCCAACTTCTTATTCCGCATAAAACGGCAACAATTGTTAAACTGAAAACGGTATCTAAACTATGAAGTTTTTTCCTCTCAATGCGAGGGTCTGAAATGGTTCTAAAGTACTTCCTGATTTGCATTTTTATTGCAAAGCAATGCATCATTCGTATTCAGTTTCTAAAATAATAACTTTTCATTCAACTATATCTTGTTGATTTTAATGCGTGAAACCTGAGTGTGATGGATTAATACAAAAATTGTGTTTTTTTAACAAATATCCACCCATCTTTTTAATATCTTTATTCGTAACCAACCATTAATATTTACTAATGGAATCATTATGACTAAAAGTATTTTAAAAGGATTAAATATTCCGGAATTTATAAATGAGGAATCATTAGCAAGTATTTTCAGGGAATCAGCGAAGAAAAGAAGAACGGCAACTGCTTTAACTTTTCACAAAAAGTCAATAACCTATGAGGAATTAGATGAATGGAGTGATTCAATTGCTGCATTTTTATCAAACAATAATATTGGAAGCGGTAATTATATTGGAGTATGGTTACCTCGTGGGCTTGAACTTCATGTAACTATACTGGGCATAACAAAATCAGGTGCAACTTATGTCCCTATGGATTACGAAATTCCTACTGAAAGAGTGCACACAATACTTGATGAAGTGGGTGCTTCTGCAATTTTTACCGACAAACCTATTAACCTTCCATGCTCAGTTTATGCTCCATTACAGCAACATTACCCGTTTGACAAAAACAAAGTACCTTCTTTATTGAGCTCTGATGATTTTGCATATGTATTATATACTTCTGGAAGTACAGGTAAACCTAAAGGAATTCCAATTACTCAAAAACAAATTTGTCATCTTATAAGGGCAGAACAAAGTATTTTTAATATTAAACCTGATGATAAAGTGTATCAGGGATTTTCTGTTTCATTTGATATGTGGTGCGAAGAGACCTGGCTATCTTATTTAGCAGGTGCATCATTATGGGTAGCTGATACAATAACGGCAAAATCTATTGATGAGTTAACGGATGTATTAGAACGGGAGAAAATAACGATTTTTCATGCTGTACCAAGTCTTTTAGCAGCAATGCCTAAAGATGCTGTTACCGTAAGATTGGTTAATGCAGGTGGGGAAGCTTGTACTCCTAAAGCTTTAAAAAAATGGGCGAATGCAAATCGTCTCTTTTATAATAGTTATGGGCCTACAGAAACAACTGTTACTGCCACCATGGCAAAACTAAACAAAGATGATAAGATAACGATTGGAAATGTTTTACCTAATTATTCTTTAGCTATTGTTGATGAACAATATAACCCTGTTGATATTGGAACTGAGGGTGAGCTTATTATTTCAGGTATAGGAGTAGCGAAAGGTTATATTAAAAATCCGGAATTAACTAAGGAGAAATTTATAGATAAACCAGAATCACTAGCGTCATTATATGGTGAAAAAATATATAGAACAGGAGACTTAGCTATATTAAACGATGCAAGAAATATTGAGTTTATTGGCAGAATTGATGACCAAATTAAATTACACGGGTACCGTATTGAACTTGGAGAAATAGAATCGAAATTAGCCTTTATAAATGGCATTAAAGAGGCTGCATGTAAAATAATAAAAGATGCTAATGCTCAGGAATACCTTGTAGCATTTATAACTGTAGGAGCATTATTTCAATTAAACGAGTCATTCATAAAAAATGAATTAGCAAAGTCGCTTCCAAAGTATATGATTCCTTCTAGTATAGTTATTATAGACAAAATACCAAGACTGGCAAGTGGTAAAATAAACAGGAAGGAATTATTAGTGCCGGAATTTAAAAATCAAAAAACAGCAACTTCGGAAATTGATAGCTCCGCTATGGGAGAAACTGTTTCGGAGAAAGTGGTATACATCCTAAAGAAAATTATGCCCAATACAGATATTTCATTAGAATATGATTTCTTTGATAAAATAGGAGGCGACTCTTTTACTACAGCCGTATTTGTATCGGAACTAAGAGATCATGCAGGAATACCCAATGCTTCTATTAAAGATGTTTATACTCACAGACCTCTTATTAAGTTAGTAGAGTTCTGGGAGAAAGATACCGAGAAACAAAGCAAACAAGCGGATCTAAACAAAGAGCAAAACGAAAAATTTAATGAGGCAAACAAATGGAATTATTTCACATGCGGTATTGCACAATCAGTTTCATTGCTATTTATATGTGCATTATTTGCTATGCAATTATTTCTTCCTTATTTGGGTTACAGCTATGTTTTCTCTTTGCTAAAAAGTCACACTTATGCTATAATAACTGCATTTTCATTGTACTGTATAAACACACCATTGTTTTACTTCATTAGTATTTTTCTTAAATGGGTAATTATCGGAAAAATGAAAGAAGGCGACTATCCATTATGGGGATCTTATTATTTCAGGTGGTGGTTTGTAAAGAGTATCCAAAAACTGGTAAATGTGCAGTTATTGAGTGATACCCCTCTTTACTCGATTTATATGAAATGGTTGGGAGTTAAAATTGGAAATGATGCACAGCTATCTGTTTTGAAAATTGGTGCGGAAGATTTAGTAACGATGGGAAAAGATGTAAGCATCAGTTCTAATGTAGTTTTAGATAATGCCTTTATTGAAAACGGATGGTTGAAATTAAGGAAAATAGAAATAGGAGACCATGCATATATAGGTAGTAGTGCTGTAGTTGGGCCTAACACTAAAATGGAAGATTGGTCAGAACTACAAGACTTAAGTGCTCTTTTACCAAATCAGATAATTAAATCAAAAGAAGTATGGGAAGGAAGTCCTGCAAAAAAATTAAGACTAAAAACTACAGATGAACTGCCAGAACCTCTCCATGTCTCTTTTTACACAAAAGCAAATTATAGTTTTCTTTACGGGATAATTATTATGCATTTCCCTCTAGCCATGATTATTCCTATTTTACCAACAATTATTGTTTTAAATGAGAACAATCACAATATGTATGGGAGAGATTTTAGTTACCTTGTTCTAACACCTATTCTTGCATTTTTATACATAATAATCTTTTTGATTCAAACTATTGTTTGCAGTCGTATACTTCAATATAATATAAAACCGGGCGTTTATAAGGTGTATAGTTCTTTATATTTACGAAAGTGGTTATCAGACCAGTTTATGAGTCTTTCCTTAAATGTATTGCACCCAATATATGCAACAATTTATATCTCATCAATGTTTCGTGCATTTGGAGCAAAAATTGGTAAGAAAACAGAAATTTCAACAGCTAGTGGAATTACTCATCCGCTTTTAGAAATTGGTGAAGGAGGCTTTATTGCAGATGCAGCAACATTGGGAGAAGCTGATATAAGAGGCTTACGTTTTACTTTAAAAAAAACCACCATTAAAAACATGAGCTTTGTTGGAAACGCTGCTGTTATTCCACAAGGTTATGAATTAGATAGCAATATGCTGATTGGTGTATTATCAACCCCGCCTTCAAGCGAACAAATAAAACAATCAAAGGCAAGAGACTGGTTTGGTTCACCGGCAATGGCATTGCCTCGTCGTCAATCAAATCAAACCTTTCCTGATAATCTCACTATCAACCCAAGTAGGAAAAGAATAGTAATACGAGGTATTGTGGAATTTATTCGCATTCTTCTTCCTACAACTGTGATTACGTTGTGCTGTATATTGTTTCTTTCTTTCGGGCACGACCTGATTGTTGGACATACCGTGATAGAAACTATTCTGCTTTTCCCTTTTTATTATTTGGCGTTAATAGGTATTCCATGTTTTTTGTTTACAGTTATGTTAAAATGGATTATTATAGGTAAGTATCATACACAGCAATTTCCTATGTGGACTTGGAATGTTTGGAAAAGCGAAGCAATAACAACAACATACGAAGCGTTAGCCATTCCTTTTTTATTAGAGTTTTTGGCAGGAACATTTTGGTTACCAATAGCTCTTAGAATGCTTGGTGTTAAAATTGGAAAAAGAGTTTTTATGAACACCACTGATATAACAGAATACGATGTTGTAAGCATTGGTGACGATTCTATCTTAAATGAAGATTGTGGCCCACAAACACATTTATTTGAGGATCGTATTATGAAAATTGGAAGTGTATCTATAGGCAAGCGCTGCACAATTGGCGCACGTACCATCATTTTATATGATAGCAAAATAGAAGATGATGCGAATATACTTCCACTTTCTTTGGTAATGAAAGGAGAAACAATTTCGGGACACAAAAATTGGGTAGGCAGCCCGGTAAGACTAAAAGAAAATGATAACGTTATTTTATAAACTTAGACCTTATGTTTATCATTAAAATTAATTTAGTTTGTGCAAGTTGTTAGAACATCTATTTTGAAAAAGAAACTTCTGAATATTAATATCCTTTTGCTCTGCCTTATTGTAAGTTCCGCATCTTTTGCTCAGAGAGGAAGTAAAAAGATTGAAAAAAAAAAGAATGGAGCAAAACCGCTTTTGATTCAATTGTTAATATTATTGACTCGGTAAAAGAAACGATACCTAATTTGGAAGTTGCAATGGATGCGGCAAATAAAGCTGTATTTTGGGGTAGAACATTTGGATTAAATCAATATAGTGCCGAACCGTCTTTGGTATTTAATACCGGAAAAGGATTATACTTTTATAATACAAACTATTATTGGAGCAAGGATGCATCGCCTAATGCAATTGCAAAATCCGATTTTGGAATTGGTTATGAAAAAAATTTAACTTCGAATTTAAGTGGAAGCTTAAGCTATGAAAAATGGTTATACTATAATGGTGATAATTATGTAAAACATGCCATCCAAAATTCTATAGAGTCGCAGGTTATATATGAATTTGATTGGTTTAATCTGGAATCATCTATTTATTATATGTTCGGGAATATTAATATTTTTGAAACAGACTTTAATATTAGTCAGGAGTTTTTTTTACACTCATTTTCTAAATACTCTGCCCTCTATTTTTTTCCTGAGTTTACAAGCATATTTGCAAACAAAAACTTTTTACCAATTTATAGTGCAATACCTTCTAACTTCTTAAACAATACTAATTTCAGACTGATTGATCTGGAACTTAATCTTCCATTGCGATTACAAATAAAGAACATAGCAATAGAACCTGATTTTCATTATAATATACCGATACAAGAACCTAATGAAAACGTGCATCCATTTAACTACTATTCATTAAAGTTAACTTACAATATTTATTTTGATAAGGAAATCAAAATAAAAAAACGTTATGAAAAACTGGGAAAATTGCAAACAATACCCAAAACTTCTGATTAGGTAGCTATTTAAAACCGAATGTAGAAAATTCAAGTAACACTAATCATCTACGCCAATTGTTTTTTCCTTTTCTTCACACCAAAGTCCAAAATCCGATCAATAAAATCATACGGTTTGTAACCATCAATGGCACATTGATGAAAGATGCAAGTTGCCGGAGTCATACCCGGCAAGGAGTTTACTTCAATAAAAATCACTTCCACTTTATCAGGATTGTAAATTCTTACAAATGCATCAATACGTGAGTAACCATTTATGTTTAACAGTTTAGCAGCAGCGCCCAATGTTTGTTTTACATTGTCTGAAATTTTCTGACGCTCTATAGCATTGCTTGAATAACGAGCCGGTGTTATGTTTTGACCTTGTCCTGCTAAAAATTTTTCTTCCAACGAAAGCACTTCTCCTTCACTCAATGCTTCCGATGCTTCAAATACTTCATAATTTACAGTTCCATTTTCATCATATTGGGTGAGCATTCCACCTGTTATTTCCAAAAAATGTTTGGCATCTCTTTTAGAAATAAGCTCTTCCACCAATATGACTCGCTTTTGAGGAAACTCTTCTTTTTCTTTAATATTCAGCAATTGAGCCGCAATTTTATCCAATGTTTCAGTAGTTCTGAAAATAAGTTTGGCAAACGCTTCAAATTCTTGTGGTGTTTTTATTTTTTTTACTGCGGAACTACAACCATCGTCCACAGGCTTGGCAATAAATGGATAGTGGATGGTTGACTGAAGTTTTGCTAATACACTGTTTTTATCAGCATTCCATGCTTCTTCGGTAACCAGCAAATGTTCTGCAACCAAAAAACCATTTTGTTTTAAAATTTCGTTAGTACGATATTTATCAATAGTGATTTGTGAACTCTCCACACCAGAACCATTGTAAGGCAATCCAACTCTTTCAAGATTTGCTTGCACTGCACCATCTTCACCCGGGCGACCATGAAGCGCTATAAACACTTCATCTACCATCTTCGCCAAGTCCTCATAACTTACACGTTCAGGTTTAGCCAAATTATCTTTGCTTGAATATTTGTTAGTAATAGCGCTAGTTTCCTTAATTATAGACTTCACCATATCGTGAATTTTATAATTCTCTATTTTATCTTTTATATCATCGGCATTGTCCTTCAACAAAATATTGATAGGTATTTTGTACATGATGTGCTCATCAGCACTCCCTGTTAAAAAAACAGGAATAGGCTCGTACTTGGCTGATGAGGCCAGTTTTTCGTAAATGTTTCTGCCGCTTTCTACGGAAATATGACGTTCGGAAGAATAACCGCCTAAAATCACTGCTACTTTTATTTTGTTTGTTGAACTGTTCTTGTCCTTTTTAATTGAAGAATCTAATTGTTTCAATAACTTCTCAAAACCAATGTTATTGACGGATTTCAAAAGTCGCTGATGAAGAGACGTTCGAATGATATATGTTAAAAACTGAGAAGGATTCAAACCTATTTCGGCAGCCTGATGAAAGAAAAATGAGGATGGCATCATACCAGATGTAGTATTTGGATCATTCAAAAATATTTTACCCTCGGTAGAAAGAAAGCCATCAATACGTGCATATACATCAAAATGCAAAGCATAAAATAATCGTTCGCACTCTTTACGGATTACAAGAATGTCTTCATTGGGAACATCAATAGGAGTTATTTTTCGCGATAAGCCCGGTAAGTATTTAGAACGATAATCAAACAATTCTTTTCCCTTTCTGATTTCCGTTGGAGGCAGCGCAATGGCCTTTCCATTTTCATCTTGCACCACAATACATGAAAACTCCTTACCTGAAATAAAGCCTTCAACCAAAACTTTTGATTCGCTATCCAGAGCTTCAAGTACTAAATCAGTTGTTTGTGAGTTAAAATATTCCTTCACATACTCCAACAAATCCGCCGGATGATAAAATTTGTTAGCACCGATTCGCACAGGCATTCCTATACCTTCGCGAATATCGGCGAGATTGCGTATGTATATTAATTTTTCATTATCATTAAGACTATTCCAAATAATGGCTTTTATTCTTTTTATAAACAAGGCTTTTTCAATAGCTTCTTCAAAAGAAATGTCGCTATCTTCATTCATAATGGTTACGCCTATTGACGAACCTTGATTGGCGGGTTTTATGACCACAGGAAAACCTATTTCATTTTTTACTCTTTCAAAAAACAAAACACTTTTTCGTTTTAAATAACTTTCTCTATCGATAGTAAAAAAAGTGGGACTATTAAAACCTGCATTTACCATCAGTTGTTTTTGAACACCTTTATCAATACCAATTGCGGAAGGCAAAATACCCGAACCGGAATATGGAATATTAAGGTATTCAAATAACCCTTGTATTTTACCATCTTCTCCGGAAGGACCATGCAAACATAAAAAAGCAAAATCAAACTGCTTTTTTAAATTCCCGGGCTCTATTTTCTTCCCGATTTTCTTTATCATTTCAGCCTGTTGCTTAAAAGATAGTTTACCAATTTGCTCGGCGTATATTTGAAAATCTCCTGCTTTTTCCGGAATAAATTCAACCGGTGGGTAAAAATCGCGGATGCTACCTTTGTAAACAAACTCCCAGTTTAGCAACACAAAATTTCCGAAACTATCAACAAATATGGGCACTGCATCAAACAGCGATTTATTCAAATTATCATAAACGGTTCTTCCGCCAGCAAAGGACACTTCTCTCTCTTTTGAAAAACCTCCGAAAATAATTCCTATTTTAGTTTTCATACATATATTATATTGTTACCACAACTGATTTTCAGTTGAGTATATGTGACTAATTTATTAAGAGCAACTGAAATCAAACTCTCACACAAAAATAACCTTTACGCGCAAGTTAAGTAGGCTGTTTGCTTCAACTATTCAACAGGGTTATTAACTAAAACAGATTTATAGTTGAGGAGAACGGCATCTCTGATAATTTACTTGAATAGATGGTGAATATTAATTTATGTCCTCTGCTAAAAGCCGTTACCATTTATCAGATAAAAACAATTATAGGTTAAGTAGAATTGCTTCTTCCAACAGTTGTTTTTTATTAATAGGGACTACCCCTACTTTTTCACAAACCAAACCTCCGGCAAGATTTGCCAATGTAGCTGTTAATTCAGAAGAAAGGTGCAATGCCAAACAAAGTGCCGCAACACTCACCACGGTATCGCCGGCCCCTGAAACATCTGATATGTTACGAACATGAGCCGGAATAAGCTTTTTTGTTTTAGCGCTATGTGTATAAATTCCTTTCTCAGAAAGGGTAATGAGTAAGGTATTAATGTTTTGCTTTTTGATAAATTGAGCGGCCGCCTTTTCTATTGCAGCAAAGTCGTTGGTATTAAAATCCGTTTTTAATCCTTCTTTCAGTTCCTTCAAATTGGGCTTAAACAGAGTAACACCTAAATAGTTCAAAAAGTTTTTCTTTTTTGGATCTACAACAGTTGGTATATTTTTTTTCTTGGCAAATGCAATTATTTCTTTTATTAAATCAACCGTTACCGCACCTTTATCATAATCTTCAAAAATAATCACATCCACTTTTTCACTTACCAAAAGCGCTTTAATCGTTTCGATTAACGCATTATTGGTTTCGGAATTCAAATCTGTTTCAATTTCTTCATCCACACGTAACATCTGATGATTACCAGCAATTATGCGCGTTTTAACGGTAGTCATCCTTTTTTTATCTTTCAAAATTCCTTTGGAAGATAATTTTTGTTTTTTTAATAAATCTAAAAATAATTTACTGTTGCTATCGTCCCCAATTACAGAACAAAGAATAGGTTTTGCTCCCATTGCCTGAATATTTAAGGCAACATTAGCGGCTCCTCCCAAACGGTTTTCTTTTTTGGTGATAGAAACAACCGGAACAGGAGCTTCAGGCGAAATACGACTTACATTACCCCATGTATAAGCATCCATCATTACATCTCCAATAATCAGCACGTTGAGATCATTAAATGAATCAAAGATTTTTTTTATTGATGGATTTTGTCCTAAGTCCAAAGTAGGAAAGTTTAAAGTTTATTGTAATACTACACTAAAAACCTGACAAATCAATTAGACTTGTCAGGTTTTTATTTATTGTGGTTTCAAAGCTCAACCACGTATTCTTTTTAATCGTACAATTAATATTTGTCAATAAAATGATCCCATTAATTTAACTTCGCCAACGCTTCTTTCATACGTTTGCAGGCCTCAACCAATTGGCTTTCGGCAGCAGCGTATGATAAACGGATGCAATTGTCATTACCAAATGCAGAACCTGCAACGGTTGCAATATTGCCTTCTTCAAGCAAAAACATACTTAAATCAGTTGAATCTTTTATTTTACTTCCATTAAACGATTTTCCAAAATATGAAGAAACATCAGGAAACAAATAAAATGCACCTTCGGGAGTATTTGTTTTTACTCCTGGTATTTCTTTTAACAAACCTATAACAATATCTCTTCTTTTTTTGAAGGTATCACGCATTTCGTGAGTTACTGATGGATCAGCTTTAACTGCTGCTAATGCAGCCATTTGCGAAATAGACGATGCCCCTGAAGTAAATTGCCCTTGCAATTTATCACAAGCTTTTGCAATCCATACAGGAGCGCCAATGTAACCAATACGCCATCCGGTCATTGCAGCCCCCTTAGATACACCATTAATGGTAATCACCTGATTATAAATCGCATCAAACTGAGCGATACTTTCGTGTTTGCCAACAAAGTTTATGTGCTCATAAATTTCGTCAGATATTACAAATACCTTAGGATGTTTTTCGATTACAGCCGCTAATCCTTTTAACTCTTCTTTACTGTACATTGCTCCACTTGGATTACAAGGAGAACTGAATATTATCAATTTTGTTTTAGGAGTAATTGCCTTTTCTAGTTGCTCCGGAGTAATTTTGAAATTGCTTTCTATACCGGCATTCACAATCACTGATTTACCCTCAGCCAATTTCACACATTCCAAATAGCTTACCCAATATGGGGCAGGAATAATCACCTCATCTCCGGGATTTACCAAACACAACACTACATTTATTATAGATTGTTTTGCGCCTGTAGAAACTACAATTTGTTCTGGAGCATAAGTCAAGTTATTATCTCTTTTAAATTTTTCTGAAATAGCTTTACAAAGCTCTGCTATACCTGATACAGGAGTGTAGCGGGTAATATTATCATCTATCGATTTTTTAGCGGCATCCTTAATAAAATCAGGTGTATTGAAGTCTGGTTCACCCACACTTAAATTGATTATTTTTTTCCCCTGAGCCTGTAACTCGCGGCTTTTTTTAGACATTGCAATGGTTTGCGATTCTTCTAAATTGTTGATTCTGTCGGATAATAATTGGTTGCTCATTTTATTGATTAGTAAATAGTAATTAGTAAATAGTGTTTTTATTGTTTTGAGTGACTAGGTTATAAATTTTTCAATCTCTCAATTTGTAATCTGCAATTCATTACTTCACTCTTTCGGAGTAGCTGGCAGTACGTGTATCCACCTTTATTTTTTCGCCTTGATTAATAAATAAAGGAACATTAACCACAGCACCTGTTTCGAGAGTAGCAGGTTTCAATGTATTAGTTGCAGTATCACCTTTCACACCCGGTTCGGTATAAGTAATTTCTAATTCAACAAAAACGGGAGGTTCAGCCATAATTGGTTCATCACCTTCAAACGACACTTTTACTTCCATCCCTTCCTTCAAGAATTTAATACTATCACCCAATAAAATAGATGGTATGTATATTTGTTCGTAGGTATCATTGTCCATCAATACAATAAAGTCGCCCTCAGGGTAAATAAACTGCATCTGCTTGTATTCAACACGCACAACTTCAACAGCTTCACCTGCTCTGAAACGGTTTTCCACAATTTTTCCGTTTTTTAAATTGCGCATTCTAGCCTGATAAAATGCTCTTAAATTGCCCGGTGTACGGTGCATGTATTCTTCTATTCTACAAAGTTCACCGTTAAAACGAATTACCGTTCCTACATTGATATCGCCTGAGTTTGCCATTAGCTTTTACTTTTTGTAATAAGTTGTTTTTTTTATTGAGGGGCAAATATAGCATAAATTACTTTTTTAAAAAGAACATTTCATTAAAAAATCAATAGTTTTGCCACATAATTAACAAGTCATAGAGCGCATTAATGAATAAGGATTTAGGTAAACCGGATATGTTTCTTTTGTTGGGTTCAAAAATTACATTGAATGACACAGAATTCAATGATTTTGAGCAATTAATTAAAGATATTGATGACTGGGCTGCTATTTTCAAAAAAGCCGTTTCATTAAATGTTGCCTCCTTACTTTATAAAAACTGCATTAAATCAAAAAATCGCGATGTAATACCTGCAAATGTTTTGGATGACTTCAAAAAAATGTACATCAAAACGCTTCTGCGAAATACAAAAATGAATGCAGGCTTTAAAGCACTCATGCAATTGCTTATCGGCAATAACATTGATTTTATTCCACTTAAAGGCGCATATTTAAATCTTAAAGTATATGAAGATATAGGACTGCGCTTGATGGGGGATATTGATCTGTTGATAAAACAAGATACTATTGAAAAGACTAAAATTATAATGCTGGAAAACGGTTGGAAAATAAACCGGAATTCATACAGAACCAAAGTACATGACGAAATAGATAAAATTGTATCGCATCACCCCTACATTTTGGAGAAGGATCAAACAATTGTTGAATTACATGCCGGCATTCATCCTACATATAAATCTTACCAAGTTAACATAAGCGATTATTGGCAGCGAAGCCAAAAAAGTACCTTAATGAATTTGAAAAGTTCAAGTTTAAACAAAACAGATACTTTGCAACATCTATGTTTACATACTTACAATGATTTACTTGGAAGAAAATACAGCCTTAAATTGTTTGTTGATATTTGTGAATTTTTAATAAAATTTGAACAGGAAATAGATTGGAACTTACTTCAAACAACTTGTACAAAGTACAAATCATTATATCAGGTGCAACAAACATTAAAAATATGTAAGATTTATTTTAATGCACCAGTTAACGTTGAATTCTTGAATTACAAAACTACTCAATCGGGAAAAAAAGTTAATTTGGAATATTTGTTTTTAAACATTTTCAAAAAAAACGCATATGCTATTTTATTTAATGTTGTGTACGGGCAATACGTGAAACTATATATATATCGGGAAATAAAAGGGTTTAAATCAATCATTATTTTTTTAATAGGATATATTTTCCCGTCTGCTGAATTTGTAAACGATAGATTTATAAAACAAAACAGACTCAAAACTCATTTTCAAATTTATCGCTTTTTAAAATTGATTCACTAAAACCCAAAAAGCTTGTTAACGAGATATAAAAAAATATTTCAAATTTTAGAAAAAAGTGAACGAAGGTTTTTAAAACTTTTATTTGCAATGATGTTAGTGATGGGCTTTTTTGAAGCCGTAAGTGCAGCTTCAATTTTACCATTTATTTATGTTGTTTCAAATCCGGCAATAATAACCGACAATGTACATTTACATCACCTATTTATTTTTTTAAATTTTTCCTCAATAGATAACTTCATCATATTTGTAGGTGTTGTTGTGTTTTTTCTTGTTGTTATTGGTTTTACGTTCAGGGCATTTACCAATTATTTAATTTCAAGATTTTCCCACATGAGCAGTTACTCCATCAGCAAGCGACTGTTGAGTACCTATCTTTCGCATCCATACAGCTGGTTTTTGAATCGTCACAGTGCAAGTATGGAAAAAACAATATTAACGGAGACTTATAAATTTTCTGTTTTAGTAATTGCTCCAGCAATTTATATAATTGCTAACAGCACGGTTTCTGTTTTTTATATCTCGCTACTTGTTTTGATGAACCCTTTAATTGCATTATCGGCAGTTGTATTAATCGGAGGTTCTTATTTTATAATTTATAAAATCTTCAGCAAAAAAAGGGCTGAAGCCGGAAAAGAAAGGAGTAATGCACAGGAGGCTACTTTTAAACTGGTAAAAGAAACGTTCGCCGGAATTAAAGAAATTAAGATTTTCGGGATGGAAAAAATTCAGCTTGAACATTTTGAAAAACCTGCAAAAAAACTCTCTGAAAAGCACGCTAATATTCAAATCATTTCTGAAATTCCTCAATTCATTTTTCAAGCCATTGCATTTGGTGGAATCATCGCTTTGCTAATACTTTTAAAAATCATTAAGCATCAGGAAATCACGACTATACTCCCACTTCTTGGTTTATATGCATTTTCAGGATTCAGACTAATACCCTCGTTTCAACGCATCTATAGCAGTTTAACCGTTTTAAATGCGGCAGATTCCATTATAGAAGAAATTCACTCAGATTTAATGCTTAACAACGAACAACCAAACACGGTGAGTAATAAACATGATAATAAGGGGGGAACTGAAAAGCTCCAAATGCAGCAACAGCTGGAATTCAAGCAGGTTTGTTTTAATTATCCATTGTCAACAACCCCCATTCTTCAATCCATTAATTTGACAATAAAAGCCAATACCCAAATAGGATTTATGGGCAGCACCGGATCGGGAAAAACTACCATCCTGGATATTATACTGGGTTTATTGGAACCCACCAGTGGCAGCGTACTCATTGACGAAAAAAAATTAACAAAGAATAATGTAAAAGCATGGCAAAACACGATAGGTTATGTACCACAGCATGTGTTTTTAATGGACGATAGTATTGCTGCCAATATCGCATTTGGAGAATCGTCCAAAAACATTGATTACGAAAGAGTAAAACAAACCGCAAGGTTAACACAGCTCGACAGCTTTGTTGACAGCTTAGAAAAAGGTTACGAAAGCACAATAGGCGAGCGCGGAGTTCGCTTATCAGGCGGGCAACGTCAGCGATTAGGCATTGCTAGGGCGCTTTATCGTAATCCATCCATACTCATTTTGGACGAAGCAACAAATGCTCTTGACAAAGAAACGGAAGGATTGGTGTTAGATGCGATTAAAAATTTGCCTTATACTAAAACCCTCATCATTGTATCGCATCATCTGGACACATTAAAAAATTGTGATGAACTATTAATAGTCGAAAACGGAACAATTAAAACTCAATTGAACACCAAAATAAATTCATAATTATTCCATTTATAGTTTATAAGACAATGCAGCTTAAGCAACAATCTGAAAAAAAAAGCGGTATAGAACTGGGTCTGCACTTGTTGAATATTAACGATAACCTAAAGCTTCGTTTGAGCGGTTATAGCATGTTTCCGTTTTTAAGAGAGGGTGATATTGGTTCCATAAAAAAATGTGAAATAGCAAAACTTAAAATTGGAGATGTAATAGTATTTAAGCATAACACAAAAATGATTGGGCATCGTTTGATAAAAAAAGAAATTCTAAATGAAAAATATATACTAACCACAAAAGGAGACACCTCCATAAAACCGGATCATTCTTTTTCAGATGACCTATACGTAGGCAAATTAGTTTGCATTAACAGAAAAGGAAAACAGGTAAATCTTCAAACGATGTTAAATTATTGGTACGGTTACCTCATTGCCCAAACATCCTTTTTTAATACCCCGTTTTTTATTTTAAATAAAAAAGTTCATCGGCGGCTTCAACATTATTTCTAGTTCTGCAATATTAGGCATCTCATTCTTGTTCTTTTTTTAATGGATGAGTTTCATAAACGAAACAGAATACGGGTATAAACCGGTTAAAACAAAAACACACTTTACAATTCTGTAAAGTGTGTTTTTGTTTTAACCGGTATTTCATTTATGCAAACAACGGAAACTCTTTCATCATCGCGTTTACTTCTTTTCTTACTTCTGTAATCACTTTTTCATTTTCGTGATTCATCAATACTTTGTCAATTAACTTAACAATCTTAGGAATGTGTTTTTCTTTTAATCCTCTTGTTGTTATAGCAGCTGTTCCCAAACGAATACCAGAAGTAACGAATGGGGATTTATCATCAAACGGCACCATATTTTTATTACAGGTGATGTCCGCTTTTACCAAAGCCCCTTCCGCAATTTTGCCGGTTAAATTTTTTGAACGAAGGTCAATCAACATGCAATGATTATCGGTACCACCGGAAATCACTTTGTATCCTTTTTCAACAAAACACTCAGCCATTAATTTTGCATTTTTCATTACCTGAATGCAATATTTCATATAACTTTCATCCAACGCTTCACCAAAAGCAACCGCTTTAGCAGCAATAACATGTTCTAATGGACCACCTTGTGTTCCGGGAAACACCGCTGAATCCAAAATTGCGGACATCATCTTGATTTCTCCTTTTGGAGTTTTTTCACCCCATGGATTTGGAAAGTCTTTCCCAATCATAATCATTCCACCACGCGGACCGCGCAATGTTTTATGAGTTGTAGTTGTAACAATATGGCAATATGGCAACGGGTCGTTCAATAACCCTCTTGCAATTAAGCCGGATGGATGCGAAATATCCGCTAATAATAACGCACCAACACTGTCAGCAATTTTGCGCAATTTTTTATAATCCCAGTCACGGGAATAAGATGATGCACCACAGATAATCAATTTTGGTTTTTCTTTTTTAGCAATCTCTCCAACCTTATCAAAATCAATTTTTCCTGTTTTTTCTTCCACACCATAAAATGTGGGTACATATAATTTTCCGGAAAAATTAACAGGAGAACCATGTGTTAAATGCCCGCCATGCGACAAATCAAAACCTAAAATTTTATCTCCGGGTTTTAAAACACCTAACATCACTGCGGCATTGGCTTGCGCTCCTGAATGAGGTTGCACATTTACCCATTCTGCATTAAATAATTTTTTTGCACGATCAATAGCCAATTGTTCTACCTTATCAACTACTTCACAACCACCATAATAACGCTTTCCCGGCAGCCCTTCTGCATATTTATTTGTTAATACAGAACCCATTGCTTTCATCACTTCATCACTAACATAGTTTTCGGATGCAATAAGCTCTATACCTATTGTTTGACGCTTTTTTTCAGCAGCTATCAGGTCAAAAATTGCGGTGTCTTTCTTCATAATTATTTAAGTTGTATTATTTATTCTTGATATAATCTTATTCCAATTCAGAGATATCTGAAACGAAAAGCGAAAGTATTAAAAAATGAAGTATGTATTATAGATTTTGTTTTAACAATTTTCAATAAATTGTTGACAAGTAATTATTCCAAATAGTAATGTAAAAAAGTTAAATTTGCGCTTCGAAAGAAAAACATCAAGTCAATACAAACAGAATCGAATCATTATGGCATTAATTAAATCAATCTCCGGAATCAGAGGAACCATTGGAGGACAGCCCGGAGAAGGATTAAGTCCTTTAGACATTGTAAAATTCACATCCTCCTTTTCATATTGGATTATTGATACACTAAGAACTCAGGGCCAGCTCGCAAAAAAAGAAAAAATAAAGATTGTAGTTGGCAGAGATGCGCGTATTTCGGGAGAAATGGTAAACAATTTGGTAGTTGGCACATTGCAGGGAATGGGCGTAGATGTTGTGGACATAGGCCTATCAACCACACCTACCGTTGAAATTGCTGTACCTCTGGAAAAAGCGCACGGCGGCATCATTATTACTGCCAGCCATAATCCTAAACAGTGGAATGCACTAAAACTATTGAATGAAAAAGGGGAGTTCATAAGCGAAAAAGACGGGGCTGAAGTATTAAAAATTGCAGAAAAGGCAACTTACACTTATGCTGATGTAAATTCATTAGGGCTTGTAACGCACGATACATCTTATTTTAAAAAGCATATAGATAAAATCATTTCACTTCCGATAATAGACGTGAAAGCCATAAAAGCCGCAAAATTCAAAGTGGTGATTGATTGCGTTAATTCTACCGGAGGAATTGTATTACCAATGCTATTAGAAGAATTGGGAGTTGAAAACGTAGTAAAATTATATTGCGATCCAACAGGTGAATTCCCTCATGAACCGGAGCCTTTACCTGAAAATTTAAGAGATATTTCTAAACTTGTTGTAAAGGAAAAAGCGCACTTAGGAATTGTAGTTGATCCGGATGTTGATCGCTTAGCCTTGGTTTGCGAAGACGGTGAAATGTTTGGCGAAGAATACACTTTAGTGGCTTGCGCCGATTATGTTTTAAAAAGCAGAACCGTTGCAGATAAAGTAGATAGCAAACATGGCAATACGGTTTCAAACCTTTCTTCAACACGCGCTTTGCGCGATGTTACCGAAAAATACCTCGGCACTTATAACGCTTCAGCAGTAGGCGAGGTAAACGTTGTAACAATGATGAAAGAAACAAATGCCATCATTGGAGGAGAAGGTAACGGAGGTGTTATTTTACCCGAATTGCATTACGGGCGTGATGCTCTGGTAGGTATTGCAATCTTTTTATCTCATTTGGCTAAATACGGAAAGACCTGCTCTATGCTACGTTCAACTTATCCTAACTATCATATTTCAAAAAACAAAATTGAATTAACCAAGGAAATTGATGTTGATAAAATATTGAGCGGCATTCAAAAAAAGTATCAGAAACAACCCATCAATGCGATTGACGGTGTTAAAATAGAATTTGATAAAAGTTGGGTACACTTGCGCAGATCGAACACAGAACCTATTATAAGAATATATTCAGAAAGCGATTCTATTACTACTGCTGATAATTTAGCAAAGAAAATAATGGCCGATATTCGTGAGCTTATAAAAATGCAACAATTGGCCGTTTAATTAAAAAACATGAAAGTTTATTTTGACAATGCCGCTACAACACCTTTAGATAGGGAGGTTTTAAATGAGATGCTGCCGTTTATGACAGAACATTTCGGCAATCCTTCATCTATACATTCTTTTGGGCGAAAGACAAGAGCCGCTATTGAAGATGCACGAAAAAAAGTAGCTAAACTTTTAAACGTATCCCCATCCGAAATTTTCTTTACTTCGGGTGGAACAGAAGCTGATAACATGGCGATTCATGGCAGTGTATATGATTTAGGAATAAAACACATCATCACAAGTAAAATTGAACACCATGCGGTATTGCATACAGTGGAAAAACTTGCGCACGACAAGGTAATTAAGTTGAGCTTTGTAAATCTTACACCCGAAGGACATATTGACTTAAAACATTTAGAAGAACTTTTACAAACTAACGAACGTTCGCTTGTGTCGTTGATGCATGCAAATAATGAGATTGGAAATTTGCTTCCGTTAAAAGATGTTTCGGAATTATGCATTAAATACAATGCCATTTTCCATTCGGATACAGTACAAACAATGGGACACTATGATATTGATTTGAGCAGAGTTAAAGTTCATTTTGTTACTTGCGCAGCACACAAATTTCATGGACCAAAAGGTGTTGGTTTTTTATACATCAACGGAGATATAAAAGTTAATCCCTTTATTTATGGAGGTTCTCAGGAACGCAATATGCGCGGTGGCACAGAAAACCTTTACGGAATAGTTGGCTTAGCAAAAGCACTGGAAATAGCTCTGCGTGACGTGAAAGAACATCAAGCACATGTTCAGGAGCTGAAATCGTATATGATTGATCAATTAAAAGAAGCCATTGAAGGTTTGGAATTTAACGGGGCTTGCAATACCAATTGTTTATACACGGTATTAAACGTAAGATTTCCTCATACCAAGGATGCTGAAATGTTATTATTTAATCTGGACATTGCCGGCATTGCCGTATCAGGCGGAAGCGCTTGCAGCTCCGGTAGTGATGTAGGTTCGCATGTATTAAAACAATTAAATTTCGACCATACCCGTCCTTCTGTGCGATTCTCTTTCAGCAAATACAATACAAAGGAAGAGGTGGATTATACGATCAGTAAACTCAAAAACCTTTTTAATTAATACTAACCACTAAAATTTGGCAAATTGGAGTTTTATTACTTCCATAGGCTTTTAAACTTTCAACTTTTCAATTTAAAACTCAATAATGCTAAAATTAAACCTCACCCGCCCCATTGCTTTTTTTGATTTAGAAACTACTGGTGTAAATGTTGCCTCCGACCGAATAGTAGAAATTTCTATTTTAAAAATTTCTCCGGATGGAAGTAAAGAAATTAAAACAAAACGTATTAATCCAACAATACCTATTCCCATCCAATCTTCTCTTATACATGGGATATATGACAAAGACATTGCAAATGAACCTACATTTAAAAGTATAGCCAAAAGTCTATCCGATTTTTTAGTTAATTGCGATTTAGCAGGCTATAATTCAAATAAGTTTGACGTGCCAATCTTAGTAGAAGAATTTTTGCGTGCTGAAGTTGATTTTGATATTAAAGGCCGACGTTTGGTGGATGTTCAAAACATTTTCCATCAAATGGAACAACGTACATTAAAAGCAGCGTACAAATTTTATTGTGGGAAGCAAATTGAAAACGCACATAGCGCGCAAGCTGACATAGAAGCTACGTACGAGGTTTTTTTGGCACAGTTGGAAAGATATGATGGAGTACTATTTGAGGATAGAAACGGAAACATTTCTACTCCTGTAATAAATGACATTAAAGCCCTGCACGATTTTACCAATATCAACAAAAATGCAGACTTAGCAGGACGCATTGTTTATAACGATAAAAATGTTGAAGTATTTAATTTCGGTAAGCATACCGGCAAACCTGTTGAACAAGTGCTTCGTGAAGAACCCTCTTATTATTCATGGATGATGAATGGAGATTTTCCTTTATTCACAAAAAAAGTCCTTACAGATATTAAGTTAAGAATGGCTTTTAACAAATAGTTGAGATTCTTTTTTATTTCAACTTTTTTACTACTTTTGGAAGTAATCTAAAATCTAAAAACCATGACTTTTTACAAATTAAACACACCCACAGTAAGTGCTGAACTTTTAGATAATGAAATTTTGGCTATAAATCTAAAAACAGGGCGTTATTATAGCTTTCATGATACTGCTACAATTTTTTGGCGTTTATTGTCTGATGGATATTCATTGGAGTCGGCTGCTTTTAAAATTTCAGAAATTTATGGTGTTAATTTATCAACTACAAAAGAAGACTTTTTGAATTTTGTTGCCGAACTTATAAATAATGAATTGATGGTAAAAACTGAAAAGCCTGTTGTTGCCGAAAACTCAGAATGGTTAAACAGTATTAGAGGTAATTACTCCAAACCATCCATTGAGATTCATACCGACATGGAAGATTTAGTATTGCTATATTAATCGATGTTTAAGTAGGCTATTGGGACAAATTTCATCTTTGATGAGCATTCCTTTAATTAGTGTAATAATACCGGTTTACAACAGCGCTCTATTTTTACCTGAGTTGCTCAATAATATTTACAAGCAGCATTATACCCCATTGGAAATAATAATTGTAGATGATGGTTCAACGGATTCAACTGCAATATTAATAAAATCCTTCCCCGATATTAAATACATTTATCAAACAAATAAAGGTCCGGCTGCCGCCCGCAACGAAGGACTAGCTGTAGCTACGGGCGAATATATTGCTTTTATTGACAGCGACGACCTTTGGAATGAAAATACTCTTTTAACATTTTCGAAAATTCTGGTAAATAATAACGATATAGATATTGTGGAAGGATTGATCAAAGAAATTCCTTTTAAAAAAAGTTCTTATTCTAAAATCAAGCATCTTAATCCGTTTTACCACTGTTCATTTGGAAGTTGTTTGATTCGTAAATCTGCTTTTGATAAAGTGGGTAATTGCAACGAACGACTCATTTATACAGAAGATGTTGACTGGTTTACAAGAGCCTGGGAAATGAATATTGTTAAAAAGCGAATTGATTTCGTTTCTATATTTTACAGAAAACATCAACACAACATGACAAATAATTCAGCCAATTGTTTACATTACAAATTACTACTACTGCAAATTAAAATTGCCCGACAAAAAAACAATTCACATCTTCCTTTACCCAAAGGCAATCTGAATGATTTTTTAGGACAATCGCCTAACATAAAATAGCAACCCTGATACCGGCGAATAACATCATGCAAAGTGAAATTGAATTTAAAGAGCAACATTATACTGCATTGAACAATTATTATAAACGTGTACAATATGCTTTTGAAACCGCTTGTATAAATTGCTCCGGAAAGGAGAATTTGCGTTTTAAGCTGGCAGAACAGGATGTGCTAATTTGTACTGCCGGTAGAAATTTACGAACCACTTTATGCAGAGCTTTTTCACACTTACCAATTACTAAAGAAAGTGGAGTGGATACACTTGAGATGTCCGTTTGGGACGTAAAAGAAAGTGGAGTAGAATTACCATCCTTTCCCTGGCATGAATGTAATATTGAGCAGACAGAAAATGTGTTTCATATTTCATCAAACAAATTCAGCGTTTTTTTTTTAGAAAAGCAAACCATTTTTCAGATTTATCATACAGAGTTGAACAGAGCTATCATTTGTGTGAATGATGCCAAAGAATTACCTACTTATTTTATGTCTTCTCCATTTTTCAGAATAATTCAATTGTGGAGCAAACGTTATAATCTGAATATAATACATGCAGGATGTGTTGCTGATGAAAATCACGCAGTTTTGTTTGTAGGAAAAGGAGGAAAAGGAAAATCAACCTCCTCTATTCAATGCTTAATAGGAGGACTGAACTATATCGGTGATGACTATATATTGGTTAAATATGATTCTGTGCCAATAGCTTACTCCATTTATTGTACAGGCAAAGTACACTCTGCACAATTAAAAAAATTCCCTCAACTGGAACAAATTTCTATTAACAGTAAAAATGATTTGTTTGATAAACCTTTGGTTTACCTCAATGAGTTATTTAAGGAACAAGTAATTTATAAAAGCCCTATAAAAGCCATTATTGTTCCAAATGTAACAAGCAACGAAACAACACAATTAACTCCAATCTCTTCTTTTGAAGCTTTAAAGGCAATGGCACCAAGTACACTTATTCAGCTTAATTTAGATAATGATACTATTGGGTTTTCAAAAATGGCTAAATTGGTAAAAACAACTCCTGCTTACAGACTAGATTTAGGAGCGCACATAGAACAAATCGGCTCAAAAATAACAGAGCTGCTTAATATACTTTGAAGAGTTAAAATACAATTAAAAATTTAATCACAGACCTTTAAATGAGGTGCTCGTATGATTTTTTTATTAATTTCGGCATTATATAAAAACAATAAGAATAATCTTTGTGAAGAACCAAAATTAGCTACAAATGAAGTTTTATAAAATCAACGACCCAGATGTAAGCGCTGAATTTTTTGAGGAGGAGGCGTTAGCAATTAATTTAAAAACAGGCAGCTATTATAGCTTACGGTTTTCCGCTTTACCTTTTTGGAGACTGATTACAGATGGAGTTTCGTTTGAGAATACAATTGACACCCTAAGTAAGTTTTATTCTATAAAACAGAACGATTTGCTTCTCGAGTTTTCTGAGTTTTTAAAATTATTACTTGAAAACAGCCTGATTAAAGAGTCGACGGAATATAAGACAACTAACACTATCGAATGGCTCGACAGGAGCAAAAAAGAATATCAGAAACCTATTCTAGAAGCCTATTCTGACATGCAGGATTTACTGCTTATTGACCCTATTCACGAGGTTGACGTAAATAAAGGATGGCCCAATAAAACGAACGAAAGTAAAGATTAAGTAACGCTATAATGGGTTCAGCAATTGATGTTAAAGAGAAAAATTACAATTTAACCGTTGATTATTTTCATCTTCTTGAAGAAACTTTTGAAAAGTCTTGCAATCATCTTCTTGGTAAACAAACTTATAGTTTTTTGTTAGCCAATTACCCGGTTAAAATAAATACTGCCGGTAAAAAATTACAACCTATTTTATGTAAAGCTTTTTCACATTTAACTCAAACAAATAGCTCCTCAACAGATCAATTTGAAATTTCAGTTTGGGATGAAAGAGAAACTGAAATAGCCTTACCCACTCCGCCATGGAAATGGCCTTCAACTCAAAATCCACAAAGCGTTACACAGTTTGAACTTAAAAACTACTTTGTTATTCTTGCAGATAACAGGATGGTATTTTACATTTACGATATAACCCGAAATAAAGCCATTATTTGTATAAAAGACGTAACCTTATTACCTAATTATTTTTTATCATCACCCTTTTTTAAGCTTATTAAATTATGGTCAAAAAGAGCAGATTTAAATATATTTCATGCAGGTTGCGTTGCTAATTATGAACATGCAGTTTTATTTGTTGGGCAAGGTGGTAAAGGCAAATCTACTTCAGCTATACAATGTTTATCAGGTGGATTAAATTATTTAGGGGATGATTATGTATTGGTTAACTTAAAAAATACTCCAATCGCTTATTCCATTTATTGTTCAGGAAAACTTCATGCTCATCATTTAAAAAACTTTCCGGCTCTTACTGAAATAACAAATCCTGGAATTGTTGACATAGATAATAAACCAATAATCTATTTGAATGATTTGTTTAAAGATCAAATGACAGTGAGCAGCCCTATAAAGGCAATTGTTGTACCCAATATCACCTCAGCGAACAATTCTTTTATCACTCGCATATCTCCTTTTGAAGCATTAAAAGCTTTAGCTCCAAGCACCATTATTCAGCTTGACTTAGGCTCTAATAACGTACTTTCCAAAATGGCCGATTTAACAAAAAAAACAGCTTGTTATCGTTTAGATTTAGGCACAAATTTGGAAGGTATTGCTCCTGAAATAAAATCACTTTTAAGTACATTGTAGCAAATTGTTGTTATGAAAATATATTGCTTAAATTTAGCACGCGCAGTTGAAAGAAAAGAAATGATTCAAAGAGAATGGATTGAAAAACTCCAATTTAATATTGAATTTTTTACTGCTTTTGACAGAAGGCAAATTGAGTCAGGGGAGTTCATTTTTCCCTATAATGAACAGGCTGCTATAGAAAGAATTAAACGACCTTTATCAAATGGTGAAATAGCATGTGCTACCTCTCACTGTTTATTATTGCGAAAAGCATTGGCCCAAGGACATCATGAAATAATTGTTATGGAAGACGATTGCTCACCAACTACCCATGCATCAATTGAAACAGTTTTGGGCAGTATTGAAACGTGCAAAAAAAACTTTCCCAACGTAAAAGTTTTATTAATGCACGATACTGACAAAAACGTAAAAATAATAGAACAAAAGGAAGGCATAAACTTACTAGCTTTTCCTCAATTTGGATATAGATTTGTTTGGCTGCAAAAACGGGCAATCGAAATTTTAGCTAACGATTTAAGTACCATGTGTTATCCTGCGGATTGGTTATGGGCAAAAAGGTTTATGCCAATGAAAGTAATTGCTAATTTAGTCAATCCAATAGGAATTCACTCTGGCGAGAACACATATATAGGAAATGAATTAAGGCATTCTTCAAAAATAAAATTCGTCCCTTAATAAAATCCAATGAGTATGTTGCAAAAAAAATGGATTCATAATATTCATGACTGCTTCGTCCCTATTCGTGGTTTTTATTTGGGATTGGTTTGTTTATATTAAATAAACGTTTTTGTTTCTGTTTCTACTGCCTTTAGTATTTTCTCAATTAGTTGTATATCTCTAATACCTACTTCACCTGAACATTTAGGACTAGAATTATTTAATACAGAATATGCAAAATCATCTATTTGTTTTATTGCATGATAGTTTTTTGTAAATAATCGCAGCCTTTTATCTATTGGTATTCCATTAATATTAGATAAATCAAATGCCGGAGACAGTTCACAACAACCATTTTCAAAGATGACTTTTAATCTATCCGTATAAAACAAAAAGGAGGTAAATGATTTTACTATTACACCATTTTTAAATTCAAATTCCCAGTAAATAGTATCATTTTTATTTTGAGCTATTACACTTATAGGTAGTTCTCCCATTAATTTGCAAGCATTTTGAATTGGATAAATCCCTAAATCCATGATTGCTCCTCCTCCCAATTTATCATCAAGCCTCCAATTGAACTTGTTCTTTATTTTAAATCCAAAACTACTTTCAATACTTATAATATTACCGAAAGTTTTTCGTTGAACTATTTCCTGTAGTCTTAAATGATGAGGTTCGTAATACAATCTGTAACCAATCCCCAATTTTACATTTGCATTTTTGCATGCATTTATCATTTTTTCAGCCTCCTCTGAGCTCATTGCCATAGGCTTTTCGCATATTACATGTTTACCTGCTTTAGCTGCTCTGATAGTAAATTCAGCATGCATAAAAGTTGGTAAAACAATATATACAATATCAACAGCAGGATTATTGATTATTGAATCGAAATTTTGATAATTATAACAATTGTTTTGAGGGATATTGAATTTTTTTGACCACCAATTTATCTTTTCCTGTGAACCGCTAACAATGCCTGACAGATAACAATATTTACTTCTTAAAATAGATGTTGCCAATTTTTTTTCACTATAATTCCCCAATCCCACTAAAGCTACACCAAGCTTTTTTGAAGGGAACATTAATTTTCTTTGAAATTCAGATTGACCGATGCCACCAATTAAACTAACAAAAACGAACATATTTTATCTTATTTATTTTCCCATCTATTAAAATTCTTCTTCATGCTTCAAATATAAATGATTAAGCACAAATATTATTTTCAAAAATGATTTGTTGCTCTTAAATAAAATACTTTCATTAGTTTTATCTACAATTAATACTAAGCGATGAGGCGGCCATTAATAAGTATAATTATACCTGTTTATAACGGAGATACATTTATACAACAAGCTATAAATAATGTTTTGGCTCAACACCTTTTAAATGCTGAACTTATAATAGTAGATGATGGTTCATCCGACAATACTGCTCAGATAATTAACTCCAATGCCAGTGTAATTTATATATATCAACCACATTCGGGTGTGTCTTCTGCAAGAAATACCGGCTTAAAACACGCTAAAGGAGAATACATTGCTTTTATTGATTGTGACGATGTTTGGAACGAAAACGCAATCAGTAAAATGCTGGAAGTGTTGAATACCAGCGCTGAAGTAGAAATTGTAGAAGGGCTGATTCAAAAAGTTACGTGGGACAAAAGCAAGCTTACGTTTATTAACCACAATTCTCCCTACTATTGCCCAGCTATCGGCAACACGATTTTTCGAAAGTCGGTGTTTGATAAAATAGGAGTATTTGACGAACGGCTTAATTGTGCCGAAGATATTGACTTTTACACAAGAGCGTGGGAAAACAATATAGTTAAATGTAAAGTGGATTTTGTAGTTTTATTTTACAGAATCAGTCCTGAAAATTTAAAAGATTATGGAAACCAAATAATACATAATCGCCTACTCGTATTTAAATTTAAATTAGAGCGACAACGTAATACTGCAAATTTCAAACCTTCACTGGTAAGTTTTCTTGATTATATGGGTAATTCAAAAATTGAATAGATTTGCAAAAATGGCTAAAATTCAAAAATGCAAGAGAATACAAAAAAATCAATAAGTGCTATAATTCCATTATATAACCAAGGCAAATATATTGCAGAAGCACTAGATAGTATATTTAATCAAACCTACCCTGTAAATGAGATTATTGTTGTGAACGATGGTTCCACCGATAATAGTTTGCAAGTAATCCGTTCTTTTAGCGATAAAATTATTCTTATTGACAAACCACATTCAGGAATTCAAGATACGGTTAACGAAGGTTTAAAAAAAGCAACCGGCGATTTTATTTCATTTCTTGATGCTGACGACAGGTGGACAAAAACAAAAACTGAGATACAGTTGCAATTACTCAGTCAAAATCCAAGTGTCGATATGCTTTTTGGATGTGCTAAACGATTTTATATGATTGTTGAAAATAATATTGAAACAGAAAAAAACATTGATGTGTTACCAGGAAATACCAGAGTTGGAGGTTTATTTAAAAAAGACGTTTTTGAAAAAATAGCTTACAAGACAACGGCAACCAATGTACATGAATTTATGGATTGGTTAAACAGAGCTAAGGAAGCAGGGCTTACTTTCATGAATCATCCGGATATCGTTTTTGAAAGACGTATTCATGATAGCAATCAAGGTGTTCTTAATAAAGAACTCCAACGACAACAATATTTTACATCTATTAAAGCTGCTTTGGACAGAAGACGAGCCAAAGAAAATTAATGAAACAAAAATCTCAATTTTCTTCTATGCAACCATCAGTTGTACAACAATACTTATTAAATTGTTGTTTAACAGAATACAAAGAAACATTTCTTGAAAATTGGAAAAAATGGAAAGCCAATCAAGATTTTGAATTTCTCGATTATGAATCCTTAAAGCTTATTTCTTTATTGAATGAACAACTTTCACACTTTCAGTTAAACGACGAAAACCAACCACGTTATCAAGGTATTTACAAGAAGCAATGGGTAAATAACGTTCAGTTATTCTCAAACGTTTCCTTCATTTCAGAAAAGTTTCAAAAAGCCGGTATTTCATTTAAGATTATTAAAAATGCTGCTTTTGTTAAAATGTATTATCACGATAATGGTTTGTTACAACTATTTGGTGTAGATGTTTTTATTAGACATCAGGACTTGGAAGCCGCAATAGATATACTTATGCATAACGGGTATGTGTTTAATAATGACGCAACAACTAAAACGTCGGCATTTAATAGTTCTGCATTAATAAAACAAATAGGATTCAAAAACAAAACCAATCAACAGCTTGTTTTACACGTACATCCCTTTAAATTAATAAGGGGAAAACAAGTAGAAGATGTATTGTTTAACAATGGTTTATTGTTTAACCTGAACGAAGAACTAGCATTGCCAACATTTAATCATACACAACATTTATTTTATACAATTGTTAATGGAGTTAGTGAAAAACCGCGTGCAATGCTTCAATGGGCTGTTGATTTTAAAACAATTGCAAAATTGCAAACAATTAATTGGAACGAATTTGTTTTTTACACCCAACAATTTAAGGCTACTTTAATTGTTAGATATGCATTTGATTATCTTTCGCAGGTATGCAAACTGGAAATTCCAGAGCTGGTGTTAAAAGAGTTAATGAGTATAACACCTGACAAAGAAGAGCTAATTGAGTTTAATAATTTTATTCGACAACACAAATACGACAAACTGCGTTATTCATTTTCTACCAGTAAACAGTTGAAGAAAGCTAGGGGATTTACCGGAGGGTATCTTGATTATATACAATTGCAATTTAATGTAAAAACGGCACTGCAATTACCTAAAATAATACTTAGTAAACTGCTTAGATAGATTTAAAAGGCGTAAGAAATACCGAATTTACCCCAGTCGAAAATTGTACCCCCTCCCACTTCTAAGTTGATAGCAAAATTATCTGTAAAATAGTACCTCGCTCCAAACTGACCACCAAGACCGGCACCCGTTGAACTTGTACCTGTTGAGGAAGCAGTAAAATATCCTCCAACATTTAATCCCATATATATGTCCCAAACCTTAGGAATTGGGACTAACCCCGTAAAATGAAAATTGCCATTCATCAACAGTGCCATTGTATTTTGTCTATCATTAAAACCATCAAGATAAGATCGGAATGAAGCCTCTGCTCCTATAGAAACATATTTATGAACTCCATAATCAATCCCAACATAAATAGGGCTTCCCCAATGGGAAGAAAGACCCACACCTGCGTTTAACTGAGCATCACCAACTCCAAGTTTATATTGAGAATAACCATTCAACGATATAAAAAAAGCAAACGCAACTATACTAATTTTTTTCATAGACAATAATTTTTTTAAAGTTTTCAAATGTAATTTATTTTTTAAAATCACAGCGAGCAAAAGATAAAATTTACATTTACAACCTGTAATAATTTTTAAACAAGTAACATTGAAAGCAGAAATAATTGTAACCGCAGATGGTTCAAACTCCTTACATATAAAAGAATTAGGAGAAGGGTATCATTCCATACACGGTGCTATTCAGGAAAGTATGCACGTATTCGTTAATGCGGGATTAAGAGCTATATCGTTAAATAATACTTCATCAATAAACAACGAAATAACTATTTTGGAAATAGGACTGGGCACCGGTTTAAACGTGTTATTATCATTACTTGATGCAAATAAAAATAATCAAAAAATTAATTATATCGCTCTTGAACCCTATCCAATAGAAGAAGACATTGCAAATGAGTTGAATTACGCCCAGCTATTGAGTAATGGTGAATTTAAAACTACATTTGAAAATATTCACACTTGCAATTGGTCAATTCCAATAAAGCTTTCCGACAACTTCACTTTTTTAAAGATTAAAAGGAAACTACAAGATTACGAATTTGAAAACAAGTTTAACCTGATTTATTTTGATGCGTTTGGGCCACTCATACAGCCCGAAATGTGGACAGAAGAAACGTTCTCTAAAGTGTATTTGGCAACGCAACCTAATGGCATATTGGTAACGTATTGCGCCAAAGGAGAAGTAAAACGCATCTTAAAAAAAGTAGGCTTTACAGTTGAATCATTGAAAGGTCCACCCGGCAAAAGGGAAATGATACGAGCTATAAAGTTGATATAAAACAAAAAATTATTACATTTGCCTGTATGTTAAGAGAATCCTCTTGGTCATCTAAGGGGATTTTCTCGTTATTTAATTTTACCAATTTTAATTTAAAATGTCACAAATATCTTATTTTACTGAAGAAGGCTTAAAGAAGTTGAAAGATGAATTACACCACTTAAAAACTCACGAGCGAAGCTATATTTCAAAACAAATAGCGGAAGCACGCGATAAAGGCGATTTGTCGGAAAATGCAGAATACGATGCAGCAAAAGAAGCACAGGGATTATTGGAGCTTAAAATATCCAAGTTGGAGGAGATTATGAGCAGTGCCCGCGTAATTGATGAATCAACATTGGATATATCCAAAGCACTGGTTCTTTCGAAAGTTAAAATTAAAAACACGGCAAATGGTTCAACCATGACCTATACACTTGTTGCAGAAAACGAAGCCGATTTAAAAGCCGGAAAAATTTCGGTTGACTCTCCAATAGGAAAAGGACTTTTAGGAAAAAAAGTGGGCGACATGGCCGAAATAAAAGTACCTTCAGGAATAATGAAATTTGAAATAATTGAAATCAGCAGATAAATCATGCCGAGTATTTTTACCAGAATAGTAAATGGCGAAATTCCTTGCCATAAGATACATGAAGATGATCGCTTTTTAGCTTTTTTAGATGTGTTCCCCTTAGTAAAAGGTCATATTTTGGTTATTCCTAAAAAGGAGGTGGATTATATTTTTGATATTGAAGATCGTGATTTGGCTGACATGATGGTGTTTGCCAAAAAAGTAGCTAAGGCTCAAAAAGCCGCTATCCCTTGCAAACGAATAGGTATTACTGTAATTGGGTTAGAAGTACCTCATGCACACATTCATCTAATACCCATGAATACGATGAATGATATTAACTTTACACAAGCCAAACTATCACTTTCTTCTATTGAACTACAGGAAACCGCTGCACACATTCGTTCAAAATTTTAACTGTCAGGATTAGAAATACCAAGTGTTTATAGAATTTCTTGTTAAGCCCATTAAATTTAGTGAGACTTATAGTGATATTCTGCTAACAACAAATTAATATCATTGATGAGCTGGTTAACTTCTGTGGAGTCGGTTCCATCGTAAAAGCCGCGTATATGCTTGTCTTTGTCTATCAATGCAAAATTTTGTGTGTGAATAAAATCATCAACTCCTCCATCACCCTGATGTGCGTCCAGTAAATAACCCTTTCGGGCTATATCATACAATTGTTTTTTATCTCCGGTAACAAACATCCATTGCTTTGTATCAGCATGATGGCTGATTGCATATTGTTTTAATTGTTTTACCGAATCGGTTTCCGGATCTACAGTGTGTGATAAAAACTTCACTTCCTTATTGTCCTTGTAAGCAGCAGCAACGCGCTCCATTTGGTTACTCATAATGGGACATATACTTCCACAAGTGGTAAAAAAGAAATCAGTAACATAAACGCTGCCTTCAAAATCCTTGTCCGTTATAGCATTTCCATCCTGATTGATAAAGCTAAACGAGGGAATAGCGTGAAAAAGGGTGTCTTTTCCTTTAATGTCTTTTTCTCCGAATATGGGTAAATGCCTTAATGGTTTGTTGTTATCATGTATAAAAAATGCATATACAAAAACAGAAATGGCTACTACCAACAAAAAAATGTTTATGGGTTTAATTTTCATACTATTATTACTTGTTATTTGTGAGAAATTCAAAGCTTTGCACAAACTTAACAAATAGTTATGGAACTCTTAAAACTGTCCCATATTTTAATGGTTTCCTAACTTAGTTTCGCCTATTTGTACTACTCCTTAAACTGCAAATCAAACAAGCGTTTGTAGCGTCCGTTCAGTTTTAGCAGTTCCTGATGGTTGCCCATTTCGGCTATTTCGCCCTTTTCAATTACAATTATTTTATCGGCCTTTTGTATGGTAGCTAACCGATGAGCGATAATAATAGAAGTACGATTTTTAGTTAAAATATCAATGGCATTCTGTATCAGTTTTTCCGATTCGGTATCAATAGAAGAAGTGGCTTCATCCAATACCAATATTTTAGGATTAAAAACATAAGCTCTAATAAATGCAATAAGTTGACGTTGTCCGACAGACAACATGGCACCTCTTTCCATCGTATTATAATCGTAAGTATTGGGAAGTTTTTCAATAAAATGATGAGCGCCCACCATTTTAGCGGCTTCAATAATTTGTTGTTTGGTGATTTCAGTATTGTTTAATGAAATATTATTTGCCAATGTATCTGAAAATAAAAACACATCCTGTAACACCACGCCAATGTTTTTTCTTAATGAAGACAGTTCGTAATCATGCAAATCAATACCATCAATAGTAATAGAACCTTTGTTATAATCATACAAACGGTTCAATAAATTAATAACAGATGATTTTCCGGCACCTGTTGCGCCTACAAGGGCTATCGTTTGTCCTTGTTTTACATCAAAGGAAATATTTTTTAGTACCCACTCCTCATTGTTATAAGCAAACCAAACGTTTTTAAACGCTATATTCCCTTTTATATGTTGGGCATCTATGCTTCCTTTGTTTTCAATAAATTCATGGGTGTCCAGTACTTTAAACACCCGTTCGGACGACACCATTCCTCTTTGCAATGTGTTAAACCGGTCTGCCAGCATACGTATTGGGCGAAATAATAAATTCAAACAAGTAATAAACATCATCACATCGCCCATGGTGGTTATATGCTGCAACGCTCCTCTCCCACCCCACCAAATGAGTAATCCTAAAGAAATAGAAGATAGAATTTCTACTACCGGAAAAAAAATGGAATATGCCAATACTGAGCGGATGTTGGCATCGCGGTGTGCTGCATTTATTTTTTGAAATTTTTTTAGTTCGGCTTTTTCTCTGTTAAAAATCTGTATTATCATCATCCCTGTAATGTGCTCCTGAACAAAGGCATTCAAACGGGCTACCTGCGTTCGTTCATCCTGAAAAGAAGCCTGAACAGCTCTTTTAAAAAAATAAGTGGCTACAAATAAAAAGGGAATAGGTATTAATGTAATTAATGTGAGCTGAACGTTATAGGTAAGCATTACAATGATGATGACAATAATTTTAAGCAGGTCGGCAATAATTACAATTAAGCCTTCCGAAAAAATGGTGGCAATTACTTCAATGTCTGAAACAGCTCTTGTAACAAGCGTTCCAATGGGAGTAGTATCATAATATTTAATTCGTAAATGAAGGATGTGATTGTACAGTTGAATTCTTAAATCGTTGATAATGCTTTGTCCCAAACTGTTGGTCAAAAAATTGTCGGCAAACTGAATAACTCCCTGAAGTATTAATAAGGTGAATAAAACAATTGTCATGTTTACCAACATATGCAGGTTGCCATGAGCAACATAATGATCGAAAGTATATTGTATAACGATAGGACTTAAGGGCAATAAAGCTGTAAGCAAAATTGTAGTACAAATAGCCATTATAAATTTTGCACGATAAGGCAGTGCATACTTGAAAAGCCGTTTGAGTATATCTATATCCAGTGTTTTGTTTTTGCTTTGAACCATTAGTTATTTTCAATAAAATAATTTTGAGGATACTCCACCTTCACCAAATATAAACCACACGCAGGTACCGATACTCCTGCATTGGAACGTTGCTTACTTTCTATAATTTTTTTAAAGTCGGTAATACTCAGCTTTCCCTTGCCAACCTCTAACAATGTTCCAACAATAGCTCTGACCATATTGCGCAAAAAACGATCGGCGGTAATTGTAAATAGTAACGTATCATTTTCCTGTTTCCATTGGGCCTTATATATTTTACAATCGTTTGTGAACGTTTGTGTATTACTTTTAGAAAATGCAGAAAAGTCCGTATAATCAAACAATGTACTTGCTGCTTTGTTCATTTCATCTATATCAAAATCGGTATTGATAATATTTGTTCTACCCATCATAAATGGATTTTTTTGTTTGCTTATAATATATTGATATGTTCTGGAAACTGCATCAAACCGTGAACTGGCATCTTGTTTAACAGCAATAATTTGTTCAATGGCAATATCGGCCGGCAATACCTGATTGAACTTATAGAGCCATTTATCATATTCTAACAGTAAAGTTGTTTTGCTGCAATCAAAGTGTGCATAAAATTCTTTTGCGTGAACGCCGGTATCCGTGCGCCCGCAACCGGTAACGGTTACTGGTTCATTTAACACCATAGATAGTGCTTCGTTAATGGTTTGTTGAACCGTTGCCGTTGTATTATCCTGAATTTGCCAACCGTTATAGGCGCTGCCGTTGTATGAAAGTTTTATAAAATAGCGTTGCAAAATATCTAGTATGTTTTACCTCTGTTGCACAAAGCGAATTCAAAAGTCGTAAATCGTAATACCCAATGCCCCATCAAACTCGCAGAAGTATAATTGGCATTTTATAACCATAAAAATTTCCGCTATCAAATTTCTGAAAGGTGCTTCGGTTACGCAGCACAACAATTAAGAATAACTGTAAAAACGACTTTTAAACCGTCTCTGCAATACTAATTTTAGTTCTTTTATTAGCCCACAAAAGTAGAACTTTTATCGGATTAATGAACGTTAACATGGAGGTGTAAACAGAAGAGATAACGTATATTGGTGATTTAAATAGCCTTAAGGGGCTAATGAAATAAGAAGCCCTCGCACATATTTCGACAGGCTCAATATGACTATCGGGCGCAGTCAGTCTGAGACTTCGGCGTGAGCTCAGTCGAACACTTGTCGGAGACTTTGGGCGGAAGAACATCCTTCACTTAATGACATTGGGGGCTAATGTATCAGTTTGAGGCAACAGGAGAAGTCTTGATAAAAATAGTATGGTTATTATTTTATATCATTTACCTTTGCGCCTCTTAAAATAAGTAGGTAAATGCAGCCAAAGTTTTAAATTACAGTGATTAAACATGAATAAAACAGTTTCGTATTCCATACTCATTAGTATTCTTTGCTGCATCTTGTTTTTGCCCTTTTTGGGAAGTGTTCATTTGTTTGACTGGGATGAAATTAATTTTGCTGAATGCGCTCGTGAAATGCTGGTGAGTAATAACTATTCGGTGGTTACCATTAATTTCTTGCCGTTTTGGGAAAAACCTCCTTTGTTTATATGGTTGCAGGCCTTGTCAATGAACATGTTCGGAGTAAATGAATTTGCAGCTCGTTTGCCAAATGCAGTATGTGGTATTATTACAGCCGTTGTGCTATTTAATATTGGCACCAAACTCAAAAACACAAAACTGGGCTTATTATGGGTATTAACTTATGTTGGCTCTTTTCTTCCGCACTTTTATTTTAAATCAGGAATCATTGACCCCTGGTTTAATCTGTTTATTTTTCTTGGAATTTATTTCATGGCGCTTCATACCAACGCTAATAGCAGCACAAATAAAAACATTCTTTTATCAGCCTTATTTATCGGGTTGGGCATTTTAACAAAAGGACCTGTGGCTTTTTTAATTTATTTTTTATGTGTGCTGGTTTATTGGGTGAGCACAAAATTTAAAAAAGTTGTTTCTTTAAAACAAGTTGCGCTTGGTGCTAGTGTTCTTTTTTTTGTGGGAGGTTTTTGGTTCATTCTTCAAGTATTGATGGGACACACCGATATTATTATTGACTTTATCAATTATCAGATACGTTTGCTAACTACCGAAGACTCCGGTCATGGAGGTCCGGTTTATTACCATTTATTGGTACTCTTATTAGGCTGCTTTCCTGCATCTATATTTGCCTTAGGCGGCTTTAAGAATGATAGTAAAGAAGAACCATCGCTTGCTCATTTTAAAAAATGGATGGTTGTTTTATTTGCAGTTGTGCTCATTTTATTTTCGTTAGTAAAAACCAAAATTGTGCATTACTCATCATTATGTTATTTCCCGCTCACCTTTATAGCGGCATATAGTATAGAAAAAATTATAAGCGGAGAATTTACCTGGAAAAAATGGATGGGTTGGCTCATTGGAATTATAGGTCTTACCATAGGATTGGTTATTTCCTTGCCGGCTTTTATTGATTGGAACAAAGAAAAAATAATTGCATCAAACCTGATAAAGGACGATTTTGCGGTTGAAAATTTGAAAGCAACGGTGCATTGGTCAGCTTACGACGTATTGCCGGGTATCATTTACATGATAGGAATTATTGTTGTGTTATTATTGCTGAAAAAGAAAAAATTCAAAGATGGAATTGTAGGGCTTTTTGTGCTGAGCTTAGTAACTGTTAATCTCGTGTCCGTTCTTGTTGTACCAAAAGTAGAGCAATATTCTCAGGGGGCTGCAATTGAATTTTATACCAGTTTACAAAACGAAGATTGTTATGTAGAAACATTGGGATTTAAAAGTTATGCCCATTTTTTTTACAAACAAACAAAGGAAACGAACAACATTAACAATGCCGGCAACGAATGGCTGTTAAATGGAACCCTTGACAAACCCGCGTATTTTGTTTGTAAAATAAATAATGCCGAAGAATATTTAAAAATCTATCCTCAACTTAAAGAAATTTACAAAAAAAACGGCTTTGTTTTTTTTGTGAGGAAGCCGCCGTTTCAGATAAGGTAATCATTTTTATAATTTTCTTCTCGTTCCCTGAGCTTGCAGAAGGGAAAAGAGAATACTTAAGCATAAAATTATATTATCAATTCTACTCCCTTACTAACTTTTTAGTTGTTGTACCTTGCTCATCAGTGATGATAACAAAATAAACACCACTGCTCAAGGTATTGGTATCTATGAGCGATTTACCCACACTAAGTTTCCCATTGTAAACTTCAATACCGCTGCTATTTGTAATTTTTATAGCAGAGTTTTTTTCTACAACTATTGATAATTGATTGCTGAAGGGATTGGGCGACACAAAAATAGTAGTAGCGGAATTAATACTTTGAATGCCCGTAGTAACGGTAATGCCTGTAGCGCTTACTTGAATTATTTGCTCTGTGGAATCTTTACATGATCCATTCTCAACATTCAATTTGATTTTATAGGTACCAATGTTCGAATAGGTATGGGTTCCAGGATCTGATGCAGGAGAAATTACTCCATCTCCAAAATCCCACAGCCAACTTGCAACAGATATAGAAGAATCTTTTATTGCTATTGTTCTATTATTTTGAGGAGTTATTGAAAAGTTTGCTTGTGGGTTTTCATGAACTACCACAGTGGCTGTTTGATTTTGTATTGCCTGACTGCATCCATTCGCATCCGCTATATTGGTTAATGTATAAACAAATGTCCCGACCCTATCTGTCGCAGGCTTTATAGAATAAACACTATCAGCCTTTTGTATTGCAGGACTATTATTTACTGTAAAGCTATAGGTATAAGGTCGGGTACCGTTCATTGCTTTAAATAAAATAGCTTTGGTGGCACTATCGCGGCACACCTCTTCATTTTGACTGATGGTGGCCGCTGGTAAAGCATTTACAATCATCGTTTGCGTATTTACTGGTAATATTTCTAAACAATTCTGATCTTGTATTTGTAACAGATCATAAACTACAGTTCCTGTTGCACCTGTAGGAGCACTCACGGTTGCCGTACTGCTGAGTGCAGATGTTGTCACCGTTTTGGTGGTTGAGAGACCATTTACAGTTTCCAAATAGGTAAATACATATGGCGAGGTTCCCTGACTGGTTACATTAAAGGTTGCTGTTGCAGCTTGGTTCTGACATACACTGGTAGTAACAGTAGTAACAGCCGTTAAGGTTGGACGTACTAACACATTCACTGTTGATACAGCTGTTGACCCCGAACAGCTATTGCTACTGGTTACCGTCATGGTTAAGGTGATGGTTTTACCCTGATCAAGTGCGCTTGCTTTGTATTGAGGACTTAATGTCGTCCGGTTGCTTAATACACCTTGTCCATTGTCTGTCCAGTTGATTGTTCCATTACCGGAACTTGCACCTGTTACGCTGACCGAGTCTGCCATACAGATTGGGCTTGTTGAGCCTGCATATGCGGTTGGTAATGGATCCATCTGAATGGTTCCTGTCAGTTGTTTTTGCACACAAGCCGAACCCGCGGTTGTAACTGTATAGTTGAATGTACCTGAAACAGTTGGAGTGCCTGAAATTGTAAACACATTAGCACTTAAATTACTCGTCAAACCATTTGGTAAAGTTGTAACGTTGGCACTTGTTCCCGATACACTATACGAAATAGGACTAATTGCAGTGTTTTCACATAACCTTTGTGCATCAGTTCCAAAAGCAGATGTTAAAGTTATTTGACAAGGGCTTGGTATTAATGCACTAATTTGTGAAAAAGAAAAAATCAGAATGCTAAAGACGATGCGTTTCATTTAAAAGAATTTTAATTTATTATAACCTGTTAAAGGTTGTATTTTTCAATTCAAAAACATCAGTCCTTTACCATTTTTTTAGCTATTGTACTTTGCTCATCAGTAATAATAACAAAGTAAACACCACTGCTCAATGTATTGGTATCTATGAGCGATTTACCCATACTAAGTTTTCCATGATACACTTCTATACCGCTGCTAGTTGTAATTTTTATCGTTGAAGCTTTATCTGTTGTAATTGATAACTGATTATTGAATGGGTTAGGAGAAAGTATTAAATTATTTTCCTGAACTGACGGGATTCCTGTAATCACCCCTGATGTACCTGTTTGCAATTGTGTGCAACCATTTGCATCATACACTTTTATTAGCGAATAAATATAATCCCCTGCACTATCTATTAATGATGACACATTCCCTACCCCATTCATTCCACTTTGCAATGTATAATTGTTGCCATTATTAATTGTGTAAATAAATACATAAGGCGCAAGACCATTAGAACCTGTAAAAGTTACAGGGGGAGCAATGTTTTTACCAATTCTACCTCCTCCTGTTATTGTTGCAGTTGGTAAGGCATTCACCGTCATTGTTTGTGGACTGCTTGGTAATTGTTGCGTACAATGTGCATCTTGCACATTTAATAAATTATACACAATTGTACCGGCAGCATTAACGGTATCATTTACCGTTGCAGAATCGCTCCCGCCTGTTGTAGCAATTGTTTTTTGCGTTCCATTTTTTGTATAAGTAAAGGTATAGGGTAAAGTTCCCTGAGCTCCTTTAAAACCTATTTGTACCGGCGTATTTTGGCATATTGCAATGTTTCCACCTTGCATCATTGCTGTAGGCAATTCATTTACACCAATTGTTCCTGTTGCAGAGTCGGGACCACACCCTCCTGTTGTTATTACGGTATAGGTATATGACCCCGAAATTATGGGTGCACCTGAAATGGTAAGCACATTGCCATTGGGAGTAGAACTCACTCCGTTGGGCAAACCTAAAACACTGGCACTGGTTCCGGAAACACTATAGGTAATATTAGTTATTGCAGTATTTGCACAAACAATTTGTGAATTTGTCTCACTACCTGATGTTAATGTTATTTGACAAGTAGGAGGAGGTACAGCAATTATTTTTGCAAAGGATAAAATGAAAAGGGAAAGGATGAAATTTTTCATGAATCGTGATTTTTATAACAACCCGAAAGTACTGATTTTTTAATCTTCCTGAAAAAACTCTTTTCAATTTAAAATAAAGACGAATCAAAAATGTTTTATAAGGCACATTTTCTGCTGCGCTCCCTCTCGTCCCCTTCGGCAGGCTCAGGGAGCGAAATTTCTCTACATTGGATCTACATCCATTTGTATTCGTACCGATTTAAAATCCGGAGTTGATTTAAACTGAACGAGAATATCATTCATGATTTTTTTTGCCTGCACTACCGAACCTTCGCGTTCAATTTTAAGAAGAATTGTTTTATTGTATAAATTGCGAATGCGAGAAACTAAAGGAAATTCCGGGCCAAGAACACGCTTACCAAAGTGCTGTTTTAAATTATCGGCAATAAATTTTGATGCCACATTTACCATATTTACATCTCTATGAATCACCTTCATTTCAATGAGTCGGTAATACGGAGGATAATTAAATTTTTTTCTGTCGAGCAATTGATTGGTGTACATGGAGAGGTAATTGTTATTTACTACATCTGCAATAATGCTGTGTTCAGGATTCTGTGTTTGAATGACCACTTTACCGCGTTTGTTTTTTCGCCCTGCCCTTCCGGATACTTGTGCCATCAATTGGTAACTCCTCTCAAACGACCTGAAATCAGGAAAGTTAAGCATGCTGTCAGCATTTAAAATTCCAACCACACCTACATTATCAAAATCCAGACCTTTTGTTACCATTTGTGTACCCACTAAAATATCTATTTTTCCATCTTCAAAATCTTGTATGATGTGTTGATAGGCAAACTTACTTCGTGTAGTATCCAAATCCATTCGGGCAATGTTTGCATCCGGAAAAAACAAAGCAAGTTCCTCTTCTATTTTTTCAGTGCCAAAGCCTTTCATCCGTATATCTGTATCGCCACAGGCTGCGCATTTGGCAGGTGGTTTAATGCTATATCCGCAGTAATGACAGCGCAACTGATTACTTGTTTTATGATAGGTCAAACTCACATCGCAATTCACGCAATGAGGAACCCAGGCGCACATATTACATTCCAGTTGTGGGGCAAAACCTCTGCGATTTTGAAACAATATAATTTGTTCTTTATCATGCAGTGCAAGCTTTACGGTATCGAGCAGCAAAGGTGCAAAGTGCGATTTCATTTGCTTTTTCTGTTTTGCTTCCTTCACGTCCGCCAATAAAATTTCCGGCATTTTTACACCACCAAAGCGTTCATGAATTTCGGCAAAACCATACTTGCCTTCCTGTGCATTAAAATAACTTTCTAAACTGGGAGTAGCTGAACCCAACAACGTTTTTGCTTTGTGAATGTATGCCAGATAAATAGCAGCATCGCGGGCATTATAGCGCGGAGCCGGATCATACTGCTTAAAAGAGGTGTCGTGTTCTTCGTCAACTATTATTAATCCTAAATTACTGTAAGGTAAAAATAATGCGGAACGAGCACCTACTATTAATTTAAAGTTTGGATGTTTAGAGTTTAAGACTGTGGTATGTTCACCTTCCTTTTGACTCATCACTTTTGACTCATCACTTAAAACAGCATTCCAAATTTCTACCCGTTCATTGGTATTGAATTTACTGTGATATACGCCAACAATATCACCAAAATACTTTCGTAAACGATTTATAATTTGTGTGGTCAATGCAATTTCAGGTAATAAGTACAATACTTGTTTTCCTTCGGCAAGCGCTTGCTCTATGAGCCTGACGTAGATTTCTGTTTTTCCTGATGAAGTTACGCCATGCAGCAATACCACATCTTTTGAAATGGAGGATGGAGGATTATTGATTATGGATTTCAGTACTTCCAACTTTGGACTAAATTGCTCTTGAATAGACTCCAGCACTTTTTGCTGAATATCATTTAGTTGAAATATTTTTGTGGTATAATCAGTGCTTGAAAAACGTCCCACTTCTCTGTCAATCAGTTCAAAAATATTTTTTTGCACCATTGCTTTTATGGCCGAATCGGCACCTTCCACCAATTTTAAAATGTTCGATTTTTTTATTTCTTTAATCGGATAAGCATCATTTAGAGGTTGAGAATATCTTTCGGTAAGCTTGATAAACGCCATCAACACATCCAACTGCTTGTGTGCTTTTTTTTCAACAGAAGAAAATATCTTCTTCAGATTTTCTTCGTTGTTTGCATGTTCTGTAAAGCGTAAAAAGCTTTCTTTTTTCGGTTTGTACTTTTCTTTTAATTCTTCCTGAATAAGTACAACACCTTTTTCAATCAACAATTTTATTAACGGATAAACTGTTTTTTGTTCTGTTATTTCAGCTACTTCGCGTATGCTCAACACATTGCGCAATTCAAGTGCATCTATAATTAAAAATTCTTTATCACTAATCGTTTCTGTTGATGATCTGTCTTCACTTTTAAAATCCGGATTCAACACAATTTTAGTTTCGCTGGCAAGCTTCAATCCATCGGGCAAAGCAGCTACCATTACATCGCCAATGTTGCACATGTAATAATTACTCATCCATTCCCACAACTCAAATTGCTTGGTGTTTACTATAGGATGCTCATCCAAAATAGAATCAATGTATTTTGCAGCGTATTGTTTGGGAGGATTTTCATGAATGTTACGAACCAATGCGGAATACAACTTCCCTTTGCCAAACTGCACCACTACACGCTTACCCACAGCAATAGCATCATTCAGCTCATAAGGTACACGATAGGTGTACAAATTAGGAACCGACAAAGGAACTATAACATCAACAAAATAAGTGGTACGAGTCATTATCAATTAATGTTAATCCGGAAAAAAATTGCTAACATCCTGCAAATGTAATTATTTAAAATTCTAGTAAACAGAAGAGATACTCGTACAAGCACTGAGGTACTTTCATCAAAGTGAATATAGATAACTACTCGCTTTCGAATTTCATTCTGCAAATGATGGTTATCGAGGATATTTAGTCAAAACAGGTTGTTGGTTTTATCACTTTTTTGTGCGAAAGGGATGAAACCATGAAAATTTCAAGCACATTGGATATTACTTGCCTATTACTTTAAATTCTGTTCTTCTGTTCATTGCGCGGTGTTCGTCGGAGTCGTTCGCCACCTTTGGCATTGTATCACCATATCCTTTATAGGTTAAACGTTTAGCGTCAATACCATTGGCTATTAAATAATCTGACACTGATTTCGCCCTGTTTTCAGAGAGTGTTAAATTCATTTTTTTATCCCCCACATTGTCGGTATGTCCACCCAATTCAATCTTTAACGTTGGATTCAATTTTAAAAAGCCGACCAGCTTATCCAACTCTGCTTTTGATTCAGGTTTCAAATCAAATTTTGCCGTTTCAAAAAATATGTTTTTCAGCTCTACAATAGTTCCCGGATCCATTGTTTGCAATGGAACATCCATCATAAATGGTTTAGTATTATCTTTTAATTCTTTCAAGGCAAAATTTGCAGAATAAAATAAATAGCCTTCTTGCGAAACATTAAGCGCATAATCTTTATTCGCCGGAAGTGTTACCAAAAACTCTCCATTACCGGCATTGGCAGTAGATATAATTATTGGTTTAGCAGTTGCCAAATCTATCAGTTCAAAGTGAGCGCCTACCGGAGCTTTTGTTTTTGCATCAAATACTTTTCCTTTTACATAAGTAATTTTTCCCGGACGGGCAGCCTCATACAAATCAAACTGGTACAAATCAAGCCCACCATAGCCACCCTTTCTGTTGCTGGCAAAATAAGCAATGTTGCCAGAAGCGCCCACTAATAAACTATTTTCGTCACCAATAGTATTAATAGGATACCCTAAGTTGATAGGTTCTCCCCACTTGCCATTATCGTCCATTCGTGAAACATAAATATCCAGTCCGCCCATTCCCACATGCCCGTTTGAAGCAAAATATAACGTTTTTCCATCGTTATGAATAAATACCGATTCTTCTTTTCCTGTAGTATTAATTTTGCCTCCCAAATTTACCGGCTCAGTCCAGTAGTTTTTATCATTCAGCGTAGAAACATAAATGTCTGTTTCCCCAAAACCTCCCGGTCGGTTACTCACAAAGTATAACGTTTTTCCATCGGAAGAAAACGAAGGTTGTGATTCAAAATATGGAGTGTTAATTGCCTTTCCGAGGTTAAATGCTTCCGACCATTTTTCTCCTGTTTTTTCAGCATAAAAAATATCACAACTTCCATAACCATGTCGCTCTTCATTACCATATGTTCCATCAATTTCGGCACAAGCAACAAAAAACAATATTTGTCCGTCTGCCGAAAGACTTGGTGCCCCTTCATTTCCGGGACTATTTATGCCTCCGCCAATCAAGGTTGCTTTTTGCCAAACGTTGTCAACTTTTTTACTTACTAAAAAATCTTCCTGCATATGCATTTTTTCTGTACGGTTATTTCTGGTAAACAAAAAAGTTTTTTCATCAGCCGTTATAGCCGGAAAATACTCATCATACATCGTATTAATAGCATCCCCCATATTTTTAGGAGCAAATGGTACCGGGGTTTTCATTGCTCCGATAGCAAAATTGCAGTTCTCTAAATTTTTAACTGCCACATCTCTAAAGTTAGGATTGACATTTACATTCTTTAAGAATGCTTCATAATCCTTTTTCGCATCCGCATAATTCGCTTTTGAGTACTCTAAGTTTGCAAGCAAAAAAAATGTTTTTTTGCTAAAACCAGGATTAATTTTAAGTGCCTTTATATATTCATTTATAGCTTTATCGGTTTCCTTCTTCGATTCATATATATCCGCCATCAAGAGATGTGCTTCTATGAAGTTGGAATCTTTTTGAATCACTTTATCTAATTGTGATAAACATTCGTCTGCCTTATTTGCATCGTATAATTTCAATGCATCTTCAAATAAAGAAACGGCACGTTTGTTCTGAGAAGTGTATTCCCCCGGAGGCAATTGTGCTTTGCAAGTGGTGAATGTAAAAAATACAACTAAAAAAAATATCACTTTTTTTCATGATCGTTTTGTATTTGATGTTTACACTAAATTAAGGGATGTTCATGTATTTATGTGTTTGCAATGATACATTCCATTTAGGATGTTGCATTACATAATCAACTATTAATGGCATCATTTCCTTCGCTTTACTCCACTCAGGTTGCAGAAACAATTTGCAATCTTCTCTTATAAAGGCTGCGTTTTTTTCGGCCCATTCAAAATCGCTTTTATTATGTACAATTATTTTAAGCTCATCAGCGTTTTTGAAATTTTCATGCAATGGTGCTCCCGTTTTTTTAGGAGATAAACACACCCAGTCCCACACACCTGTCAGCGGGTAAGCTCCGGATGTTTCAATAAAAGTTTGAATTCCTTTATTTTTTAACTGCTGCGTAATGTATTCGAGATTATACATGCTCGGTTCTCCACCCGTTACAACCACAGCTTTTGAAGGGTATTTTAACGCATTGTTCACTACTTCATCAACATTGGTAAGCGGATGTAAAGATGCATCCCAGCTCTCTTTTACATCGCACCAGTGACAACCCACATCGCAACCGCCAATCCTTATAAAATAAGCAGCCTTTCCTGAGTGGAAACCTTCTCCCTGAATGGTATAAAACTCTTCCATTAAAGGGAGTTGAATACCTTGTTCCAATAATGTACGTTGAGATGATTTTACTTCCAAGGTGTTATATAATTAAAATTCTATTATTAATAATTGAAAGTCTAATGGGTCAAATTCAGCTTTCAGTTTTTCAATAAAACTCTTTCCCGATTTTAAATAATATGGAGCAAAGTTGTCATAGCGCTCTTGCAATATTCCTTCAGGGAAAAATTTATTCTTCATTTTTTTTATTTGCTGAATAGCTGTTTCCTGTTTTTGTTTTTCAGCCTTCAACATTTTAGCTTCAATGGCTTTAATGCCTTTAATGGTCTTTTGAAATTCGGCGTCAACAACTGCTTTTAGAGTAACATCAATACCGTTTGCTTTCTCCGAAATTTGATTAAAAATAACGGATACTTTTTCTGTTTCTTCATTCAAAAAAAATTCTTTATCAACATGTTTAATAACATATTGTTTTACTAAAACATCGGTCTCTTTAAAAACATCGTCCATTTCAAAACCTAATTTATTAAACTGCTGCACCGACTTTTCATCTGTAAGCAAAGCAAAGTTGCGAGGTATCAAAACGGGATATGTTATGTTATGATGAGTAAACATAGTTTTAAATTCCAGCCAATAAGCTATTTCTCCCGGCCCACCTATATATGCAAGGTTAGGTAATATTTTTTGTTGATAAAGCGGTCGTAACACCACATTTGGACTATACCGTTCAGGATGGGTTTGTAAATCAACGATTAACTGTTCTTTTGTAAACGTAACTGAAGTATTTAAAACCATGTACATTTGCGTCTGTGCATCAAACACTATTCTTTCGCGTAAACTGTTCTTCATGTAAAAACAGTTTATTTCACGAGGATTTACCTGTGCCTTATAACCGATAGCATTTAATTGTTCTATGGATTTATTTACCAATTGATTGTTGCTTGCATTTAAAATATCATCCTGCATGATTCCTGCAAACTCCGCTTTTAACTTTTTATCGTCTCCATCAACTATCAATAAGTTATAGCTGCCAAATAGTTGATGTACCAAGTAACGTGTTGCATCCGCAAGTGTAGTGTGTTTTAAATACGCTTCGCTAAATAGCTGTATTAACTCGTTTGCATGCTCCGATTCACCAAGTATTAACTTCAACTCGTCAATTACCGGCATTAATGAATCTGTCTTCAAACGTCCAACAGCACCTCCCGCATCAACATTTTCCCACGATACATTTTTCCCGAAAAAATGAATACTTTTTATTTCATTAAAGTCGTGATCTTCTGTTGCCATCCAATATACAGGCACAAAGTGGTATTCAGGAAATTGTTTTTGTAGTTTTTCGGCAAGATTAATTGTAGAAATAATTTTGTAAATAAAATACAAGGGGCCCGTAAAAAGGCACAATTGATGACCCGTACACACGGTATAGGTGTTTTTATTCAGCAGCACATCAATATTTAAGGATGAACTATCAATAGTCGATTGTTGATACTGCTTTTTCATCACGTCAACAAGTAATTCCCTATTATATGTTTGAGATTTATTGTTAATCAATATGTCCTTAAAGCCTTCAAGTGAGGGATTGTAACTGTAAAATTCACCTAGAGTTTTATCGGATGCTATATAATTTAATAATAGCTTTGAAAAATTAGTTGTTGATGATAATGCTATTTTTGTTTGAAGTGAAGTCATAATTAAGTTATACCAAGATGCCAGCTTTGACCGTTCTGTTTTTTATAATAAGTCTGTTATAAAAAAATTCAATTAACAATTACAACAATTTGGTATTTATGACAGTGCCTTAAAATGGAATAAGGCATCAAATTAGGCGTGCATTTTCCCTTTATGTTATAAAGATTTCTAAAAAAATATCAAACAATTATACTTACGCTTAACCTTGGTTTGTTTTATAATATAATTCTCTTTATTGATAAACCTATTCTCTATAAAGTTCGATAAATAAAATTGGAAAATAACCTTTATCTCAGCGTCGCCATCCATCATCTATCTATAAGGAAATTGTTTGATTATTTACAATATTCAGTCAACCCATCTGCTGAAGGTTCACCTAATTCCACCGCTCTATGCCAATCAATACAAGCCCCTTCATCATCATGTAACAAATGTTTTACCTGTCCGCGTTGATTATAATTTCTTCCATTGTTCGGATTCAGTTCTATAGCTTTCGTAAAATCATTTAATGCCGCTTCATAATCCTCATTTTTACTTTCAATAAAGGCTTTGTTGGAATAAGCCTCTTCTACTGCCGGATTTAGCTCTATTACTTTTGAATAATCTCTTATTGCAGCTTTATTATCATTTAAGCTTTCGTTGGTCAATCCTCTGTTATAATATGCTTCAACATAATCAGGTTTTATGCTTATGGCCTTTGTATAATCTTGTAAGGCTCCTTTACTATTCCCCATTATTTCTTTAACAAAACCTCTGTTATTATACGCTTCCGAAAAATTAGGATTTAACTCTATTGCTTTTGAGAAATCCTTTATTGCTGTTTTATAATCCAAAATTTTAATGAAAGTATTCGCTCTGTTATAATATGCACCTACGAAACCTGAATTTAATGCTATTGCTTTCGAAAAGTCATTTATAGCGCCCTTAAAGTCATGCAAATTTTCTTTTGCAACTCCTCTATTACAATAAGCATATTCATCATTCGGATTTTGTTCTATGGCTTTCGTATATAATGTTACTTCATGGATGTTTTTTTGTATCTGCCCTTTTGTTATTTTTTCCTTCCTCCATTCTAATTGAAAAGTTGGTGACGATTCGGCGGTATTTGCGTTGGAGCTGATATATCTCGTATATTTTATTGAACCATTTAGTGCTGCCAATACTTCAATATCTTTATTTCGGATATTGTTCGCAGAAGTATTATTTGACTTTACAAAAGCATTTTTTTCAATCACCGGTGGAGCTATTTTCGCAGGACTTATTATTTCCTCCTTTGCATTCAATGCTGTTTTTTGTTTTACAATTACTTCCTTTGCCTCATTGTGGCAGTTGTTCAATGTATAAAAAATACCTAATGAAACAATACCCAACAATGAAATCATCCATAATTTTGTACCTGTTCTACCCTTATTGATTTGTTTAGGTACATTCTCTAACCTGCTGTTAATGTCATCTAAAAAAGATTGAGGAATAACTAAATGATCTGCTACCTCAAGCTTATCCTTAAATAACTTATCTATATCATTATTGCTTTTCATCAACTATTTGTTTAGATAACATTGCCTTTAATAATTTCCTTGCCTCCTTCATGTGCCATTTTGATGTTTCCGGAGATATTTTAAGCTGAGCACAAATTTCTTTATGTGATAAACCATCTATAGCAAACAAGTTAAAAACCAGCTTGGTTGCTCTCGGCAATTGTTCTAACATATTAAGTAATTCCTGTTCTGAATATCGATAATCAATTTTTGGATATTCTTCTATTTCTACATTATCAATACTATAATCTTGATTTATTAATTCTCTATAATTTTTTTGCTTCCTGAAATCATCAATCACCTCATTCGTAATAATTCGCTTAACCCAACCTGCAAAATTGCTTTGCTCCTCATACTTACTTAAATTAGTAACAATTTTAATAAAGGCATTATTCACTAAAGTTTGTTTTTCCTCTTCGTTTTTTTTATACCTTCTTGCAACACCCATCAATATATTAAAACATAAGCGATACAACTCTAACTGAGCCTTACGGTCATTGGCTATTACTCGGTCTTTTAAATTTTTATCTAAAATCATAATTATCAACTAAGATACATGCAACTGGTACATGTCCATCTTATTGAGCAAAAGTAAATTAATTTCTCGTACTATAATTTTTTGTACAATAATTAAAAAACTAAATGACTTTAATAGTACGAACGGAACAATTGCGTTTTTTGGGGGGGGATCAACAGATAAACTTTGCATTAGAAAAACAGAATTTCTCATCAAACAATTAATAACACCATTATTTTAACCGTTAAGTAGATTATTTTATGTGTAAATTTGGAAACCGTGGTTACGTTATATTTATAGATTTATTAGAATACATGTTTATTAGCTTTATAACCCAATTAAAAAATCGCTTGCAGCAACCACTGCCAGGAGAAGATGTTCAATTCAAGATGTCTCCAATTGGGCGTCCTAAGCTTAAGGAACTATCCCTAGATACATATAAACCAAAAAAAAGTGCGGTAATGATTTTATTATTCCCTCACGAAGAAACAATTAAAACAGTATTTATCGTTCGTCCCGTTTACCAAGGTGTGCACAGCGGACAGGTAGCTTTTCCCGGTGGTAAATTTGATGAGATTGATACCGATTTAAAACAAACTGCATTGCGAGAAACACACGAAGAAATAGGTATAATGCCCGAAAGCATAGAAGTGATTGGTAATTTAACCAATGTATATATAAGCCCAAGCAATTTTTTAGTAACTCCTTACATTGGTTACATTAACAAACAACCTAAATTTATTCCGGATACACAAGAAGTGGAACAAATTGTTACTTACAACTTATTAGAACTAAACAATACTACTATCAAATCTGAAAAACTGATTAAATTAAGTATGGGTTTTGAAATACAAGCACCCTATTATAATATTGCGGGACACACTGTTTGGGGAGCAACGGCAATGATGATAAGTGAACTTAACGCGATTATTGCAGATATAAAGTAATTACTTACTAAAATCTTTTACTACATTATCATAACATAAAAAGTAATTGCCCTTAGAGAGATTAGAGATACTTATATGCTGACCATAGCCATATTTTATTACATTGCCATACATATCATACACTTCAAAAAGCGTTTCCTGAGAAAAATGTATTGCCGATTTATCTTGATTTATTGCATACTCTAAAGGTCTTATATCAAATTTATAAGTAGCGGACTCTGACTTCTTGTCTACACCTGAAAATCCAACTTGTTTAACCCTGAATTTGTTTTCGCCCGAATGAGGAAGTGTTTGAAATAAATAATTAGTTGTTGTTTTTTTGCCCACACCCTTTACCTCTCCAACCTTTACCCATTTATTCCAACGAAACTGTTCAACAACAAAAGGTAAACTTTCAATCTCATTAATCGTCGTCCATCTGAGCAAGCCCTTTTTATCAAGCTTTATATCCACTATTTCAAAAGTAGGTTCAGGTTTTAATGCGTCAGGATTAAGCACCTTTGGCGCACAATCGTTTTTATGTTTAATTTCAACAACCACATGCGCACCCGGTTCAATAGGAAGCGCAGAAAAGTCGATTTCAAATGTTTTTGAATCGATTTCATCAGTGCTAACCTGTCCGTTAATTATAACTTCGTAAGCACAAAAGCCAACACCGTTTTCTGCAAATGAATTTTGAATATACAGATTTTTATTTTGGTATTTACCTTCAATCACAATAGTACCTGCATAAATATGTGTCACACCGGCAAAAAGTAATGTAAGGAAAGAACACAATTTAAACATCTCTTTTTTTATTTATAGTGTAAAACCTTATAATTTACAAAACAAAGATAGGACAAAAACTTACATTCATAGATATAACTTATTAAAAAGTTATTAAACATCTCCTTATTCCCGACACATATTGTAAATCAAACAATTAAACAAAAACACTAAGGATAAAACATCCGCTTGATTTTTACGATCGCATACAAAGATATCAACACAAAAAATATAAACAGCAGTACTTTATAACTACCTTTAAAATAGGATTTATTAACGGCCTTATCAACTCGGTAAGTCCAAGCTATGGCAATAACAAAGGTAACGAAAAACAAGGCTGCAAAAGTAAGTTGTCCCTTAGTGAATAAAAGCATGACATATGGTTTTAATTATTATTACAAAAACTAAGTAATTTCCTCTTGGTTAAGGCGCTGCTCTTATCTAAAGTTACCTCTGCTCATCACTTTCAATAGTGTAGCATCCTGTTCGTTTTTAAGCAACGCTCCTTCAAAGGGAATATTGCCTTTGTGAATACTTAAATTTTTAAGCTCTGAAACATCCAGACCTCCTAATTGTAAAAGTCGGAGCCAATCAATCAATTCGCTCGTTGATGGTTTTTTCTTTAAATTATTAACGTCTCTCAACGAATAAAAAACACGCATCGCTTCTTCTACCAATTTATTTCCAATATTCGGAAAGTGTACATCCACTATAGATTGCATGGTTTCCCTGTCGGGGAATGAAATAAAATGAAAAAAACAACGGCGCAGAAATGCATCCGGCAAATCACGTTCGTTATTGGAAGTAATAATAATGATAGGGCGGTGTTTAGCCACTATTGTTTTTTGTAATTCATAACAATAGAATTCCATTTTATCCAACTCTAACAACAAATCGTTAGGGAATTCTATATCCGCTTTGTCTATTTCATCAATCAATAATACCGCTTGTTCTTCGCTTTCAAAAGCATTCCAAACCGGACCTTTATTGATATAATGTGCAATGTCTTTTACTTTTTCATCACCCAATTGCGAATCGCGCAAGCGGGCAACCGCATCATATTCATACAGACCCTGCTGCGCTTTTGACGTGCTTTTTACATGCCAGGTATATATTTTTTTGTTCAACGATTTTGCAACTTCAAATGCCAGCAAAGTTTTTCCTGTGCCGGGTTCCCCTTTGATAAGTAAAGGTTTTTGAAGCGCAATGGCAGCATTTACAGCCATTTGTAAATCTTTAGAAGCTACGTAATTATCGGTTCCTTTAAAATTCATGATACGTAATATTATTTAGTTTGTAATTTTTTGCTCATTAAATTAGTCATCGCACGACTAATACCATCAATGGTTAGTGGGTACATACAATCGTTCATTAATTGTTTTATTATTTGTAATGATTGTGTGTGTTCCCAAAAAATATCTTCCAGCGGATTTAACCAAACACAATGCTGAAAATGAGCAGTGATTCGCTGTATCCAAACTGCACCAGCCTCTTCGTTGTTATAATCTACACTACCGCCAACTGATACCACCTCGTAAGGAGACATGCTTGCATCGCCCACTATTATTACTTTATAAGAGCCGTTATATTTGTGTAAAATATCCATTGTTGGCGTTTCATTTCCCCATCTCAGTTTATTATCTTTCCATACTCCTTCGTAAATACAATTGTGAAAATAAAAAAACTCTAAATGTTTAAACTGTGCTTTAGCCGCCGAAAACAACTCCGAACATCTTTCTACATAAGGATCCATTGAACCTCCAACATCAAAAAACAATAACACCTTTACATGATTTTTTTTTGAAGGTACCATTTCAATATTCAACATACCCGCATTATCAGCTGTTTTTTTGATAGTGGTTTCTAAATCCAATTCCTCTAAGGCGCCTTCTCTTGCCCATAAACGCAATCGTTTTAATGCAAGTTTTATGTTACGCGTATTCAACTCTACGTCATTATCGAGATTTTGATACTCGCGTTTTTCCCAAACCTTCACCGCTTTTTTATGAGTGCTTTCCCCTCCTATCCTCATTCCTTCCGGATTATATCCACTATTCCCAAATGGTGAAGTACCGCCTGTACCAATCCATTTATTCCCCCCTTCATGACGTTCTTTTTGTTCTTCAAGCAATTGCTTAAAACGCTCCATAAGCTTATCCATACCACCCATGGCCTCAATCAGAGCTTTTTCTTCTTCAGTAAAAACACGATTTATGTTTTTACGAATCCACTCTTCATCAAACAGTCGCTTAAGCGGGTCAGCTAATTCAACCCTTTGTACGCCTTTAAAATACGCCCCAAACAGCACATCAAACTTATCAAAATACTGCTCGTGCTTAATCAATGTAATTTTGCAAAGTGAATAAAAATCATCTACATTGTTGTTAGGTAAACCATGTTGCGTGGCTTCCAACAAACTTAAATACTCCTGCAAACTGACAGGAATACCGTTTTCTTTAAGGAGATAAAAAAAGTTTAAAAACATATGACTTCAAAGGTAAGGTATAAAGTGCAAAGTTGTGTTCGTTCAAAGTTGAAAGTCAAAAGTTTGTTTGGAGTTTCCAGTTTGGAATTTTCAATCGATAGCTTTGATTCCCACAACTTAATTACTCATGTTGATTGAGGCTCTCGAAATCGATAAATATCTTTCTTTAAATCGATGGCTTCGAGTGCCTCTGCCATCGATCATTTTTTTAATTAGCAAATTTTTTTTCAACTTTGGACTTCCAACTTTCTGACTTTGGACTTATTGATTACCTTAGCCTAAAATGGAAATGGTATTAATAACAGGCGGAACAGGTTTAGTTGGAACGGAATTAACCAAACAACTCAAAGCAAAAGGGTACTACGTTATTCATTTGAGCAGAACTAAAAACTACTCGGATGAAACGCCAACCTATTATTGGGATTATACCAAAGGAGAAATAGAGCAAGAAGCCATTGAAAAAGCCGATTATATCATTCATCTAGCGGGCGAAAATGTAAGTGAAGGACGCTGGACGGCAAAAAGAAAAAAAGAAATAATTGATAGCAGAGTAAAAACAACAGAACTACTTTTTGAGAAAGTTAAAAAAAAGAACAAACCCTTAAAAGCCTTTATTACTGCATCAGGTACAAATTATTACGGCACTGTTACCGTCGATAAAATTTTCACAGAAACGGATGCTGTTGCTAAGGACTTTTTGGGTAAAACCTGTAATTACTGGGAAGCAGCGGCAGACCGTTTTAAAAATGCAGGAATACGAACTGTAAAAATACGAACGGGCATTGTATTGACAAAAAAAGGTGGTGCACTTGAAAAAATGGCATTGCCCATTAAACGAGGTTTAGGTGCTGCATTAGGAAGCGGCAAACAATACATGCCATGGATACATATTGATGACCTCTGTAGTATTTATATTAAAGCCATTGAAGATATGAGCTTACAAGATGCCTACAATGCCATAGCGCCTGAACACATAACAAACAAAAACTTTACAAGCACATTGGCACGTGTATCAAACAAAACCTTATGGTTGCCAAATGTTCCGGCAATAATTATTAAACTTATATTTGGAGAAATGGGGAGTATTGTACTGGAGGGCAGTCGCATCTCCTCAGAAAAAATTACAAAGGCAGGATACACATTTAAATTTACTTCACTTGAACATGCATTGCGTAATTTGCTAATCAAAAATTAAACTAATCACATGCAACTATTAAAACAACTCTGCGCCATACAAGCCCCATCAGGTAATGAAAGCGCAATGACTGAATTTGTGCTCAACTACATAAACCAGAATAAAAAAAATTGGGCAACAAAACCCAAAGTGTTTTATGGTGATGGATTTCAAGATTGTATTGTGCTGGTGTTCGGAAAACCGCGCACTGCTATATTTGCACATATGGATAGTATTGGTTTTACAGTAAGATACGGCAACGAATTAGTTAAAATTGGAGGACCGAGAACAGAGAATGGTTTTGAATTGGTCGGAGAGAGATCCTACTGGAAAAATTAATTGTAAACTAAATGTTGACAAACACCACAACATTACTTACGACTACAAACGTGAAATAGAACGTGGTACCTCGCTTACTTTTAAACCCAACTGGCGCGAAACAAAAGAAAGTGTTCAATGTTGTTATATGGACAACCGGCTTGGTGTATGGAGCGCCCTAAAAGTAGCAGAGACGTTACAAGATGGCATCATTGCATTTTCCTGTTGGGAAGAACATGGCGGCGGAAGTGTTTCATATTTACAAAAATTCATATCAAAAAAACATAAAATAACACAAGCGCTTATATGCGATATTACATGGGTTACACAAGGCGTTCAGCCCGGTAAAGGTGTAGTTATTTCATTACGCGATAGTTTATTGCCACGAAAAAGTTATTTGAACAAGATTATTGCCATTGCAAAAAAATCAAAAATTCCTTTTCAGTTAGAAGTAGAAGGTACAGGAGGTAGCGATGCCAAAGAATTACAAATGGCTGCACATCCTTGGGATTGGTGTTTCATTGGCGCGCCTGAAGAGCATGTGCATTCTCCGAATGAAAAAGTACACAAAAACGATATTAAAGCAATGGTGGAGTTGTATAAGCATTTGATGGTGGAGTTGTAATTGGTGAATTAAGATTAAAAACTACAAATTAATCTGGAATCGAATTTATAAAAGGCAATTCATTGTATATGACTATACATCCATTTCACGAATTCTTTAATCACGATATCTGTCCAATCAAATATCATTATAACTATCACACTTTTTCTAAACTATCCAAATCAAGAATGAATTTCAGTCATTATTTTACAACTCAAATCTCACCAAAAAAAAATCAAACAGATAGATTCTAAACAATCTATTTATTCCTTAAATACTACATTTCCATTCAGTTTTTTGGGGATCATTTAGCTTTAATAACATACTAAGCTATTATAAAAAACATAATTTTATTCGAATGCCACCACCAAACATGTAACATATGTTACATTCGCTAAGCAGGATTAATAACCTCGACCAAAAAGCGCATATTTGAAAGTAATATTATTTGTTGTAACATATTTTTTTAAAAATACGTACAATGGTTTGAAGACAATGAAACGAAAAACGTACTACATAATTCCAACTTGAATAGACATAAACCTTCTTGAATATTAGGATACAAAAGATATCGTTAACGCAACAAAAATGCAAAACAAAATTAAATCATATAAAAAAACGTTACAAAGAATACTTACACTGTTGCATACTATCATTAGCAACAAAATAAGTGAAAATCCTATATTTGTTTTCAGTGTATATAATTCAGATTTTAACTGTACAAAAAACAGTTTTAATATATCATTTAAAAAGCTATTTTTTTTCTTTGCTGTTCTGACATTTTTAATAGTAAAAAACACCGCCGCTCAAACAACAACGTACACTGTATCCGGAACATATACTTATACTGTACCAACATGCGTAACAACCATCACGGTACAAACATGGGGTGCGGGTGGTGGCGGTGGTGGAAATACCGCTAATCAATATGGCGGCGGCGGCGGTGGTGGTGGTGCTTTCAGCCAATCTACATTAACAGTTACTCCTGGGGCAACTTATTCAGTAATAGTAGGAGCAGCAGGTGCAGGTGGTGCAAGCGCAGGTAACGCTGCCGCGCAAACAGGTGCAGCAGGTGGAGACTCGAAATTCACTACATCTACAGGAACAGTACTGGTACTTGCAAAAGGTGGTTCGGGTGGAACAGGGGGGTCAACCGGTGGAGGGACGGGAGGAGCCGGTGGATTAAGCGCTTCCGGAACAGGAACAATCGTTTACAGCGGAGGTAATGGAAGTAATGGTAATAATAGTAATGTTTGTAGTATAAACCCTGTTGGCGGTGGTGGTGGTTCTTCAGCAGGATATTCTCAAATTGGAAACAATGGTAAACCTAGCAACAATTGTGGTAATTTTACTTTTGGAACCGGTGGCGGAGCTGCACCTGCAGGCGGAGCTGCGGGCGGTGTAGGTGGTGTTAATTCAGCAGGGTGTACCTACCAGTACAGTGCTACTTCTGGAGCAGTTGGTGGTGGTGGTGGTGGTGGTGGTGCATATTCTATAGGAGGAACTTCCGGAACGGGAGCAAGCGGGGGTGTTGGTATGGTTGTTATTTCATATGCTCAAGTTCAAACCTTTAGTAGTTTGGGAACAAATGTAAATAGCTGGGTAGTTCCAACCGGAATAACAAAAACCATTGTTCAGGCATGGGGAGCAGGTGGTGGTGGTGGTGGTAACTCTAATTCTACATTTTATGGTGGTGGCGGCGGTGGTGGTGGCGCATTCAGTCAATCTACATTAACTGTAAGTGCAGGCGCTACATATTCAATAACAGTTGGTACTGGGGGAGCCGGTGGGGCTTCTACTGGTACAGCAGGAAATGCTGGGGGAGCATCCTGGTTTACCAGTTCCACTACTACACTTGTTTTAGCAAGTGGTGGATCTGGTGGCGGTCAGGGAAGTGCTACATCAACGGTTAATACAGGGGGAGCCGGTGGAAGTTCAGCATCAGGAATAGGAACATTAGTGTATAGCGGAGGAAACGGAGGTAATGGAACTACCTCTGATTATGGGTTTGGAGGTGGTGGTGGAGCATCTGCGGGTTATTCAGCCAATGGAGGTAATGGTGGTAATGCAACTTCAAATGTTGGCTGCAGTGATATAGGTGGCGTGGGGGGGATCGCTCCTTCCGGAGGAGTAAATGGTGCCAACGGATACGCGCATTGGAACATTGCATATGACGGAAATGCATGGGGAGCCGGTGGAGCTGGCTCAGGAGAAAACAATAATAATGCTACTCTTACTGGGTCAGGAGTTGGTGGAAAAGGAGGAAATGGTATGGTAATAGTGGATTACGGTCCTGTATTAACAATTGGAAGCAATACTGTAGCCGCCCTCACTAATATAAAATCAAATACGACTAATGTTCAAATACAAGGTTTTACTTTGCAGGCTGAAAATGCCAGCAATTGTGGTGGCATTAATGTTACAGGTATTTCTTTTCCAACAACAGGAGATTATTTAGCAAGTGACATTACCGATTTTAAACTTTATTACACCACCACTAATACGTTTGCCACTACCAATTTACTTGCAACCAACGCTTCCCCTGCAGCAGCTGGCACTCAAAGTGCATTCTCTTTTTCCCTGTCAATGGTAAACACAACCTATTATTACTGGATAGTAATGGATGTCTCTTCTACAGCAACCAACCAACGATCGATAACAGCAGGAATATTAAATAATTCTAATATAACGGCAAGTTATCAATCCAATAATTTAACATCTTCTCATATATTAAATTCTGCGGCAGCCAGTGGTCAACAAACATTTACAGGGAGATTAAATGGAGTAGAGACTTATACCACCTCCGGAACAACAGTATGGACTGTACCTTCAAGTGTTTGTTCGATAACCGTAAATGTATGGGGAGCAGGTGGTGGTGGTGGAGGGAACTCAACCACCAATTATGGTGGTGGCGGTGGAGGCGGCGGAGCTTATAGCCAATCAACCATTAGTGTAACCCCCGGAGCAACATATTCTTTGGTGGTGGGTGCAGGTGGAGCAGGAGGAGCAAGCACTGGTTCTGGAGCAGGAGGAACAGGAGCAGATTCAAAATTCATTAACTCCGCCGGTACAGTATTAATATTAGCCAAAGGAGGAACAGGAGGTGCTGCCCCTTCGGGAGGTGCCGGCATTGCAGGAACCGGAGGTTCAAGTGCTGCAGGAACAGGAACAATAAGATACAGTGGAGGAAATGGAAGCAATGGTGGGACAAACGCTGTTACAACAGGTGGTGGTGGTGGTGCTTCGGCAGGGTATACATCTAATGGTAATAATGCAAAAGCGCCAACGAATCAAAATCAATGGTCTTATGGAACGGCCGGAGGTGCGGCTCCCGTGGGAGGAGCAGATGGTGGTGCAGGTGGTTATTATGCCGCCGGAAACTGTGGATCGTTGACTTATGGAATTGCTGTTGCCGGTTCTGTTGGTGGTGGTGGTGGTGGCGGTGGTGGTGAATCGCTTAATAATTCATCAGGAACAGGAGGTGCCGGAGGAAATGGAACAATTAGTATTTCATATGCTCAAATGGCAACATTTACAAGTACCGGAACCAATGCAAATACATGGACCGTACCTACGGGAGTAACATCAGTTACTGTTTCAACTTGGGGTGCAGGAGGAGGAGGTGGTGGCAATAATACCAATCAGTACGGTGGTGGTGGTGGTGGTGGTGGTGCTTTCAGCCAATCTACATTCAGTGTAACAGCTGGTACAACCTATTCTATAACGGTAGGAGCAGGAGGAGCGGGAGGAGCATCTACTCCCGCCAATGGTTCTGCGGGTGGTGATTCATGGTTTAGCAGTTCTACCACAACCCTTGTTTTGGCAAGAGGCGGAGGTGGGGGAGCAAAAGCAAGTGGTACTTTTGCTAATAACACAGGAGGTGCAGGAGGAGGTACTGCTACCGGAACTGGTACTTTAATGTATAGTGGTGGTAATGGAGGAAAAGGTGCAGGCACCGATTGGGGCTATGGTGGTGGCGGTGGTGCTTCTGCAGGTTATTCTGCAAATGGCGGTAATGGAGGAGATGCAAGTAATAGTGGAAATTGTAATGCTGTTGGAGGAACAGCGGGTATAGCTCCAGATACAAGTTCTGTAGCCGGAGCTAACGGATTATACACGCAGGCAACGAATGCGCCTGATGGAGATGGAGGTGGTGCAGGAGGAGCGGGGATCAGGTGAATTAGATGGCTCCAGTACTGGTATTGGGGGGAATGGGGGAAATGGAAAAGTTATTCTCCAGTATAATCAATTATATCCTACTATTGGTAGCAATGCTCAGTCGGCAGCCACCATATGCGCCGGAACAACAGGTCAGGTGATTCACAGTTTTTCACTTACCGATTATTTTTCCTGCAATTATGTAACAGTCGTTGGACTTGGATTTACAACAACAGGAACTTATGCTGCTAGTGATATCAGTAATTTTAAACTATATTACACTACTACAAATAGTTTTTCGACAGCAAACTTATTGGCAACTAATTCTTCTCCAACGTCTGCAGGTACTCAAACATTTTTTTCTCCATCACATCGCAAGCAAGCAATACAGAATATTATTGGATAACTATGGATGTAGCTTCCGGAGCTGCTGCATCCGGAAGTGTAAACCTAACAGTCTCAGGAACAAATGCCCAGCTTTTTTCGGCAACTTACACACCTATAGGATCTTCTGTTGCGAGTGGCCAGCAAACAATAAATCCCAATGCGGCTATCAGCTTAACATCCGTAACGGGTACAGATGGACAAAGTCTTTGTATCAACACTGCTATCACAGCTATAACTTATTCGGTTAGTGGTGGAGGCACAGGAGCAAGTGCTGCAGGCTTGCCAACCGGAGTAAGCGGATCTTATTCCGGAGGCGTTTTTACAATTAGTGGAACACCTACCGCTTCAGGGACATTCAATTATACCATAACTACTACTGGTACGTGTACTCAGACAACAAAAACAGGATCTATTATTGTGACAGCTGCTAATACCGCTGGAGCCCCTTCCTCCTCGCCTACCTTATGTATCAATACCGCACTAACTGCTATTACCATTGCTACTACAGGTGCTACAGGAATATCCAATGACGGAACTACAGGAGCTAACAGTTTACCGGCAGGAGTATCAGCACACTGGTCGGGAAACACCATTACCATCAGTGGTACACCTACCGCATCGGGTACATTCAATTACAGCATTCCTCTTACTGGTGGGTGTGGTAGTGTGAATGCAACTGGAACCATTATTGTGACGGCTGCTAATACCGCTGGAGCCCCTTCCTCTTCTCCAACCTTATGCATCAATACTGCACTAACTGCCATTACCATTGCAACAACAGGAGCTACAGGAATATCCAATGACGGAACTACGGGAGCAAACAGTTTACCGGCGGGAGTATCGGCACATTGGGCTGGAAATACCATCACCATCAGCGGAACTCCTACTGCATCAGGTACATTCAATTACAGCATTCCTCTTACTGGTGGATGTGGTAGTGTGAATGCGACTGGAACTATTATTGTGACGGCTGCTAATACCGCTGGAGCCCCTTCCTCTTCTCCAACCTTATGCATCAATACCGCATTGACGGCTATTACCATTGCAACAACAGGAGCTACAGGAATATCCAATGACGGAACTACAGGAGCGAACAGTTTGCCGGCGGGAGTATCGGCACATTGGGCTGGAAATACCATCACCATCAGCGGAACTCCTACTGCATCGGGTACATTCAATTACAGCATTCCTCTTACTGGTGGTTGTGGTAGTGTGAATGCGACAGGAACTATTATTGTAACGGCTGCTAATACTGCTGGAGCGCCTTCCTCCTCGCCTACCTTATGCATCAATACTGCACTAACTGCTATTACCATTGCTACTACAGGAGCTACAGGAATATCCAATGACGGAACTACAGGAGCTAACAGTTTGCCGGCGGGAGTATCAGCACATTGGTCAGGTAATACCATTACCATCAGCGGTACACCTACCGCATCGGGTACATTCAATTACAGCATTCCATTAACTGGTGGATGTGGTAGTGTGAATGCAACAGGAACTATTATTGTAACGGCTGCTAATACCGCTGGAGCGCCTTCCTCCTCGCCTACCTTATGTATCAATACTGCATTGACTGCCATTACCATTGCAACAACAGGGGCTACAGGAATATCCAATGACGGAACTACAGGAGCAAACAGTTTACCGGCGGGAGTATCAGCACACTGGTCAGGAAACACCATTACCATCAGCGGTACACCTACCGCATCAGGTACATTCAATTACAACATTCCTCTTATTGGTGGATGTGGTAGTGTGAATGCGACTGGAACTATTATTGTGACGGCTGCTAATACCGCTGGACACCTCCTCTTCTCCAACCTTATGCATCAATACCGCATTGACGGCTATTACCATTGCAACAACAGGAGCTACAGGAATATCCAATGACGGAACTACAGGAGCAAACAGTTTGCCGGCGGGAGTATCGGCACATTGGTCAGGAAACACCATCACCATCAGCGGAACTCCGTCTGCATCGGGTACATTCAACTACAGCATTCCTCTTACTGGTGGGTGTGGTAGTGTGAATGCGACTGGAACCATTATTGTGACGGCTGCTAATACTGCTGGA
>CAVSHK010000043.1:0-52103 GCA_963727705.1 uncultured Bacteroidota bacterium
CTAAGATTCACTAAAGAGATATCAAAAAACAACTAACACTAAATCTATGAAACTCGATTACATTGATCACATCAACGAATATGGCGACAACATTGTTCGCCTTTACGAGTTTGACAGAGCGCAAGCAAAAAAGTTTCAACAGTTGATTAAACAAGTAATCGTTAAGGATAAAAAAACACTTGAACTTACAAGCGTTGATTTTATTGAGGCGCGCAATTGTAATTTAACACTGCGCATTGCGGAGGAAGACAATGGAATTGTTTCGGACGATGATAAAAACTTTTTTTGCGAAATGACGCTGAAAGGCTATGAAGAAATAGTTTTATTATTAGAGCCTTTTTGTAAAAAAGAAACTAAAGGTTTTAAAATGTTGTATGATGTTGATTCTCCTACGGACTTTTTATTTTCGCCGGGAGGTACTTGGTAAGATTTTACTTACCTGCGTACATTTTCTCTCTCAAGGCTTTTATGTTTTCGTCGCTGATATACTCATCATAAGTCATTCGTTTGTCAATAATGCCTTTTGGTGTAAGCTCAATAATACGATTGGCAACGGTTTGCACAAACTCATGGTCATGCGAAGTAAACAGGGCAATGTGTTTCCAGTCTTTCAACGCATTATTAAATGCCGTGATAGACTCCAAGTCTAAATGGTTGGTAGGTTCATCCAATATTAAACAATTGGCATTGGTAAGCATCATGCGTGATACCATACAACGTACTTTTTCTCCACCAGAAAGCACATTCGATTTTTTAAATGTTTCTTCTCCGCTAAATAACATTCGTCCTAAAAAACCACGTACAAAAGTTTCGTCTTTATCTGTAGAGTATTGACGCAGCCAGTCAATCAGATTGTAATCCGATTTAAAATAACTTGCATTTTCGTTTGGTAAATAGGATTTGGTAATGGTACTTCCCCAGCTGAATTCGCCTTTATCAGCCTTTTCTTCGCCCATTATAATTTGAAAAAAAGTAGTAATGGCAATGTGTTCTTTAGAAAGGATCGCTACTTTATCGCCTTTGGTTAGGGTAAATGTAATGTTTGAAAAATAAGGTGTTCCTTCCGGAGATGTTTTGGTAAGTCCTTCCACATTTAAAATCTGATCGCCACAATCTCTGTCAGCTTTAAAGATAATTCCGGGATATTTTCTTGTACTTGGTTTTATGTCATCTATTACCAGTTTTTCCAATAGCTTTTTACGACTTGTTGCTTGTTTTGATTTAGAAGCATTTGCGCTGAAGCGTTCCACAAAATCCTGCAACTCTTTTCGTTTGTCTTCCAGTTTTTTGTTTTGGTCGGAACGCTGACGCAATGCCAATTGGCTCGATTCGTACCAAAACGAATAGTTACCAGTGTACAGTTGTATTTTATTAAAATCAATATCAGCAATGTGCGTACACACGGCATCAAGGAAGTGTCTGTCGTGAGAAACAACAATTACCGTATTTTGAAAATCGGCTAAAAAGTTTTCCAACCATGCAATGGTTTCTACATCCAAATCGTTGGTTGGCTCATCCAGCAATAGAATATCCGGATTTCCAAAAATGGCTTGCGCCAATAATACGCGCACTTTTTCTTTACCACTTAACTCACTCATCAACTTACTGTGAAACTCTTCTTTTACGCCTAGGTCGCTCAACAAATTGGCAGCATCACTTTCTGCATTCCAGCCTTCCATTTCTGCAAACAACCCTTCCAGCTCCGCAGCTTTAATTCCGTCAGCATCACTAAAATCGGGCTTTGCATAAATGGCATCTTTTTGCTGAATAACATCCCATAATTTTTTGTTACCCATCAGTACCGTTTGTAAAACAGGATATGCATCAAAGGCAAAGTGATTTTGACTTAGTACACTTAAACGTTCACCGGGAGTAATTGAAACCTGACCTGTGGTTGCTTCTATTTCGCCCGATAAAATTTTCATGAATGTTGATTTTCCGGCACCGTTAGCGCCAATAACGCCATAACAATTGCCGGGAGCAAATTTTATATTTACTTCATCAAATAATACACGTTTACCATAACGTAACGAAAGGTTGGATACTGAAATCATTGTTTATTCTTTTTTTTGGGGCACGAAGATACTAAAAATTGAGGGTAATTTGAATTTTCAAATTAATACCAAAGGGAATTACAGAACTGTCTTTTTTATTACCTCGGACTTGGTTGTTTTATAATTAGTTTTGTTGTAACATAAACAGACATGAACCGATCGACAAAATAAGTTGATGAAAAACAACCTCCATCTCTTTCTTCCTGCATCTGTAAAAATGCTGTTAGTTGTTGAATAGTAAATACTGTTATTCCTGTTTGCTTTTATAATCTTCATACAACAGCCTTACCATGCCGTCTGATAAGCCAATCTGAGGGATGTATATTTTTTCGATGTGGGCAATTTTCATTACCGTAAGATAAATTTTAGATGCGGGAATGATCACATCAGCGCGGTCGGGATTCAAATCCATTAGCTGCATGCGCTCGTCCATGGTATAAGTATTCAGGAGATCGCTCATCTGTTTTAATTTTCCGTAGCTGATATAATTGTTATCCTTTTTTCCGGTCATTTTAAACAACTTATTGATATTGCCACCTGAACCGATTGCTACAATGGGTTTACAACCTTTGGTAGTATCTTTTACCCAATCTTTAAATTCGTTCCAATACTCTTTACTTACGCTGTTATATAATAAGCGTATGGTACCAATTCTGAATGAACGAGATGCAACAATTTTGTTTTTTGTAAATAGCGAAACCTCAGTACTTCCACCACCAACGTCGATATAGAGGTATGAATTGTTTTTATCCAGATTTTCTGCAACATGGTTGGAGTAAATAATATCGGCTTCTGTTTTACCGTCAATTATTTCTACATTAAGTTGCGTTTCCTGATAAATCCGGTCAGTTATATCTTGAGAATTACTTGCTTCGCGCATGGCAGAAGTAGCACACACTCTGTAGGTAATAGGAGTGTATATGCCGATAAGTTCTTTGTAAGCCCTCATTGCCATGAGCAGTTTATCGGTTTTTTCGGGAGATATTTTTCCGTCGATAAATGAATTATCGCCTAGGCGAACAGGAAGCCGAAATAGTTCAGCCTTTTTAAAAATGGGTCCTGTAGGGGTTTCGAACACATTTGAAATTAATAAACGTACAGCGTTAGAGCCTATATTTATTGCCGCAAACTGTAAAATGCTTTTTTCTTCAACTGCCACTTCGTAATTGCTTCAAGTAATTGTAAATTTTTTCCTGCGACCGTATAACCGTTTTTCCTGTTTTGGTCTTGTATGTATTGTCTTGCTTTTGATTGATTATTCTTGCTTTACAATTATCCATCAATTGAAGGTCGATCATGGTTTTTAACTGTTCCTGAATTTTTTTATCAAAGATAGGAACGGCTACCTCCGAACGATGGTCAAGGTTACGTGTCATCCAGTCGGCCGAAGATATAAAATATTTTTCATCACCTCCGTTATAAAATATGAACAACCGGGCATGCTCCAGATATTTATCAATAATGCTGATGGTTTCAATGTTTTCACTCAATCCTTTTACTCCCGAAACGATGGAACACATGCCACGCACTAATAATTTTATTTTCACGTTTTTTTGACTGGCTTCATAAAGTTTGCTGATCATTTCATTGTCCACCAAATTATTCATTTTAATAGTGATGGAGGCAGGTAAATTTTTAACAGCATTGGCAATTTCTTTATCAATAAGCTGAACAAACATTTTTCGCATGGAAAAAGGAGAAACTACCAGATTATTATAGGTTCCTACTTTATAGTTATCCGAATAAAACTGAAATAACTTTTCTGTTTCTTTGGTAATGCGTTCGTCGCAGGTTAACAAACTCATATCACTGTATATTCTGGCTGTTTGTTCATTAAAATTGCCGGTACCAATATGCGTGTAAAGTTTCTGTTTTCCGTTTTCCCTACGGGTAATTAAAAACACTTTTGAATGTACCTTAAGTCCCGGAACACCGTAAATTACTTTAGCCCCTTCTTCTACTAATTTATTTGCCCAGTAAATGTTGTTTTCCTCGTCAAACCGGGCTTGTAGTTCTACCACTACCGTAACCTGCTTTCCGTTTTTTACAGCATTTATCAATGTATTTACAATGTTAGAACCTTTGGCAACGCGATAAAGAGTAATCATGATGGATTGCACCTTAGGATCAATTGATGCTTCCCGCAAAAAATCAATAATGTGCTGATAGGATTGGTAAGGGAATGTGAGTAAAATATCTTTTGTTTTTAATAACTCAAAAACAGATTTATGCAAGTTAAAGTCAGGATGATAAAGAGGAGGTATTTGATCGTACAATAAATTTTTTTTCCCAAGATTCGGAAAAGTGATAAAATCTTTAAAATTATGATATCTGCCACCGGGAATAAGGTTGTCTGCCTTTCTGAATTTTAAAGAACGTGCTACATATTGAAGTGTGTCGCGCGAAATTTCGTTGTCATACACCAATCGTACAGGCTGTCCTTTATTTCGTTTTTTTAAGCTGCCTGATATTTTTTCCACAAAACTTTTAGAAATATCATTATCAATATCCAGCTCTGCATCCCTTGTCAGTTTTATCGTATATGATTCTATGGCACTATAATCCAACACCGAAAAAACATCATCCAAACAATACCTGATAACATCATCTAACAAAATGATGTATTTCTGTTTGTCGGTAATATTATCAATAACTATAAAGCGTGAAACATCACTTGTAGGAACTTCCACCAATGCGTACTTGTTTTTTCTTCCTAAGCGTATCAGTTTTACAATCAAATAAACGGATTTGTCTTTCATGTAAGGAAACTGAGGTGCACTGTCAAGCATAATGGGCACAAGGGATGGTAATACTTTTTCCCGAAAAAATTCTTTTACAAAAATCCCTTGCGCTTTAGTTAACTGTTTTTCGTTGATAATATAAATATCTTCTTCTGCCAGCTTTTTAGTAATCGTATCAAACAGCTTGTCGAATGTGGTTTGTTGCTCAATTACTTTTTTTTGAATTTTATCGAGTAATGAAATCGGATCATCGCCTATTATTTCATTTGCTTTTTTGGGGAATTTTACCATCCGTTTGATGGCAGCCACTCTTACTCTAAAAAACTCATCTCTGTTGTTTGAAAATATACCCAAAAATTTTATCCGTTCTATCAGTGGTACATTCTCATCTTCAGCTTCCTGCAATACTCTTTCGTTGAATGAAAGCCAGCTTAATTCTCTATTAACAAATACATGATTTTTTTTCATTCCAATAATGCTCTAAAACGGTTGTCTTTGTTTGTTAAGTTAATATTTTAATTTTGTTGACGAATTTACTCTTTAGGGGTAAGCAGCAAGTCATATTAATAAAAATTAACAATAAGTTAACATTAGAAAGCAGAGTGCTTTTTAGGAAAATCAACTAAAATTAATGCTCCTTTAGCAGTATCTATTTTTTGCCATGCATCAATATTAAAAGAAAGTCCTATAATACCTGTAGTTGGAATAATATCAATAAATGTATCGGTAAGCGAATGACAAATTTCTGTAATGGTGGGGTTGTGAGCAAACAAAAACAGCGTTTGTACAGCATCGCTTGTTTTTTTAATTACATGAAAATAATTGTTCACCGACGATTCATACAGTTTTTCTTCGAGTACAATTTTTGAATACGGATAGTCAAGTTCCTTACTCATTATCATTGCCGTACTCAAAGCCCTTGCTGCGGGTGAAGATATTATCAGTTGGGGTTTTATTTGCTGTTGATGCAGCAATTTCCCCATAAGATGAGCATTTTTAATTCCTTTATCCATCAGGGGTCTGTCAAAATCATCAATGCCTGAAACAGGTTCTATTGCCTTTGCATGGCGAATAAGAAATAGGTTTTTCATTTTGTGCTGGTTTTATAAATATTTCTTTCCTGTCAAATAATTCTGTACATAGTCCTTCACACCTTCTTCAAGCGTGTGGAAAGGTTTTGAATAACCAATGGATTTTAGCTTATTCATATTGGCTTCGGTAAAATATTGATATTTATCGCGTATGTCAATAGGTGTATCCACAAATTCAATTTGAGGTTGTTTGCCTAACGCGGAAAACGTATTTTTTACCAAATCTAAAAACGTACGGGCTTTACCCGAACCTAAATTATAAATGCCCGAATTTTTGCGGTGATGTAGCAAGAAATAACACACCTCTACTACATCTTTTACATATACAAAATCGCGTAATTGTTCACCATCTTTATAGTTGGGATTATGCGAACGAAATAATTTCATTGATCCTTTTTCCTGAATTTGATTGTAGGCATGAAAAATTACTGATGCCATGCGACCTTTGTGATATTCATTAGGACCATATACATTAAAGAATTTTAAGCCCACAAAAAAGTAAGGTTTTTTTTCTTGTTTCAATGCCCATTTATCAAAATCGTTTTTTGAATCTCCGTAAGGATTTAAAGGTTTTAAATTGTCAATCAATGCTTCATTGTCGTCATATCCATGTTCACCAAGGCCATATGTAGCAGCAGATGAAGCATACACCAGTGGCAAGCCGAACTCCACACAACTATTCCAAATGTCTTTGGTGTAATTTAAATTCAATTTGTCAAAAATGTTTTTGTCAAATTCCGTAGTGTCGGTGCGCGCACCTATGTGAAAGACAAATTGCGTGAAACGATGATTTTGTTTTAACCATTCCACAAAATCATCACGATGAACTTTTTGTGAAAATATTTTCCCTTCCAGATTTTTCATCTTTTCAGGATTTGAAAAATCATCTACTATTACAATGTCTTTAAAGCCTTCCTGGTTTAACTTACTTACCAAACAACTTCCTATAAAGCCTGCTGCGCCTGTTACTATTATCATGATACCCCTCCAACCTCCCCACAGGGGAGGCTTTTTTTAATTTTTTAATTTTATTATTACGAATTACTAATTTGTTTATGTTAATCGAGATTCTATATTCGAGTATTCTATCTTCTTTATTCTACCTCCTGCCTTCTACCTTCCATCTCCTAAAAACATTTCTTCTTCAATTTTTTTAATTACTCCCAACTCCTGCGCTTTGTCAAACAGCGTTTTTACGGCACGTTTACCTTCTGTTCCCAAATCAACTGAATAATTATTTACATATAAGTCAATATGTTTTTGCATTATATCTTCGCTCATGGCTTGTGCATTTTCCTTTACGAAACTACGACTTGACAATGGATTTGCAAAAGCATACTCCACACTTTTACGAACGATGCGATTTACCTTGCTTTTTATGTCCGAAGGTAAATCGCGTTTAATAACTATACCTCCTAATGGAATGGGTGATTGGGTAAGCGTTTCCCAATACTCTCCCAAATCAATAATTTTTTTTAATCCTTTTTGTTCATAGGTAAAACGGTTTTCATGGATGATCAAACCCGCATCAACTTTACCTGACGATACCGCATCTTCAATGTCTGAAAATAACATTTCTACTTTGTTCGTTGCTTCAGGAAATGCCAATGACAAAAGAAAATTAGCTGTAGTATATTTCCCTGGAATTGCAATTTTTGTTGAGCTTTGAACTTGCAACTTTGAACTTGCAACCAATAAAGGTCCGCAACCATTACCCAAAGCACTGCCTGCATCAAGCAATTGATATAGCGTTGTTACATAAGCATAGGCATGAAAACTTAATTTGGTAATATCCAATTCTCCTTTAAAAGCTTTTTGATTCAGGCTTTCAACATCTTCCATTATTACCTTAAAGCTCAATCCTTCGGTATCAATTTTACCGTGAATCATCGCATCAAAAATAAAACAATCGTTGGGGCAGGGGCTAAAGCCTAATGTTAAGTTCATTTTTAGAAGTTAGAATGTAGAAGAATTCCAAAGTTGTAAAGTTTAAATTCCAAAGTTGTTTTTCAATCAGTGGCTTCGAGTATCTCTGCAAGCAATCATTTCGTTGATTGAGGTTCTCGAAATCAACTGTTATTATATTTTCAATTGGTGGCTTCGAGTGCCTCAGTCACCATCTGTGTTGTTGATTGAGGTTCTCGAAATCAACTGTTATTATATTTTCAATTGGCGGCTTCGAGTGCCTCAGCCACCAATCATTTCGTTGACTTCGAGTGCCTCAGTCGCCGATTAATTTAAAATTAGTAAAATAGCTACTGATGCAATCCAAAAACATTTCTCATAGTGTCTGCAATTTCACCAAGTGTAGCATAGTTTTCCGCTGCTTCCAAAATTGTTGGTATCAGGTTTACATTTCCTCTTGCGTTAGCATCTAACTTTTGTAAAATTTCTTTTACCTTTTCGTTATCGCGTTCTGCTTTTACTTTATTTATCTTATCAATTTGCAATTGGCGGATGGAATCGTCAACCGTAAAAATATCCGATAGTGGTTTTTCTTTAACGGTGAATTTATTCACACCTACAATTATTTTTTCTCCCGACTGAATATCATTTTGATATTTATAGGCTGATGCTGCAATTTCATTTTGCATGTATCCTTCTTCAATAGCAGCAACAGCTCCACCCATTGCATCAATATGATTGATGTATTCCCAGGCAGCAGCTTCCACTTCATTGGTAAGTGTTTCCACAAAATAGGAACCTGCTAAAGGATCAACCGTTTCTGTAACCCCGCTTTCATAACCAATAATTTGTTGTGTTCTCAATGCAATGCGGGCAGCTTCTTCTGTTGGCAATGCAATGGCTTCATCAAAACCATTGGTGTGTAAACTTTGTGTGCCACCCAATACTGCTGACAAAGCCTGAATAGTTACACGAGGAATATTGTTATATGGTTGTTGGGCTGTAAGTGTAGAACCTCCTGTTTGTGTGTGAAAACGCAGCATTTGAGCTTTTGGGTCAGTAGCACCTAAGTCCTTTGTGATTTTTGCCCACATTCTGCGGGCAGCTCTGAACTTAGCGACTTCTTCAAACAAATTATTATGTGCATTAAAGAAAAACGACAAACGTTTTGCGAACACATTTATGTCCAATCCCTTGTCAATCGCAGCTTTTAAATATGCTTTTCCGTTTGCTAAAGTAAATGCCAATTCCTGAACGGCTGTGGAACCCGCTTCACGTATGTGATAGCCGGAAATGGAAATGGTATTCCACTTTGGAACCTCTTTACTACAATATTCAAAAATATCGGTAATGATACGCATACTTGGCTTAGGCGGATAAATGTATGTTCCGCGTGCAGCGTACTCTTTAAGAATATCATTTTGTATGGTTCCTGATATTTTTTTTAAATCGGCGCCTTGCTTTTTTGCCAACGCAATATACATGGACAAAAGAATGGAAGCAGTTGAATTGATGGTCATGGAAGTAGTGATGTTTTCCAACTTAATTCCATCAAATAAAATTTCAATGTCCCGCAACGAATCAATTGCTACACCCGCTTTTCCAACTTCTCCATCGGCAAACTCATGGTCGCTGTCGTAACCAATTTGTGTAGGTAAATCAAATGCAACGGACAAACCGGTTGTGCCTTGATTTAACAAATAATGATAACGTTTGTTTGATTCTTCGGCTGTTGAAAATCCTGCATACTGACGCATTGTCCACAACTTACTACGGTACATGGTTGACTGAACGCCTCGTGTATAAGGGTATTCACCAGGCTGTTCAGGTTTTAAATCTTTAGGAACTTCCGAATAAACGCGTTTAATTTCAATGCCTGAATCGGTTAAAAATTTTAGTTTGCTCTCTTTCTCTTCCATTACACTACGAATTACAAATTTTTACGAATTACGAAACCATCAATACTACGAAATACGAATAAACACGAATTATGAAATAGTTCGTAATTAAGGAATGCTACATTATTTAACATTTAAAATTCTTTTATATAATAACCCTCTTGATGTAAAATTCGCCAAAATACCAAGTTGAAGCTTACTCATCTTAAGATAGCTGTATAGTTGGTCAATATTGGTTTTTAGAAATGTATTGCCTTGTTTTATTTCAAAAATTATTTTGTCATCTATTATAAAATCTGCAATTCCTGAAGTTATAATTTGGTCTGCAATAATTAAATCAATCTTTACTTGTTCTTTAAATTCAATTTCTTTTTTAGCTAATTCTGTTGCAATCGCTTTTTGATAATAACGCTCCAAAAATCCATGCCCCATCTGTTTGTGAACATCGAATAAAACGCCAACCAACTTATAACTTAACTCCGCATATAAAAGATCTTCTCTTTTTAATTCACTCATAAATTCAAGCTACTAATCATTTGTATTTATTCGTAATTCGTAAATATTCGTAATTTGTAGTACACTCTTAAAACTCTTTGCTAATTTCTTTTTTAACCAAATCCAATGCTTCTTTAGTTGGTAACTGTGTCAGTTGTGCAGAAACAACAAGAAGCGTTTGCGCCAGTTCCATTCCGCTTGCTTCTTTATTAACCTTTGAAGCAGCCACATTTACCAACTTAATTGATTCATCTTTTGCCTTAACAACTGCGTCCCAGGTTTTTCTGCTTATGTAAATCTGTTGGGCAACATTGTGATCAAACTCACTGCGTATGGTTTTAATAATTTCTGCTTCCAGCATACCCGCAGAAGTGTTGATGTTTACACGTAACACTATGCTGTTAGGATTTATTCTTTCTAAAAACAATGCTATACGTTCAAATGCCTGCAAACGAATGGGAGTGATTATTTCCTGATTACCCTTTTTAACAATTAATGTTTGTTTGCGAATATCCTGATCTAAAAAATTTTTGACCAAGAAGTAGGTCGTTAAAAAAACAATACCCGCAGGTATTGTTAGTTTCAGTATTTCAAAAAATATTTCCATGACAATTAATAGATTGAATTTTACGAAAATCAAATTTACAAAAATTAAGAAGATTCGCGCATTTATATTAACATCTGCTTATGACTGTTTGGTTGTAAGAAGCTTATTTTGTCAATAGCAATTAAGATGTACCTTTGCGAAAATATCTAATAACATGTTTGAAAATACAGACCGTACGGAACTGAGCAGCTTAGGCGAATTCGGATTAATAAAACACCTTACTCAGTTTATCAAAATTAAAAATAAAAGCACCATAAAAGGTGTGGGCGATGATGCCGCTGTTATCAATTATAAAGGTAAACAAACGGTTGTTTCTACGGACATGTTGGTAGAAGGGGTTCACTTCGATTTAATATATGTCCCCCTTAAGCATTTGGGCTATAAATCAGTTGCCGTAAATGTTTCCGATATATGCGCTATGAATGCAACGGCCAAACAAATTACAGTTTCTATAGCCATGTCTAATCGTTTTTCATTAGAAGCAATTGAAGAATTGTATCAGGGAATTTATTTAGCATGTAACGAATTTAAAGTAGATTTAGTGGGCGGTGATACAACTACCTCACCGGCAGGATTGGTAATAAGCGTTACAGCTATTGGTGAAGCGGAACCCGAAGAACTTGTATACAGAGATGGTGCTAAAGAAGGAGACCTGCTTTGCGTTACTGGCGATTTGGGTGGTGCATATATAGGCCTTCAGTTATTAGAACGCGAAAAAAAAATATTTTTAGAAAGTCCCGGTGTAACTCCCGATTTGGAAGGCAATGACTATTTATTAGAACGTCAGTTGAAACCGGAAGCGCGCAATGATATTAAACCTTTGTTAAAAGCATTGGAAGTTAATCCCACTTCAATGATTGATATTTCAGATGGGCTGGCATCAGAAATTTTACACATTTGTACTGAATCAAAAGTGGGTTGTAATTTATATGAAGAAAAAATCCCCATAGACCCATTAACTTACAAAGTGGCGAGAGAGTTTAACTTAGACCCGACTGTTTGCACACTTAGCGGAGGAGAAGATTATGAATTACTGTTTACCATTGATCAGGCTGATTTCCCAAAGGTGAAAGCCAATCCAAATATTACCGTCATAGGTCACATGACTCATTCTAAGGAAGGAATAAACCTGATTACAAAAGGAGGTTCACAAACACCTTTAAAAGCACAAGGATGGGATGCATTATTAAATAAAAACGAAAAATAAAACAATCAAATAAAGCTTTAATGGCTATTGGGTGAATTCTCTAATAACCTTCTTCTTCAACTTCAACATTTTGAGGTAAGAAAAAGAGGGTTCCTATTAACAAATAAATTCCATACGAAATATATACGGATATATATCCTACAGCAGCTGAAACTAACCATAATACACAGCTTATCACAATCATTTTAATGATTTGTTTTGTTAATCTTTTATTTAATTTATCAATGATTAGTTTAGACTTAACTGCATAATAAAAAAGCAGTCCGAAAAAACCATTGCACAAAAACATACATAAACCAAATAAAATTGTTGATTCGGGCTTGTCAAAATGTTTCGCCATAAATGCCGTAGGCAAAGGAAGTAGCGAAAGCCAAAACAGCGTAATCATATTCAGCCACATCAAACTGCGGTCAACATGTTTTAGCATGTGAAAGAAGTTATGATGATTAGCCCAAAAAATTGCAAGGCTGAAAAAGCTTATTCCGTATGCGATGAGGCTGGGCATCATTGTTGAGAGTTGTTTCCATACCTCTTCCGACGTGGCATTTTTTGCAACATTTGGCATTTGAATGCCTAACACCATTAATGTTATTATAATTGCAAATACACCATCGCTAAAGGTTGCCATGCGGTCGCCACTAAGTTTTATCTCTCTATGCTTCATATTACTTTTTCATTTTTTAAAGATAAAAAAATATTGCAAACCACTTTAATTGTTAATGTAGTAATACTTTTTTACGTATATATTTGTTAAAAAAATTGAAATGAAAAAAATACGAGTTGCTATTAATGGGTTTGGAAGGATAGGCAGAGTTTCGTTCAGAGTGATGACAGAGCGCGCTAACATAGAGCTTGTTGCAATAAATGATTTAGCCGACAGTAAAACACTTGCGCATCTTTTAAAATACGATTCGGTTCATGGGGTAATGAATGCTGATATTCGTGCTGAAGAAAAAGTCATTATTGTAAATGAAAAAAAAGTAAATGTATATTCAGAAAAGGACCCGGCAAACTTGCCTTGGAAAGCCTTGGATATAGATGTTGTAATTGAATCGACCGGATTTTTTTTGGACAAACAATCGGCAGGAAAGCATATCACCGCAGGTGCTAAAAAAGTAATTATCTCTGCACCACCTACCAGCAATGATATAAAGGCAGTAGTGTTAGGTGTTAATGATCACATATTAACTAAAGACGATAATATTATTTCAAATGCTTCATGCACAACCAACTGCGCTGCACCTATGATTCAGGTGCTTGACGAAGGTTGGGGTTTGGAAGATGGTTTCATAACTACTGTGCACTCATACACCGGCGATCAGCGTTTGCACGATGCTCCGCATAAAGATTTGAGAAGAGCCCGTGCAGCTGCACTTTCAATAGTACCTACTTCAACCGGAGCAGCCAAAGCAATCACTAAAATATTTCCTCATCTTGAGGGAAAGATTGGCGGATGCGGCATGCGCGTGCCTGTACCTGATGGTTCATTAACCGATATAACCTGCGTACTTGCACGACCTGTTACTCCCGCTGAAATAAATGCCGCCTTTAAAAACGCAAGTGAAACCAAACTAAAAGGGATTTTACAATATATGGAAGACCCTATTGTATCCATTGATATTGTTGACAATTCACACTCCTGTATTTTTGATCCGGAGTTTACTTCCGTGGTAGGCAACCTTGTGAAAATAATTGGCTGGTACGATAATGAAAGTGGTTATTCTAACAGATTGGCGGATTTGGTGGTTAAGATAGGAGGAATGGATTTCAATAGTTAATGGATTATAAACAATCATGTTCATCACACCTTCCATTTTTAATAAAAGGATAATTACTTCGGCTCAAAGTACCCGCTTAGGAGGTGTTAGCGAAGCTCCTTACCAGTCACTTAATTTGGGAAAATCAACAAATGATAATCCTGAACATGTAATCGAAAATCGCAATTTATTTTTTAGTGCATTAGGTACAGATATGAGTAAAGTGGCGATGAGCGGGCAAGTACATGGCACAGAAATTTTACTTGCCGATAAACCAATAATGGAAAAAGGCTTTGATGCCATTATCAGCAACACCGCCGGGTTGATGATTGCGGTGAGCACTGCCGATTGTACTCCCGTTTTAATTTACGATACTAAAAATAAGGCAATAGCCGCCATACACTCCGGATGGAGAGGAACGGCAGCCAACATCACCAAAAAAACCTTGTTAAAAATGAATCAACAGTTTAACACCAAAGGAAGCGACTGTATTGCATTTATTGGTGTTTGCATAGGTTACAATGCTTTTGAAGTAGGAAGTGATGTTGCACAACATTTTGATGATTCGGTAAAAAGAGTAGATTTAACTACTCAAAAATATTTTGTGGATTTAAAAACTGCGAATAAACATCAGTTATTACAATCAGGATTAAAAGAAGAAAATATTGAAATATCTAATTACTGTACAGTTAAAAATAATGATCTGTTTTTTTCTCACCGCTATGAAAAAGGTATCACCGGACGAATGATGGCGACGATAGGAGTAGTGTAATGTATTAACTCAAAAAACTCAATACTGCCAAACGGTACGAATCCATACCAAAGCCGGAAATAGAGCCTTTGCATTTAGGAGCAATCAATGATACATGCCTGAAATCTTCGCGTGAGAATACATTTGAAATATGAACTTCAATAGTTGGAGTTTTAACTGCTGCAATGGCATCGCGCAAAGCAACAGAGGTATGTGTGTAACCACCTGCATTAAGTATAATGCCATCATACGTAAAACCTATTTCGTGAATTTTATTGATCAACTCTCCTTCTACATTGCTTTGAAAATACTCCAGCTCAATATCTTTAAATTTGTTTTCAGTGTTTTAAAATATTCCTTAAAGGTTTGACTTCCGTAAACAGATGTTTCTCTTGTACCTAATAAATTAAGGTTAGGACCGTTTATTATGATTAACTTCATTAGTGCTTAAAAATTGAGTTTTACTTGGTAAAGATAAAGTTAAATTTCAAACACTTAAATTTGTAATCATTCAGGTACTAAGGTATCTATTTACAAATTGAACTGGAAAGGATATATACAAGGATTTAAATCGTTTTTGACATTGGAAAAATCGTTGTCGGAAAATTCCATTGAGGCTTATTTACACGATGTAGAAAAGCTGATTCAGTTTTTAGAATATAAAAAATATGAATTACACTCCTAAAGAAATTGAATTAAAACACCTGCAGGAGTTTTTAAAATGGATCAATGAATTGGGAATGAGCGCAACTACTCAAGCCCGTATAATAAGCGGGATAAAAGGCTTTTACAAATATTTACTGCTTGAAGATATCATGAGTAATGACCCTCAGCACTCTTCTAGAAGCGCCAAACTTGGCCGTAAATTGCCTGATACCATGAGTGTTGAGGATATTAATAAAATTATTAATGCCATTGATTTAAGTTTACCCGAAGGTCAGCGAAACAAGGCCATGCTGGAAACACTTTACAGTTGCGGTTTACGAGTAAGCGAACTGGTGAATTTAAAAATATCCAATCTGTATTTTAATGATGGTTTTATTAAAGTAACCGGCAAAGGTGATAAAGAAAGACTCGTTCCCATAGGACGATACGCCATGAAACAAATTAATCTGTATAAAAACGAAGTACGTTGCCACATTACTCCTAAAAAAGAAGATGAAGATGTTTTATTTTTAAATCAGTCGCGGGGCAAAGCTTTCAAGGGTAATGGTATTTACTATCATTAAACAACTCACTACGAAAGTCGGATTAAAAAAACACATTAGTCCGCATACATTCAGACATTCATTCGCTACTCATTTAATTGAAGGGGGGGCTGATTTACGCGCTGTACAGGAAATGTTGGGGCATGAATCCATAACTACTACCGAAATTTATACGCACCTCGACAGGGATTATTTGCGCGAAGCAATCATTCGATTTCATCCTAGGTCGTAAATGATAAATTAAATTTCTAGAATTTAACTGTTGCAGTATCCTTCGCCGGCTCTTTTTCACTCATCACTTCTGCTTTCATCTTACTTAAATCTATTAAAACCAATTCATACACTTTATCTAACGAATCTAAATGTGCAGTGTAATAATCGAAATTTTCGTTGTATTGTTTTGTCGTTATATGATGTTTTTGTAATATCTCAACAAAAGGTGCATTTTGTTTGTTTTTTATTGTATCGGTAGGAGCGATGTTAGTGTTTGTAGAAGATTCCAGCAACTGAATATCCACCATTAATTTTGCCATTTGAAATACCGGCAAAATAGTCGCAGGTAACTGTTCCTTTTTTTCAGAAATACATGCAACAATCAACAAACAAACAGAGAATAAAGTTATTTTTTTCGTCATTCAATTTTACAATAAAGGCACACAAAGTTAGTATAAAAAATTAAGCTACTTTTGTAAGTATGAGTATATTCAAAAATAAAGTAGTATGGGTTACCGGCGCTTCATCAGGCATTGGTGAAGCGCTTGCAAAAGCCTTTGCAAAAGAAGGGGCTATAATAATCTTATCAGCACGAAGAGAACAAGAACTTCAGCGTGTAAAAAAGGAGTTGAAGTTGCCTGATTTAAACGTATTGGTTTTGCCTTTCGATTTGGGTAATGTATCCACTTTTAATTCACAAACTCAAAAAGTGATTGACACATTTGGTCGTATTGATATTTTAGTATGTAATGGAGGGATAAGTCAACGTTCATTGACCAAAGACACTCCTCTTGAAATAGACCGAAAAATAATGGAAATAAATTTTTTCGGAACCATAACACTTGTAAAAAGTGTGTTGCCATATATGTTAAAACAAAAATGCGGACAACTTATAGTCACCAGCAGTATTGCCGGAAAGTTCGGATTTTATTTTCGATCAACCTATGCTGCTTCCAAACATGCGCTGCATGGTTTTTTTGAATCGTTGCGCATGGAAGTGTTTAACGATAATATAAAAGTAATGCTCGTTTGTCCGGGAAAAATACGTACCCATATTTCACTTAATGCAATTACTGAAGATGGCAGTACACATAGTAAAATGGATGAGGCGACGGAGCAGGGAATGAGTGCTAATGAATGCGCAACTCAAATTTTGAATGGTATCAGAAATAATGAGGAAGAAGTATTTATAGGAGGAAAAGAGTTACGTGCAATTTGGGTAAAGCGTTTTTTTCCAAAACTTTTTTCCAAATTAATTCGCAGGCAAAAACCGGAATAAGCAACAGCCGTAATGCTAGTTTATCCCATTTTATTAGCAATGGCATTAAACGAAACTTCGTTTTTCCCAAGCTGTGAAATCAAACGAATGTGCGACATAAAAGCAGATGTAAGACTTTCGTTATACAAATATTTAATGCCAAATTCTTTTGCGGTTTGTTCTACAATAGGTGCAATTTCAGGATAATGAACATGGCATATTTGAGGAAATAAATGATGGATAGCCTGAAAGTTCAGTCCTCCCACAAAAAAGGTGACTAACTTGTTATCTCTGGCGAAATCTGCTGTTGTATTTAACTGATGAATTGCCCATTCATTTTCAATCGTACCATTTGCATCCGGCACCGGAAACTGTGTATCTTCAACTACGTGAGCCAACTGAAAAACAATACTTAATATAAGACCAGCAATAAGGTGCAGGGAAACAAAACCAATAAGTACCTGAACAAAGGTTAAATGCAAAAACATCATCGGCAAAACAAGCATATATCCCCAATAAAACAATTTCCAACCAACAATAACTAACATTGCTTTTACGCGGTCGCTATTTTTTTGCTTGTTTTGACCACCTTTAATAAATTGATAAAACTGAATAAAATCTTTTGCAGTTGTCCAATACAATGACATGATTGAGTAAAAGAAAAAAACATATACCACTTGAAATCTATGAACCTTTCTGTGTTTACTTTGAGGTGTAAATCTTAAAATGCCTTTGTCATCAATATCTTTATCGTGCCCATAAATATTGGTGTAAGTGTGATGCAATACATTGTGCTGTGTTTTCCAGTTTTGATTATCACCACCAACCAAACTTAACGAAATGCTAACTAATTTGTTAATGAAAGGAAACGAAGAGTATGCTCCATGATTGGCATCGTGCATAATTCCCATACCAATGCCTGCCAACCCAACTCCCATAACTAATGTCAAAAACCACATCACCAAAAGGCTGTAACCTTGTGTCATTATTAAAAAATAAGGTACAAAATATAAACTCAACATGAAAAAGGTTTTAATTACCATCGAAAAATTAGCATGTTGTGATATGTGATTTTCCTTAAAATAATTATCAACCCGTTCTTTTAAAGTATTAAAAAATTGCGTTTTCTCTTTGTTTACAAATTTTATTTTCTGTTTCATAATTCCTGTATTCCTTGTACAAAATAAAAAAATATTTTTATGAGATAGAAACGATTTATTACCCTCTATGCACAAAAAATTAAACCCAAATGTAAGAAAATAAGTCATACTGATTACATATAGTTCAGGTTTCACGCATTAAAATCAACAAGATATAGTTGAATGAAAAGTTATTATTTTAGAAACTGAATACGAATGATGCATTGCTTTGCAATAAAAATGCAAATCAGGAAGTACTTTAGAACCATTTCAGACCCTCGCATTGAGAGGAAAAAACTTCATAGTTTAGATACCGTTTTCAGTTTAACAATTGTTGCCGTTTTATGCGGAATAAGAAGTTGGGAACACATTGCAATGTTTGGACGGTTGCGACAAAAAGAATTGTCTGACCTTATTGATTTTAGTAATGGCGTACCTTCTCACGATACTATTGAAAGGGTATACGCTTGATAAATCCTGATGATTTTCACGCTTGTTTTATAACATGGACGAAAGCATTGAGTGAAAACAAAAAAGAACTTATTGCAATAGACGGCAAAGTTGCCCGCAATAGCAATGATAAAAAAAAGAACCAAGAACCATTGTATTTAGTCAATGCGTGGGCAAGTGAAAACAAGTTGGTACTTGGTCAATTTAAAACACAAGGCAAAGGACATGAAATAATAGGAATCAAAAACTTGTTAAAAATGTTGGATCTAAAAGATAAGATTATAACCATTGATGCCTTGGGCTGCCAAAAAGAAATAGCCTTACAAATTGTGGATAAAGAAGCGGATTATATTCTTGCAGTAAAAGATAATCAAGAACAATTAAGAAAAGATATAACCAGTAGTTTTACTATTATAAAACCAGAAAGCACCGATGAGCAAACAGAAAAAAATAGCGGCAGAGTGGAGTTGCGCAAATGCACTGTGATTAATAACTTGAAAATGATAGAACAAAAAAAAGAATGGGAAGGAGTAAAGTCAATTGTACAAATAGAAACAAAGCGATGGGTTAACAACGAACAACAAGAGCAAACACGCTATTATATCAGCTCATTAAATCAAACAGCAAAAGTGTTCAATAGGCTTATCCGAAAGCATTGGGGGATAGAAAATTCATTACATTGGATATTAGATGTAAACTTTGATGAAGACAAGAGTAGAAAAAGAAAAGGATACACCGCGCAGAATTTTATTCTTACGAATAAAATAGCTATCAATCTGCTAAATCAAGAAAAAAAATCAAAACTCTCAATGACTCACAAGAAGCTAAGGGCTAATTATGATAAGAAATACTTAAAAACACTTTTAAATTTTAATGCGTGAAACCTGACATATAGTTTAATTGTCCATACTTTTTATATGCTTTGAATACTGCGACTTATAATCAACTATAAAAGGCGCTAATTATTAGCGTGTATCTGAATAAGTAAATGTTTAACCTAAATAATACTATTCAAATAGAATCAATCCCATTTCTTTTTTTGCTAATTCAATAACAAAATGTACTTTTAATCCCATTGCTTTTCTCACTGAAGATACATGACGAATAAAATATTATTAGAAGTAAAAGATTTAGAAACCAAATTTCGCAATGAAACAGAAACAGTTACCGCGGTAGATAAAGTTTCATTTACCATTTCACGTGGCGAAACAGTTGGTATTGTTGGCGAATCAGGATCAGGGAAAAGTGCAACGGCATTGTCAATAATGCGTTTAATTCCTAAGGCTTCAGGTAAAATTACCGGAGGACAAATTATTTATAATTTTGAATCGGAAGAGTCTTCCGACCTAATACAACTTCCTGAAAATGAAATGAGAAAATTAAGAGGTAATTTTATCTCGATGATTTTTCAGGAACCAATGACTTCGCTGAATCCTGTTTATACCTGCGGCGATCAGGTAATGGAGGCCATACTCCTGCACCAAAAATGTTCTAAAAAGGAAGCAAAGGAAAAAACACTTGATTTATTTAAACAGGTACAGCTACCACGACCTGTTTCGTTATTCGAAAGATATCCACATCAGGTTTCGGGTGGACAAAAGCAACGAGTAATGATTGCTATGGCAATGAGTTGCCATCCATGTGTGTTAATTGCTGATGAACCAACAACCGCATTGGACGTGACCGTTCAAGCCACTATATTGGATTTAATGCGAAAGTTGCAAGTTGAATACAACATGGGGATTCTGTTTATTTCACACGATTTAAATGTTATTGCCGAACTGGCTGACAAAGTAATTGTGATGTATAAGGGTAAAATTGTTGAGCAAGGAAAAGTGGCCGATATCTTTACTAATCCTCAACATCCTTATACAAAAGGTTTACTGGCTTGCCGGCCTTTACTGGATACCCGCTTGAATATACTACCAACTATTTCTGATTTTATGGAAATTGATGGAGAGGGAAATATTGTTGAATCCAGTAATTCTGTAAATGAAATAACGCAACGATACATCGTTACAAAAGAAGAGAGGGAAAAACAACATAAAGAGTCTGTACTCCAAAGAACCGATACTGAGAGTGAAAAATCTTAAAACCTATTTTCCGATTAAAGAAGGTTTTTTTAAAAGAGTAACGGATCACATTACCGCGGTTGATGATGTTACCTTTGATGTATATCCGGGTGAAACACTTGGCTTAGTGGGCGAATCGGGTTGCGGAAAATCTACTTTGGGTAGAAGCATCTTGCGATTGATAGAACCAACTTCAGGTGAAATTATATTTAGAGACCGACACATTTCAAATATTAGTGCGAAAGAATTAAGAATGTTGCGTAAGGATATGCAAATTATTTTTCAGGATCCTTACTCCTCTTTAAACCCTCGTCTCACTATAAGTCAGGCAATAATGGAACCGATGCAGGTGCATAATATATTGCCAAATAACAAAGCACGTGCAAAGCAAGTGTTAGAATTATTAAAGCGTGTGAATATGGATAAATCCTATTTCCATCGTTATCCGCACGAACTTTCCGGTGGTCAGCGTCAGCGTGTTTGTATAGCACGTGCATTGGCATTAAACCCGAAATTTATTATTTGTGATGAATCTGTTTCGGCATTAGATGCAAGTGTTCAGGCACAGGTACTTAACTTATTAAACGAATTAAAAAAGGAATTTGGATTTACCTATATATTTATTTCTCACGATTTGTCAGTAGTAAAGTTTATGAGCGACCGAATGATGGTAATGAATAAAGGAAAGATTGTAGAGATAGGCGATGCTGATGACATTTATTATAATCCTCAAACTGATTATACAAAAAAACTAATAAGTTCTATTCCAAAAGGGCAGTTCAAAAAAAGTATTATAGAATAATTTTGAAGTTCATATTCTGAACGACAGATAAAGCATGTATATAATTCCAATTCAGTTCGGAAGGATTCTTAACTAAATTGCTGATGTTGTAGCTTTATAGTCCTCCATCTTCAATAATCACTACTTCTACTCTCGCATTTTTCTTAATTGCTTCGGGAGATTTAGGATTGGCAATAATCATTTTTTCTCCGCCAAAACCTACAGTGGTTATATTGTCTTTATTGGCTCCATGTTCAACCAAATATTTTTTTATTTCTTCGGCGCGCATTAATGAAAGTTTTTGGGCACTTCCACTAAAGTTCCACTCCGGTCCCTCGTCTTTAAAGTTTTTATTTTTTTTACACTTGTTGTTTCCGTTGGTATGTCCCTGCAACTCTATTTTTACATTGGGATTGTTTGTCAGGTAATTTAACAAACTGGTAAGTGCCTCAGTTGATCCGTCTTTTAAGGCATAAGTATTTGGGAAAAAGTAAATATTATCCATTACAAAGTTATCGCCCGTTTTAAGTGATTTCATGAAAATCACAAACTGATTACTATCGGCTTTCACATACTCACTCACCACCATTGTATGATTAAACGATTTATATCCGGTAGCAGTACATTCTATGGTATAGTTTTTTCCCTTTTCATACACAAGTTTTATCGCGCCATTTTTGGTATTGATTACCTTCATTGATTTTCCGGATACTGCGTCACGGGCATCAATTTGAGCGTTTGCTATTTTCGCACCTTTGTTTATTTCTTTTACAACTACAGTTACGGTGTCAAATTTTCGTTCTGTTTTGCGCGATGAAACAGTGTCTAGGGTTTGTTTAATGACTGCTTTGGCTGCAACACCGGGCTTTTCTTTTTCTAATCCAATGCAAGGAGTATGGGTTGCGGTTACTTTTAGTGTATCACCTCCTACTATTAATCTTAATTTATGTCCGCAATTGTTTTGCGAAACATTAAGTATGCTGAAATAGAACTTATCCTCTTTAAAAGCATCAAACTCAAAATCTGAAGATTCCGATGCTTCAATAATGCTTTTTTTATTCTCCTCGTTTTCCACACGGGCATGTTTTATTTTGCCTTTTGATAGCTTTTCGCAAAAATCTTCACCTCTGTATTTATAGATGTAAACAACATATTTATCGTTTTTATTAATTGGTGTTATCTGGCAATTAATAATCACATCAGCTTCTATATTTAACTTATACCAATAAGAAAACTGATCCGTTTGCTCATACGAATTGGATTGATTGATAACATGAGGTTTAGAGCCGTTAATAGTAGGGGTATCTCTTAAAAAAGGAATAGAAATCATTTTAGCTTGACTACATTCCGCGCCACCGGTTTGACCAAAAAAAGCGTGCGAAAAGCTGCATAAAATGAGATTAAACAACAAAATGGATAACCGTAATTTTCTACTGAAAAACATTAAAACCTTATTTAAATAGACAGATATCACAAATGTATTGATTTTTTATGAAGATGACACGAAACCAATAAACAGACGTTTGCAGGTAATGTTTACTAATGAAATTTTAGTTGTAAAATATAAATGCTCAGAAACAACATTCATGCTTGGTAGAAACCCCTTCTCAAGCATTCGGTTATTTTAAATTAAAATTTATACTTTTGCGCCCACTATGGCAAATCAAGAAGATATTTTCAAAAACATAATATCCCACTCAAAAGAGTATGGATTTATTTTTCAGAGCAGCGAAATTTATGACGGATTAAGCGCTGTGTATGACTATGGTCAAATGGGGGCAGAGCTTAAAAAAAATCTGCGCGACTACTGGTGGAAAGCGATGGTTCAGATGCACGAAAATATTGTAGGAATAGATGCTTCGATATTCATGCATCCAACCACATGGAAAGCATCAGGACATGTTGACGCATTTAACGATCCTTTGATTGACAATAAAGACAGCAAAAAACGTTACCGTGCAGATGTATTAATAGAGGAACATATTGCCAAAATTGAAGCAAAAGTTCAAAAAGAAGTTGATAAAGCAAAAGAACGTTTTGGTGATGCATTTGACGAAGCCCAGTTCCGTTCCACTAATCCAAGGGTATTGGAAAATCAAGAAAAGGCCGATACCATATTGAATCGTTTTAAAGAAGCATTGAATAATAGTGATTTAACCGAAGTTCGTCAGATAATTATTGATTGCGAAATTGTTTGTCCTATTTCAGGTACTAAAAACTGGACGGAGGTTCGTCAGTTTAATTTAATGTTCAGTACTGCAATGGGCTCAGTGAGCGAAGAAGCCAGCACTATTTACTTGCGTCCTGAAACAGCACAAGGAATTTTTGTAAACTTTTTGAACGTTCAAAAATCAGGGCGCATGAAAATACCTTTTGGTATTGCGCAAACAGGAAAGGCTTTCCGTAACGAAATTGTAGCGCGTCAGTTTATATTTCCGTATGCGTGAATTTGAACAAATGGAAATGCAATTTTTTGTTCGTCCGGGTACCGAAATGGAATGGTACAACTACTGGAAGGATGTGCGCATGAAATGGCACAAATCACTTGGCTTTGGCGACGAAAGTTATCGTTATCATGATCATTTAAAATTAGCTCATTATGCAAATGCTGCCTGCGATATAGAGTTTAATTTCCCCTTTGGATTTAAAGAACTGGAAGGTATTCACAGTCGCACCGATTTTGATTTGAAAGCACATGAACAGTATTCAGGAAAAAAGTTACAGTATTTTGACCCTGAAATCAACCAAAGCTATGTGCCTTATGTAGTTGAAACATCTGTAGGTTTAGATCGTTTGTTTTTGTCTGTATTGTCAAAATCATTCGTTGAAGAAAAACTGGACGATGGTACAATTCGCACTGTGCTTAACTTGCCGGCATTTTTAGCTCCTGTTAAAGTAGCCATATTGCCTTTGTTGAAAAAGGACGGACTACCTGAAAAAGCTCGTGAAATAATGAATATGCTAAAATATGATCATCTTTGCACGTTTGATGAAAAGGACACTATTGGCAAGCGTTACCGTCGTCAGGATGCTATTGGTACTCCGCTATGTATTACTATTGACCATCAATCGTTAGAAGACCATACGGTTACCATTCGTTATCGCGATACAATGATGCAGGAACGCGTGAGCATTGATACATTGGTTAAAATTGTTGATGATAAAGTAAGTTTGAAAAAAGCCTTACAACATTTATAATAGTTATAATCGGTATTTTGGGTTGTTAGAAAAAAAAATACAATATCGAATTTTGTTTTCAAAACTTATTTAACTTCGCACCATGCTTGAAGGTAAACAACTTATACTGGCTACTAAGCCATTTGCAAAAGAAATCCGATGGAAAAGTTGGTATTATACTTTAACATCTCTTGTTTTGCTTGTTGGAGCGCTTATGGGTTCCGCATTATTTCCCAATATTATTGGAAGAATATTTTGTAGCATTTTTAGTGCTATGATGTTGGCTCGTTTTTTTATTATTTTTCATGATTTCCAACATCATACGATACTTTACAAATCTATTTTAGCAAATATCATTTTTGTGGTGTTTGGAATTTATATGCTTTCTCCACCGAGCATTTGGAAGCGTTCACACGATTTTCATCATAACCACAATGCTAAATTGTACAGTGCAAGTATTGGGTCATATCCAATTATGACTAAACAAAAGTTTCTGGAAGCATCCGAATCCGACCGTTTTTATTATTTGGCTGTAAGAAGCCCGATAAATATGTTTTTTGCCTACTTCACTACCTTTATGTTCGGTATGTGTATTCAATCATTTATTAGCAGCCCTCGCAGGCACTGGGACTCTCTTATTGTTTTGATTTTTCATTATTCTTTTGCCATTTTTCTATTTGTTCATTTTGGCTGGTTAACTTGGTTTTTAGTTTTCTTTCTTCCTTTTTTTCTGTCGCATATGCTTGGAGCGTATTTGTTTTACGCGCAACATAACTTTCCGGATGCCATTTTTCGTGATAAGGAAGAATGGACTTATGCCAATGCAGCATTGGATTCTTCCAGCTATATGAAAATGAATCCGTTTATGCAATGGGTAACTGCCAACATAGGTTTTCACCATATTCATCATTTAAACTCAAGGATCCCGTTTTATCGTTTACCTGAAGCAATGAAAAATATCAAAGAATTGCAAAACCCTAAAGTTACTACACTGAAACTTTCTGATATTAAAAAATGCCTTCGACTGAAAGTTTGGGATCCTGATTTAAACAAAATGATTGGTTATGAAGAAATGGGTTTTCATCGTTAAAATCCTTTCATTGAAGTGACTTCCAATCTCCAGATTAGTTTACTTTCTGAAATACCCTTTTACTAAGTTGTATCATGGCTTTGGCAAACGCTTTCGCCCTTCCGTATTGAAAGTTTGATTTAATAATCTTCTATTTGTTCTTCAAGTTAATATTATATTGTTGGCACATTGTTAAACCAAGGTTGTGCCTGCTCCAACTGTGCTGCTAATTGAAATAATATTGTTTCTTCATTCCATGGTGCTGTAAACATAACGCCAACAGGCAAATTCTCTTTACTCCAATGTAAAGGTATTGTCATGGCAGGTTGACCTGTGAGGTTTGCCAGCGGAGGATAAGGAATCCAACCGAATGTTTTTTCGGCAACTTTTTCTATCATGCCTGTGTGCTTTACTATTGTTGACATGCCAAGTTTGTTTAATGCACGTAAAGCCACATCTTCTAATTTTGTGTTATTCATTTCTCCTATTACAAAAGGTTTTCTTCCCAATGTTGGAGTAAGCAATAAATCATATTTACTATGCAGCTGAGCAATGCTCCTGTTCAGATCATTCCACTTCATTTTTGCGAATGCATATTCATTTGCACTTAATGATTTCCCCATTTTATATAACAACCAGGTGTTTGGCTCCAACTCTTCTACACGAGGCTTTTTTCCTCTCATTTCGGCTAAGTAATCCACTGTAGCAGATGTTTCTCCACACATCACTTTATAGAAATGATTGATTAAAACATCTTTCGAAAAAGGAAATTCTATTTCTTCCACTATGTGACCTAAATTGGTTAAAAGTTGCACAGTCTTTTTTATCGCCTCGATGTTTTCATTGTCAATAGGAGTATTTAAGCCGTGAGGCATTTTGAAGGTGTAAGCGATTTTTAGTTTTTTAGGAGTTATTTTTACTTCATCGATATACGGACGTGCCGGTGTTTGCAAGGTATAAGGATCTCCTATGCTCGCCCCTTGAATCAAATCAAGGTATAATGCACTGTCTCTCACGCTTCTGCTAATAACACCTTCGCAAGTGAGACCTGCCCAACTTTCACCTAATTGTGGACCAAGAGAAACTCTTCCTCTTGTAGCTTTCATCGAAAATAAACCATTGCAACTGGCGGGAATACGAATAGAACCTCCACCATCATTAGCGCTTGCGATAGGTACGATTCCTGCTGCCACTGCTGCTGCACTGCCGCCACTGCTGCCACCTGTAGTGTAATTTAAATTCCAGGGATTTCTGGAAGGACCAAATAATAAAGGCTCTGTCCATGGGTTACATCCAAATTCAGGTGTATTGGTTTTTCCAAAAATCACTAATCCTGCTGCCAGCATACGATCGGTGACTACTGAATTTTTATCTGAAATGTAATCTTTAAGAAGTCTGGAACCTCCAGTATATCCGGTGCCTTTTAATTGTGGTCCTAAATCCTTTATTAAATAAGGAACTCCTGCCAAGGGTGAATTTAAATCGAGAGACTGAAGTTGTTTTTTTCCTGCATCATACAACTTTGAAACAATTGCATTTATTTTAGGATTAATCTCTTCTGCTCTTTTTATTGCTGTTTCAAGTAATTCCATTGGTGTTACCTGTTTTGTTTTTACAAGCTCTGCCAATGAAATAGCATCATGTTTCCGGTATTCTTCAAATTTCATAAGTTAAATGTTTAGTTATTGATGGTGACAAACGAATTTTACCAAATAAGATATTTGTATCCTAACTGGAATGACAATGCTAAAGGAACTTCAATGGTATAAGCCCCTTCGGCGTTAACGCTGTTTGTTGGAACAATTACCATTGTTTCTATTGATATAGAACCAAAATCAAAAACCATTTCATATCCTCCAAAGCCTCTGAACATTGGTTGATTATAGCTTATCGAGGAGTTGTCGGCACGTATATAATACTTTTGTGAGTCATAGGCAGAATACTTGGTTTTAATGTTTTCAAAAATTAAACCTACACCTATACCTGCATAAAATCCTCCGTCCATAAATTTGTCAAGTTTTCTAATATATCTTTTGGCATCTAACGCAATTGCCATTATTCCATACCTTTCAGTATAATTTACATTAACAGCTTGCCCGTTAGTAGCGCTTCCCATATAATAACCTGTGGTTGTACCCGATGAAGTTTTTGGAATAAAATAATTATAAGATATGCGGGCGGAGTATTTACCTTTTGCAATACCAAATTCTGTTAAAGGACCAAAGGAGATAAACTGCCCCATTTTTTTTGAAAAAACAGCGTATGTTCCAGATGCTCCGAATCCCACTTGAGCATTGCCGGATGGTACTATCGAAAAGAGAAGAACACCCAATAATATGTTTTTTATTAGAATGGAATGACAGTATTTATTACCCATTAAGTATAGAGATAATTAAAATTGCAATTTGCTCCAATTTTAGAAATAGCAAAACAAATCTGCTTACTCACCAAATATAACTTAAAGAATTCATTTACTGAAATTTGAACATTCAGAGAACACAGAAAAGTTATTGTTTGTCAATAACTTTTGGCACTTTAAAGTAGTCAGAATCTTTTTTAGGAGCATTTTTTAATGCCTGATCTTGCGTTATTTCTTGTTTTACTTCATCGTCACGCAGGATGTTTGTTTCATCGCTCATGTAAATCAGAGGCTCAACGGTTGAAGTGTCCACCTCGTTTAATTTATTTACAAACGACAACATGTTGTTCATATCGTTTATAACTTGCTCTTGTTCTTTTTCGTCAAATTCTAAACGTGCCAAATGAGCTATTTTTTCAACGGTGTCTTTATCTATATTCATTTATTAGGATATTGAGTAATTAGTGAATTTTATAAATCTGTGATTTCCAATTCTTATAATTTGTGTTTATTTTCTGGTATTATATTTCTCCAAATCTTGTGCAATAACATCATGCACACGGGTGCGCAAAGATACCAAATCATCGGCAGTCATCCCAACAGTAGAAATAGGTTCGTGCACCACCACCCTCGAAATGCCCGGACGTCCTTGCGTACGCAATAATACTCCATTTTGAAATAATTTCCAATTGTTTAAAAATGTAATGGGAACGATGGGCACCTGTTTGTCAATAGCTAACTTAAACGCACCATTTTTAAAATCGTGTAGTTTGCCATCGTTTGTGATAATGCCTCCCTCCGGAAATAAAAACACACTATTGCCTCTGTCAATTTCTTCACTCGCTTTAATAAGTGCTCTGTGAGCCGCCGTTATGCTTTTTCGGTCTACTAAAATATTCATTTCTTTGAAAAATATATTAAACAAAGGCGCTTTGCCCAATTCTTTTTTTGCCATTGAAACAAAATAGTGAGGAATAACAATATAAGCTGAAATAATATCTAGGTAAGACATATGATTGGCACAGTACACCGCTGTTTTTGGCAGTGCGCTTTTGGATGTTTTATAGTTTGCACGGGTAATGATTCCGCTAACCGAGAAAATCCAAATGGTCCATATTTTTTTTAGTTTAAAGGCGAGTGGAAACCATTTTCTGTTTAGCAGAAGAACATAAAAGAAAGGATATAAAATAACAAGACTTATGATAAAGCTGAGCAGGAAATAAGTTTTCCAAAGTATGCCCATTATTACTTTAACAATCTTCATCCTTAATTTGGTTTTTATTACTTATTACAGATTAGGCAAACCTACAACAGGAAAGTTCAAAAAACAAATATAATAGTTGTTAGGAACGGTTACCCTGAGTTTGGGATAAGTTTTTAGATTTCGCCCCTATTGGGGCTTTGAATGGACTTTTACTAACATTACTATTATTATTAAAGCTCCTACGGAGCCTAAGTCTCGATAGGGAAGTAATATTTATTAATGGATCATAATTACTCAACATCTCAAATAAGCCATTTGGGGTGAAATAATTTGAATTTATTATTCCGAACTGAGGTGGTTATGTTTAAAACGAAAAATGAACATGTTTAGTTGAAACAGAAATAATTGTTGGCTCAACGATGATTTTATACTTATTTATTCAGTTTGTTCTCTCCACCCATAAAAGCATATTGTATAATGTTGGCACCCATTTTAAGGGCTTTTTGGTGAGCTTCGGGAGAATCTTTATGTACATCAAAACTTTCCCAGCCGTCGCCCAGATCACACTCGTAATCGTAAAAACAAACCAAGCGCCCTTTGTATATTAAACCAAACCCTTGCGGTGCTTTGTTATCGTGCTCATGTATTTTTGGTAAGCCATTTGCGAAATCAAATTTTTGATGATAAATGGGATGTGAAAAAGGCAACTCAACAAAATCCAATTCCGGAAAAACTTTTTTCATCTGCGGTCTGATGTATTCGTTCAATCCATAATTATCACTGATGTGTAAAAAGCCTCCTGCCAATAAATAATTACGAAGGTTTTCCACTTCCTGAGCATTGAATACAATATTTCCGTGACCGGTAATATGTACAAGCGGATAATTAAAAATATCAGGACTGCCTGCCTCAACTATTGCTTGTTCCGGGTTAATGGTTGTTCCTAAATTACTATTACAAAATTTGATCAGGTTGGGTAATGATGTTTCTAAATTAGCATACCAATCGCCTCCTCCATTGTATTTTAATAATGCAATCTGATATGTTGGTGTTGGTGTGAAGGCAACTCCAATAAATACGATTACAAAAAGAAAAAGTAGTTTTTTATACATGTTTAGAGTTGCGTTCTTTAGTGGCTTTTAATGACAAATACATTTCATTAAATCGCTCCATTACTTTGTCTAAAAACTCATCGTCCACCATTTGTTTTACTCCTTCCACCCCGTTTACTTCATCATGAAAAAACTTGAAAACTTGTTCCATTGGTCCGGCTTCAAACTTTACCAAATATTTGTCGTTCATTGAAAAAACGGAGATGGTAATTTTAGGATGTGGTATATTGGCGATTATTCTCATAAATAAAATTACACTTTAAATGGTCCACTATTAAAAAAACTGGAATTCTTATCATTCAACTTTCTGATTTTTGCCTGAATGGTTTCTGCTAATGCAGCATAAGTGAGGAGTTTGTTTTTTTTTAGGAATACCCCAGCACCTTCATCTCCATTAATATAATTGGCCATCGCTGCCCATATTACTTCTTTTTTTTCTAATAATAATGTAAGTGCTTTTTTATCTTCCCAAATGGCATTTATAAATGCAACCAATATAAAATGTTTGTTACGTAATAAATATTCAACGGCTTTAGAATCTCTGTAAATAGCAGCATCAATAAGTTTTATTAACGCTTCGTACTTGTTATCCATTAACCAGCGTTTGGCATAAGGGTTTTCGTTAACATATTCTGTTGTTCTTTCCAGAACTTCTATCGGATAGGTAAGCATGATTCAAAATTACAAATTATTTGTCCTTTATGCTTTGATTAAAATTTTATCACAGTTTTTAAATTCAACTGACGGTTGGTTAAATAATTAGGCACTGCATATTGTTGTTGAGTAACATCCTGCACCCAAAGATAGGATACGGTGTTATTGATGCCAAAAAGATTAAACACTTCCAAACTGATCCATACTGATTTAATATGCTGCCCCATTTTTTTACGCGATGCTTGTTTTTCTTCTTTTAATGCCTGATAGGAGAATCCTAAATCAACTCTCCGGTATGCCGGCATTCTAAATGTTTGTTGATAAGGTTGCGATCCGGGAGGGCCAAATGGTACGCCTGTTCCGAAAATCATGTTCAGGTGCATTTTTAAATCGGGGACTCTGGGCATTTTATCCTGAAAAAACATTCCGAAATTTACCCGTTGGTCGGTTGGTCGCGGTATATAGCCTGGATCATGACGCACACTGTCCGCAACAATATTGTTAGCGGTATAACCCGGAATGATTTGTTGTCCGGCGCTGTTGTAATATGTATAATAATTGTCACCCTGAATTTTTACGGCTGTTTGCATTACCGATACGGAAAACCATGATTCCAGATCTTTAATAAATTCTCCGTTTACTTTAAAATCAATTCCCTTAGCAAAACCTTGAGCGTCATTTTTTGCGTTGTAAGTGATCCAAACATTATTTACCTGATAAGGTATGATGTTATCTAAAATTTTATAATATGTTTCGGCAACAAATTTAAACGGACGATTCCATAGCTTAAAATTATGATCGCTTGTTAATATAAAATGAATGGATGTTTGGGCTTTCACATTACGATTAAAGTTTCCGTATGCATCTATCATTTCTTTAAAAAATGGAGGTTGGTAATAATATCCTGTGGAGAATTTAAACAAATAATCTTTTTTCCAGTTAGGTTTAAATCCGGCTGAAGCGCGAGGGGCAATTAATCCTTGTTTATTAAGATCCCAATAATTAGCTCTTAAGCCGGCTGTGAACGAAAAAGTGGAAGTGTCCTTTGTATCTTTTTGCCAAACACTTTGCACATATCCCGAAACTCTGTTTGACGAAATGTTGATGTTCTGTTTAACTACATCTTGTAAAATAAGTTGTTCAGGATTAGTATGCGGAATGGAATAATTGGCACTATCCACATATTCCCACTGACTTGTTGTATAGCTTATGTTTTCGGATGAATATTTTGCTCCCCACAACAATTGTTTTTCATCTTCGCTATAAGTTCCTTTATGTTCTACGCTATAAATAGTTGCGTTAAGATTGGTGCGGGAATGATTTAAAAAAGAGCCTACACCAACATTTGTTGCAGAATCGCCCAATGAAGTATTACTGCTATTATCAACGGCAAGTTGAGATAAATAATATTGGGATAAAATATCATAGGATAAGGATTCCTGATCATTGTATGCTGATCCGATAAATCGTAAGTTAAGTTTGTTATTGGTACTATGATATATTCCGGTAAATGCTTCCAGTTGAGTATTGAATCTGTCCAACTCTTGCCCCTGAAAGTATATTTTCAATTGCATCGCTTGGTTCAATGTCCCAAAAGTAGTTTCTCGGTCTGTAGGAATAAATTGATATTTATTGGATGAAGCATATCCTAAAAATTGCAGTTCCCATTTATTGGTTAAATGATAGGTGGTAAATGCTTGCAAGTCGCCAAACAGGGGTTTATACTGCCCATTTGTATTATTAAGACCTTTGATAAGGTATTGATTTGTTTTATAACGGGCACCTACAATCCAGGTAAGTCGGTAATTTTTTGAAGCCCCCTCTAGTTGAAGATTACTTCCTAAAAAGCTGCCTGATGCCGTACCTCCAAACTTGCGGGGTTTTCTGTAGCGTACATCTAAAACGGATGACATTTTATCTCCGTATTTTGCATCAAAACCTCCGGCAGAAAATGATACTGCAGAAACCATATCAGGATTGATGAAACTTAATCCTTCCTGCTGTCCTGCTCTTACTAAAAACGGGCGATATACTTCAATGTCGTTCACATATACCAGATTCTCATCGAAATTACCGCCTCGTACATTATAGGAAGAGCTCAATTCATTTCGGCTGGAAACACCCGGAAGTGTGAATAAAATGGCATTAAAGTCCTGACTGGCGGAGGGCAATTTTGTGATAAGAATTGGGTCAATGTGGGTAACATTTTTAAATCTGTTTTTGTCAGTAACCACCACTTCTGCTATCTGATTATTAAAAACAAGTTTGGGTTTTAATTCTTTTTTTTCGTTGGGAGCTAGTTTTACGATTTGTTGCGATGGTTTATGACTAAGACTGTTAAACACGATGGTAACCTCTTTATCTGCAGGAATAGTGTATGTATATGCCCCTTTATTATCAGTATATGCCGGTGCTTGCGCCGAACCTAAAATGGAGACGCTGACATCCTGCACTGCTATCCCCATTGAGTCGGTAATTACTCCGTAAATAGTTGCTGTATTTTGTGAAAGAAGAGAAAAGGAAACAAAGAAGAAAAAAAGAAAAGCTCCCGATTTACTATATTTTTTTTTAAAAACGTGTTCATCTCTCCTTGGGAGAAATTGGAAAGGACTCAACATTATTTATTTACTTCGTATTAAAATCTCCATTTTGCCAGGCTTTGATAAATTTTGCCCATGCAATAGGGTTTAACAAATTATTGGTAGGTTGTTGTCCTCCATAGTATATCTGGCTTTGTGTATATCGGTAGTTAGCAGCAGCATCTGCCGCCATTCCTGTCATTTTTTCCTTGAGAGCCGCGCGTTCAAGGTTTTTTGTTGCGTAGTTCAAATCTTTATCATTCATATTCAAATTTAAGAACGCTTGTTTAAAATGTTCCCTTGACGGCCAAGGGTAAATATTTACAGATTTTAATAATACCGTATCAGAGTGTAACACCTGAATGAGTGAATAAATGTTAGCAGATAACGTATCCGGTATAATAAATATTGCAGAAGAATATCCAATGGCTGAAAATTCAAGTGTATCGCTCTTTTTGGCAACAAACGAAAAATATCCAAAATAATCGCTAATGGTTCCGCGGTTGGAATGTTTTACAATAATACTTGCATAAGGAATTGGGGCTAAACTGTCCGATCCGACTACTACTCCCGAAAATTGGAGCAGGTCTTTTGTTTTAGAAGTTGGTGGTTTTGGACTTGCTTTTTGCTGAGCAAACGAAAGAGCAACCCAACCTACCAATATTACCAGCAAATAAATTTTTTTTAACATGATGCATCCTAATTTTATAAACATCCAAAAATACTCATTTATTAAACTTATCTGACAAACAACGCAAAACAAATAAATTGCGGTTTTACTGTATTTGACAATTTGCAGGAGTGGTGCGCAATTTATTCATTGTTAATTTAGTATATAAATACTAATTTCGCAGGCTATAAAATTTATCAAATTATGTCAAGATTCCATTCATTAAAAGTTGTAAATATTACCCGCGAAACTCCTGATGCTGTTTCTGTAGCGTTTGAAGTGCCGGCTAATTTAAAGCAGGATTATACCTATAAACAAGGTCAATACCTTACGTTAAAATTTAATGTTAACGGAGAAGAACTGCGCCGATCATACTCTATTTGCAGTTGTCCTGTTGATGAGGCGGAACTTCGTGTTGCCGTTAAAAAGGTAAAGGATGGTCGTGTGTCCACCCGTATTAATGATACGCTCAGCGTTGGAGATATGGTTGAGGTGATGATTCCTATGGGAAATTTTTATACTGAAATGAACGCCTCCAATAAAAAGAATTATGTTTTATTTGCCGGTGGTAGTGGCATAACACCTATGTTGTCTATTTTAAAAACGGTTTTGAAAGCCGAACCTCAAAGTACAATTACGCTGTTTTATGCAAACAATGATGAGTCGTCTGTTATTTTTAAAAAGCAACTAGAAGAGTTGGCAAGCAATAATCACCAACGTTTAAAAGTACATCACATTTTAAATCTTAGTCCGGTTAATCATCCTGAAGCTTTGCAAGGAATAATGACAAAAGAAAAATGTACATTATTGATAAAGCACTACATAAATATAACTTCGGATAATGAGTATTTTGTTTGCGGTCCCGGACCAATGATGGAAAACGTTGCCAATGCTTTAAAAGAATTGGCAATCAATCCGGACAGAATTCACCTTGAATATTTTTCAGCTCCGGTAACAACCATTCCGGAAGTAAAAACAGAGGTAGTTCCCTCCGTAGCGGGAGGTGTTAAAGCCACTATTATTCTTGATAAAGAACGACGGGAAATAGTTTTGAAAAACAACGAAACCATATTAGAAGGAGTGATACGTATTGGTATGGATCCTCCTTTTGCTTGTCAGGGTGGTTCGTGCTGTACATGCCGCGCATTGCTGGAAGAAGGCGAAGTGAAAATGGCCGTTAATTACGGATTATCTTCATCGGAAGTAAAGAAGAGATATATACTTACCTGTCAAAGTCGCCCCACAACACCAATGGTTGTTGTAAATTACGATAAAGGATAATTGCTGATTTTACTTTTTCAGTAATCCGCTTTTACGCAGCAATGCTTTGGTGGAAGGTTCTTGTCCTCTGAATTTTTTATATAATTCCATCGGATGTTCACTACCACCTTTTGAAAGAATGTTGTCTTTGAATTTTTGTGCAGTTGTTTTATTAAAAACACCTGTTTCAATAAAAAACTCAAAGGTGTCAGCTTCCAGCACTTCAGCCCATTTATAGCTGTAATATCCTGCCGAGTAACCACCGTGAAAAATATGGGAAAAAGCGCAAGAGGTGTTTATTCCTTTAAGGGGAGGGAATAAATCTGTTTCTTGTGTGGCATTGGCTTCAAACTCAGCAATAGAGTTTGAAGGAATTTCTGTAAGGTTATGCCATGCCAAATCTAATTTACCCAAACCAACTTGCCTAACGGTTTGGTAGCCACTCATAAAGTTAGCACTGTCTTTTATTTTTTGAATCAATTCTATTGGAATAGGCTCATTGGTTTGGTAATGCTTGGCAAATAAGTCCAAACATTCTTTTTCGTAACACCAGTTTTCCATCAGTTGAGACGGAAGTTCCACAAAATCCCAGTAAACAGATGTGCCACTGAGGCTTTCATAATAACCATTTGCAAGCATTCCGTGAAGCGCGTGTCCAAACTCGTGAAACAGTGTTGTTACTTCATCAAATGTTAGTAATGAAGGTTTGGTGGCGGTGGGTTTGGTAAAGTTGCAAACGATAGAAACAAGCGGACGCTGTTCCACACCATCATATTTATTCTGACCAGAAAAGGCGGTCATCCATGCGCCATTGCGTTTACTTGGACGTGGAAAAAAATCGGCATAAAAAACAGCCAGATGCTTTCCGTTTTCATCTTTTACCTGATAGGTGATAACATCTTTATGATATTTTTGAATGTCGTTTCGTTGCTCAAATGTAATGCCGTATAGCTTTTCAGCGGTTTTAAAAACTCCATCCACCACTTTTTCAAGTTGAAAATAGGGCTTTAACATTTCATCATTAATAGCAAATTTTTCATTTTTTAACATTTCGGAGTAATATGAAAAATCCCAGCGTTCAATGGGGTTTGGCCCATTCAGTTTGGTGCTGAGATTCTGCACCTCTTTCAATTCCTGCAATGCAACGGGTTTGGCATATTGTAATAACTCATCCAGCAGTTTGTAAACCTTTTGAGGTGTTTCTGCCATGCGTTCTTCCAATATAATGTCTGCATGTGATTTATAACCGAGCAACAGTGCTTTTTTATGACGCAAGGCTGCTATTTCTTTTACATTTTTTTCATTATTGAACTCATTGTTGTGAAAAGCTCTTGAGCCAAATGCCATAAACAATTGTTTTCTCAACTCTCTTTTTTCTGAATACATCATAAAAGGCAGGTACGATGGGTAATCCAGATTAAATAACCAACCGTCTTTTCTGCCTTTTTCTTCTGCGGCCATCCGCGCAGCTTCCACAATGCCTTCAGGCAATCCTGCTAAGTCGGCGTTGTCGGTTATCCAAAGTTCAAATTGATTGGAATCTTTCAATAAATTTTCTCCGAATTTTAAACTTAACAGAGATAGCTGAGTGTTTATTTCTTTCAGCGTTTTTTTATCCTCATCATTTAAGTTGGCTCCATTTCTTACAAAGCCTTTGTATGTTTTATCCAACAGCATGGCAGCTTCTTTTGAAAGTGTTGACTTGTCAGTATTTTCAAAAGCAACTTTTACTTTTTTAAACAATTGTTCATCCATTAAAATATCATCCGCATATTCAGAAAGGGCAGGAGATACATCCTGTGCTATGGTTTGCATCTCATCACTCGTTTCGCAACTGTTTAAATTAAAAAAAATGCCGGACACTAATTCCAGTTGTTTTCCGCTTCTTTCTAGGGCTTCAATGGTGTTTTTAAAATCAGGAGTTTGTGTGTTGTTTTTTATGTTTTCAATATCCTGTTTACCCAGTTCAATTGCTTTTTCAAATGCGGGTTTGTAATGTTCCATTTTAATTTCTTCAAATGGAATGGTGCCAAGCGGAGTAGTAAATTTTTGTAATAATGGGTTATTCATATTTTTAGCGAATTAAATGGAATAAGGTTGATAATATTTTGTTCGTTTTTTATTTACAGTATTTGGTAATTGCTTCTAAAGCTCTTGCTTTGGCTTGTTCTTCGGTACCCTCTGCCTTGTCAAAATCTCCCACATTTTTTTGACCGGTATTTAGGTTTAATGCAACCCGGTTATAATAAGCACTTACTTCTTTTTGATTTAATTCTTTGGCTCTTTTTAAGTCTAACTCTGAACCTTCTTTGTCATTTACTTTGGCTTTGCATAGTCCTCTGTTCAAGTAAGCATTTACCTGTCCGGGGCTTAATTCCAGCACTTTGTTATAGTCTGAAATGGCCGAATGGTAGTTCTGTATAACAGCGTAAAGATAGGCTCTGTTATAATACGCATCCGTATTTTTGGGTTCAATGCGTATTACTTCGCTATAATCGTCAATAGCGCTTCTATTGTCAGATAAATTTGCTTTGCAAATTGCTCTGTGAAAATAGGCCCCTGTTAATGAAGGTTTTAATTTTATTGTTTTTGAAAAATCATCAATGGCCTTTTCATCATCCAGCATTGCCATTTTTGATAAACCCCTTACATAATATGCTCCTTCAAGTTTAGAGTCAATATTAATCGCCTTTGTTAAATCTTCAATGGCACGCGAATATTCCTGAAGGTTGGCTTTTGCCAATCCTCGGTAATAATATGCCATTGTGTATTGTTTATTGAGTTCTACGGCTTTGGTGTAATAAACGATGGAAGCTTTAAATTCTTTTTCTTTGAATTTTGTTTGTCCTAAATTAAAAGATTCATCTGCCGTTTGACCATATCCAAGCGCAGCTACCCCGATTGAAAAGCCGTATGCGATTCTTTTTTTTAGCTGCATGCTTTGGTCATTAATTGCTGAGTTTTGAGGAGTTGTTTTTTATTTACAGTTCGTTTTAATTTCTGTATATGCTTCAATCATTCCTAAATCGCCGGCTACACCCCAATCAGAACAGGCGCCTATAATGTCTTTTAATTTAAAATTTGTATCGGCTCTGTAAAAGTAAGCATCTGCACGTTTACTGTTTTGTTTTATAACGAGCGTGAAATCGTCTTTCGCTCCGGTATAATCTTTTAAATTGTATTTTGACAATGCGCGGTTAAACTTGGCTTCTATGTTGGCAGGATCTAGTTTCATGGCATTGGAGTAATCGGCTATGGCTCCTGTATAATCCTGCAAATTTTCTTTCACTTCACCTCGGTGCATATATAGCGCAGCATCGTCCGGATTTAATTCAATCGCCTTATTGTAATCGGTTAATGCCCCTTTATAATCACCTAAAAAGTTTCTGGAAAAGCCTCTGTTTCTGTAAGCTAACGGATGATTTGGATTTAAAACAATTGCTTTGTTAAAGTCGGCCAACGCTTCTTTATGGTGCTCCAGTTCGCCTTTTGCGTTGCCTCGGTTGTTATACACGTCAGGATCATTTGGGTCAACTGCTATGGCTTTGTTATAAGCTTCTATAGCGCCGTTATAGTCTTTGTCATCAAATTTTTCTATCCCTAAATTGTAATAGGTGGAAAAAAGAGAATCTTTCCTGTTTAATTCTTCTTTACTTTGGGCATATGAAAAAGAAAACAAAAGAGCGGTTGCCGAACAGGTTAAAATAAATTTACGCATAACAAAAAAAATTATAGTGAAGATTAAATACGATAAAACTGTTTTAGCTTGGTATCAGGTGCTAAATTAGTTTAATAATTTATATTCGGAAAATTTTGAATCGTTTAGTTAACAAGTAGCCTGAAATAATGGGTTTTTCCATCATCAACTATTACAACCGAATACAATCCTGATGTGAGACCGCAATCAGCCGAAAAAGCTTTTAGCTGATTATATCCTTTTTTTAGTGAAAGGGTGTTTGAACAGATTGTTTTGCCCATTACATCCATAATGGTTAACTGAATTGTTTTGTCAGAATTTGCTATTGTTTTTAAAAACAACTCTTCATCATTAAATAGCGGGTTGGGATAAATAGCATGTCCCTTTGTGTTTTCCTTTAATTCAAGGTGAATGGGTTTATAGTAAGTGCTTTTACCATCAAAATCAGTTTGTTTTAGGCGGTAATAGCAAATGCCGGACAATGGCGTTTCATCAATGGTTGAATAGGCTCTGTGTGTATTGCAGTTTCCTCTTCCTTTTATCTGTATTACTTCTTCGTAATTTATTCCGTCAACGGAGCGTTCTATGGTATAATAATCATTATTTAATTCGGAGGCAACATTCCAAATCAATTCCACCGTTTTGTGGTCTGTTAGTTTCGCATTAAAGTTAAGGAGTATTATTGGTAATGGATTAAGACCGCTTGCCGAACCAAATGTAAATGGACTAAAACTGGTAAGTGGAATTGTAGAGGTGACGCTACCTGTTTTTCCTGAAGCTGTAACTGTTCCCCCTTTATGTTCATAAACATTTAACAACGATGAAAAATGAGCCACTTTTAAATCGGCTAAATTGCCAATGCCACTACTTGCATTATCTTCCCAGTATAATCTGACATTGCATTTAGCGTCATTCCCTGCATCGTAAGTCCGTTCTAAATCCCAGTATTCTTCATTGCTCACATGATGAAGTTCAGCGCTCATGAATTCACTGGTATTATTGGGTGCTGCCGATTTGTGATAAACACAGGTGAATTCTGTTGTTGAGCCGTAATTGGCAAAGCCTGCATCATTTACCATTTCCAACCGCGCCCATTTTCCGGCATTGCCAACCGGAAATACAAAAGGAGAATTACCTGTTTTTTTTATCGGTCCATCCACAAAACTGGTTGCTGAGCCAGAAGTAGAAGTTGCCCCGTTTTTTATACTTAATAAATTAGCGGTAGTGGTATAAACTACTCCATTGGTAAGCGTTAGCGAGGATGTAACGCCGGTTGGTTGTTGTAGCGTAACACCGGATGAACTTGTATTATTAATAACCAGGTTGTTGAATGTAAAGGCATGTGTGCCGCCAATTGTTTGAGCAGTAGTGCCATTAAGGGTAACTGTACTGCCCCATGTTAACCGGGTGGATGTAGCGTTGTCATTGTCAATAACATCACCAGATAGTGTAATAGTGTTACAAGGTACAAATGTGCCAGAAGTGTGCGTAAAGTTGCCGCTTACATTAAATGCTATAAGAGCAGAATCATGAAATTTAAAAGATGTTTGAGTGAAATCATGTACGTTAAGAGTCGTTAAATCACCACCAATTCTGAGACTTTGGGATGTTTTGGCAATTTCAAAATCATAAAATGTTTGTGTTGCTGAAGCTCCGTTTATTTGCTGAAGGAGAGTTCCACTAAAAATAACTTTATTAAGATCTCGGAATAAATAAACCTCCGTTATTCGTCCAGCTTCCTTTAACGTAAATGGTGTTGATACTATTTTGATTAAGTGTTTTTTCGTTATTGATTACAATATTTGGGAAAATGAACATACCATTTCCCCGTAAATTGGTAATGCCGTTAAAATAAATATAACCGTTTGCTGCATCGGTAGTGTTAAGCGAGCTGCTTGCGGTTACAGTAATGTCTCCAATAACAAATAGGCTTGCATTGATGGTTAAAGCACCAGCATTTTGAATGACAATATCTTTTGGTGAAAAAGAGGAGGAAGAAACAATGATGGGAGCTGTTCCCGAACTGTAATAACCGGGATCAATAATAATATTATCGCCATTGGCAGGTAATCCGCCCAACCAGTTTGCAGCTGTATTCCAATCGCTGCTTGTTTTACCCGTCCATGTTTTATTAGCTGCAAAGCCTGAAGTAAAAAAACAAAGTATTAAAATCTGGAAACCTATTTTCGTCATCATAAAACTCATTAAATTTTTGATTATTTAGACTAAAATAGTATAAATTCTATTTTATTTGTTTAATTAATTATTAACATAAGGTGAAGCCTTATTTTTTATTCAACTGGTCAATTAAATAGGATTTCGTTGTATTTCATTCAGGCAATATGCTTTTGAAAATGCTTATAAAAAATAATGAAAATGGGAATTGAAAACTGTTTTTTGTTGAGAGGTTATGAATAACATTCAACTATATTGTTGCACGAAAACAATTTCTACTCTTTTAGAGGCTGTTCAAAATTTATTCAAATTAATTTTTAAAGCCGCCAAATGAATGGCCGCTTCACTGTTTTCAGGTAAGAATTCATAATCCTTGCTAAGCCTTCTGTATCCATTGAGCCACGCAAATGTTCGTTCAACTACCCATCTTTTTGGTAAAATCTTAAATCCTTTGTTTACATCTGTTCTCAATACGATCTCCATATCAAGGTCATGCTTGAGTTTAAGTGTTTCAATTAACTTTCCTCTATAACCGCCATCAGCAACTATTTTTTTCGCCCTAAAAAACACTTCTCGAAATCTTCTCACAACAAGCTCTGCCATTGCGGTATCATGAAGATGTGCTGCATGAACTACTACTGACAATACATTGCCTAAAGTATCAACAATTACATGACGCTTACGTCCTGTAATTTTTTTATTGCCATCGAAACCTCTGATGCCTCCTCCCGGAGTGGTCTTTACACTTTGACAATCTATTATAACCATACTTGGCTGTGCTTGTTTTCCTGCTTTCATTCGTACTATTTCATTAACCCGATGCATTATATCTTCTATCACTCCCATCTCAACCCACTTTGTAAAATAATAATAAACAGTCTTCCATTTTGGAAAATCTTTAGGTAGCATACGCCATTGGCAACCTGTTTTGTTCCAATAGAGAATACCATTCCATATGGTTCTTAATTCATTTTTACGTTTTCGTTCATTCTGTGGAATCAATTTTTTTATACCTTGCCATTGGGCATCAGTGAGATTGCTTGTGTACATATTGGTTCTTGGATTTGGTCATCCTCTAACCAACTATTTTATTCAACTTCAATCTGATGCCTCTTATTTTTATTACTCACAAAATTTTGAACAGCTTCTGAGTCTATTTAAAATATTGTTTAATCGTGCATTTAGCTCTCGTTTATTGTTAATGTAAATTTTTTTCTAACAATAGTTAGAAAAATTAATAAGTGTTGCAACCTTTTAGGCAATGAATACATCTAGTGTTTGAAATAAATAATGAAGCAAACATTTCATGCTGATGTTATAAATTTTTGCTTAAGAATTTGATATAACAAACACTCAATAAATATGTTTACAATTACTACGAATAAAGAAAGTTCATCGGAACGTGTTGTGGATGCGTTGATAGTGTTCAAAAAACGTGCTAATAAAGTGGTTTTTAATACTTATGTGGCGTTTGTATTGTTAGCTTTGGCAATACCATCACTACTATTTTCCCAAACTTTACCTGATAGTACCGTATCCGGCAATCAGGTTATATTTTCAAAACCGGGGACTTTAAAGTACAAGGTTCCCGCAACTTGTGTAACAACTGTTACTGTGGAAGTTTGGGGAGGTAGTGGCGGTGGCGGCGGTGTTGCTTCGACTAGTAATAATACCGGTGGGGGCGGTGGTAGCGGTGGTTATAGTCGTTCTGTTTTTACCTTAAATCCCGGAGCTACATATACATTAAGTGTTGGTAATCCGGGTTTGGGAGGGGTTTCTACAGGAGGAGCCGGCGGAGCGGGTCAGAGTTCATGGTTTAGTTTAAACGGAGCTACTCCTACATCCACTGCAAATGGAGTTTTGGCTAACGGTGGTTCAGGAGGGACAAGTGCGGCAGCTGGAGTTGGAGGGAATGGCGCTGCTGCCGGTTTTGGAAGTGCTGCTGCTTATGCAGGTACAAAGGGAGGAAACGGAGGCGGTTCGGGAGGTGGAGGTGGTGGTGGTGAGCCCGGAGCCGTAAATAATCAAACAGCAGGTGCAGCGGGAAACAGTTCCAATGGTGGTGCCGGCGGTAATAGTGGTGTAACCGGAAGTGGTAATGGTGGTGCCGGAGGTAATAGCGGTATTCCCGGAACGGATAATACTTACTGTGCTGTTTGTGGTGGTGGTGGTGGCGCAGGTGCAGGTGGTGGCGCAGGTGGCAGAGGTTCACTTGGACAGATAACTATAACTTTACCTACACCCTTGAATGTTACTGTTAACAGCAATCAAACTATTTGTATAGGAGCAACTCCTGCTACTTTTACGGCTAGTGCTACAGGCGAATATGGTGGACCCTATTCTTATCAATGGCAGGTATCTTCTACAGGAAGTACCTCAGGATTTGTAAATGCTGCCGGAACTTTTACAAACAGTACATATACTTCCCCGACCGGTTTGTCAGTTGCAAATTGGTACAGATGTATCGTTAATACCAACAATTGCAATCCGGATACCTCAAATATTGTTCAGGTTGTTACAACAAATTTATATGGTTCAATTAATTTTGCACAAACCATTTGTGTAGGAAACACTCCTATGCCGTTCACTTCAGCAATTGTTCCAAGTGCAGCTCCGGCAACCTATCAATGGCAGTCGTCAACAACAGGCGCTTCTTCGGGTTTTGCAAATGCAGCAGGAACATATACCAATAATGTATATTCTCCCGGTTCTGTATCTGTTCCCACTTGGTATAATCTGTTAATAAGTGCCCCCGGATGTGGAAGTTATACAACCTCTGCTATATCGGTATCTACCACTACTGCAGTACCAACTTGTACTGTAGGGCCAAGGCCCAATGTTACTATTTTTAGTGTAAATACCCTTACATTATCAGGGTCGGCGGTTGGGGGCTCTGCCAGTACCGGATATTGGTCTATACAATCCGGTTCAGGAACGTTAAGTACAACATCCCTTACAAACAATCCTGATCAGGTAACTTACACCCCCCCCGCTGGCATAACCACCGGCACAACAACGGTTGTATTGGCTCTTTATACCAATACCAATGGGTGTAACCCCCAAATGGTATGTACTAAAACAATTAACATTTTACCTGGAAAAATATTTGTTGATTCATTTGCAGCAGCCGGTAATTATACCTGGCCGGCACCATCATGTGTCAATTCAATGACTGTTCAGGCTTGGGGAGCCGGTGGAGGAGGAGGTGGTGGCCCTGATGATCAATTACTAACCAATGATGGTTCCGGAGGAGGAGGAGGAGCTTATAGCAGTTCTTTATTATCAGTGACTCAGGGAGCAACCTATAGTGTAGTTGTTGGAGCCGGAGGTACTGCTGGTCATTTGCTAAAGGGCAGCAAAGGGGGGGATAGTTGGTTTGGAACACCTCAAACTGTTTTTGCGCAGGGAGGGCAGGGTGGATTGAGATCCGGAGACCCTGGTTATAATAATCCTGTACCGGGGGGAAGTGCAGCTGCTGGGTATGGTAATATCTTGCCATTGCAAAGCGGTGGTGCCGGAGGTAGTGGAGGATTATATCCTGGAGGAGGAGGAGGTTCTTCTGCGGGTCCTGGAGGCCCTGGAGTAAATGGAAGAGGCACAAATAATGGCTGGCCCGGCGGTGCTAGTAACACTTCAACACCAGGAGGAGTAGCTCCCGCAGGAGGAGGTAATGGTGGAAATGGAGATCAGTCGCAAGGCTATTTAGGTAGTGCAGGACAAGGGCCCGGTGGTGGTGGTGGCGGTGGTGTTAATGGTTATTTGGGTAATGTGAACAATGTTCCGGCTAACCTTGTAGGTTGCAATTGTGCTGCTGTTACATTAATCGGATACCCCGGTGCCGACGGTAAAGTAAGAATACTTTATACATTGGCAAATCCAATATATATTAAAACTGCATCATCTACAATTTGTCAGGGAGGAAGCGCAGTGTTAACCGCAGCAACAGACTTTCCAACAACTTTTGTATGGCAGGGTGGTGGGTTGAACCGAACTTCTCCAACAAATATTATTGATGATACAGTTATAGTTACACCATCTGTAACAACTACATATACTATTTCTGATGTTAGTGGGTGTGCTGCACCACAGGTAATTTCAGTAGTTGTTAATCCACCAATAAGTATTACATTAACCCCAACCACGGTATGTGCAGGGGTTACAGGTACTATAAGTGCAGTAGTAACGGCATCCTTGTCCCCCACCTATACCTGGACAGGAGTTGTGGGTGGAGCAACCACTACATTGAGTACAACATCGGCAATGACAGCCAGTCCAACTGTAACAACAACCTATACGGTAAATATCAACACTTCATCCTGTGCAGCCACGGTTACCAATACGATAACGGTAAAGCCCAACGCCGGGCTAGCGTTAAGTTCCGGAGCAGGCACGAATGGCCAAACGGTGTGTGTAAATACGGCGATAAGTCCCATTACCTATACGATAAGTGGTGGGGCCACAACAGCCACGGTCACGGGCTTACCGGCCGGAGTAACGGGTAGTTTTGCGGGAGTAACGTTAAGCATTAATGGCACTCCGACAACGGTATCCACCCAAACTCTCACGAGTACTTATACGGTAACCACGGCAGGGACTTGTTCTCAGACTTCAGTAACCGGAACGATCACCGTACAACCCAAAGCATTCTTAGGTTTGTCATCGGCAGTTGGAACTGATAATAAAACCTATTGTGTCAATAACGCACTAACAGCAATCACCTATACGATAAGTGGTGGAGCAGCAACAGCCACGGTTACAGGTTTACCTTCAGGAGTAACGGCTTCTGTTTCATCCAATACAGTAACAATTTCAGGCACACCTACGGCGGTATCGACTCAAACAGTGGCCAGTACCTATACAGTAACCACATCGGGTAGTTGTCTTCAAACCTCCACTACGGGTACGATCACCGTCACACCAAAGGCCTTTTTAGGTTTGTCCTCGGCAGTGGGCAGTGACAATCAAACCCTGTGTGTGAATACAGCCTTAGCCACACCGATTACCTATACGATAGCGGGCGGCGCCACCACGGCCACGGTAACGGGCTTGCCGGCCGGTATAACAGGCACTTTCTCAGGAACAATATTAAGCATCAGTGGCACTCCAACTACGGTATCCACTCAAACAGTGGCCAGTACGTATACGGTAACAACGTCGGGTACCTGTTCTCAGACGGCAGTAACGGGAACAATCACCGTCACTCCAAAAGCCTTTTTAGGTTTATCCTCTGCCGTGGGCAGTGATAATCAAACCTTGTGTGTGAATACAGGAGTATTAACACCAATTACCTATACAATAACAGGCGGCGCGACCACAGCCACGGTCACGGGCTTACCGGCGGGTATAACGGGTAGTTTTACCGGAACAACGTTAAGCATCAGTGGCACTCCAACTGCGGTATCCACTCAAACAGTGGTCAGTACCTATACGGTAAGCACAGCAGGTACAATTTGCGCTCAGACGTCAGTCACAGGAACAATCACGGTAACTCCTCAAGCCTTTCTGGGTTTAGCATCGGCAGTGGGCAGTGATAATCAAACGCTGTGTGTGAATACAGCCTTAGCCACACCGATCACCTATACGATAAGTGGAGGAGCAACCACGGCAACAGTCACGGGCTTACCGGCGGGTATAACGGGTAGTTTTGCCGGAACAACGTTAACGATCAATGGCACCCCGACAGCAGTGTCCACTCAAACGGTAGTGAGTACCTATACGGTAAGCACATCGGGTACCACCTGTTCTCAAACAGCGGTAACGGGAACAATCACGGTTTTCCCCAAAGCCTTTTTAGGTGTTGTAGGAGCAGCTAGTCAGACCTTGTGTATTAACACTCCGCTAACGAATATCACCTATACGGTAAGCGGCGGAGCAACAGGAGCGGGTGTAACAGGTTTACCGGCAGGACTAACAAGTATGTATTCCTCAGGCACAGTGACAATAAGCGGCAGCCCGACAGTGGTAGGAACATTTGGTTATACCGTAAACACAACAGGCACTTGTGCCCAAACAAGTGCAACAGGCACGATAGTGGGCAATCCGAACACGGTAGTAGATTTAACTTCCGGAGCAGGTAGCGATGCTCAAAAATTGTGTCAGACAGATGTATTAAGCACGATCACCTATAGTTTAAGTGACGGAGCAACAAGTGCGAATGTAACGGGCTTGCCAACGGGTGTAACCGGAGTTTATAGCAATAGTGTAGTGACGATAAGTGGCACCCCAACAGTATTGGGCACCTATAATTATACGTTAACCACAGTAGGAGGCTGTGCTCCGGTAACGGTTTTAGGAAGCATTACGATCAATTCAAATGCAGCGATCGCCTTATCCTCCGGCAATGGCAGTGATAATCAAACCTTGTGTGTGAATACCGCTTTAGTCACCCCCATAACTTATACAATAAGCGGTGGTGCGACCACGGTCACGGTAACGGGCTTACCGGCGGGTATAAGCGGTAGTTTTTCCGGCGTAACATTAACCATCAGTGGCACTCCAACCACGGTATCGACTCAAACCTTAACCAGTACCTATACGGTAACAACAGCAGGTAACTGTACCCAAACAGCAGTAACAGGTACAATCACCGTAACACCCAATGCTTTTTTAGGTTTATCCTCAGCAAACGGCAGTGATAATCAAACACTCTGTGTGAATACAGCTCTGGCAACACCCATCACCTATACGATCACCGGCGGAGCCACTACCGCCACGGTAACGGGTTTGCCAGCAGGTATAACGGGTAGTTTTACCGGAACAATGCTAACCATTAGTGGCACTCCAACCACGGTATCCACTCAAACAGTGGCAAGTACCTATACAGTAACCACAGCAGGTACTTGTTCACAGACATCAGTAACGGGTACAATCACGGTAACACCAAAAGCCTTTATAGCTTTATCCTCGGCAAACGGCAGTGATAACCAAACCTTGTGTGTGAATACAGGGACATTAAGCCTCATCACCTATACGATCACCGGTGGCGCGACTACAGCAACGGTAACGGGCTTACCGGCAGGTATCACGGGTAGCTTCTCCGGAACAACGTTAACCATTGGTGGCACTCCGACAGCGGTATCGACTCAAACCTTAACCAGTACCTATACGGTAACAACAGCGGGTACCTGTTCACAGACATCAGTAACGGGTACCATTACTGTAACCCCAAAAGCCTTTATAGCTTTATCATCGGCAGTGGGCAGTGATAATCAAACGTTATGTGTGAATACAGGAACATTAAGCCTCATCACCTATACGATCACCGGTGGCGCGACTACAGCAACGGTAACAGGCTTACCGGCGGGTATAAGCGGTAGTTTTACCGGAACAACGTTAACCCTTAGTGGCACTCCAACTGCTATATCCACTCAAACAGTGGCAAGTACCTATACGGTAACCACAGCAGGTACCTGCGCTCAAACATCAGTAACAGGAACGATTACCGTAATTCCTCAAGCATTTTTAGGTTTATCCTCCGCAAACGGCAGTGATAGTCAAACGCTGTGCGTGAATACGGGGACATTAAGCCCCATCACCTATACGATCACCGGTGGCGCGACTACGGCCACGGTAACGGGCTTACCGGCAGGTATAACCGGCAGTTTTTCCGGAACAACGTTAACCATTGGTGGCACTCCAACCACGGTATCCACTCAAACAGTGGCGAGTACCTATACGGTAACCACAGCGGGTACCTGTTCACAGACAGCAGTAACGGGTACCATTACTGTAACCCCAAAAGCCTTTATAGCTTTATCATCGGCAAACGGTAGTGATAATCAAACGCTGTGCGTGAATACAGGTACATTAAGCCCCATCACCTATACGATCACCGGTGGCGCGACTACAGCAACGGTAACAGGCTTACCGGCGGGTATAAGCGGTAGTTTTACCGGAACAACGTTAACCCTTAGTGGCACTCCAACTGCTATATCCACTCAAACAGTGGCAAGTACCTATACGGTAACCACAGCAGGTACCTGCGCTCAAACATCAGTAACAGGAACGATTACCGTAATTCCTCAAGCCTTTTTAGGTTTAGCATCGGCCATGGGCAGTGATAATCAAACACTGTGTGTGAATACAGGTACATTAAGCCCCATCACCTATACGATCACCGGTGGCGCGACTACAGCCACGGTAACGGGCTTACCGGCGGGTATCACGGGTACATTCTCAGGAACAACGTTAACCATCAGCGGCACTCCAACCACGGTATCCACTCAAACAGTGGCAAGTACCTATACGGTAACAACAGCGGGTACCTGTTCACAGACATCAGTAACGGGAACGATCACGGTAACCCCAAAAGCCTTTATAGCTTTATCATCGGCAAACGGTAGTGATAATCAAACGTTATGTGTGAATACAGGAACATTAAGCCCCATCACCTATACGATAACAGGAGGCGCGACTACAGCAACGGTAACAGGCTTACCGGCGGGTATAAGCGGTAGTTTTACCGGAACAACGTTAACCCTTAGTGGCACTCCAACTGCTATATCCACTCAAACAGTGGCAAGTACCTATACGGTAACCACAGCGGGTACAACTTGCGCTCAAACCTCTGTTACAGGAACGATCACCGTAATTCCTCAGGCCTTTTTAGGTTTATTCTCGGCAGTGGGCAGTGATCATCAAACCCTGTGCGTGAATACAGCGTCATTAACCCCCATCACCTATACGATCACCGGTGGAGCAACCACGGCAACAGTAACGGGCTTACCAGCGGGTATAACAGGCAATTTTTCAGGAACAGCGTTAACCATTAGCGGTATTCCAACCACAGTATCGACTCAAACGCTTACAAGTACCTATACGGTAACAACAGCAGGTACCTGTACTCAAACATCTCTTATCGGTACCATTACGGTTTATCCGGATGCTACCATCGCTTTAATGTCGGTCGGAGCCACAGCAACTCAAACCGTATGTGTACGAGGCACTCCTATAACACCAATAACGTATACCTTAAACGGCGGAGCTTATAATGCATCTGTAACAGGGCTACCGAACGGTGTAAATGGTTCATATAATAATGCCGGAGTATTCACTATTTCGGGTACGCCTAGCGGTGTAACCAGCCAAACGGTTGCTGTTGTGAGTACCTATACGGTACGTACAACAGGTTCTGCTTGTGTTCAAAAACAACTGACAGGAACCATTCAGCTGGATCCATTACCAACTGCATATGCAGGCTCAACAAGCCCAATCTGTCAGACAGACTCGGTTAGCGTAACAGGTGCAAGTTCAGGTAACGGAGCAATCAACTGGACAGACAATGGCCAAGGTGTGTTAAGCAACCAGACGACATTAAGTCCTCAATACAAAGCAAGCACACTTGATCAGGGTAAAACCATCACCTTGACCATGACGGTAACCAGTACCAACAGTTGCAATGTCTTGCCTGAAACAATACCATCAAGCGTTAATGTGGTAGTACGCCCAACCTTAACGGCGGTGCCAACAGTTACTGCCAGTGTATGTCAGAATCAGCCCGCAACAGCAACCTTTAATGTAACCAGTCAGGGTACTTCACCTTATGTATTTACCTATACTGAAACGGTAAACGGAACTCAAAGTACTAAAACAGTTACGACTCCTACTGTTAATGGCAGCACTACGGCAACCATAAGTGCTCCTACCGGCATCACCGGAACGGTTGTTTACAATCTGACACAGGTAAAAGATGCAAACTGTACGCAACCATTACCTGTAAATACACAAACGATGATTGTAAACAAATTACCAACGGCCACCATCAGTCAAAACGAAGAGATATGTCGTGATAGTACAGCTAAAGCTATTTTATTCAAAGGAATGAACAGTACCAAACCATATACCTTTACTTTTACCGTTAACAATAGTTCTGCGATACAAAAAGGAGATAGTGTTTATTCACTAAAACCGGCTACGGATAAAGTAGGCACATTTGTTTATATACTGACCAATGTGGTAGACTCGAATCAATGTAGTACGGCAATACAAAATCAAAAAGCGACCGTGGTGGTTCATGAAAATCCACATGCAATTTTTAGTGTAACTCCTGAAAGCACCAGTATCTTGAGACCAACGATCAGTATTAGCGATGCTTCTATATCAACAACATCCTGGTTGTGGGACTTTGGCGATAAGAACCTATCCCCATCGCCCAACCCTGAGGAACATACCTATGCCGATACAGGAACGTATAGAATAAAATTGCATGTAAGCAATGGATCGTGTAAAGATTCAACCTCTGAAATCGTTCGGATAACCTTACCGACAACGTTATATGTTCCGAATACTTTTAGCCCCAATGGCGATGGTGTGAACGATGTATTTAAAGCCGAAGGTGATGGTGTTACAAAGTTTGAGATGATGGTGTATGACCGTTGGGGACAAATGGTGTTTTACAGTACGGATATCAACAAAGGCTGGGACGGTAAAATAAACGGAGGTAGTGAGGTGTCCATGATAGATACATATGTTTATGTGATTAACGTAACTGCATTCACCAACAAACATGATTATACCTACAG
>CAVSHK010000044.1:0-26267 GCA_963727705.1 uncultured Bacteroidota bacterium
GAAGTAGAGAAAGATTGATTTTGTTGTATTATATTTAAACCAATATTAAAGTATCACCAATTATCAATCTTGCTTTAAAATATAAAAATTGAAATATTATTATGATTGAAACAAGTATAAATATATCGGAATATTTAAAAAACAATTTAGGGTACACCGACAAACTTCCCTTTAACACAGTTATAAGAAGGTGTCCTAAAGACTTTCAACTAATTTCTCCCGGAGAAGTTGAAGCAAATATAAACTTCATGATCTCAGGTGTGGTGGAAACCAAAATAATAAAGAAGGATGGTACAGAACGAATAACAGAATTTTTTTTTCCCAATCAATTTTTTTGCTCTTTATCTTCGTTATTAACACAACAACCCACAAATGTATATATGATATGTTTAACCGATTGTGTTATTGAATCCATCCCCTACAATGACTATAAAGAAGCATTAGAAACCTCGCTCATCGTTAACAAATTGGGGAGAAGAATTGCAGAACAATCTTATCTTTTAAGAATAAAAAGAGAGAAAGATATGTTAACAAAAACAGCAAGCGAAAGATATGTAGAACTGATGAAAAATCGTCCGGAAGTAATTCAGGAAATATCCTTATCAAAAATAGCAAAATATTTAGGGATAGATCCACATAGTTTAAGTAGAATCAGAGGAAGTGCTTTTAAGTAAAGTAGAAAAATGCAGCAAATTAATTCCATTACTCTTTATTTAATACAACTAATACCAATATTATTGATTGTAACACACGTTACGTTTATCATTGATTGTAACACACGTTACGCTCAGGTTTCAACATATAGCTTTAATTTACATCATGATTGAAACAGATTCATACATATCAACCTATTTAAAAAACAAATTGGGCTACTGCGAAGAGTTGCCCTTTAGTACACAGATAAAAACATATCCAAAAAATTCCTGTTTGATTTCTCCACAGGAAGTGGAAATGAACATAAGCTTTTTAATTTCAGGAATAGTAGAAGCCAAAATGGTAAAGGATAATGGTGACGAACGTATAATCGAGTTTTTTTTTCAAAACGAATTTTTTTGTTCAGTATCTTCGTTGCTAACTCAGCAACCAACAGATGTGTTTATTACTTGCTTAACCGAATGTATAATAGAAACTATATCCTACAAAGATTTTAAAGAGGCGATAGACAAATCACTTATAGTTAGTAAACTCGGAAGAAAACTAGCAGAACAGTCCTATTTATCAAGAATTAAAGAGAGAAAGATATGTTAACCAAAACAACAACTGAAAGATATTTAGAGCTTATGGAAAATCGTCCGGAAATTTTTGAAGAAATCCCTTTATCCAGAATAGCGATCTATTTGGGTATAGTCCCGCGTAGTTTAAGCCGCATCAGAAAAGAGATTACCATCCGCAAATAATAATTAAAGAATAGAAATAATAAAAATATAAGCACACAAAGTATAATGCCACTTTTATATGAATCGTAAAAAACAATATGAACGTCTTTCCTCTACTGAAAAATTTGACATTTGCATTATTGGAGCAGGCGCAACCGGAGCTGGAATAGCTTTGGATGCAACATTGAGAGGATTAAAGGTTTTGCTGATTGACAAATATGATTTCGCAGGACAAACTTCTTCTAAATCAACAAAATTAATACATGGAGGCGTAAGATATTTGGAGCAAGCTGTTAAGAAACTGGATAAAGAACAATTTTTAATGGTCAAAAAAAGCCTGTATGAAAGAGATACGCTAATAAAAAACGCGCCTCATCTTACTCGTAAATTACCCTTACTTACTCCTTGCTACAGCTGGTTTGAAGGTTTTTACCTGACAGTTGGTTTAAAAATTTACGAATGGATTTCCGGCAATCACAGTATAGGTGCAAGCAAATGGCTTTCAAGAAAAGAAGCGCTGAAATTAATTCCTGATTTAAAAAAAGAAAACTTAAAATCGGGGGTATTGTATTATGACGGACAATTGGATGACGCCCGTTATTGTTTGGCTATTATTCAAAAAGCTGAAGAGTTAGGAGCGGTGGTATTAAACTATACCGAAGCAATAAGTTTTATAAAAGATGAGAAAACAAATCACCTTCGTTCACTTAATGTTAAAGATGGAATTGATAATAAACTCTTCAACGTCAAAGCGGATGTGTTTATTAATGCAACGGGGCCTTTTGCCGACCATATAAGACAACTTGCAAACCCAACACTTGAAAAACGAATTAAAGTGAGTCGTGGTGCTCATATTGTATTGTCGCGCGACATTATGAAAAGTGAAACCGCCATGCTAATTCCCAAAACAGACGACGGACGTGTTTTATTTATTATACCTTGGCAAGACAGTCTTTTGGTAGGTACAACAGACGAAGAAGATACACTTTCTGAATTCCCAAAACTTGAAAAAAACGAGATTCCATATTTGTTAAATTATGTAAACCGTTATTTAGATAAAACAGTAACGGCAGAACAAATAAAAGGGAGTTTTGCAGGACAACGTCCCTTATTGCAAAAATCAAAAACAAGTGCTGACACCAAATCATTGGTACGCGATCATGAAATTGAAGTGGACAATGCAACCAATCTGGTGAGTATTATGGGTGGTAAATGGACGACCTACCGCTTAATGGCGAAAGACACAATTGACCATATATACGAAGTCATTTGGAAAAAAACAGTCCCTGCTTGTACTTCCGATAACCAGCTATTATACGGGGCTGAAAATTTTCAGTTTGATGATTGGCGAATATTAGTTGCAACATATAATATATCGGAAAAAACAGCACAACACTTAATGAAAAAATATGGTTCCAAAGCCATTGATGTACTTAAATTAACTGCAAATGATGCAACATTAAAAGAATTACTAAGTCCGGAACACCCGTTTATTAAAGCTGAAATACTCTATACGATTAAGGAAGAAATGGCAACAAATAGTAATGATATTTTAGAAAGAAGATTAGGTTTAAGTTTGAGAGATGAAAAAGTGGCAGCAATTGTTGAAACTTTTGTAGATTCAGTATTTATGCAAAATTATTCGAAATTACGCATCGTTGCCAACGCATAACTAACTACTAAAAAACAACTGTATTAAAAATGTATATAGGAGCCATTGACCAAGGAACAACAAGTACACGGTTTATTGTTTTTGATAAAAAAGGAAATCAAATTTCTGCTGCACAAAAAGAACATGCACAACTTTATCCTCAGGCGGGATGGGTGGAACACGATACCAACGAAATTTGGCGCAATATACAATATGTTATAAATACAGCACTTGAAAAAGCAAATCTCACTTCTAAACACCTTGCAGCCATTGGTATAACCAACCAGCGAGAAACAACTGTAGTATGGAATCGCCTTACCGGAAAAGCATATTACAATGCCATTGTATGGCAGGATACACGAGTGGGAAATGTTGTAACAGAGTTGCTGAATAACAAAAAGAATGATTGGTTGCGCGAAAAAACAGGACTTCCTTTAGCAGCTTATTTTAGCGGTTTAAAAATAAAATGGCTATTAGAAAATATAAATGGGCTAAAGGAAGCAGCTGAAGATGGAACAGCGATATTCGGCAATATGGACACATTTACTATCTGGAATTTAACAGGTGGTATAAATGGAGGCATTCATATTACAGATGTTACCAATGCAAGCCGTACTCAGTTAATGAATTTAAAAACTCTTGATTGGGATAATGATATTTTAAAATTATTGGAAATCCCAAAACAAATGCTGCCCTCCATAAAATCGAGCAGTGAAGTATACGGTAATGCAACTGGCATTCTTTCCGGTGTGCCTATCTCGGGTGACTTAGGAGATCAACAAGCTGCATTGGTAGGGCAGACATGTTTTGCAGCAGGTGAAGCAAAAAACACCTATGGAACAGGTTGTTTTATGTTGATGAATACCGGTCACAAAATTATCCCTTCCACCTATGGACTGCTCACTACAGTCGCTTACAAATTAGGAAATGAGCCTGTCCACTATGCCTTAGAAGGCTCTGTTGCTATTGCAGGTGCACTGGTACAATGGCTAAGAGATAATTTAGGAATTATAAATAAAAGCGAAGACATTGAACCATTAGCAACTACAGTTGATAACAACGGAGGTTGTTATTTTGTTCCGGCCTTTTCGGGCTTATATGCACCATACTGGAAAACAGATGCAAGAGGAGTTATTGTTGGGTTAACACGTTATGTCAACAAAGCACACATTGCGCGCGCAGCGCTGGAATCCACAGCTTTTCAAACATTGGAAGTATTAGAAGCCATGGAAAGCGATTCTAAAATAAAAATATCCTCCCTGCGTGTGGATGGGGGAATGGTTAAAAACAAATTGCTCATGCAGTTTCAAACGGATTTATTAAACGTTCCTGTAATTTGCCCCGCAATGATTGAAACCACAGCTTTAGGAGCTGCTTATGCTGCCGGGTTAGCCGTAGGATATTGGAAAGATTTGAATGACTTAAAACAAAACTGGGGAATTGCTAACCAATGGAACCCCACCATGCAGCCCCAAAAAAGAAACGAACTTCGTCATTACTGGAAAAAAGCAATTGAAAAAAGTTTTGCTTGGGAAGAATAATATAAATCAATACAATGTTATCCTAAAACGCTCCTCCCCCATCCATCTGTATTAAAATTATATTATATCCCTCAATTAACCACTCTTTTATAGTTCCAAAACATTCATTTACTTACTGAAAAACAGTAAATTATAATAAATATATCGTTTTGGTAACATGTGTCCTTACCATGATTTAATTAATATACTACTTTGCTTAAGTATATATACCAAAACTTGAAAAAAATGAAAACACAAAACAACATTTTTAGTTCGGCACTTTGTTTAATTACTTTCATCTTCGCTTCAACTGCTGCTTTCGCTCAGGTAGGAACAGGGTCTGGTACAACTACTACATATACTATTCAGGCACCTAACCCAGCTGGAACAAACGTTAGCCGCACGTATAGTGTATATGTGCCAACTTCTTACAATTCATCTTCTTCAATGCCATTAATGTTTTGCTACCATGGTACCGGCAGTAATTCATTACAAATAGAACAATTGACGGGTTTTGATTTAATTGCCGATACCGCAAATTTCATTATTGTATATCCGCAGGCTTTATCCCAAACTACAGGTCCGCAGAGTGGCAGTGTTGCCTGGACAACATTAGAAACTGTAGCAAAATCTCAAGCTTCCGATTTAACATTTACAAGTATAATACTTGACTCTATAAAAGCGCATTACAATATTAATACATGTAAGGTTTATGCTACAGGGTTTAGCAGCGGGGGATTTATGGCTAATGACGTAGGATGTTTTCTCAGTAGTAGTTTTGCAGCAATTGCCTCTGTATCCGGAAGTATGATGCCTGCACATCTTAGTGCATGTGCACCATCTCATCCTACACCATATTTACGTATTCACGGCGATACCGATGGTACCGTTAGTTATAATGGTGGTACTCCTGTTGGCAGCAGCTACGATTCCGTAGCTACAGTAGTTAGATATTGGGTGAATTATGATACCTGCACCAAAACTCCAACTCAAACCAATTTACCGGATACAGATACCAACGATGGTACAACCGTTCAGGATTATTTATATCCGAATGGTAAAAAAGGAAGTAAAGTAGAACATTTAAAAATTATTGGAGGAAGTCATTCTTGGCCCACACTTAATAGTACTACATCCGGACAAAATGGAGACATTAGTGCCAGTATTAGAATATGGCAGTTTTTTAAACCTTATTGCTTAGGCGATTTAACCGGCGGTAGTTGTGCACCTCCAAGTATAAGCTCACAGCCAACCGATTCAACTATCTGTGTTAGTAACTCTGCCACTTTTAAGGTAACCTCAGCAGGTTCTGGTTTAACTTATCAATGGCAAGTTAATCAAGGATCCGGATTCAATAATTTAAGTAATTGTTGACCCGTTAGCAATGAAATTTGTTGGAGAAAGTCCATATAGTTTTGCCGGAAATAATCCAATACTTTTTGTTGATGAAGAAGGGAAAACAAAAACAGTCTATATGACAACCATTGCTAAAGATGGAACAAGAACAACAATTAAAATGGTCGACAATAAATACGTAGCTAAAATAAATTATGGTTCACAATTAACGATTAGTGGTTATCATAATCAAAACATAGTAGAATACGATGCAAATGTTTATATCACTAAAGATTACAGAAATAGTGAAAACGGGAAAGCGAAAATTACGTCAACAGCAAAGTTGTTTGAGCGTAATATTGTAGATGACCTAAAACCTACAAGAGAAGTAGCTGACCCAATACTAAAAGGAGTAGCAAAGGATGCAAGTGATAATGCAAGTAAGTTTAAAGCTGTAGGTATAACTGGGGTTGTTGTAGGTGCTTTAACAGCACAACCTGAATTAATAATAGCAGGAATTGCAACATATGAAGCAGGTGCTAAAATAGAAAACGTTGGAACAGTGGCAGGAGCTACTTCTGATGTGCTTAATGGTGATTTAGGTGGTGCTGCAATTAAAGGTGTTGGTGCTGGTGTATCGAATTATACAGGAGGTAAAATTGATGCGGCCAAAGGTGTAGGCGGATTAGGAAAATTTGGAGCAAAGGTAGGAGCCGACGCAGCCACAGGTGAAGCACAAAAAAAGGTAGAAGCAGCTACACAAAAAAAGGAATAGAAAAATGATAGCTCTTAAAAGTGTGTTAATAGGTTTTGTATGTATCGCTGTAGGGTGTTTTTTTATATGGAATACGTATAAACATCCTGTAAAAACAGATAATACAGAGGCAAATATGAAAGGGTATATTGGAGGAGTAATTTTAATAGTCGTTGGAATTATGACTCTTATAGGTTGGGGGCACTGGTAGAATTATCAGTTAAATAAGAGTCATTTTTTCATTAACTCAGTTCCAAAACGACTTAAAGAGTTCGTATTTAATTTTATTTTTCCATTGATTACATTTATATCTAAGCTCATATCTACAGTGTTATCTCCTTTAATATCTAGGTTTAAACAGTATATTGTGGTATGAATAATATCCCATTTTCCTATCCCGTATAGAGGGATATATTCGTTTTTAAAAAGCTCAAATGTCCTATCTTGATTTACTTTTAGTATTACTTGATTGTGGTTCGTTATAGTATAAGTTCCGACAATAGAGTCTAAATCTAAATTGTTTTTACTAAAATAATTAACCCTAATTAGTTCAATTATTGGGAATAGAATTAAAAAAAATCCAATCAATAATGATTTATGTTTTTTTGCTCTTCTATGCTTAATGTACCAAATAATAAAAAATGATACTCCTAGAAGAGGAGAAATAATGAATATAAATATGTTGAAGAATTGATTCAAGTCTATTTTTTTTAAAGGTCGTGTAATCTAAAAATATAACGATAAACTATAGTTAGTGATGATTAGAACATTATAACGGTTTGCCAGCACAAATGGCGAAAACACAAACGTTAGGCTTACAGCTTGGCGTTTATATTTTACAAATCGAAATAGAAAATTAATTTGCTTCCAACGTATTTACTTCCTCTTTTGGTAAATCTTCAACCCCTTTAATTACAGTAATGGCGGGCATATCCGAATGAAACTCTCTATAAATACTTAATGGTTCATCAGGATAGATATTATCAAAAGCATATTGAACAAGTTCGTTCTCAATAGTAAGCTTTTGTCTTGCACTTATAGGAGAAGGAGTAGCAACGGCTAATCTCGCTCCGGTATCTTCTCCGGTCTGATTAAATAAACGTGTAATTAGAATCTTCATAATATTAGGCTGTAAGTTTTTGTTGCAAATCCGTTTTAAGAATAAAAGCATTAAGTAATGCTTTAACGCAATGAATATCATCTTTACGCAAAGACTGCACACGCGTAAACATCGCTAAAAGTTCCTGGTCATTAATTTTATTCTTTGCTTTTTGGTCAGTATCCCCGTAAATCAATTGGTCAGCCGACACCTTTAAACTCTCTGCAATTTTGCGAACCACATCTAACGTAGGTTGTGTAAGGTCGCGTTCGTAACGCGAAATATGCGTAGAATGCATACCAATTAAATCCGCAAGCTCCGCTTGTGAAATGTTTTTCTCAGTCCGGAAGCGTTTTAGGTTATCACCGAAAGAAGCCATATTGTATAGTTATTAACACGTTAAACAATCAAATTATATAGCAAAAATAAGTCTTTTATAAGTGTAAACTATAAGGTGTTGATAAAATGTAGGTTTATATGCTTTGTAATCATAAGCGTAATCTATAAGTTTGTAGCCATAAATGCTTAACAAAAAAATTATTAACAGGATGGAAATAGCAGAAATAAAAACGCAGCTAACCTTAGCACAGGTTTTACAACATTACAACCTGAAACCCGATAAGCACCATAAATTAAACTGCCCGTTCCATGAAGACAAAACGCCCAGCTTCCAAGTGTATTACAAAACACACACCTGTTATTGTTTTAGCAGCAACTGCAAAACATACGGCAAAAGCCTTGATGTAATAGACTTTATCATGTATAAAGAAAACAGTACAAAACATGAAGCCATCGAAAAAGCAAAACAACTGATTGGCGGAACAGCAATAAACACAAAGCCCGCAGCACCGTTAACACGCATTGCGATACTTACTAAAATGTTCGCCTACTTTAAAAATGCGATGCACAGCAGCCCGCCCGCTAAAGAATATATGAAGAGCAGAAACCTTGACCACACACAAACAGAGATAGGCTATAACACTGCACAGTTCCATCACGGCACACGAAAAGACGAAGCATTAATAGAAAGCTGTTTACAAATAGGATTATTATACGAGTACGGAACGAACAGCAGAGTGGGCGGAAAAAGCTACGGAGCTTTTGGCAAATACGGCATCGTGTTCCCACTCAAAAACAAATCCGGACAAATAGTATCACTCTACTTTAGAAGCACTGTAAACGATGACAAAGCAAAGCATTACTACTTAAAAGACAGGCAAGGGCTATATCCTTGTTATCCTGATAGCAGCACAACAAAATTAATACTTACCGAAGCCATTATAGATGCAGCAACACTTTTACAAATAGAAGAACTAAGAAAAAATTACAGCATCCTGAGCCTGTACGGAACCAACGGTTTTACCGATGAACACAAGGAAGCAATCAAAGCACTAAAAAATGTAAACGAAATAGTTTTTGCTTTTGATAACGATGAAGCCGGAAAAGAAGCAATGAAAAAATACACAGAAGAACTAAAAACACAATACCCCCACATTACCATTACCGCACTATCACTACCGGAGAACGAAGATGTAAACAGCACGGCACAAGCCCACAACTTAGAAATCTTCACTCATTTATTAGAAACAAGAACCCCGTTTATTTTTTCAACTGAAAAAGAAACAAGCGCAAACCCAACAACAACAGAGCAAACAACTATCCCTCTTGAAAAAGAAAAACCAAAACCAACCGTGCAACAAGAAACATTAAACGCTGAAAACCCTTACAACATCATATACAAAGGCAAAGCAGCGGACTACTATATAAAAGGAGGATTACGTGGACATCTGGACAGCTTGAAAATAAGCATACAAATAGTACAACGGGAAAACCGATTAGACATAAGAGCAAAAGCCGACCTGTACGAAAATAAACAAGCCGAAACTCTTGTAAAAACAGCATCGGAGAAACTTGGAATAGAAAGCCATCAGTTAGAAAAAGACATCAGTACATTAACCCATTTACTCGAAGCACACAGGAACACAACACTACAGGAGCGAAAAAACAAAAACCTGAAGACAGTAGTAAAACTGCCCGATGCAACGATAACAGAATGTATAAAGTTCTTAGAAAAACCAAAGCTCATACACAACATAAACGAACTTATTGGCAAAGCAGGCGTAACCGGAGAAGATAAAAACAGGCTATGCCTGTTCGCCATTGCTTCCAGTTATAAAATGCCCGATACCCTGCACGCCCTGATACAAGGCAGTTCAGGCAGTGGAAAAACAAGGCTGTTAAAAATAATTAACGAGCTGATGCCAGGAGAAGAAACCATAAAATTTACACGGGTAACCGATAGCAGTTTTTACAATTATCCCGAAAACTATTTAATCAATAAACTGATATGCTTCGAAGACATAGACGGCTTAAAAGAAGATGCACTGTACGCGGTACGAGAGCTTATCAGCAATGAAATATTAGTAAGCAGTACCACCACAAAAACAGAAGACGGGCAAATTATGGCAGCCGAAAGAACAGTAAGAGGACCGATAGCATCCATAAGCTGCACCACCAAAGGCGCGATATACGAGGACAATATGAGCAGGGTATTTTTAATAGCAGTGGACGAAAGCAAAGAACAAACAAAAAAAATAATCAAGTACCAACAACAAAGAGCATCCGGATTAATCGACCATGAAAAAGAAAACAAGGTCAAAGAATTTTTACAAAACTGCATCCGCGTATTAAAACCACATCAGGTAATAAACCCTTATGCCGGGAAAATACAGCTACCCGAAGAAGCCCATAAAATAAGGCGGTTAAACGATTTATATTTAAGCTTTGTAAAACAAGTAACTCTGTTAAACCAGTACCAGAGAAAGAAAGACGACAAAGGAAGATTGATAAGTACCATAGAAGATTTACAAACCGCAAACGACATTATGTTTGAAAGCATCCTGTTAAAAGTAGATGAGTTGGACGGCTCACTACGGCAGTTTTACGAAGCATTAAAAGCATACGTAAAAAAGAAAAACGAAGACAATAGTTTTATACTAAGAGAAGTAAGACAAACCTTAAACATCAGTAAAACACAGCTACACCGCTATATTACTGACCTTACCCAATTAGAATACATACAACAGGTTGGAGGATTTAGTAACAAAGGTTTTAAATACAAACTGCTGTACTGGGATAATATAGAAGCATTGAGAGCGAAAATAAAAACACAATTGCAAAAGCAAATCGAGCAATTACCAACAGAAAATAAGCCGGTGTTCCAACACAATGGAACACTAAACGGAACGCTACACGCCTTATAAACACTAAGAAAATGCCTTAGTGTTCCGTGTTCCAAAGAAATACAGAACGAGTACAAACCCTAAAACATCATACACATGAAAACACGTCGACTAACATTGACAGGCTCCGCCTATCTTCAATTATTACGTGAATACAACAATCACATAAACATATTAGGCTACAGCTATAACGGAGCAGCACACAAATACAGCAATGTATTAGAGTTCCTTACCTGGTTGGAACAAAATAGTATCACTGATATAAAAACAGTGACGACAGCACAAATAAAAGAATACTACCAGTACTTAAAAAACAGACCACACTATAAGAAAGAAGGAGTACTAAATATAAGTACCGTACATCACAACATGCACAACGTTCGCCAGTTGTTCAGTATGTTACAGGATAGAGGCGACATTATTAAAAACCCCATGAGCATAGTAAAATATAGTAATCCACAGAAAAAAACAAATCCGAGAATCATACTTACCATACCCGAAATAAAACAACTCTACAGGGTAACAGAAACATTACAGGAACGTGTAATACTAAGTTTAGCTTATGGTTGCGGGCTTAGAGCAATGGAATTAGTGGCAGTCAATACAAATGACATCTTATTAAATGCAGGCATTATAGTAGTTCCAAAAGGCAAAGGAAACAAACGCAGGGTAATACCATTAAGCCCGCAAGTACATCAGGACATAGAAAATTACATCAACCATGAACGGAGACTTTATACCACAAACAACAATGAAACCGCACTACTGTTAAATATAAAAGGAGTACGGTTACGGAAATACACCTGTAGGAATATACTTACAAAAATCATTGATCGCACCGGAAACGAAACCATACAACAAAAAAATATTGCTATACATAACCTCCGGCACAGCATCGCTACGCACCTTTTAGAACAAGGAGTTCCCGTAGAACACGTAAGAGCATTTTTAGGACACAGCCAGTTAGAAACAACAGAAATATATACACGGGTAAATAAAAAACAACTCAAAGAATTAATGAACTAAAATCAAATCAGATGAAAAAAGAACTGCAAAAATTAGAAGACCATATACTTGAAACACACAGCCCAAGAGCGTTGGATGGATACATACGAGTAATAAACCATTACTTAAAATATCAGGGAGAAGAAAAAGCAAAACAAGCAACCTATCCCGAAGTAGTAGAATACATAGGCTTCTTACGCAAAAAAGGAATGCACCCTAAAACATTAATGAATCAATTGTACGCCATTAAAATGTATTACCAATGGTTAGCAGACACAGGACAAAGAGACGACCACCCGTGCAGGGATTTATATTTAAAAGATAAGATAAATAAAAGCATACCCATTGAAACACTCTACAGCAAAGAAGAAGTAGAAAAAATAATAGCCACACAAAAAAGCAAGCTGCCATTAGTAAGAACAAGAGACAAAATAATCTTAACACTCTTAGGCAATCAGGCAATAACAGTAACGGAAATAGTACTTGTAAAAATAAATGAGATAGACCTGAACAAAGGAATATTGACACTACCCGGAAGCAGCAAAACGAATGCAAGAGAACTGCCATTAAAAAGCGAACAGATACTTTTAATCAATGACTACATCGTTAACACAAGACCATTGCTATTAAAGAACAATAAGAACCCAAGCGAACAAGACAAGCAAACATTAATACTATCGGTCAGAGGCAGGCAAATGAAACCAATTACAATAACCGGATTAATGAAAGAACCCTGGATAGACGGCAAGAAAATAAACCCGCAGAAAATAAGACAAAGCGTAATTACCAATATGCTCAAATCAGGCAAAGACTTACGGGTGATGCAGGCATTTACAGGACACAGGAGAATAAGTAGCGTAGAAGAATACAGGCAAACCGGATTAGAAGAACTGAAAACACTCGTACAAAAATACCATCCATTACAATAAAAAGAAAGAAAGAAAAAAGAACACACAGCCCCGCAAGCAGCAAACCCCATTGCCCGCACAAGTTTGCTGCTTGCTCCACACGCCCCCCTTCTGTTGTTTTTTTCGTCATGCTTTTTGTACCCACGCACAGCAGCACATTGCTATCCTCCTTCGCATCGAAAAAGATGCAAACTTGCGGTAGCAATAAGCTGCGCCCCGCTATTACAAAAAGACACGCCAAAAAAAACAACCCCAAGCTATTATAACATAATGTAAATTATAAAACAACATCATGCCGCAGGCACGCACAGGGCTTAGGCTGCAATTAGTTGTCGTTATAATTTGCATTATATTAAATAGCCACAAATCCCTGACAGCCCACACACGCCGACCCTTCGTAGCCAAGCCAATAAAATAAAACGCTTGCCTAAAGCCACTCATTTTATTTTATCTACTTGGCCACCCCGAAAAAAAAGCGGTCGGCAACAGTTACGTATACCTGCCTCATAGCCGCCACCACACAGTGTTTGGCTGCGCAAATATAAACACCGCCCGCCCGAAGGCGTATGAACCTGGCACACGTAACACTTGCCGTTTTTGTGCGCGTGCTCGGTGAAAACCTCGCCATAAAGCGCGGCTTGCCGGCAGCAGGCATTTTATTTTATAGCCTGTGGAAATGTGTAAAAGTTTTTTTATTGATTTTTAAAAGTGAAAAAAACTTTTTCACATTCCCACAGCCCAACAACAACAACAGCAAGATTAAGACAAAAGAAAAAGCAATCCATCCCGCGCACCTTATCTGCAAAAAAGCTTTGCCTTTATCAGCTTTTAGAAAATAAAATCCTCAAAGCCTGCATCTTTTTTGCATATGCAACGCTATATCCATTAACTTTACTAACCTCAATAGAATCGAGCTATAAAAGAACAAATATTTATTTAGTCTTTTCTTTGTAAACAATCTATGTTATACTTTAAATAAATTAATAAAAATGGCACATCCGAACATTAATTGGACAAAGTCCTACAATCTAAAACACATTAAAGGGAGTTTTAATGTTTACGTATCTTCTCATAAAACGGGATATTTTTATGGAGCAGTACTCTATTATATTCAGAAAGACTCTTGGGCAGACGCTACAATTGCCCACTTTGAATTTAAATCACAACAGTTTGTAGACCAAACAGAAGAAGGAGTTTTTAATCAATGTAAAAAATGGATTGATGAAAACTTAAAAGGAGAATACAAAATTGAATTAAAAGAAACCATAGAATTTTAGCCGTAGATGAGTCGTACATGAGCCGTACATGAGCCGTACATGAGCCGACTAAGGCGGGTTTTGTAAGCTATTTACGAGCTAAATGCGTTCTGCCTGAGTGATAGAAAAAATAAATATCAGTTATAAATCATTACAAGATATTTGCAATCATATCTAAGTGTTAGGAATATATCAATACCATAGAAAGGCTTGAAGCGATTAGATGCGCTCTAATGCAATCAAAAGTAAAAACACAAAAAAGCCCCGCAAAAATGCGAGGCTTTTTCACCGGAAACCAACACTAAAAACTAATAGACATTAACCGACTTCATGCAATTACCTTGTGCAAGCAGGTAATCAGTAGTTCCGATACGTTGGAAGAACTCAATACCGATGCACTGTACAACACTTGACGTTGCCGTCATTGTCGGAGTACCCGGCAGTGCAGTAACCAATGAAAAGTTAACTGTAGCAGTGCTGCCAAGTGCGGTAACAGCGGAGTAGGTGATATTACCCAATGTGTTTAACAAAGGATCTGTCGGGTCGTAATGCAGTGTAGTAGTATTAAAAGCGTAATCAGATACTACACCTATTGCCTGCAACAAACGGAAGTGTGTAGCTCCTGAAGGTGCATGAATAAAACTACTTGGTAAAAATGCAGGAATAGTAATAGTTCCCTGCAAACGTGTAGCATTATTAGTGAACGAGAAAGGAGCGTTGAACACACTGGAAAAACTGATGTTGCCGTTAAAATCAATGTTCTGCAACATGGTTCTGTTCGCACTCACAGTAATAGGACGTTGCCCTCTTACACCCGTTCCCTTCAGGTTAATCTCTTTGAAAATCTTCGTTAACCTGGAAGCAAGACGCGGGTCACCCATCGACTGTATTGCTGTAACAAGAGCTAAACGCAGTGCTTTACCAGCGGTTGCCGAAGCTCCAAACTCCGTGTTGTTCTCTCGTGTACGCACGAAAGCTGGGTCACTAAGGATTTTATCTTTACTTGGCCCGTTAGCCGTCTTGGCTAAATCCTCACCTTCGGACCGATAAAAGCTAATACCACCGATATTGCCTTTAAGCTTTATTAAGCCTGTTTGTCTGCTCATGGTTTTAAGTATTAAAGGTTAAATTATTTATTTACCCATTGCAACGGGGGGGAGTCGAATAAGGGTTACAAAAAATTATAACTATATTTTTTTGCTAAAACACAATAAACAAAAGGTTTTATAGTTAGTCGCGCGCACGAAAAAACACCATCATTACAACCGGAAAACTTTTTATTTTTTTCAACTGAAAAATGTTCAGATGAAAAAGAAAAAGATTACTTTAGCAATGCAATGGGTGCATTAAAACTTACATATACAGAAAATCACACACCTCTAAAAGTGGCGTATAGTAAGGCGTTCAGCGAATCAAAAAATACACAGAGTTGTCTAAGTCTGCACCTTATAGTGGAGTTACTACAGCAACATTAACAGTAACAAATTCTACAACCGGATTAAATGGTTATAAATATCGTTGTGTTATTAAAGGTTCTGGCACATGTGCTACATCAACAAATTCCAATGCAGGAACATTAACAGTAAATTCAACACCCACGATTACTGGTACAACACCCGCATCAAGATGTGATGCCGGTACTGTTACATTAGGAGCTACAGCTTCTACAGGAACTATTAACTGGTATGCAGCTTCTACCGGAGGAAGCTCTTTGGGAACAGGCACAAGTTTTATTACCCCAAGTATTTCTGCTACTACCCCTTATTATGTGGATGCAACAAACGGAGGATGTACAACTGCCTCGCGAACGTCAGTTACAGCAACGGTTACCACTACACCTTCAACACCAACAGTAAGCAGCAATAGCACTTTATGCGGCGGTTCAACTATTAATTTAACCAGTTCAACAGTATCCAACGCCACTTATAGTTGGACAGGTCCAAATTCATTCACATCTACATCCCCAACACCAACAATTGCAAATGCTACAACTGCAATGAGCGGAACATACTCTGTTACTGTTACATTGAATAATTGCACAAGTTCTGTTGGAACAACTAGTGTTTCTGTAACTTCAAGCACTACACCTTCCGTTACTATTTCAGTTGATAATAATCCTACTTGTACAGGGCAGGTAGCCACGTTTACTGCAACTCCAACAAATGGCGGAACAACACCAACTTATGTATGGAGTGTAAATGGAGGAACAGTCGGAACTAACAATACTTACTCTTCATCGGGTTTTGCTAACGGAGATGTGGTATCATGTATAATTACATCAAGTTCAGCTTGTGCAAGCCCTGCAACCGCCAACTCAAATACCATTACTATTGCAGTTACAGGGCAACTTACCCCTTCTATAACCATTTCTGCAGGTTCAACCTCTATTTGTGCAGGAACTGCGGTAACGTTTACAGCAACAGCAACAAACGGGGGAGCATCCCCTAGCTACCAATGGAGCTTGAATGGAGGAGTTACCGGAACAAACAGCAATACTTATACCGCACCAAGTGTAACAAATGGAGATGTTGTAACCTGTGTACTTACATCCAATTCCAGTTGCGTAAGCACGCCAACAGTTACGTCTAATAGCATTACTATGAGTGTTACCCCAACTGTAACACCTGGTGTTTCTATTGCTATTACTTCCGGTTCCACCACCATTTGTTCGGGAGCAATAATAACATTTACAGCCACAGCCACCAACGGTGGAACAAACCCTGCGTACCAATGGACATTAAATAACAACAATGTAGGAACGGGTAATACTTATAGCTCATCAAGTATCGCTAATGGAGACGTGGTAGCATGTATACTTACCTCCAATGCGAGTTGTGCAAGTACGGCAACAGTTACGTCTAACTCAATCAGTATGATTGTTACAGCACCGGTAACACCATCTGTTTCCATCAATATTTCGAGTGGTAGTAATACCACCTGTGCAGGTTCGCAGGTAACATTTACTGCGGCTCCAACTAATGGAGGAACAACACCAACTTATGCTTGGAGTGTGAATGGAGGAACTGTCGGAACTAACAGTAACACATATTCCTCATCCAGCTTTGCTAACGGAGATGCGGTGTCGTGTATACTTACATCAAATGCTAATTGCATAACCACTGCAACTGCAACTTCTAATACCGTCACCATGAGTATTACCACTAACACGGTTACGCCTTCGGTAACAATTGCGGGTAGCACAAATTCTATTTGTGCCGGAACTGTAGTAACCTTTACTGCAACACCAACCAATGCCGGATCAGCACAAAGCTATCAATGGATGGTGGGAGGTAATTCTGTTGGAACCAATAGCACAACTTATACTGATGCTTCATTAACAAACGGACAGGTAGTAACTTGCAACATGACGTCAACCTTATCTTGCGGCAGTTCAACCATTACTTCTAATTCTATTACAATGAATGTTACTCCTACAATAACACCATCTGTTACATTCAGCATTACAAGCGGTAATAACCCTTCATGCGCAGGTCAGTCAGTAACGTTTACCGCTTCACCTACCAATGGTGGCACATCACCTGCTTATGTCTGGAGTATAAATGGAGGAACTGTTGCAACCACAAATCCATTTATGTCATCCAGCTTTGCTAACGGAGATGTAGTAACTTGTGTACTTACTTCCAACGCAAGTTGCATTACCAGTCCAACAGCAACTTCAAGTGGTACTACTATGACCATAACCACCATAGTAGCACCCTCTATACTCCTTTCAGGCACCAACACCATATGTGCCGGAAGCACTGCAACATTTACAGCTACTCCAACCAATGGTGGCGTAAGCCCAACTTACCAGTGGATGGTAAACGGCGGAAATGTAGGAACAAATAGTGCTACATATTCTTCAAGTTCATTAACAAACGGACAGCAGATAAGTTGTATAATGACGTCTGATTTATCTTGTATCAGCCCAACAACGACCCTGTCAAACACAATCACCATGAATGTAACAGCTATTGTAACACCCTCTGTTACCATTGCTGTTACTGCGGGTTCAAACCCAACATCCGCTGGTCAATCCATAACTTTCACGGCAAGTCCTACTAACGGAGGTACATCGCCGACTTACCAGTGGAAAGTAAATAGTTCAAATGTAGGAACAAATAGTACCAGCTACACATCTTCTTCTTTTACCAGTGGAGATGCCGTAACCTGTGTGCTTACTTCTAATGCAGCATGTATAAGCACTACTACTGTTACATCCACTAATACCATTACTATTGGCGTAGGGGCAGTTGTCACTAATACCACAACGGTGCATGTTATTAATACGGCAACGGCCAAGGTAAAAAGCAATGTAACGAGTGATGGCGGTTCTCCGGTAACTGCTAAAGGTACTGTTTGGAGTACATCTCCAAACCCAACAACAGTCTCTTACAACTAAAACAGTTGACGCTGGAGGAACAGGTGCCTTTACCGACACAATAACCGGCTTGTCTCCTGGTACAACATATTATGTGCGCACGTATGCTACCAATGCCAATGGAACAGTTTATGGTAATGAAGTAGTTTATACTACTCCTCCTGTTAATACTTGTTCTCCAGATCCATCTATTACATTAGCAACACCCGGCATATTTCCTAAATCATTACCTGCAGTTGATACCAGCAATTTAACCATTAACCAAACATTTACTTATTCGGTACCTTTTACATACACGAACAAACAAGGCAACGTGGTTAACATTGATAGCAGTTTTTTAACGAATATTGTCAACCTGCCTCCCGGTTTAACATACCAATGCGGAAGACCGAACTGTATTTTTTATCCGGGAGAAATTGGCTGCTTTGTAGTATCGGGTACTTTACCAAAAGGTAACAATCAATCGTATGCTACAGAATTTACTGTAACAGATTATGGTGTTATTCATACTTCTCAGTATGGCGACCAAGTATTAGAAACGTATTCTCCAAACTATGTTGCCGATACAATGGTGTTTGTAGTTGGTAAGGGATCGGTATTAGCTATAGAAACTGTTGCTTCAAATGTATTTGATATAATACAATACAGCCCTAATCCATTTAATGATATAGTAAACATTAAATTTACTTCGCCGGAAAGTGGTAACGTAGATTTTTATATCTACGACTTATATGGAAGAGAGCTGCATAGAAGTAATCTTCGCGCCACTTCCGGCGTAAATACGATCAATTATTCTTCAGAGAACCTTGCAGCCGGAAGCTATTATTTTACTATTGATAATGGTTATCAAAAAATTACCAAAATGATGATGTCAATAAAATAAAAGAATACTTTTTTAAGATGTTATTGCTATGATCACAATGGCTGCATTCATAATCATTGTCTAGGTTTGTTGCGTCGGGTAACTGAGGTTTTACATGAACACCATATAACCTTTAGAAGTAAAATCGGTTGAACATATTATCATTAACTCTATCATAATTAATGGCAGAAAAATTACAAATATTATAGTTACAATATTACATTGATTGTTTTCGTATTCATTTGTTTTGGGATTTTTTCACCCTTAACCTGTAAACCCTAAAGCAAATGCTGTAACGGTTTGGTGAAACACTTGCGTGAGTACCATAGTGAACATCATATAACCTTTAAAAATCTTGTCTTTGCTGTTTAGCACTCTACCTTTGATTCGAAACACCACGTTATCAATCCCTACTTGAACAAACTAACACACATAGTCTGTTTATTAATGAATTTTTAAAAATGTAGAAAGGGAATTCAATATATTTTAAAACCAATTTATCTATTGACCATAAGTTTTATGGAATACGGAAGGTGTAGCGAACGTTCGTTAACTTGAACAATATTCTTATTAAATTAGCTCACTATTCATTTAAAGCTTTTGCGTTGAACAAGAAGAAGTCCATTTCCAATAAATTAATTGCGTATTACCTTTCATTTGGTGTTTTTACGGTAATTATTATTTCAGTTATTTTCTATCAGGCATTTAAAAATGCGCTCATAAAAAGAACCACCGACCAATTGGCTTCTATAAATATTTTAAAAAAAATACAAATAGAAGATTATATAAATTATAAAAATAACAGAGCTGTTTTGTTTGAAAAAGATATGGATTTTGTAAATTATATTTTACGCGAACATACCGGAATGGGTAATACAGGAGAAACCTATATTGTAGGAAATGATTTTACTATGCTTAGCCAATCACGATTTTTTCCTGATGCTGCCTCAGAATCAATAAGAGTAAAAACTAAAGCATCGGAATCGGCTTTGTCCGGCACAAATGGCAGTGGTGAAATTATTGATTATCGCGGTGAAAATGTTTTGAGTGTTTACAGCAAGTTAAATATTAAAGGAATTGATTGGGCTATCATTTCTGAAATGGATATGAAGGAAGCCATGAAACCTGTCTATGAAATTCGTAATTATATATTTTGGATTGGTATTTTAATATCATGCCTTATTGTTGTTATAACAGTGGTACTTTCAAGAACAATCTCAAATCCTATTTTAAATTTACATAGTGTGGTGCTGAACCTTTCTAAAGGAATTTTGCCCAAACAAAAACTTGTGGTGAGTAGTAGTGATGAAATAGGGCAAATGACCGAAGCTCTTAATCAATTAGTGGAAGCATTAAAAACAACTTCCTATTTTGCAAATGAAATCGGACAAGGAAATTTATCCGCAGAATATAATCCTTTAAGTGAGCAAGATGAACTCGGTAATGTTCTGTTACAAATGCGTGATGATTTAAGAAGATTGAATGAGGAAAAAGTGCATTTTATGAAACAGCGCTCCATTGCTTTGCTCGAAGGTCAGGAAAAAGAAAGGCGCAGAATGGCAAGAGAGTTACACGACGGGATAGGGCAAATGCTAACCGCAATAAGGCTCAAAACAAATAGTATGGAGCAAGAGCAGCAGACTAAGGAAGAATTAAAAAAGATGCTGGACGATACCACTCAGGAAATTAAACGCATATCTCGTAACCTGATGCCAAATGTGTTGATTGATTTTGGTTTAAAAGCTGCAATTGATGAACTGATTGAAAACACTTCTAAGTACAGTAATGTTCCAATGGAGTATTCTTACAAAGAAGGCAATAATTCTAAAAAAATTGATTTTGAAATAGCCGTGAGTTTGTACAGGATTGTACAGGAAGTCTTAAACAATTGTTTTCAATACGCTGAGGCAACACTTATTAAATTGAATATGACAACAGATGAAAAAGGCATTCATCTGTTTGTAATTGACAATGGTAAAGGATTTGACATAAACCGTTCGAACGAAAAGAAATTTAACGGTATAAAAAACATGCAAGAACGCGTACATTTGCTTAACGGGCAATTTATAATTTCATCAGATATAAATAAGGGCACGAGCATTAACATTGTTATACCGTTTGTTTAAAATAAGATGGAAAAAATAAACATTATTGTAGCTGATGATCATAACCTTGTGAGAGAAGGTTTTTGTTCCTTGCTTAAAAAAAATAAAGATTTTAATGTAATTGCGGAAGCAAAAGATGGGGAAGAGCTAATTTCACTTTTATCAGAACTTCAACCTCATGTTGTTTTAATTGATGTTTCCATGCCTAAATTAAATGGTATAGAATCGTTAGCCATCATGCAAAAAAAATATCCTGATGTAAAAGCAATTGTTTTAACCATGCATGAAGAGGCAGAGTACGCTGTAAAAGCTATTCAAAACGGAGCTAAAGGATATTTACTTAAAAATACGGAACCCGATGAACTATATCAGGCAATAATGACAGTGGCTTCGGGGGGCAATTATTATATTCCTACTGTATCAAACGTTTTGTTGGGTAATATAGCTTCAAACAAATCTTCTGATGAACCGTTATCAGAAAGAGAGAAGGAGGTACTGAAATATGTGGTAAAAGGCTTAAGTGCAAAAATGATTGCAGATACTTTGTCCATAAGTCCGAGAACGGTAGAGACTCATAAAATAAATGTTATGAAAAAGCTAAAAGTGGCTAATACCGCAGAGTTAATTACAAAAGCATTCCAGGGAAAATTAGTGTAAATACATTTCCTAACTCAGTAATTTTACTGAGTAAAAAATCCGTAAAACTCGTTATTTACATCGCCATTGGCTTAAAGTAATTTTGAAATGGAAAATAGTCATCTATTTTAAAAACTTAAAAGCCATGAACACACTAAAAAAAATTATCGTTGCTCTGTGTTTGATAGGAACAGAAGTAGCAATAGGACAAACTGATATGTCAGGCATTTTTAACTCGGAAAATGATTACAAGCATCCTTATAATACGCGTAAAAATAAGTCCTATGAAGTAGAGTATATTGAACCTACAGCAGGTTCGGGCAATTACAAACGACAAAATAAAAATGTTGAACATAAAACTGAAGGTATTATAATAAGGCAGCATAAAAAAGATGAAAATCAAAACTACAATGCTTTAACCAATCCTCAAAACTACAAAACCCATCATTGATAATTTTAATTGTTATTGGAAACAATTATTGTTTTCAGCAACAATTTTTTTTGTTTTATTCTTTTTGGCATTTAAAGAATTTTGAACGAAACTCTTTCATAACTCCTTATTTAGGAATTAAATTATTCATAAATAGAATACAAAGGTGTTAACTCATAAAGGTAAAAGTAAAACAGGAAAATGGAGGATTAGCTGTACCACAATTTGGAACAGTTGCAAACCCAATTCAAATGATGATGCATGAACACATTACTGAAGGAGACCGTTTTAGAAAAATTGAAGAATTAAGTAACAAGTATAATCCACCACAAGATGCTTGTAATACGTATAAAGTAACCTTTGCTTTGCTCAGGGAATTTGAACAAGATTTACATCTGCATTTAGAGAATGACATTCTGCTTCCGAAGGTCATTGGGTTGGAAAAGGAATTAACCTAAAAAAACTGCAAATTAAATCGCTGATGAGCTTGTAAGTTTGCGAAATAAAATTATTTGGTAATTAGAAGTTGAAAATGAGAAAAACAATAAAACGGGGTTTGCGGGTTTCAAGATACATAGTTTATAAAGAAACATTAGTGGATTATAAAGAGCACTTTTGGTCGTTTGTTGGTGCTTTTATTGGTATAGGACTTATTGCTTTTTTTCAAAGTCGCATACTAACCAACTATGAAAATTTATTTCTTATTGGTTCGTTCGGAGCTTCAAGTGTATTGGTATACGGACAAATTCAAAGCCCTATGGCACAACCTCGCAATTTAATAGGAGGGCATTTGGTTTGTGCAATTACAGGTGTAACAATTTATCGAATGTTGCCCGATATCATCTGGCTTACGGCTCCCCTTGCTGTGGCTTCTTCCATCGTATTAATGCAAATGACAAAACGTTGCATCCTCCCGGTGGCGCAACTGCGTTAATTGCTGTTATTGGTTCGGAAAAAGTGAAAGTTTTAGGATACAACTATGTTATCGCTCCAGTTTTTATAGGAGCTGTAATTTTATTTATTGTTGCACTAATTTTTAACAATATTACTTCCCATAGAAAATATCCAACGGATAAAAAATTTTATCGTTCCTTAAAAAGGATATTTTGGAAAAGGAATAATAAGAAATCTTATGAGAAAAGGAATGAAATTATCTTAAAGGATTAAAATAAGGTATTAGCATGGTTTAAAGATATGAGACTAACAGAACCTTAACGTCGGTTAAAGTCAATCATTTCAAAAATATCGAATCAAGTTTGGTATGAACCTTTTGTGTGTTGAGTTCACTTCTATCAATTATTTTTTTAAAACCAGTGTGATTATAAAATTATTACAATAGTAATTATTGCTAATTGATTTATATAACGAAAAACAATCAGTCATATCAGGAAGCTTCTCCGCTTCAATTTTGCACATTGACCGAAAAAAGACATACATCAATTTCAGAACTGCTTTTTGCTGATAGTTGTTTTTTTCTGAAATGTAAAAATCTGTGTAAAACCAATATCCACCGCATTTTAAGGTTGCATCTAATTTTTTAAAAACGAACAGTGCAGTGGATTGAGAAAAATTATCAAATAAAAATGGTGTTAACACTACATCATATTTTTGTTGAGATAAATTAACATCTTCAATGGAGGCGTGAATAAATTCGATTGTATTAAAAGCTACATTTCTTTTTTTTGATAATTGAATCATCTTAGAAGAACTATCTATGTATATTATTCTCAAGCCGGAAGAATGGATTTTAGCAATTTCCTCTAATATCCAACCTGTACCGCCACCAACGATTAATATTTTGGAATCGGAGGGAATGTATTGCAATGAGTTTATTTGTGCATTTTTAATTTTTCGTCCAAAAATTAATTTGCAAAGAACATCATAGAAAAAAGCGATATTATTATAGTTAATGCTTCGCATACATTATAAACAAAAGTGGAATATAAAAAACACCATCGCCAAAAATCCTGTAAAGATCATTTTTTCGAAACAAATCATTTTTTTTAAATAGCATTATTAATACACTATACATTAATAATATAACAATTTGAAAAGCAAAAGTAGATTCATCAACATTCAAAAAAATAATTACAAAGCAATAAATAACGCCTATTGCTAAAATAAACTGTATTCTTTCATTGGCTTTATGCATTCCCCAATGTATGACCATAGAAGGCTGTTTATCTCGTTGATCTTTTAAGAAATCATACCATGAAAAAATCAACAGATTAGAAAATGCCAGTAAAAAAATTTGCGGTATCAGTAACCATTGAACTATTTGAATGTGTTGATATGAAAGAAAAACAGGGCCTGCAAATAATCCAAAAGTATACATTACAGCTACGTAAATTTCTTTTGCCCAAAATGAAGTCTTTTGTAATAATAAAAAATATACAAAACAAACAAGTACACCAATTAATCCAATTTCGATTAAAGATAGTGGCATCTTGCACATTATGATGACACCAATGTTTAACAATATAAAAATAGCAACAATAAGCGCCCTTTTATATTTTTGATGAAATTGATGCCGGTAAGTTGAAGCCTTGCCTTTAATTTTGTTAGCATCTAATAAATGGTCGAATGTGTAAATAATCCAAGTTGCAATAGATAAGCTGATCATTATACTCCAAGGAGTTTGAACTCCATAATACCGACTAATAGCAAGCGAAAAGGTAATGGCTCCGGTAACCACGTCCAACGAAAGTGCTTGAATTATTTTGTACCAACTTTTTTGAGACTTTTCCATTTAATACTATGTCATAAATTTTATACTCTTAATTGTATTTAAAAATCCATCGGGACTGTTTTAGTATATTTTCATTTACATAAATTATTTCTTTTTTTACCTAATACCAGATGTTGATTTTTGTCCATAGAATTACATTTTCAGCCCAATTATATTTAAAGAAATATGAGGACGCTTCGTTTCATGGGTATCGATTCCTTGTTTGTATGTTGCAATGATGTCGTGATAAGATAAAATGCCAACTATACTTTTATTCTCATTTGATACGACCGGTAAGACATCCATATTTTCCTTTGCCATTATTTCAGCAGCGCTGCGCAGCGTGTCATTTAACCCTATAAATATATGGTTCTCATTTAATAAAGTTGCAATTTTGTTTTCTTGTGAATTGTTGGTACCATAAAAACTCAAAGGACTTAATATGCCTTTGTATTCTCCATTGTTGTTTGAAATGATAAAATAATTTGATTTAAAACCCTGTTCTTCTTTTAACCGTTCCAGAACATCTTTTATACTGCTATCTTCACTTATTATTGGCACACTGTCATTGATAACTTGTTTTACTGTCAGTCTTTCTAATATATCCGGTTCGTAGGAATGCGGAGTTTTTACACCTCGTCGTGCAATTTTTTCTGTCATAATTGTATGCTTCATTAGCAAAAAGGAAACAAAATAGGAAGTAAGGCATGTTCCAAGGAGAGGAAGCAAAGCATTAGTCTGAGAAGTAGCTTCAAGCGCAAAAATAATTGAAGTTAACAATGCACGTGATGCACCTGAGAACATTGCTGCCATGCCCACTAAGCCGGCAAGGGGAATTGTAATACCCGATTGAGGGAATAATCCAATTATCCCCATTCCCAATAATGAACCTATTGCACCACCAATAGTAAGTAATGGAGCCAACGTTCCTCCTGATGTTCCACTTCCTAATGCAATTGCCCATGAAATAAATTTTAAG
>CAVSHK010000045.1:0-3801 GCA_963727705.1 uncultured Bacteroidota bacterium
TTTTTTGTTTGCGCAAATGATAAAAGATTAATATAAAATAAAAACACCCGAGCTTTTAATGATTAACTCTTCATGTTTCAATTTTTTCATAATTTCCCCTTGATATTTGTTACTAAAAAATTGCAATATTTTCTCTCTTCATAATAATTTTGATTCCAACACTGATATGTCCATAAAGGTTTAACTGATTGTTCACAATTTCCATTGTATTAATATACCTAAAATCATTTTTTAATTTAATATTATACGCTGTAAAATGTTGAACGTCATTATCCGTAGTAAATTTTACTTTGTAAACATAAGATTTTTTCTCAAAACTATATACATAAACAACATCGTCATCGTCTAACCAAGCAATATCACTTATTACTTTGAATTGGTTGTCTACATCAAGATTGTCACCTTTTATTTCCGCAGGACTTACATTGGCACTATCAGAATTATCCACACTGTCTATAAAAATTTTATCTGGGTTAAATTCATGCGCTCCAATAATGTTCAAATACGCTAACTTGTCTTTATTTGGTGACAAACTAAAACACCTACCCCAAAATTCTCTGAATATTTGTTTGTTCCCAATTTTATATATCGTAAATAATTCGCTCCCTCTTTCAAAATTACCTAATACATAAAATTCAAAATTATTAATCCAATCCATTTTTTTTATTTCATGATATGCCCTATATATTGACAAACTATTTTGCTTATTTAAATCACAAGTCACTATTTTTGTGTCTTTTTCATTTCGCTTCTTTTTATAACTAAAAATTATTTTACTTCCATCATTGGAAATTTTAATATTATCCTTTTCTTTTTGGTCATTAGTTAATTGAAATTTATTGCCATTTCTTTCTAGGAAAAGATCATTGTTAGATATTCTAATTTTATTAATTTGTGAAGCATAAATATCACAATACCCAAATATACATATAATTATAATAATTATAGCTTTAGATTTTTTTTCCATCTTTTTCTCCTTTAACAAAAAAACATACGTGCCGGGCCCAGAAAATTTTCGATAAGGACAGTAAAGAGCGTATAGGAGTTGTGTATAAACCAGCCTCCTGATAAAATGATACCAAAGGAGGCGGTAAAATGGAAGAGAATGTTAAAAAGAACGGAAAGAAGAAACTCAGCGCAGAGGAAAAGTGGAGGATATACCAGGAGGCATCGGTTCCTGGAGCACCGGTTGGAGAAATATTAAGGAAAAACGGGATGTACCCCGCTGAACTGTCAAAGATAAGGCAACAGGTAGAGAAAGCGGCAAAAGAAGAACTTGGGCGGAACAAATACCGGAAGAAACCACTTAAGGTCGACTATGGCGAGCATGAGAAACTAAAAGCCGAACTTGCGGCGAAGGAAAAAGCCCTGGCTGAGATGAGCCAGGAGTACCTGATTCTCAAAAAAAAAGTGAACTTGGAATAGTCGGCCGATGAGAGGCAAAAAGATAGTGAGAGAGGCCCGGGAAGCTCTTTTAAAGGCCATAGAAGAATCAGGAGCCAGCATCAAACAGTGCTGCGAGATATTACTGATGAACGAGCGGCGGTACTACCACTGGAAGCGCTGGAAGGCACCAGGTAAACGAATTGCATGGAATAGCCTGAGACCACAAGGGTAGTGGGGTCAAACCTTGCATACAGACTTGATAAAATGTTTGTGAAACATCAATGCTGTAAGCAAGGTTTGACCCCAAACCAGCCATCAAGTACACATTTCTTTATCAAGTATCAGGTAAAGGCCTGACCCCGTCGCGTCATTTTCGTCATTTTTAAGGAAAAACGGGATGTACCCCGCTGAACTGTCAAAGATAAGGCAACAGGTAGAGAAAGCGGCAAAAGAAGAACTTGGGCGGAACAAATACCGGAAGAAACCACTTAAGGTCGACTATGGCGAGCATGAGAAACTAAAAGCCGAACTTGCGGCGAAGGAAAAAGCCCTGGCTGAGATGAGCCAGGAGTACCTGATTCTCAAAAAAAAAGTGAACTTGGAATAGTCGGCCGATGAGAGGCAAAAAGATAGTGAGAGAGGCCCGGGAAGCTCTTTTAAAGGCCATAGAAGAATCAGGAGCCAGCATCAAACAGTGCTGCGAGATATTACTGATGAACGAGCGGCGGTACTACCACTGGAAGCGCTGGAAGGCACCAGGTAAACGAATTGCATGGAATAGCCTGAGACCACAAGGGTAGTGGGGTCAAACCTTGCATACAGACTTGATAAAATGTTTGTGAAACATCAATGCTGTAAGCAAGGTTTGACCCCAAACCAGCCATATTTTTTAATGTAATGTTGTCATATTTACCAGTATCAATTAAACAATTTATTTCTAAAACTAATAATGTTAACGCGGTAAGTTTATTTATAGGCAATTCATTTAAATGGGTATACCCCAGCCGTTGTTTGATCATTTAGATGCTTGGTCTAACATATCTTCAATAATTTCATCAGTTAATTCTTCGTGAACAGCTCTTCCAAATTCGTTTAACAATTTTCCTGTTTTCCATTTATCTTGCACAGCATCATAATACAAAGTTCTATATGGAATATCCCTTGGTATATTGCTAAACGAAACATCAACTTTGTATCCAAATACATCATCCTTTTTTAATGTCGGTCTAATAACCAATCGTTTTGAATTAAATAGTTCTAAAAACAATTGCTGAATTGGTTTACCACTCAATTCAGACAATGGATTATATTTTGGAATCTTATTGCCAATGGCTATATTGCCTATTCGTTCAATTAATTTATTAGAGGCATTTATATACATTGCTTCTGCATTAACGCCATTCATCTGCTTGTTATCACTTTCAATTTTTTCCGCCATTGCTATTTCTGCCTTTTTCTTTGTGGCCTCCATGTGCTTATCATAAATACCTTTATTTACAGGATATTTTTTATGAGGTGATGCCGTATCCCTTAAATCAATTAAATTTTCATTGTCGCTTGTATTAACTTCCTGTGTAAAAGAATGTTTGCAATCTGGGTCAGGACACCGTTCTGTCATTGTATCAACAATATGCTCTAACTTTGTTTTACCACATACCGGGCAAATATGATTTGTGTTTTCAAATTGCGGTTCTTTAATGTCCATTGTTTATCCCCCCTAATTTTTTATATTGTCCTTGCATTACTTTTGTTTAATTCCTTTTGCAGTTTAGCAATTTCAGATTTACACCACTTAATTGATGCTTGTAATTGTTTCGGTGTCATTTCAGTTCTTTTGACTTTTCTGCCACACCTTCTATACATTTCTGCCATAAGCATCACCCCTCATTTTTTATCTATTTTACGTTGTCAGTTCGAATTGCTTTACGGTGCAAAAACTATTTTTTTACCTATTGGCAAGTAATTTTTAATCAAATCATTCAGGATTGTTTTTGAATCTTTTGACATCCTGCCTTCAATAAAAATATCAGCATCAATATCAATGCTCGGCTCACTAATAACACGCCCGTCCAACACTTTCGTGCTATCACCAAGTGTGCTTTTTATGTATTGCAATATTTGTTTTCTCTGGTTTGCTGTTATTGGCGGTCTTACCCTTAAAGTAATTTTAATTTCTGTCATTTTATCATCTCCTTTTTTAACTTTTTCTATAACAACTTCTTACCACTTATCTTCTTTATAAAAATCGTCCATCGTGAACAACGATGATGATAAACCATCAATTATTCGTGCATTTTGTTCTTTTTGTGTCTGTTCTATTTCCTGTATATATGCGTGAAGGGATTTTTCTTCCAATTCCGTTAAACGTTTTCCACGATTTGACTTATCTGTTATTTTTGTTATATCGCCCCGGAA